>NCBV01000070.1 GCA_002279355.1 Acidiphilium sp. 37-60-79
GGCCTGTGCGGCTGAGTGGAACAGAAAACCGGCATAAGGCGACCTACGGCTCGATGATGCGGTAAATCGTCGCCGGGTGAACGTCGAAGGTCCTGGCAACGGCACTGATCGACTTTCCGTCGCGGACGAGTTCCCTGGCCAGTTGCTGCTGGTCGGGGCGCATTTTTTTCGGCCGGCCGAAAGCAACGCCGCGCGCCTTGGCGGCTATCCTTCCGTCGCTCGTCCGGCTGATAATGAGGCTGCGCTCGAACTCGGCAATGCCTGCGAAGACCGTCATGACCATCCGGCCTGAAGGGCTTGCCGTGTCTGCCCAAGGCTCATCAAGCGATTGTAAACCGGCGCCTTTTTCGGTGAGTCGCTCAGCAATCCGCAAGAGGTCGGAGGTCGAGCGGGCCAGGCGGTCGAGGCGTGTCACCACCACAATGTCGTCCTTGCGCAGGTGCTCGATCAGCTTCTCGAGCTGCGGGCGGTTGCGCGTGGCACCGGAGATTTTCTCCTCGAACAGCTTGTCGCACCCGGCTGTGGAGAGGCGCTGGCACTGACCGTCGAGGCTTTGATCCCCGGTAGAGACCCTGGCATACCCCAGCCTCATGCGCGTGCCTCCCTGGCGTTGCAAAACATCTTGCAAATATAGTGACTTACGCATAGGTGTTTTGCAAGGAAAATATCCTGCGTTTTCCGTGTCTCTTTGACCCTTCGCAAAAGTCTAAAGTTCCGCACGATATGCCCACCCGCCACCTGTCCGACGAGCAGCGGCAACGCTATGCCAATTTTGCCGCCGCTCCCTCGCCGGATCAGCTGGCGCGGTACTTTCATTTGGACCGAAGCGACCGGGAGATCACCAACGGGCTGCGCGGCGACCACAACCGCCTCGGCTTTGCGCTCATGCTGGGATCGGCACGATGCATCGGCGTCTTTCCTGGCGCCGATGTCGAAATCCCCGGTCCTGTCACGGCTTTCCTGGTCAATCAGCTCGGCTTGAAGAAAACCCCCGGCCTCGATGGCTATTTTGACCTTAAGAACGGTCAGCGCTTCCGCCATCTCGCCCTGATCCGCGAGCGTTACGGCTTCACGGAATTCGCAGACAACGGACCGGCCCGGTTTCGCCTGACCCGCTGGCTTTATGCGTTGTGCTGGAGCGGCGACGACCACCCAGGCCCTCTGGTCGAGCGCGCCGCGTCGTGGCTCGTCGTCAACAAGGTGCTGCTGCCGGGCGTCAGCGTCCTCGAACGCTTTGTGGGCCGCATCCGAGACCGCGCGCAAAAGCGTCTTTGGAAACGGCTTGTCGCGGCCCTCGACGACAAACAGCGCGAGCGCATTGCAAAGCTGTTCGATGAGGGCAATGAAAGCGGCTTTGCTGCGTTGGACGCCCTGCGAACCGTGCCGACCCAGCGGTCCTCCGGCGAATTCCTGCACCACCTCGATCGGCTCGAAGCCATTCGCGCGTTCGATCTGCGGCCAGCGCCGCCAAGGGGCGTTCCGGCCGCGAGCCTTGAGCGGCTGGCGCGGGTTGCACGGGCCGGAAAGCCGTCCGCGATCGCCGCCCTTCAGGAACCGCGTCGGACGGCAACCGTGGCAGCGCTGTTCCATACGCTCGAAGGGGCAGCACAGGATGACGCTGCCGAACTAGCCGAGGCGCTGATCACCGATCTCGTCAAGGATGCCGAAGCCGCCGACAAAAAGGCCAGGCTGAGAAGCCTGCGCGATCTCGATGATGCCGCCATCCTGCTGCGGGACATGGCCAAGCTGGTCTTTGAAGAGAACGTCCTGCCGCTGGATCAATGGCGCGACGCCCTGTTCGCGCGGCTTCCCCGCGACGATCTCGTGGCCGCGATGGCCGAGGTCGATGCGATTGCCACGCCTCGTGACGCCCAGCCTTATGCGGAGCTTCTTGCCCGCTGGCGCAGGGCACGCCGCCTGTTCTTCAACATCGTCACCAGGCTGGAAATGAACGCCGCACCCGGCGGCAAGGCCGTGCAGGAGGCAATCCGCTATCTCGCGAAAATTTCCGACTGGTCCAACGCGAAGATGCGCGATGCGCCGACAGCGGCGATCCCGAAGGCCTGGCAGCCGCATGTGCTGGACGCGGAAGGCCGCGTGGCCGATCCCAAAGCCTACGTGTTCGCTATTATCGACGCATGGCGAGCCGCCGTGAAGCGCCGCGATATTTTCGCCAGCCCGGGTACCCGGTACGGCGATCCCAGACGCGGAATGCTAGACGGCGCGACATGGCAGGCGTCCAAGCAGGTCGTCTGCCGGGCGCTCAACCGCTCGCTGGATGCCGAGACCGAGATCGCCGCATTGTCGCAGTTGGTCGATGGCGCCTACCGCACCGTCGCCGATCGGGCGGCGAGCAACCCCGATCTGCGCTTCGAGACCGTGGACGGCAAAACCCGCATTGTCGTCACGCCGCTCGACCGGCTGGAGGATACGGAAGGCCTGCGCGCCCTGCGGCCGGCCGTTCAGGGGCGCATGCCGAAAGCCGGCATGCCAGACCTGGTCCTGGAAATCATGCAACGCACCGGCTTTGCCAAGGCCTTCACCCATCTCAGCGAGCGGCAGGCCAGGGTAGAGCATTTCGAGACCAGCCTGTGCGCCGCCCTGGTCGCGGAAGCCTGCAATATCGGCATCGAGGCGGTTAGCCGGCAGGATGTTCCGGCGCTCCGGCGGGAGCGTTTGGCCTGGGTCAGCCAGAACTTCATCCGGCCGGAAACCATCGCGGCCGCCAGTGCGCGGATCGTGTCCGCCCATGCCGCGCTGCCGCTCATCAAAATCTGGGGTGCCGGCGATGTCGCCTCGGCGGACGGCATGCGCTTCACCGCCCCGTCGAGTGCCATCCACGCCGGGCCGAACCCGAAGTATTTCGGCCAATCCCGCGGCGTGACCTGGTACAATCTGCTGTCCAACCAGTTCAGCGGCCTGAACGGCATCGTCGTTCCCGGCACCCTGCGCGACAGCCTGGTGCTGCTCGCCCTTCTCCTCGAACAGGAAACCGAGCTGGAGCCGGTCGAATTCATGACCGACACCGCCGCGTACTCCGATGCGGTGTTCGGCCTGTTCTGGCTGCTCGGCTACCAGTTCAGCCCGCGCCTGGCCGACCTCGGCGACGCCAGGCTCTGGCGGATCGACCGGAAAGCCGATTACGGCCCGTTTAATGGTGTCAGCAAAGGCACCATCAACCTGCCGCTGGTCCGGGAGAACTGGGTGGATGCCATCCGCCTCGCCGGCTCGCTGAAACTCGGGCATCTCAAGGCCGCCGGTATCATGCGGACGCTCCAGGTCAGGGACAAGCCAACCACCCTGGCGCGCGCGCTCTCCGAAATCGGCAGGATCGCCAAGACAATCCACATCCTTCACTACGTCGACGACGCGGCGTTCCGCCGGCGCATCCTGACCCAGCTCAACCACACGGAACTGCGCCATCGCCTCGGCCGGCGTATTCATCACGGCGAACGCGGTGAAATCAGGAGTCCGCTCCAGCAGGGACAGGAGGAGCAACTCGGCGCCCTTGGCCTCGCTCTCAATGCCGTCGTGCATTGGAACGCCATCTACATGCAGGAGGTCATCCGTCAGATCAGGTCGGACGGCATGGACGCCAGCAGCAACGACATCGCCCACCTCTCCCCGCTGATCTGGCGCCATCTCAACTTCCTCGGGCGATACGACTTCTCGCTGCCCGACACCGTTATGAACGGCGGTCTCAGGCCGCTCAGGAACCCTACTTCCGCATGGGACTTTTGAGTAGTCTTATGCCGGTTTTCTGTTCCACTCAGCCGCACAGGCCCACTCAGCCGCACAGGCCAAAATGGGCGTTGCCGGGGTTGGCCTAGCCGGTATCGGCGGCGCGATCGGTCTGGATGATCTGGCCGGTAGCGCGCTCAACCGGCAACGCAGCGCACGCGGCGTGGGCATGACGCCCGGACAGGCGGCTTCATTCAGCACGAATTTCAATCAATTCGGCAACGCCGATGCTTTCGCGGCCAACATCGCCAATGCACGCAACGATGTGTCGAAACGATGGGTATTTGCCGGGCTGGGCATCGGGCAGAATGCCTTGCAGCACGATAGCAATTTCCAATTGAGCCTCGACGCCGAGAAAAAAATGCAGATCGCGCTTAAGGCCATGCCGCGCGCAGACTGGATGAATGAAGCGCAAGCCCGTGGCTATAACCTGCTCGCCTCAACCGAACAGATGCGCCTCGATCGCCACACGTCAGTCTCGCGGATGAACTCCGCCGTTGTCAACGCGCGTAACGACGTTCACAGCGTGGGTTTTAGTAGCGCCGTGGGCCGCGACTGGATCAACCTGGACATTCAACTGCGCAAGGCCGGGATTGAAATTGAAAGCAGCCTTATCACCGGCCTGCATCGCCTTGCACCCGTCTTGACGCGGGTTTCCGCCGAAGCCTCGCACTGGGTCGCGGCGTTCGCCAAAGGCCCGGAGATGGGCAAGATCGTCGGTGACGTAGAAGGTGGATTAAAGACGTTCGCCAAATTCATCGGGTCCGGCAGTTTTCAGAAAGACCTCACCGCGTTTGAGACATCGATAGGCGACCTAGCCGGCGAGATCGGCGCGGTGGCACGGTTTCTGAAACCATATGCCAAAGCCCTCGACCCCACGATGGGTAAGAAGGGGAAGGCGGGGTTCAACCCCTACCACCCCGGCGGCGGCCTGTTCGGCCCTCCAGCGCAGCCCGCAGATCACTCGGGTTCGGGACTGGAACTCTGGATTCACAACCAGAACCGCGAGAAGATAAAGCAGATCGACGCGTGGTCCAAGAAACACACGCCTTGGATGCCGCTCGCCCCGATCCCGCCGAAGTGGACGCAGCACAACAACCCGCTCGACCTGATGCCGGGGGGCAAGTTGGAGCATTTCGGCACGACCAAGCAGGGTATTCAGGCCGGGGCCGCGTTGCTTCGCCAGTATCCGACGAAACACCAAGCCGATACGCTGGCATCGATCATCCCGGTATGGAACGGGCACGGCAAGAACGACGCCTCCTACATCGCCAATGTCTCGAAGTGGTCCGGCATCAAGCCGAACGCCCCGATCAACATGGATAATAAAGCGACGATGGCAAAAGTCATTTCCGCCATGAGCCGCGAGGAGGGCACCGACAGGGTTACGCGGGCACAAGCCACCGCAGCGCTCTCGGGTGGCCCTTCTGGCCTCCCCGCCAAAGTGGAACGCCTTGTAGAGACACTACGCCGCCAGAAGCCCATGCGCCCGCAACAGGTCACGATCCGCAACCAGACCAGCGCACGGGTGGCGATCCAAGCAAACGCGGCGGCTTTCTGATGGCAGGGTATCGGGGCAAGGGGCGAGGGTGCGGGCCGGGACAGGGGGCGGGCGATGGCTCCCCCAGCCCCGAGAAACCGACCCGATCCGCAGTTCGGCAGGCGGTGCGCACCGAACTGAAAGCCGGGCGGCGCAAGCTATACGCCCTGATTCAGACCATCGACGCCATCATGGTCATGGCTGGTGAGGCCGCGCTGATCGAGCGCGGGCAACGGGTGATCGAGGCTGTGCGGCGGTTGCCCGATGCCTGACGCCCTCGAACCCGCCAAAATGGGAGTGTCCGCGCCGATGCAAACCCCCGCTCATGCCCCAGCCGCGTGGCGCTACGGCAGTTTCGTGAGGCTGCTGCTGCCGATCGAGCGGGCATTAAGCCCGCCGCCGCCCCGACCCTGCGGTGGTAGATGCATCAGAAACCGCACAATCTTTGAATCATCTGGACGGCGTCCGGCGCGCGCTCTAACCCCATCCGCAAGAGATCGAGCGTAGCGGCCTGCAAGGCGGTGGCAGGGAGCGATTTCAACCGAGCCTTAATCTGATCCTTCTCCGTTGCGGGCAACGTCGAGGCCTCAATTTTAGCGGAAATCAAGTCTCGGATAGTATCGCTGTGCAGTTTGACCGTTACAGTACCGAGGATCGCACTCAAACCGCCATCATCCTCAAGAAAATCAAGGCCGCGGGCGGTAATGGCGGAGTGTGTGTAACCCAACGAATTTCCGCTAGCCTGCATACCGCCCGTGATTAGGCCTAATTCCTTCAAATACGCCAAATTCGTGTATTTGACTCCCTCGTCCCCTTCGATCAATTCGAAAATTAGCAATGTCCGCGGGTACGCATCTTTAAGCTTCCTCAAGATGTTGTTCTGCATTTTGCGATCAAGCATGTTCGTTTATTTCATAATTTCAAAAGGACGGTGACTTGCTCAACAGTTAACTCTTGTCCTATCAAACTAATTCGCATTTCCTCGAATTTAGAAAACATGCGCCGGTAACGGTCCACGCTCGGACTATGCGAGTTGAAATCGCGCCCCTTGAACGAAGAGAAGCGACCAAGTTTCTCAACTAAGAAGGAAGCAATTCCCATATACTCCGTCTCGTGATTGCCGTCAAACCCGAGGAATTTCGGTTTTTTCCCCCTTAAGCCGACATTTTCCTCAAGTTTTTTCTTTTCTGTTGAAGAAAACGATTTAAATGCAGCTTCGATAAAACTCCACATATCTAGTGTATCCACCACAAGTTTCACAGCGGCGGGAGAGTCTGAGTAATTATGAAAGATGTGCTGCATCTCCCAATCTAACGCCCAAAAGTGTCCGCCTTGTATGACATCTTGGATTAGATTTATCGTTTCACTATTCTTATAGCCTGGCTGTGCTTTAAGCATTTCTGTTAATAGCCAAATTATTAGTTTCTCAGCATTGCCTGGCTTGAAGGTAGCAGGCTCATTATGGACCGCCCCCGCTTCGATGAGGCGACGGATAGCCTGCGCTCTGGACGGTAAGCCCCCTTGTTGAGCGCGCCATGTATCAAGCTGCTCAAGCAAATCAGGATCAAGTCGCATTTCGAATCGCTCGCTTTTCGGTGTCATAATTTTCCCGTACATGTTTAGGTATTGCCGTATGAAGACCGTACATAACGTATTACTTTACGTATTGCAAATGCAAATTACAAGGCGCTGAGTCTCCGTCCGCTGGGCAGCGGTCCGGGCGCCCGCTATGAAAGCTATGACGACCAATCAAAATCGCGCTGTGGCATGGCATGGCATGTGATGGATATTCAGGCTCATCGATCGGCCGTCATCCCGACCAGCGCGTCACACACGCGGCCGAAGCGCTGGCGCGCTCGACCGGTACGGCGCTGAAAGGACCATGGCTGTGCGATTTGGATCGGGCTTTGGATTGGCACCGCCAACCGACATGAACCTATGTGACCAAAAATGCTGGCGGCTGAGGATTGGAGCAGTAAAAGTACGACCACCATTTCGTAGCGTATTCATTAAAATATCCGGAAATTACCGGATTTCCGTCGACAGGAATGCTACTTGATCAAGCGAAGTTTCGCGTTTGCATAAAACACACTGGACCTTGTACTGCCTGAGATCATTTTGCGCCGCTTGCCGCTGCTCCCACGTCCAGATCAAAGGAGACTCTTTAAGCAAAAGTTTGTTCCCGCACGTAGTATTTGAACAATTGATTGATATGTACCATTTCCCTCGTTTACCAGAAATTGAACTAATGAAATCCATTTTATTGGACTTTTAATATTTTTGTTAGCAGGCGTCTTATTGCTTCGGGGCGAGTGGGTAGGTCGGGCTGTGACCGTCGCCAGCTATCGATTGCGGTTAAGGTTGTCCGTTCCAGCCGCACATTTACGGCCTCACTATCTTTAACTGGTCGACCTTTTAATGGTTTTTTAGCGCTTGTAATTGACATAATGAGTTTATAGCGCCATTAAAGGCGGGCCGCAAGCGATCTGATCCATCGCAAGCGGCCCTGACCATCAACACCGAATGGAGAATAATGCAGATGGCTACCAACAATCATACAGGATTCCTGTATCCTGCGAACAACATCACCCCGACCATCGGCGCAATCAAAGCGCTGGTCGATCGGCAGGTTGCCGAACTTCGCGCCCTGGCCGGCTCGCCGGGCGAGCGCGCCATACTTACCCGCATCGCCACGCAGGCCATCACGCGCGGCCTGAGCGAAGGTATGGCGTCATGAACCGCCGCCGCACCCTCGCCAGCCTCGCCGCTGGCACCGCCGCCGCGCTGGTGGCGCCGATCGCCGCCCATGCGGGCAACCCCGATGCCGAACTGATCGCCCTGTGCGCCCGTTTCGATGCCAACGAACGGCGCTATCTCTCTTTTTACTCGGGTGGCGCGAACGAGATCACCGACGATGATGAGCGGGATGCGGTGACCGATCCAATCGCGTATAAGCAACGCGACCTTGCCGAACAGATCACCGGCCACCGCATCACCACGCTCGCAGGCTTTGCGGCCGTGGCACGAAGCCTTGGCCTCTGGGATTCGCAGATCGGTGAACCCGAGAAACATGGTTGCATTAACGAGCAGCTTGTCGCGATGCTGGTGCGGGACGGAAGGGCGATGTCATGACGCGGCGGATATCGCCGCGCGGGAAACATCGGAATCCAAACCCACAATCACCATACCGTGAGCAAGCAAAGCACAACCGGGCGTTTGGCAAAGGTTCCATCTGTGATTGCTGGACCGTCCGCACCATTACCATATTTTCATAATTAGCTTCCTAGTAGGAAGCCTCCCAAAAACTTAGCGGCCCTGGGGAAACATGGGGCCGCTTTTTTGCGTCCGGCCTAGGGCGTGTTTTTCGCATTCCTGCCCTGCGAAATGTTGCCCCAGATGTTGCCCTGTTCGATATTTCAGCGAATCTCGACCGTGCAAAATGCGTCTAGTCCATTGTTTTTCCTGACTATAATTGCAGCACGGGCGATCGGCGTGTGGCCGATCGCCCGCTCTGCATGGGTCAGTGGACGAACGAGCCTAAAACGGGATCTCGTCGTCGAGATCAGCGCCCATACCCG
>NCBV01000043.1 GCA_002279355.1 Acidiphilium sp. 37-60-79
GGAGCCAGGTTCGCTGTTGTTGCTCGGCACTGCGGTGGTGGGGCTTGGCTTGGTGTTGCGCCGCCGCCGCTGATTGGGGTGGGTTTGTTGGAGTGAAAAGCCGGCGGTGTTTTGCGCCGCCGGTTTTTTTGTTTGGGGATTGTCGGAGCGTGCGCAAAAATCTGGTTGCGCGGCTTGGGGTTGGGTTGCCGGAGGCCGCAGCGGGAGAGAGCGGGGGGTTTGCCGGGTCGATTGGGTTTGGTTGCGGGGTTGAGGGCGCAAAGGTCGGCGATGTGGCAATGGCTCTGGTGGGCTGGGAGCGGAGGGGCAGGTTACGGCGGGAACTGGCCGGAAGCGGAATGGCAGCTATAGAATGGCCCGGTGAATAAAGCTGCCATTGGCGCGCTTACGGCAGCTGGCATTTATCTTGTCTCTTGCATTCCGAGTTATACGAAAGTCAAAATCATTCTACGAGGGTCGGTCAGCCGAATCGCCACTTTACCATCAAGCGTTCACCGTCAGGATTGATTCGACAAGCCGGTAAACTCTACTGCCAGTCTTGATCGGCCAGCGCAGTTTGGGGCGATCATCCAGTGCTTTAGCGTTTGCTATAGCAGTAGGCACCTTGGGGATTAAGCTTACTGCGTCAAATTTTGATTTGTTAAACGAACCATGGTGTTTTCGAAATAATTTTGTCGCCTGCGTACTATTGAGACTTTCGGAAAATTTCGCACTATAGTGCATCGATAGCCAAATTTCAAAGCAGGGATTGCTTAAGGCCAAGCCAATTTTTTCGTTTTTGCAGCGACGGGCGACCTCACTGAGCGACTTGTCCTTCCACTTGTCTCGATCAATTGCTAGCCACAACTCGTCATCTCCTTCGAGCTGAAACTGCTCGCGATATTCCAGAAGCCTATGAAAAACATGCTCCGGTGCGCTTTTTCCGCCCGAACATGGTATAATTTTAACCTGAATTTTAGTCGACCGAAAAATCGAAAAATATATTTCTTCAGTCTTCTCTCCTTCAGTAGCAACAACGATAAGTCTTGCATCACGAACAGCAACAGCTCTGTCGAGAGGCCTGGGTTTTCTGCTGGTGATTGACATGAGATCGTAATCTTAATTTACTTTTATATCTGGAAACGCACCCAGGAAAGGGATTGCTCCAAAACGACCGTTTATATATCCTTTCTCGACATTCAAATCTGGCCTAATCTTCATTTCTGCCAATGAATACAAATCTGAGCTGCCATCATTCCGCTTTTGTACAAACCAGATTTCGTCACGCCGCAACAGATCAAGGTCCATAAGGTGAGTGTTGTGAGTTGTGAGGATCAATTGATCTCGCCGTTTTTTCAAAAACTCTTCGACAAACTTGTAGCTCAACATTGGGTGAAGCTTTCTGTCAAGTTCATCTACAACATAAATACGCTCTACTTCTGATTCGGCTAACATTGGAGCCAAATCAAGTAACCGTCTCGTCCCCGAAGACTCCTCGTCGAAAGAAAAATCAATTTTTTTACCTTTCGGATCAAGACGGATTGCGCCAATTCTTTTGACTATGAGATCACCTTTATCATCGCGTTCTATGGCCACAGAAACCCCATCATCCCCTTCGATACGGAAGATTGTATCATTTTCAAGTAAATGTATTTTCTCTTTGATGTTGGCAGGAATGTTAGAAAAAAGTTTATCATCAAACTTAATTGAGTGTACACGTAACTCCTCGATTCCAACATCGCACGTCTTCATGAATTTTTGTAAGAAAGCACGAAATTCATTGTCAGAATTCACACGTTCGAACAATGGTGCATAATTGGAAGTTGCAGTTACTGGAGTTAGAACGTTAACTATCCATTCATAGGCGGGTGCGAGAAGAGGTAACTCTCGTTCATTGGCTTCTGACAAAAATGGACGCGTTTCCTTTAAACCCGTGGACAAAATCTCAAGATACTTGTCCATGCCAACACTATCCACGGGACTCTTCATTTTTCTCAATCCCGAGCCAGCAGACACATTCGTAATAAAACCTTTTTCTGTCTTTGTGCTTGTTCGCTCGAAGAGTTTGGCCTCTTTGCCTGCTTGTGACGTCCGAAACAGCCATTCTTCAGAGACCACCTTTCCGTGGACAATAACACCATATTCGTAGTCGAATTCCCGAAAACGAAATTCGATGATCATCTTCGTAGGGCTATTCAGAGTTAGAGGATTCAACTTGAAGCGGGGTACAGACCATTTCTGCTCGGCTACCAATTGCCTCAAAGCAGCAATGGAGCGGACTATATTCGTCTTTCCGTGCCCATTCGCACCATAGATCGCTCCTACCCGAAGAATGTCCGGTCGGCTGCCTTTGCCACTGCAAACATGTGAGTTATGCCTGTCATCGCTTGACGCGACCATCGACAGGCTGGCTTCAGGGCCAAAACAAAACGCGTTTTCAACGGTGAACCGTAGCAACATGAGAGAGTACTCTGTAAAAACCTATATTACGCGTTTTTGTGAAAAACGCTCCAGATCAAGGCGTATCACGGCGGATGTTTGGCGTGAAGGGGTGTTTTTGGAGGATTTTCCGGGTTTTTGGGAGCAAATGGCAAGCGTAGCGCGGGCAACGTCCGCTATTGGACGCCGGCTGGTTGTTTACTCCTCCCCCCCGGAATGGATGGCAGGCGGTGGCCCCTACCCGTCTCGTATCCGCTTTCAAGCGCGCCGAAAATGGGGCGGAACGACGTTAAAGAGGCGCATTGCTGCCCTTCCTGATGCCACTGCCGCCGATGGGTTGATGATGGGGACTCCGGCGGCGTGAAACGGCGCGACGTTGTGCGCGGCGGCCGATATGCCTTGAGCGGCTGTCATCGCGGCGATGTCGCCATCGGGCTGATTGATTGCCTATTCCGCGAATGGTGGAAGGGGTTGGATTCGAACCAACGTAGGCGTACGCCAGCGGATTTACAGTCCGCCCCCTTTAGCCACTCGGGCACCCTTCCGCTGCTCGTATTCTTGGATTTGGGCTGCGTTGTCAACGGTGGGGGGGACGGGGTAGAGACGCGCATGGAACATCGGACAGCGGGACGGCAGGGTGGGCGGCATGACGGGCGGCTGGGTGGTGGTCCGCGGCGTGGTGAAGGCCGGCATGGTGAAGGTCGGCATGGTGAAGGTCGGCATGGTGAAGGTCGGGGCGGTCATGCGGAATTGTGGCTGTATGGGCTGCATCCGGTGGCGGCGGCGCTGAGCAATCCGGCGCGGCGGTTGCGGCGGTTGGTGGTGACCGAGGAGGCTGAGGCAGTGCTGGCGGGTTTGGTGCCCAAGCCTTGGGCGGTGCCGGCGGAGCGGATTGAGCGCGAGCGGTTGGAGCAGATATTGGGGCGCGGGGTGGTGCATCAGGGGATGGCGGTGCAGACCGATCCGCTGGTGCCGCCGAGCTTGACCGAGGCGTTGCGGCGGCCGGGGCCGATTTTGGTGCTCGATCAGATTACCGATCCGCGCAATGTGGGGGCGATTTTGCGCTCGGCGCAGGCGTTTGGCGCGGCGGCGGTGATTGCGCAGGAGCGCAATGCGCCGGAGGAGGGTGGCGCGTTGGCGAAGGCGGCTTCGGGCGCGTTGGAGCGGATCCCGCTGCTGCGCACGGTGAATATTTCGCGGGCGCTGATTGTGCTGAAGGCGGCGGATTTATGGGTGATGGGGCTGGATGCGGGCGCGAGCACGGTGCTGGATGCAAGCGCGCTGGGCGGGCGGCGGGCGGCTTTGGTATTGGGCTCAGAGGATGAGGGGTTGCGGCGGCTGACCCGCGAGACGTGCGATGAGTTGGTGTCGCTGCGGATGGCGGGGGGGATGGAGAGTTTGAACGTGTCGGCGGCGGCCGCCGACGGTGGCGTAGCGTGAGGCGGGGTTGGGGAATTTTTCGTAGGCGGCTTTGGCCGGGATGGGGAACGAGATTTCGGTGATCAGTTCATCGGGTTCCAGGGCGGTGGTGAACATGCCTTGGAAGAACTCATCGGCCTTGAGGCTGCGTTTGGTGGTTTTGATGGTGGCGCCGAGGGCCAGCACGGCGGAGGGGTAGCAGGCGGACGGGTCGTTATTGGCGAGGGAGCCGCCGATGGTGCCGCGATAGCGGACTTGGCGATCGCCGATATGGCCGGCGAGATGGGCCAAGGCGGGGATGGCTTTGGCGACAACCGGCGAGGTGGCGACCTCGCGATGGGTGGTCATGGCTTTGATCACGAGGCTGTTGCCCTCCAGGCTGATGCCGGTGAGGCCGAGGCCCGAGAGATCGACCACCGCGCTGGGTTGGGCGAGGCGCTGTTTGAGCACCGGGATGAACGTCATGCCGCCGGCGAGGGCTTTGGCATCGGTGCCGCCGAGGGCTTTGGTGGCATCGGCCAGGGCGGTGGGTTTGTGATATTCGAAATCATACATGAGGGATCTCCGTTATTCGGCGGCCATGCGCGGGGCGGCATGGTTGATGATGGACCAGATTTTCTGCGCGGTGGCGGGCATGTCGATATGGGTGACGCCGTAATCGCGCAGGGCATCGACGACGGCGTTGATCACGGCGGGTGGGCTGCCGATGGCGCCGACTTCGCCGACGCCTTTGGCGCCGAGCGGGTTGTGGGTGCACATGGTGGATTCGGTGCCGACCACGAAGCTGGGCAGATTATCGGCGCGCGGCATGGTGTAATCCATGAGCGAGCCGGAGAGGAGTTGGCCTTCGGGGTCATAGACTGCTTGTTCGAGCAGGGCTTGGCCGATGCCTTGCGCGACGCCGCCATGGACTTGGCCGTGGACGATCATCGGGTTGATGACGCGCCCGATATCATCAACGGCGGTGAAGTTTTCGAGATGGACGGTGCCGGTTTCCGGATCGATTTCGACTTCGCAAATATGGCAACCGCCGGGGAAGGTGAAGTTTTTCGGGTCGTAGAAGGCGGTTTCATCGAGGCCGGGTTCGACTTCGTCGATCGGGTAATTGTGGGGGACGTAGGCGCTGAAGGCGATTTCGCCGAAGGCTTTGGATTTATCGGTGCCCGCGACGGTGAATTTACCGTCTTTGAACTCGATATCATCGGCCGAGGCTTCCATCAGGTGGGCCGCGATTTTTTTGCCTTTGGCGATGATTTTATCCATCGCCTTGACCATCGCGGAGCCGCCGACCGAGAGTGAGCGGCTGCCATAGGTGCCCATGCCGAAGGGGATTTTCGCGGTATCGCCATGCACCACCTCGACGCTTTCGAACGGCACGCCGAGCTGGTCGGCGACGAGTTGGGCGAAGGTGGTTTCGTGACCTTGGCCGTGGCTGTGGGTGCCGGTGAAGACCGTGATGGAGCCGGTGGGATGCACGCGGACATTGGCGACCTCATAGAGGCCGGCCCGCGCACCGAGCGCGCCGGCGACGGCGGAGGGGGCGATGCCGCAGGCTTCGAGATAGGTTGACATGCCGATGCCGCGCAATTTGCCGCGCGCTTTGGCTTTGGCGCGGCGGGCTTCAAAGCCGGACCAGTCGGCCAGCTCCATGCAGCGGGCCAAGGTGGCTTCGTGATTGCCGCTATCATACATCAACGCGACCGGGGTTTGGTAGGGATAGGCATCGATCGGGATGAAGTTGCGGCGACGGATGGCGACGCGGTCCATGCCCATGGTGTGGGCGGCGATATCGACCAGCCGTTCGAGCAGGAAGGTGGTTTCCGGACGGCCGGCGCCGCGATAGGCATCGACCGGGACGGTATTGGTGAAAATGGCTTTCACCTCGGAATAGATCACCGGGGTGGTGTAGACGCCGGCGAGCAAGGTGGCGCTCAGATAGGTTGGCACCGAGGGGGCGAAGGTGGAGAGATAGGCGCCCATATTCGCATAGGTATTGACGCGCAGTGCGAGGAATTTGCCGTCTTGCGCGAGGGCGAGTTCGGCGTGGCTGACATGGTCGCGGCCATGCGCGTCGGTGATGAAGGCTTCGCCGCGTTCGCAGGTCCATTTCACCGGACGATGGATTTTGGAGGCGGCCCAGGTGACGGCGGCTTCCTCGATATAGTGGAAGATTTTGGCGCCGAAGCCGCCGCCGACATCCGGGGCGACCACGCGCAGCTTATGTTCGGGCACGTGCAGCACGAAGGCGCCCATCAGCAGGCGAATGACGTGCGGGTTCTGGCTGGTGGTGTGCAGCGTGTATTCGCCGGAGGAAATGTCATATTCGCCGATGGCGGCGCGCGGTTCCATCGGGTTGGGGATCAGGCGGTTATTGGTGAGGTCGATTGTGGCGACTTTGAAGGCTTGTTTGAAGGCGGCATCGACCGCTTCCTTGTCGCCCAGGTGCCAATCATAGCAGACATTGCCTTTGGCATCGTCATGCACCAGCGATGCGCCGGGGGCGATGGCGGCGCGCAGGGTGGAGACGGCGGGGAGGGTTTCGATATCGATGACCAGGGCTTCGGCAGCGTCTTTGGCTTGCTGCTTGGTTTCGGCGATCACCATGGCGATGGCATCGCCGACATAGCGGACTTTGCCTTGGGCGAGCACCGGATGCGGCGGCTCGACCATCGGGCTGCCATCTTTGCTGTGGACCTGCCAGCCGCAGGGGACGCCGCCGATATTGTCGGCAGCGAGATCGGCGCCGGTGAAAATGGCGATGACGCCATCCATGGCGGCGGCGGCTTTGGTGTCGATGGATTTGATCACGCCATGGGCGACGTCCGAGCGCTTGAAATAGGCGTGGGTTTGGTTCGGACGATTGAGATCATCGGTGTAGCGGCCATTGCCGGAGAGAAAGCGATGATCTTCGGTGCGCTTCGGGGAATCGCCGATTCCGCCTTTGATGATGTCGTTCATTGATCATTTCCCAAATTTTCGCGCTGACGGGACCATACCCAGGGCGCGTATCATTTTTATTCGGTAGGCAGGGTTACTCGGCCGCTTGGGGCATTTGTTTTTTATGCATGATCGGCCACGCGGCAGCGATGGCTTTGACAATGTTATGATAGCCGGTGCAGCGGCAGATATTGCCTTCCAGACCATCGCGGATTTGCTGTTCGGTGAGGCCTTCGGGGTGCGATTCGACCAGATCGATCGCGCTCATCACCATGCCGGGGGTGCAAAAGCCGCATTGCAGGCCGTGATGTTCGCGGAACATTTCCTGCATCGGGTGCAGCGTGCCGTCGGCGGCGGCGAGGCCTTCGATGGTGGTGATGTGGACCCCTTCGGCCTGGATGGCGAGCATGGTGCAAGATTTCACCGATTTGCCATCGACCGAGACCACGCAGGCGCCGCATTGACTGGTGTCACAGCCGACATGGGTGCCGGTGAGGTGCAGGTGATCGCGCAGCAATTCGACCAGCAAGGTGCGGCTTTCGACATGGGCGTGCGCCGGTTTGCCGTTCACTGTGAGTTTAATATGGGCCATTGGTTCCTCCGTTGACGATCGCGCGATTATGGGCGTGCACGGTTACGGGCACGCTATCCGACTGGGCCGGCTTCGTTTAAGCCACGCCGCATGATGAGGAGAGGAATCGATTTTGGTCAAGACGGTATGCATGATAATTCCGCGTGCGCGACGGGATTTTTGCATCAATCGGCGCTGATCCGGGAGAACGCTGCCGGTGTTTGATCCGTTTGCGCTGGTAATTGCACGTTTGCCGGAGCGCCATCGCCCGGCGGGGGCGGAGTTTTTGCGGTTTGGCACTGTTGGGGTGGGCGGATTTTGCGTGGATGTGGCGTGCGTTTATGCGCTGCGCGGCGCGCTGGGGCTGTATGGCGCGGGGATGGTGGCGTATTTTGTCGCGGCGAGTGCGAACTGGGCGCTGAACCGGGTTTGGACGTTTCGCGGGCGGGCGGGGGGTGCCGCGCCGAGCCGGGCGCATATTCAGTGGTTACGGTTTTTGGCGGTGAATCTGGTTGGGTTTGCGCTCAACCGAGGCGTGTATTCACTGTTGGTTGCGACGGAACCGCTGGCGCGGGCGCAGCCGATTATTGCCGTGGCGGCCGGGGCTGGAGCGGGGTTTTTGGTGAATTTTTTCCTTTCCAGAGCGCTTGTGTTCCGATAAAGAAATAACCTGAGGTTGTATTCTCCGCGCCGCGCCGATGCGGGCGGACACCGAGGGTGAGGCAAACGATGGGCGAGCAGGTTTCGCGGCTGCGCGGCGTGGCGTTTGACGGATGGTCAGGCTGGAATGATGGGCCGCGGATGGGCCGGGCGGTGCTGGTGAGTGCGGCGCCCTGCCCGGCTGAGGCGTTGGCGCGGCTGCGCGATTTGACCGGGCAACGCTTGGCCTATGGGCTATCATGGATCGCGCCGATGCGTGCGGGCAAGGTGGCGGGGATGGGGTTACGCTCGGTGCCGGATATTGCCGCGCTGGAGGGGTTGATCCGGGCAAAGCGGGTTGATGAGGTGGTGTTTTTCGCGGCGCGGGATGATGCGGCGGCGCGGGCGCGGCATGATGTGTTGTTGGGGCGGTTGGCAGAGCAGCCGATTTTGCTGCGCTTTGCCGTGGAGGCGCGTGCGACGGCGGGAGACACGCGCGCGGCCCCTGCGGATTTGCAGCTGGTGACAGCGTTTGGGCGGCCATTGCCGATGCTGTCGGCGGCAATCAAGCGGGCGATGGATTTGCTGGTGGGGGGTGTGGCGCTGGTGATGTTCGCTCCGGTGATGGCGGTGATTGCGTTGATGCTGTGCGGCTCGGGGCCGGTGTTGTTTCGGCAAAAGCGGGTGGGGGCGAATGGCGCGTTATTCGATGTGCTGAAATTTAGGAGCATGGACGCGGGGGGCGGAGCGCGGATTGTGCGCCAAGCGCAGCAGGGCGATCGGCGGGTGACGCGCTTGGGGCGCTGGCTACGGCGCAGCTCGCTCGATGAATTGCCGCAATTATTCAATGTATTGCGGGGTGATATGGCGTTGGTGGGGCCGCGACCGCACGCGCCGGGGACTGAGGCCGGTGATTTTACCTTCGAGCAGGCGACGCTGCTTTATGGCGCGCGGCATCGGATTAAGCCCGGGATGACGGGGCTGGCGCAGGTGCGCGGTTTGCGCGGGCCGACGCGCACGCGCGCGGATGTGGCGGCGCGGGTGGCGGCGGATTTGGATTATATTGCCCGATGGTCACCTTGGCTCGATGTGATGATTTTGCTCCGCACGCTGCCCGCAGTGATTGGCGGGCGCAATGCCTGTTGAGCCGCTTTTGTGCGGCGGGCAGGCACCGCCTTTGCGCGCTTATGACGCGGATATTGTGATTATCAGCCATTTTCGGCCTGATGAGACGGTGGCGGCGATCCGCTCGGCGCAGGCGCAGGCGGGTGGGGATTTTTGGGTGATCGTGCTGGATCAGGCCTCAGACCCGGCGATGCGGGCGCAGATTATGGCGGCGCTGGCGGGGCTGGACCGCGTTGCGTTTTACACTATCGAGGCGAATTTGGGGGTGCCGGGTGGGCGCAATCTGGCATGCGGGTTGGGGCGCGGACGGGTGATTGTGGCGCTGGATAATGATGCGGTGTTTGCCAACGAGGCGGTGGTTGCGACGGCGGTGGCGCGGCTGAGGGATGCGCCCGCGCTGGGGGTGATCGGGTTTCGGATTCTCGCACGCGATGGGGTGGCGCTCGATGCGACGAGCTGGGGCTATCCGCGATCATTGCAAGCGCGCGCGGCGGAGCGGTTTAGCGCGACGACCTTTGTTGGATGCGGCTTTGCCATGGCGCGGCGCTGCTTCGACGCGCTAGGCGGGTTCGATGCGACGCTGTTTTTCACCTGGGAGGAGTATGAGTTTTCGCGCCGGGCGATCGAGGCGGGGTGGTTGATTGCCTATCATGGCGATTTATCGGTGTGCCATGCGGTGGCGGCGGAGGCGCGGGTGGCGTGGCGGGGCGATCGGTGGGGGTATTTTGTGCGGAATCGGTTGGTGATTGCGCATGATTGGCATGGGTGGCTCGGGATGGGGCCATTTTTGCTGCTCTATGGCTGGCGTGGGCTGCGGATGCGCCAAGCGCGTGCGACGCTGCGGGCGATGGCGGCGGGGATGGTCATGGCGCGAACCCGGCGGGTCAGGCGCGCCAGCACGGCGAGCCGACGCTATATCTGGGCGCATGAGACGCGGGCACGGTTGGTCGGCTGAGGCGCGAACTACCAGGCGGGCCAGGGCGGCACCCACGGGCGGGTGCCTTCGATGGTGCGGTCGGTCAGGATGGTGGGGTGAGTGCTCGCGTGGCGGATGGCGATGGCACCCTCGCGCCAGGGGGCGAAACGATCGATCACGATGCGGCCCGCGCCTCGGCAAGCGCCGTGCAGGGGCCGGGGCGAAATGATGATTTTGGCATGGAAGCAGCCGGAGGCGGCAGCGGCGCGGTTGAGGAGAAACAGGATGGCACCGTGATCGGCCCAGCAGCGCCCATCGGGGCAGTTATGGGCGGCGGCGCGAATGTGAAAATTTTGTCCGGGCCAGAGCGGACGCCATTGATGGAGCAAAAATTTATCGCGTCGCCCCGCGACCAGGACCACAATACCGTGGCGGGTGCGCAGCGCGGTGAGGTTGGCGCGGCTGGAGATGAGTGCGGTTGGGGCGCTGGTATGCGCAGCGAGGAGTAGGCCGAGGGCGATGGGGGCAAGGCCGGTGAAGCGCGCGCGGGTGCGCAGCAGACCGAGCGATGCGAGGCCGAGTGCGATCAGCGCGACGGCAGCGCCGGAGAATGGCGGCACCAGGATCAGGGCATGGGGGAGCGTGCCGACGGCGTGGGCGAGTTTGAGGATGAGATGAATGCCCCAGCCCATCGGGATCAGGGCGAGGCGGGCGGCGTGAAAGGGCATGAGCAGGAGCGCCAGCAGGCCGAGCGGAAGGATCAGGATGGCGGTGAGCGGCACGGCGATCAGGTTGGCGAGGATGTAATAAGGCTGGATTTGCTGGAAATGATAAGCGGCGAACGGCATTGAGGCGCCGCCGGCGAGGAACGAGGTGAAGGCCAGTGCCGCGATATGGCGGCCGAGGCGGGCGGGGAGCCGTTCGCGCCGTGCGTGCAGGCGATGGCCGATGGCCTCATAGCCCGCGATCAAAGCGAGCACGGCGGAAAAGCTCATTTGGAAGCTAGGGCCGACCACGGCGCTAGGGTTGAGCAGCATCAGCGCCATGGCGGCGATGGCAAGGCCACGGAGCGACAAGGCGCGGCGGCCGATCAGGATGCCGAGCAGCACCAGAGCGGCCATGGCGAGGCTGCGCAGGATGGGGATGTGAAAGCCGGTAAGGGCGGCATAGGCGCATCCGCCGAGGAAGGCGGCGCTGGAGGCGATGAATTTGGCGGGGATGCGGAGTAACAATGTTTCGGAGAGGCCGGCGAGGAAGCGGGCAAGGGCGTAGAGTGTGGCCATGACGATGCCGATATGCAGGCCGGCGACGGCGAGCAAATGGGCAAGGCCCGCCGTGACGAAATCCTGGCGTTCGGCGGGGGGGATTGATTGTTCGAAGCCGGTGAGGAGTGTCACGGCGATGGAGCCGGTGCTGAGCGGCAGCCGGGCGAGGATGCGTGCGGCGATGGCTTCGCGCAGGCTGCGCACATGGTCGCGCCAGTCGGGTGGTGTTTGATCGATGATGGTGGCGGGGGAGAGCGCAAAGCCGACCGCACCGATGTCGGCGAAGAATTGATTGCGCCCAAAATTCCAGCCACCGGGATAGGCGGTGCGGCTGGGGCCGTAGAGCAGCGCGCGGAGGCGGATTTTGGCGCCGTCATGCAGTGCGGTTGAATCGGTCGGGCGGAGTTTGACCCGGACGCTGCGCGCCTCCGCCGGGCCGCCATTCAGGCTTGGATGAGCGATCAGTACGCGCCGACCGTTGGCGAGCAAATCGATTTCGCTGATCCGCCCGGTGAGGGTGACGGCGTGGTGCGGCACGATCATCAGCGGCGGCATCAGCGTGGTTTGGAGTTGGGCACGGGAAAAACCGAGGGTGCTGGCGAGCAGGAGCGCAAGCGGGATGCGCAGCGGGCGAAAGCGCCAGAGTGCCGCGAGGGCGAAGGCGCTGAGGCTGGCGGCGGCGGGGCCGAGCCAGAGCGCAGGTTCGGTGCGGAGCGAAAAATAGAGCAAAATACCCGCGCCGGCGGCGACCGGCAGGAACAGGAACAGGCGGCCACGCTCGGCGCGGGCAAGGCTGTGGAATTGCGCGCCAAGGCTGATCGGGCGTGGGGTGGTGAGGCTGGGTTGGGCGAGGGTGGTCCCCATGGGTTACTCAACTTATGATTGAACGATCCTAGCGGATTGGCGCGGCGGGGGGAAGAAAAATCAAATGAGGCCGATGATCGCCAAGGCGAGGGTGACGCCCGCGATGGCGGCGGCGGCGTGTAGGGCGATGATCAGGCCGGGGGGACGCCGGCGGGTGCTGATCAGGGCGATGATTGCGCCGAGCAGGAGCGTGATGCCGAGCGCCCACTCGGCAAGGAGGCCAAAGCCCCCTGCCCCGGCCTGCGCGAGGGCGGCGGGCGATGGGGCTTTGGCGATCAGGAGCAAAAGACCGGCGGCGCCGAGGGCGGCATGGATCAGGCCGTAGCCGCCGCGGGGCAGGGTTTTCAGGATGGCGGCCGCGCGCGAGTGCGGGGCGAGATAATCGATGGCGAGATAGAGACCGAGGGCGGAGGCGCTGATGAGGAGGAGCAGGCTGGCGATCATGGTGTGATGTTGGGGGGATATTGGGGGGCGATGATGCTGGAGCGAAATCAGGGTTTGGGCGACGGATCGAAACGATAGGGGCTGGCGCTGGTGGTGCGGACATCGAGGGCGAGGCGGTGGGCAATGGGGGGAAAGGCGCGCGAGCGGCATTCCTGGCGCTCGCACAGGCGGCAGGACAGGCCGATACCGACGGCGGCGCGGTGAATATCGATGCCATCGGCATAGACGATATCGGCGGCGCGGTTGATCTCGCACCCCATGGCGACGACGCGGGTGGCGGGGGGTTCGCCCCAATGAGCGGAGGCGGCGACGATGGTGCGGGCGAAGCAGAGATAGGTGGCGCCATCGGGCAGTTGGGCGACTTGCACGCGCACGGTGCCGGGGGTGGCGAAGGCGGCATGGACCACCCAGCGCGGGCAATTGCCGCCGAAGCGGGCGAAGGGAAAGCCGGCGGCGGAGAAGCGTTTGGAGACATTGCCGGCCGGATCGACGCGCAGGAAAAAGAACGGCACGCCGCGTGCGTGATTGCCTTGCAGGGTGGAGAGGCGGTGGCAGGCTTGTTCGTAGGACACGCCAAAGCGCATCGAGAGATGTTCTACATCGTAGCGGAGCGCTGTCGCGGCTTCGAGGAAGGGTTGGTAGGGCATCAGCACGGCGCCGGCGAAATAGTTGAGCAGGCCGATGCGCAGCAATTCGGCGGCGTCGCGGCTGGAGGGGGCTTCGGCACGGATGACCGGTTCGACCAGCTCGCGGGCTTCGAGCAAGGCGAGCTGGAATGCCATTTGAAAGCCGCGGCTTTCGCGTGGCAGGGTTTCGGACAGCATCAGCAGGCGGCGCTGCGGATCAAAAACGCGCAGCGCACCGGGCAGCGGCCCGACCGAGACAACGAGGCCGTGCTTGTGGCGCAGCCGTTCGGCGAGGGCGTGGTTCATGCCGAGGGTGGCGGCGGGGAGTTCGGCGCCGACGGCTTCGGCGGCGCGTTCGATTTCGGGGAAATGATTGGCGTGGGCGTGGAAAATATCGCGCACTTCTTCGTTCGGCAGCAGGATTTTGCGGCCTGATGGGAGCGTAATGCCGCCGGTTTCTTCGCGGGTGGCTTGAAAGGCGCGATAGAGCGCGAGCACGGCGCGGGCGGCGGATGGGGCTGAGGCGGCCAAGAATTGCGATTCAGAATCGGGCACCGGTTCTGCGCCAAGCAGCGGATCGGCGAAGGTTTCGCGCAGGGCTTGTTCGAGTTGGCGCTCATCCGAGCCGGATAGCGAGGCGAGATCGACCTTCATGGTCTCGGTGAGCTTGATCAGCAGGGTGGCGGTGACGCCGCGCTGGTCATGCTCGATCAGGTTGAGATAGGAGGTCGAGATGCCGAGCCGGGCGGCGAGGGCCTGTTGGGTGAGGCCCTGCTCCTGGCGTAAGCGACGGATAATACGGCCAATCATCGGTTTTGACATGTGCGGTCCGGGTGAGTTTCCGTTTGGGGTTCGGGATGGTGGAATTTCACACATTTTACACATTGTAAAAGTTTACAGTCAATCCCGCGACCAATTTCGGTGTTTTATGTCCAGATTTCGCGTGACTTTCGCGCTTGCAGCGTAAATAGTTCACTCATGACGACGTGATGATGCGCCGCCAGTGTTTCGCAACCGAGATCCGAAAATAATTTGTCACATCTGGCTGAAGGAAGACCGATGACCCGCTCTACCACCCCGACTTTCGCTCCCGAAGGCATGCCCGGTGGGCTTGCGACCGCGCCTGACCGGTTTGAAGGCATCAAGCGCGATTTTACCCCGGCTGACGTTGATCGGCTGGCGGGTAATTTTCGGGTTCGCCACACGCTGGCCGAGATGGGGGCGAATCGCCTCTGGTCGCTGCTGAAATCTGAGCCTTATGTGAACACGCTGGGTGCATTGACCGGCAATCAGGCGATGCAGCAGGTCAAGGCGGGGCTGAAGGCGATTTATCTCTCGGGCTGGCAGGTCGCTGCGGATGCGAATAATGCGGGCGAGATGTATCCGGATCAATCGCTTTATCCGGTGAGTTCGGTGCCGCAGGTGGTGAGCCGGATCAATAATGCGCTGCGCCGCGCTGATCAGATTGCCCGGATGGAGGGCGACACCCAGAGCTATTGGATGGCGCCGATTATTGCCGACGCCGAGGCGGGGTTTGGCGGTGCGCTGAATGCGTATGAGCTGATGAAGGCGATGATCCATGCCGGGGCGGCGGGCGTGCATTTTGAAGATCAGCTCGCGTCGGAGAAAAAATGTGGGCATTTGGGTGGCAAAGTGTTGGTGCCGATCAGCCAGCATATTCGCACGCTGAATGCGGCGCGGTTGGCGGCGGATGTCGAGGGTGTGCCGACGGTGTTGCTCTGCCGCACCGATAGCCATGCCGCGCAATTGTTGACGGCGGATGTCGATGAGCGCGATCGTCCGTTCCTGACCGGTGAGCGGACGCCGGAAGGGTTTTATCGGATCAAGCCGGGGATTGGCGTGGAATATGCGATTGCGCGCAGCTTGGCTTATGCGCCTTATGCGGATTTGCTGTGGTGGGAAACCTCGGAGCCGAATTTGGACGAGGCGCGGCAATTTGCGGAGGCGATCCATAAGCAATTTCCGGGCAAGATGCTGGCCTATAATTGCTCGCCGAGTTTCAACTGGAAGAAGAAATTGCCTGCCGAGAAAATTGCCACGTTCCAGCAGGAAATTGCGGCGATGGGCTACAAATTCCAGTTCGTGACGCTGGCCGGGTTCCATTCGCTGAACTATTCGATGTTCCAGTTGGCGAAGGGTTATGCCGAGCGCGGCATGGCGGCTTATTCGGAGCTGCAGCAGGCGGAATTTGCGGCTGAGCCGGATGGCTACACGGCGACGCGCCATCAGCGCGAAGTGGGCACCAGCTATTTCGACGCGGTCGCGGTTGCGGTGTCGCAGGGTCAGGCCTCGACCACGGCGATGGCGGGCAGCACCGAGACCGAGCAATTCCACGACCATGCACCGGCGGCGGGCAGCCACGGGCATGATCACGATGATGGGTTGGTGCATCATCATACCTGGGCGGTGAGCGCCCCGGATCGGTAATTTTTGCGCCTCGCATGATTGATGAGCAGAGCCCCGGACGGCGACGTCCGGGGTTTTTGTTTGGGCGGATGGAAGGTTTCCTTGACATCGAATTTGGCGTGCGATATGGAAAGCTTCCTTTACATTGAGGGTGTCATGAAATGCGTTCGATACAAAATTGAGTTCGGGATTCCGATAATCGCGTATTGTGGCCTCGTGATCCTCGCAATGAGCTTGCTGAACGGTGGGCAGGTGCATGGCGCAGCACGGGTGGCGGCGGCAATGTTGCCAATGCTGGCCCCGCCGTTCATGGCCTGGGCCGTGGTGCGGCAACTGCGCCGACTCGATGAGTTGCAACGGCGAATCCAGCTTGAGGCTTTCGCTCTGGCCTTCATGGTGACGGCGCTGATGACGTTGAGTTATGGATTTTTGGAGTTCGCCGGGTTTCCGGCCGTGAACATGGTCTGGGTCTGGCCTCTGATGGCGAGTGTCTGGATCATCGGTCTGGCGATCGGCCATCGGCGCTTTCGCGGGTGAATAATCGGCTCAGGGAATTGCGCACCGAGCTTGGCTGGTCGCAAAGTGTGTTGGGCGAGCGGTTGGGGGTGTCGCGTCAGACGGTGAATGCGATTGAGGCGGGACGTTATGATCCGAGCTTGCCGCTGGCTTTTGCGATTGCGCGGCTGTTCGGCCAATCGATCGAGGCAATATTTGATGACGCGGCGGAGATCAGCGCGGCGTCGTGATTTTTGACTGTTTTGTTGAGGAGCGAAAATGTTTCAGCGGGTGCGAGACTCGAATTTTTGGCAGTTTTTGCGCAATCCTCGTTTCCATGACGGGCCGACCGCGACCTTGCGGGTGCGGCCTTGGATTGGCTGGGTTGGGGTGATTTTACTCGCGGATATGGTGGCGGGGATCATCGGGCGGGGCATTATTTTGTCGCTGGGCCATAAGCTTCCGCCGGATAAGGCGATCATGCATTTGCTCGCCCATCCATCCTTGACGGTGCTGACGGTTTTGCTGCTCGCGCCGATTTTGGAGGAGCTGGTTTTTCGGGCGATGCTGAGCACTGATCGGTGGTTGGTCTTTGTTGGCAGCGGGCTGTTTTTGATTACGCTGGCGCGCATGGTGATGTTGTTGCTGAGCAAGCCGCAAACCACGCACGCGATATTTACGCATTATTTACTGGGCGTAGCGTTACTGGTGCCGCTGCTGGCGGCGTATGGGCTGGTTTGGTGGTTGGCGAGGCGCTGGATCATGGTGTTATTCCGCCGGTTTCCGATGCCGATTTTTTGGGCGAGCGCGCTGGTGTTTGGCATGGCGCATAGTTTCAACTTCGAGGCTGGGGCAAAGCCTTGGTTGATTTTGCTGACATTGCCGCAGATTTCGGCGGGGATTTTCCTGGGTTATTTGCGGGTGCGCTATGGGCTGCGTTGGAGCATCGCGGCCCATATGGCGATTGATTATTCGGTCACTTTGGGCGCGTGGGCGGTGGTGTTGGCGAAGCCGATCTTGGGTGTGCGCGGGGCTGCGGCGGGTGGGGGCGTGATGTTTCTACTGTTCTTTGGGATCCTCATTTATGGGGTTGTTGGGCTGGCGCGGGATACCAAAACCGCATGATGGGCGCGTGTCAGGGGGGATACGGCGACCCTTCGGCTGAATTGATCGGGTTAATGATAGCGAGAGGAGGAGGGTGCTGGGCCAAATTTGTTCGCACCGGCATCGCCTGCCATCAAATCGAATACCACCATGATGAACCAAGCGATTGTTGCGCCGATCAGCAATAACAAGCCAAGAATTTTGTTGCTATCACTGGTATCATGCACAATGGCCGGTAAGAGCCCGACACCGAAACCGGCATAGGTGCCGATCGCCCAAAACGCTGAGCGCCCACTATCGTGCAGGCGGCGAATTTGGACCGCGATGTACGGGAGGAACGAGATGATGTAGAGGACTTTGAACACCCAATAAAAAGCCAATAAAGCGGACGACAGCCATCCCGGTGTCCATCCAGCTACTGCCCAGAATAGGCTGTAGGTTAGATAGAGACACAGCCAAAAAAGGATGAAAAGCCAGAACTCTGATCGGTTGCTTCGTTCAGTGAAATTAAATGCGCTTTTGTAGCTCGATAAAATGATTTGATCGAATTGCATTCCTAATTCCCTGCACCGCAAGGGTAACTCGACGTAAATTTTTACGTAACGACATTTATTGATGTCAGCAAGATCGTTCATCAGCAATGCCGACGGCCGAAATGCTGCGACGATTGCGGACCATGTCCGCCGCTTGGTGTTGGCGCGGCTATGCCAAGGATCAAAATATCATAAAAATTTCGTTTGATATCGAATGAATGAGGTCCTATATGCGCTACATCATCCATCATCCTAAATTCGGCAGTTTGAAGCTTGCGAATCGGGGCAAATCTGACGGAAATTGGTGTAATGGAAACGATAAATGGGGAAATTTTGGCTCACCCG
>NCBV01000071.1 GCA_002279355.1 Acidiphilium sp. 37-60-79
GATTCCAATGGCCGCCACCGCCTGTCATTGGCCGCTCGGTCTGATTTGACCCTTGAAGCCCAGATTAGCGCGCCGGGTGCAACCTGGGTTGATCGCCAGAACCTTGCCCAGGAGCCCGCGATTAGCGGCGCCGGGTTTGGTGCGGAGCTTCGGGATGCGATGGATCGGCGGGCTGAATATCTGATCAACCAGGGTTTTGCTCAGAGGCAGGGCAAGCGGGTCATCTTCGCACGGGACCTGCTCAACACGCTGCGCCAGCGCGAGCTCAACGAGGCCACGAGCAGGCTGTCCGCCGAAACTGGGCTTTCACACCGACCCTCAGCCGAGGGCGAGCACATCGCCGGCATCTACCGGCAGCGCGTTACACTGGCTTCTGGCCGCTTCGCGATGATCGATGACGGTATGGGATTTCAGCTGGTGCCCTGGCGCCCGGCGCTGGAGCAGCAGCTCGGAAAGCAGGTGTCCGGTGTTATGGCGCCGGGAGGGGGCGTGGAATGGAGTTTTGGCCGGAAACGGGGAATTGGAATTTGACTGTTGCGTCGATTGCCTCTTGAGCAATGGCGCTGACGGACCGGGAAGTCTTATCCGATGGACGTTCGTCTTGCGGCGGGAGCGGGAGCGGAAGGGCGGCTTCGGGAACGCTGTACGGGCAAAGAGGACGTTGACACGCCGGGCAAGTGCTCAGGTAGGTGTTCGTTTGTTTCCCAAGCGTTCCAGTGAAATTGCTCTTTCGAGTAGTCGAAGTGCAGCCACCCATTCTTGGTTCCATAACTGCGCATCTTTGAGTCTGGGCGCAGTGTCAAGAAATCGACGGACCATCCGCAAGAGGTCCTCTTTGGCGTTACTAACCGCCCGATCGAGCACGGTAACCGCCACCCCCTCTCCGTGCAGGCGTGCGATGATTGCCATGAAGTCGGCGCTGATGCCAATATATGGTGCAAGTGCATCTCCGAGCGCATTTGATATATCTGACGCGGTCTCGTCGCTGTTGGCGCCCGGCTGCGGCATAAATAGGGGGACCCACCAGGCGAAGAGGCGAGCAACCGCTTGGGTCCAAAAATCCTTTCCCATTCTCGGTTCCACGAGCTGCGCTTCGCGGAACGTGATTTCAAGGGCTTGCCACATTACTTGAGGATTGCTTGGTTTTATTTCGGCTATGGCAAGCGCTTCGATAATGCCTAGCCCCCAAAAGCCCATTATCTCTGCCGGGTTGGCGTCGGGACTACCCGCACTCCGGCCACGCCAAGCTTGCTCGCGTTCCAACCTCAATGCTTTCCAAGTCTGTGTGAACCAAAGTGCGACAGTCGGTATCCGGGCGAGTGCACAACCGGGAATAATTCGCAATGGGGCCCCAGGTAACTCAATCTGCTCTTTCGTGCCCAGCAGATTCATATCGTTGCGCTTCAATAGTTCGAGGGCAACGGCCCCAATGTCGGGATTGCCTGCGGCACTGCTGAATCCAGCAACACTCAACACGGCAACCCCACGATATTGGCGCCACAGCGGCTCCACCTCCGATATCCACGAGGACTGCGCGCTACGAGGCACAAGGCGACTACTCAGTGCATGGATCAAGATACCCAGGTAATCGATTTGGTATTTGGGTGCCATCTGATCGCCACGCCGTGGACGTTGCCTTGGTAATTGACGCAAAAGGTTCTCAAGCCAATGCCAGCCGAGTTCTCCCCCATCGGGGCGCGAGAAAAGAACATCCAGAAGATTGTCGACTGATTTTTTGAACCCCGCGATGCCTTCCGCCAAGGTGGCAATTTGTTCCGCACAATAAAGTGCTCCGGTTCCAACCGACGGTCCTATAGTAGGCGCATCGTCTTGCCCGTCATTTTTGATCGCCAACAACTGACTGCTTGCCAACTGGAGCAAAAGGACGGCCGCGACACCATGTTGTTGCCAACGCCCTTCCGCATCGAATGATGTGCGCGCGAGACGCAGTAGTTGCAAAGTCGCTTCTGCATCGTCCACGAGGCGCCGCATGCACAAACATTGAGCAACCAGCGCAGGATGGGAGAAGTCGTCAATCAAATCCACGAAGCGATTTGGGTCTGCTCTCCGGAAAATTTCGAACGCACTGCCCCAGCGGAACAAGACCGGCGATGAAGATACTTGCCAGACCGCCTGGAAATTCCCGGTCTGGGCGTATTGTTCACTAAGCAGTGCCACAGAAGTGCAGGGGCGCGGAAATTCCGTAACAGCATCCGGCGATTCATTGGCAGTTTGGATAATGTTGACCAGAAAATTCACAAAAGTATTGCGTTTATTGGCATCTTCGTGCAACGCAACGGCGGCAGAATCCGCGAACGTCTCCCACGATTGATGATCAACTGTCGAGACCATGAAACCAATCCAATCAAGCTGACTAGGACCGTAGGTCGCGTAGGCACGCCCTGCCGCCTTCGCGAGGGCGTGCCCTATAAGCGGTGCTTCCGCAGGTTCGACCCCAACCTTGACGTCGATCACCCACGCTAATGCAGATGAAAACCCCGCAAGGCCTGCATCCGCAAGGCGGATAACTAGGTTCAGTTCAGTTGGAAGGCCCGGAATGTCGCGCCCGGTCTGGGGCTGGTGACCACCTTCCACTAATTCGCGAACCCACTGGTCACAGATGCCGCCAACAATCTCCGCGTCGGTACCCTGCGAAAGCCAGAGGCGGACGCGCGCCTGCCGCTCGCGAAGATAGTCGTCATGCTTCCGGTGCATTTGCCCCGCCCACGTCTGGGTTTCGTATTTCGAATTGTGCGATCCACTCGGCTAAGGCCAAGGTCCGATTCGACATCAGAACCGCCTCAATCGCCGCAATGACCGCACTAGGTTCATGAACCCGGCAGATCAAGCCAATCCTCACGCCTAACTCGTTAAAAGATGGCCCGGACGCCCAGACGACGTCGTCGACCACCAGGAAGCGATCATGAAACAGAGGAGTGTTCGAACTAGGCATCACAAATACCTCGGGTGCATTTGGGCCAAGCTTACTCCGCAAATCTTTGATATTTGCCAAATAAAGTCGCTCGCGCTCAATGGATGACGCCGATATATTCTGGGTCCCGCTCGATGCTTTTCCTACACAGCCGCCTGAGTCGACTTGACCGCGCAATTGCCGGGCACTGGTAAGAATCTTTACATTTACGTTTTCGCGCATCGCGCGGAGTGCGTAATTTCGCATCTCCCGCGTGCCAAAATCCGGATCAACGAAGATGACGCGCCTTTGCGCCGCAGCAACCAGCCCCGCCACATACAATTCTGCCCCCGCCCGCTTGGCCGCCAATTCGTCGTCGGTCGGCGCCTCGTTGCCCCCATCAGTTGCCCCGAACAGCTTCTGTGGGGCAGATTCAGCCTGGATGCGGCGCTTTCTTTGTTCCTGCAGCTCAACGATTCGGATTGCACCGGACGGCGGAAGCGCCTCTCCGACCTGCACCATGCCGGCGCCAACAGTTCGAGTGGTCGTGTAATGCGAAGTCGGCTTGCGTCGTCCCCCGGGAGGAACCTCGACTTTTAGCTGCGCATTAACAATATCGAAATTGACAACGATCTGCCCAATAAAGTGGCTTGGCGGAACGATTCTCAAGAGACCGCGAACGGGGCAAGTGATCGCGTAACCGTGCTCACTCACTGGTTCTCGGTAATCCACAGCGGAGAAGCCATCTTCGTCGAACGACGAAGGCGAAACGTCACTCCAACCCGCGGGTCGCCGTTGAAGTTCGGTGAGCATTAATGAATTCGCTTCCTCCTCGGGATATCCTTCATATCGTCGTCGATGTGCCTGAAGGCGAATCCGTTCCCCCCCATCGTTGCCGACGCCTTCCCTGAGGTAGCCGACGCCGGTCAAAAGAGGATCGGGTGCCAGCAGCGAGACACTTCCCAGCCATTCCTCAAAATCTAACGGATCGAACCCAACGTTTGTTGACAGCCACGCCCGGGCGGGCTCGCTCGACCGAAGCTGCAGAACGGTTTCTTCGGGATCTCGTAACGGGACCAAACGATGGAGCCGTGGCCGACTATGCCACGGCGCCGCGAACGGCACCTCTTCATCGATACAAAAGCGGCCAAGCGCCGGCTCAATACCAAATGACGGCGCGGCTAGGTTGATAGGCGGCCCTTCCCAAGGGGTGTCGATTTGACCACGTGCGGCCTTCTCGTACCAGGCAAGAGCATCGGCTACCGGCATCGCCGTCGCAGACATTGCAAGCGCAACTTTTCCGCTCGAGCCGGGTAATTTCCATGGGGCGTTTCCCGCCGCGAACGAGGTTGGCAGCGGAACATCGCGCGGAAAAAGCTCCACATATCCGAAAACAAGGTACCAATTTTTTTCGGCACGCATACTTACTAGCCGCACGAGAGCGCCGTGGTAGTCAGTGGCGACCTTCGGCCACCGCAAAGTTGCTCTTGGAACGCAGCCCGATTCGTCATTTTTTACTTCAGCGTCACTGTTTGTCCCCATGCCATCGATTCCCCGCCGAGCATCCAACTGCTGATTTATCCGGTTTCTGGCTCAAAATAACTGGGGCCACCTCTTAGCACAATGTCCACTGTTGGAAGCCGCCGCGAGTTGATGGATCTACCGCCCTGACTCGCAAAGCCGCCGGGGTCGAACAAGCCATACGGGCCGTACCTCGCCGATTTGTAACCCAGAACAGCCTTCTCTCATACCGCGAGGCAAAGGGCTTGCACCGATAAATGACGGCGGCCGATCCTGCGCCGCCATGTCCGCGACCAAAATCCTCTGGGGCCAGATTTTTGCGGTCACCGCCGTCGCTGTCGCCTTCGTTTGGGCCGCGACGGAATGGGTAGCATGGCGTTTGGCGTTTCAACCGGGCCTCGGTCATCCCTGGTTTTTGCTCCTCGGCTGGCCGGTTTATCCACCGCCCGCGTTCTTCTGGTGGTGGCTCACCTATGACGCCTACGCCCATTGGATCTTCGTCACCGGCGGGTTTATCGCTGCGTCGGGCGGCATCGCTGCCGTGGTGGTGGCAATCACCATGTCCGTCTTGCGCGCGCGGGAAGCCAAGCGCGTGACCACCTATGGTTCCGCCCGATGGGCAGATGCGCGCGAGGTTGGGGCAGCCGGG
>NCBV01000072.1 GCA_002279355.1 Acidiphilium sp. 37-60-79
AAATGCGCTTATGTTCCATTGGACGGTCCTTTCATTAGGTTGGTTGTTCGACCCTATATTGGCACAGTTGATGCCGTTGGGCCGTCCACCCCAACACAAACCGGCTGCCAGCATTGCCGCCCTGGCAAAGGTGAGGTGCGGCCGGAACAGCGCCACGAAGACAACCGACCAGAACGTGACGTAGGCAAGATGGAAAAGAAGCCCGATCGGCAGCGGTAAGTGACGTCCGGATATCGTATCGGCGAAAGCCAGGCCGAGCGGCGCAGGCATCGGGGACAATCCCGACTTTTTGAGCGTGACCATGATAACGGCGAGCAAAATGCCATTGATCAGGCCGAGGGCAATGGCTTTACCCCATTCTCTTTGTGTCATTGAGTCCCTTTGAATCATGATTTGATTTTCTCGTGGGTTATTGACTGCGAACCCTCAGCAACCGGAGATCTGGAAGGTCGGCGGTTGCCACTGCATCCGGGCAGACACCCGCCAGGTGCTAAGCCGCAGCAATCCTCAGTGAGGAATTCGGTGATTGCTGTAATTGCCGCATAGTTGGCAGCGTAGAACAAATGCCTCCCTTCGCGTCTCGCGTGGATCAGGCCAGTCTGTTTCATTCGGTTGAGGTGAAACGACATTGCGGTACCTGGAATGTCGAGATGGGTGGCGATGTCGCCCGCTGTCATGCCGATTGCGCCGCTTGGAATAAGGAGGCGGAGTAGGCGGAGTCGGACAGGATGGCCGAGAGCCACAAAAGCATCGGACGCGTTTTTTTCATCAATCATTCAACGCATGTTGGATAATTGATATTAAATATCAAGGGGGGGTGCCGTAAAGAGTCCGTTCTCTAACGATCGTGAACGCGGCGTAGAATTTCATATAATTACCGATTCCGAGCGCATCTTGCGTGATTCCATCGTCGGATTTGCCGGCCTCGGCGGGGGCGGCTCCCACATCGTCCAGCAATTGTCCTATATCGGCATCGGAACCTTGGTGCCGGTCGACCCCGATCATGTCGAGGATAGCAACCTCAACCGCCTGGTCGGTGCGACCGATGCCGATGTCGCGGCAGGCACACCCAAAACAGTTGTGGCGGAACGGGTCATAAAGGCCACTAACCCGAAAGCGCAGGTAACCCCTGTGATCGGCCACTGGCAGGAAGCTCATCTCGAGCTTCGTCGTTGCACATGCCTCTTCGGCTGCGTCGATAGCTGGACCAAGCGTGAACAACTGGAGCGCTTCGCACGACGTTTCCTGATACCTTACATCGATATCGGCATGGATGTGCATGCCATAGAGCAGGGTGAGTTCAGCATCAGCGGCTAGATCTTCCTTTCGATGCCGGGCCAGCCATGCTTGCGTTGCGCCGGGCTTCTGACGGACGACTTGCTTGCCGAAGAGGCTCAACGATACGGCGCTGTCGGCGGAAAACCTCAGGTCATCTGGCGCAATGGGCTTCTCGCCTCGGCCGCTATTGGGTTGTTCATGCAACTGGTCACTCCCTGGCACCCGGATCATAGAAACTTCGCTTACCTTGAGTATGATGGCGACAATCAGATCCTCCAGCCAAGTCCGCTTGCCGAGTCGATCCGGCGGAAGCCATGCGAGCATATTGAGGCGGGTGAACTGGGCGATCCGCTGTTCGAAGATATAGCACCGGCCGGTTGATGATCAGTGAGCCGACTTCCTGCACATTTGGCCCGAAGACCCTGCCTGATCGGAAAAGAGGTGCGAGGGTCGCTGCTCTCGAAGCCTCCCGCTATCCGAGGCTGGCGCAAGCGTCTGATATGGTCGCTTTCACTGAGAGTAGCGTTGTTGCGTAATTTAGGAGTTGTGCAACATATTCATAATTCAAGATTCCAACGTGCCCTTTACATTCCTACAATGGGAATGTTTAAGTTTGTTTTGTCGTCACCACCAATTAAGAAGTGTGAAAATCTTATGAAGCGCCGCACCATCTCCGCTATCCTCGGCAGCACGTTTTCTGGCTTTTTCGCCCTTCTTGGCCTTGGTTCAAGACAGGCTGTGGCAAAATCGCCAGGTGATTCTGGTTCACCCGGCGGTATGATGGGTGGAATGATGGGGTCAAGCATGTCCCACATGGACATGCAGGGGATGATGTCCCGCGGTAATATGATGGGACCCATGAAGCTCGGCATGAAACTGTTCGAGCGCCATGCCGAAATCACGCGCGCCACGGACTACATGCCAAACGGCATTATTGACACCACGGTCTCGAACAATCCTACAACCGCGCACCTTATCCAGGCGCATGTGATCGAAATGTATAATCGCCTCGCTGAGAATCGGCCGTTCCCCTATCCGATGAGCAACAGTGTCCCAACCATGTTTGCTAATAGCACGAAATACCAACGATCTTATAAACTCTTACCAACCGGGATTCAGGTCACCGAAACTTCGGACGACCCAGAAATGGTGAAGGTGATCTATGCTCACGCCCGGGAATTGGACCGCTTTGCGAAAGACGGCATGCCAGCGATGATGCGCGGCATGATGAAATAGGAAGAACCTATAATGCATTCCGGTATGATGAGCGGCTGGATGATGGGTGGAATGGCCATAATTAGCCTGGCTATCCTGCTAATAATCATCCTAGCAATTGCGGCTTTGTTAAAATACTTGTTCGGTTCGCCACGTCATAAATAATCGAATGTCTCTGCTCACGTCTGGCGTTGCGATTCAGGCAATTTGGCGCGCGGCCGGGGCAACGCCAAATGATCAGGCAGCACTATGAACGTCTTCAAGGGTAAACGGATCGGTCGGCGCATTGCGCTTGGCGCGGCGACTGGCTTCGGTGCAGCATTGACCGCCATCGCCATCGATTCCGGTATTATCGGGGTGAAGGACAATACGCTTGAGGCGCGTTTGCTCGGCGGGAACAGACCGCACGGTCGGCTGGCAACCACCACCGATTCCGCGATTCCGCCTGGTGCGCCAATCGGCGGCCCATTCATTCTGACCAACCAGTTCGGCCAGACCATGACCCAGGCGAACTTTCACGGGCGCTGGATGCTAATCTATTTCGGTTACACTCGCTGCCCGGATGAGTGCCCGCTTACCCTCGAAAAAATGGCGATCCTGATGAACGCTCTCGGGCCGCTTGCCAAACATGTTGCTCCCGTCTTTATCACGGTCGATCCCAATCACGACACGCCGCCAGTGCTGAGGACCTATCTGCTTAAGTTCAGCAACAAGATCATCGGTCTTACCGGCAAGGTGGCGAAAATCATCAAGGTCGCCAAGGAATACGACGCCTATTTCAACACAACAGACCACGAAGCGTCCGGCCAAAGCCTGATCAGTCATTCGACCTTTATCTATTTGATGTCTCCTGCCGGAAAATTCGAAAATCTGTTCCCCTTTTCCATCACGGTGCCACAGCTCATCCACGTCATGAAAAAGGCGATCTCCCAATGACCCTTTCATCATCCTCGCGGCGTGCCTTTCTTGCTCTTGCGGCTTCGGGCGCCGCGCTTGGACTGCCGCAATCCGGCTCGGCCGCCCGCCCTGAGGCCCCGCCCCTCTATATCACCACACCGAAGCCGTTCCCGGCATTCAAATTCTCCGACGCATCCGGTCACCCCCTCTCGCTCGCCGATTTCCACGGCAAATTCGTACTGCTGAACATCTGGGCGACTTGGTGCATCCCCTGCCGCAAGGAAATGACCACCTTGGATCAGTTGCAAGTGAAGCTTGGTGGTCCGCATTTCGAAGTGGTGCCGGTTTCGATTGATGCCGAGGGACTCGCAGCGGTCAGGAAATTCTATGCGGAGATCAAGATCGAGCGTCTCGGAATTTTTTTAGACCCGAGCGGCAGCGTGATGCAGATGCTCAACCTTGAAGGGGTTCCAACAAGTTTTTTGATCGACCCGAATGGCAAGCAGATTGGCCGTGAAACAGGCGCCGTCGTCTGGGACAGTCCTTCGGTGGTCAGCTTTCTGAACCACCAGATATCCAGGCACCCTCATGACTAACGAAAGGCGGCGCTCAATAGCTGCGTATCGACAAGAAATGGACGCTAGGTATCGATTGCCCGCCACACAGCGCGAATTGCTCGAACTATCCCTTCTGTCGGTCACCAAGGACGATCATAGGTCTAAAAAATCCAAGTGGGATAGCCCTGGGCTAAAGCCTCGCCGCTGCCACAATCGGCGGCTATAAGTTGGTATCCTGGGGTTGGCTGATTGCAGGAACGGCCCCGTATGGTGTATCTTAAACCACAATATATAGAGGCCCATATGCTTATTTCGCGTCGTAACACACTATCCCTAGTCGGTGCTGCCGCACTCGCACCGGTGACCAGCCTCGCGGCGGGACAACCCAACCCGATGGGTTTGCGCGCGATCGGCAATCCAAACGCCAACCTAAAAGTCATCGAATATTTTTCGATGGGTTGCCCACATTGCGCCGAGTTTGCAGCCCACACTTTGCCGAAAATCATTCCCGCTTATGTGAAAACCGGAAAATTATACTACATTTTTAGAGATTTTCCGCTGGATAGCGTGTCGATTATGGCCGCTGCAGTCGCCCGTTCGCTCCCTGAAAGTCGCTATGTCGCGTTCAACGCGATGCTGTTTTCTCACCAATATGAGTGGGCTTATGATCCCAAACTGAAAACGCTCCCCGAATATCAGAATGCCTTGTTCAAATTCGCAGCCTTGGCTGGCATGGATCGCGCTACCTTCAATGCGGCGGTAACCAGCGTGCCGTTGCAAAAATTCATCATTGGTGAGCGTAAGCGGGCCGAAAAAGTCTATCATGTCGATGCGACGCCAACTTTCATATTCAATGGGAAAAAATATCCAGGTGCGGTTGATTTCAAACAATTCTCTTCGATGATCGGGGAGGCATAGGGCTGCATTGGTCAAT
>NCBV01000093.1 GCA_002279355.1 Acidiphilium sp. 37-60-79
CGGGACCAAAAACCATGCGTGCCGGATGGGCGCGTTTCGCCTCAATGGCCGCAGGCTTCGCCCTCGCTACCCAGTCAAATGTGTGAATCCCGTAGGTCTGGCGGGGTGTCTTGACCAGTCTCCGCGCGCCCATGACTATCGCCCCGATCCGCCCGCGCAACCGGGACTAGGCCGCGACTTCCCCGTGACTTCGGCGCACTTTCCATAATCCACAATTCTGCGCCCAACCGCCGCACCCGCATCACGCCACACCAAGCGCCCGCACGGCCATACCAACCCACCAAAAAGAATGGGGACCTCGCCAGAGATCCCCATCCTTATCAGTCTGTGTGTGTTTCGCCGCTCTCAACGAGCCCCCTTTTATCCCCGTTCGCCCCAATAAGGTCAAGCCGACAATCACCAAAATTTCGACAATAGTCTCGTTTTTGGACGAAATAGGGTTGGCGACCACGGGAAAGGTCGGTATGACAGATCCTTAATGGCTCTACTCAGAGAGCAATCCGTCTGGAATTTGAGCCATTCTTGTCTGTGTGTTTCAACGCTCTAAGGAGTTCTTTTATGATGTATCGCCAATTGACCAGCGCTAAACGTAGTTCTCTGCGCAACGTCGTCCTCGCCACAACCTCCCTCTCGATTTGGGTTATGGCTAGCTCCGTCGCCCTCGCTGGCGCACCAGCCACAGGGTCTCTGCCGGGGAGTTTCTCCACCAATATCGCAGGCACGACCTATAAAGGCACCGGATCAACCGCGACGATCGATATCGGTGGCAATTCAACTCCTGTCGTAGATAGCACACCCTCGGTTATCCAGTTTGGCGGAACTGCTCTCGGTAACTCGGTAACGTCAGTGGACACCAACTCCACCACAGGTGCCGCCCTTGCCGCAGCAAGCAACCCTGGTTTTAGCATCGGTAGCGGTGCAACTTTGAAACTGACCGGGGGAGGAACTTCTCCCACCCTCATCAACGATGAGAGCGGCAACCCCTCACAAATCTACGGCGCTCTGGATGCCAGCGGCCTTGGCGGCACTCTCTTCGTGGCAAACGCCAATGGCGTTGTCGTCGGCGCAACCGGCGTTATCGACACTACAACAAATAATGGTGCCGACCTGCTGGGATACAGCGTCGACTCAAATTCGTTCATAAACAACAAAGCGTTGACGGTGAATAGTTCAACCATAGGCACGGGCGATGTAACCGTCACCGCAGGTTCAACCGTCTCAGGCGGCACCCTGCTCGTCGCCGGTAATGGTGCTGTCAATGTCGGTATCGGTGGTCCTGTTGA
>NCBV01000008.1 GCA_002279355.1 Acidiphilium sp. 37-60-79
TGCACCGCTCGCAATGACGGTTTTGGGTTTGGGGGGATTGGCGGCGAGGGCGGAGAAGCGGCGGGCGAAAAAGATGAGGCGGTGCCAGATGGCCCATTTGAGGTTTTGCTCAAGGGAGCGAGACTGTTCGTGGGTGCCGAGGATTTGGCGGAGCATGAGCAGAATCGCGGAGAGACGGTCGGCGAGGGATGGTGCGGGTGTGTTAATTATGCTCGCCATGCGTTAATATTGCATAGGAGCGGCGGGGTGCGCAAGGCGCGAAAAAGGGGGAGCGGCGTATCATTAACTGGAAATTACGGATTGACGTATAGGGTGGTTTAATTGGCTTGGGTGCCGGCCAGCGAAGGGTGCGAATCGGCGTTTATCTGGTAGAAATTGTTGGGTCATGTGCGTTGAGGGGCGGTCAAAGTGAGGGGATCATGCTGAGTTCAGTCGAGATGTGTGCGGGTGCTGGTGGTCAGGCGCTGGGGCTGGAGCAGGCGGGGTTTGGGCATGAGGCGCTTGTTGAGATTGAGCAGGATTATTGCAAGACGCTGCAATTCAACCGGCCAAGATGGAATGTATTGAGCCGGAGCTTGGTTGATTTTGATGCGAGGCCGCATCGCGGGGTTGATTTGTTGGCTGGTGGGCTGCCGTGTCCGCCGTTCTCGGTGGCTGGCAAGCAGCTTGGCGAGAATGATGAGCGGAATTTGTTTCCTGAAGCGTTACGGCTGGTGGATGAGTGTCGTCCACGGGCAATCATGATTGAGAATGTGCGTGGGTTTCTGGATGCTGTGTTTGAAGATTATCGGGTTTATTTGAAGGATCAGCTCAAGAGGCTGGGCTATGAAACTGAGTGGCGTTTGCTGAATGCGTCGGAGTTTGGGGTTCCGCAGTTGCGTCCGCGTGTCGTGATTATTGCGTTGAAAAAGGGGTTGATGGGTGATTTTGAGTGGCCGGCTGTAGCGGCGCATAATCCGCCGACGGTTGGCGAGACGTTATTTGATCTGATGGCGGCTAATGGCTGGCGCGGCGTTCAGGCTTGGCGGGAGCGCGCGAGCGAGATTGCGCCAACGATTGTTGGCGGATCGAAAAAGCATGGTGGCCCTGATCTTGGCCCGACGCGTGCGCGCAAGGCTTGGGCCACGCTGGGGGTGAATGGGATTTCGATTGGTGAAGCGGCGCCTGATCCTGATTTTGTTGGGATGCCGCGCTTGACCGTCCGGATGGTGGCGCGGTTGCAGGGATTTCCGGATGATTGGCAGTTTGCCGGCAAAAAGACGATCGCCTATCGGCAGGTTGGTAATGCATTTCCGCCGCCGGTTGCTTGTGCGGTGGCTGCACAAATTAAGCGGGTTTTGACGCGGGCCGGGGGTGTGAGGGTCGCACCGATTCGGCGGGCCTCATGAAAAAGCCGGCAAAATCAGCCAGTTAGATTCGGCAAGACCACCGAAATTTGCCATAGTTGGGGAGAAACGAGTCGGGAGACGTCCGTTGGCGAAGGTTGATGGCGCAAAAAAGCGCTTATTAGCCCATTTTCTGGCAAATATTGGCCGGGTGATGGATGGTGATGAGTTGCGACCCGTTGCCAATAATCGGAGTGAATGGGCGCGCCGGGTGCGTGAGTTACGCGATGAGCAAGGTTATCAAATTCTGTCGCACACTGACCGGGCGGACCTTAAACCCGGCCAATATGTGATGATTTCGCCGGAGCGAAAAGAAGCGGCTGAGCGGGCGATTTCAAAAGAGACGCGGGCGCGGGTTTTGGAAGTATATGGGTCGATTTGTTATGTTTGCGGCGCTATTGCTGGCGAGCCTAATCCTGCCAATGGCAGGGCCACGGCTTTGCATATGGGCCATATCAAAGCCAAATCGCATGGCGGCGACGATACGGTATCGAATCTCCGGCCGGTTTGCATGGTTTGTAATACCGGGGCTTCGAATATCACCGCTGAATTGCCTTCTGCGAAGCGCATGATCGCTGAACTGCGCAAGGCCCCGAGAGCCGAGCAATTAGAGCAACATCCGATCAGATGGAATCATCTGATCGGATAAAGTTGCTCGCCCATACAACGACGTAGAGCATTATTCGTGATCCGATGCGAACGGAAAATGCTCTAGAGGTGTTTGAGTGGCTCAAAGGTAAGTTTGAGGCTGGGCGTTAGGGAGCGGATGGTTTGGCGGCGGAGCGAAAAGATGCGCAAGGCGAAAATTAGGTGATGCGGGCTAGGGCGGCGTCGAGGCGGGCGAGTTCGGATTGGGCGGTGGTGAGGCGGTCTTGGTTTTCGGTGATGATGGCTTCGGGGGCGCGGGCGCGGAAATCTTGGTTGGCGAGTTTGGTGGTGATTTTTTCGATTTCGGCGGCGGTTTTGGTGCGGGTGGTTTGCAGGCGGGTGCGTTCGGCGGTGAGGTCGATCAGATCGGCGAGCGGGAGAATGAGGGTGGTTTCATCGAGGATGGCCTGGGCGGCGCCATGCGGCATGTCGCCGGCAAGCGGTTCGATGGTGGTGATGCGCGCGAGGCGGGCGATGGTGGCGTGCCAGTTTTTGCTCCGGGCGAGGCTGGCGGGGCTGGCGTCGCGGAGCAGGAGCGGAATGCGGCTGGCGGCGGGGACGTTCATTTCGCTGCGCACGGCGCGGATTTCGGAGATCAAGCGGATGACCCAGGTCAGTTCGGCGCGAGCGGCTTCGGCATGGGCAATCGGTTCGGGGATGGGCCATGGCGCGGTAATCAGGCTGCCGGGGGCGCCGTAGCCAAAATCATCCCAGAGGGCTTCGGTGACGAAGGGGATCAGCGGGTGCAGCAGGCGCAGTAATTGGCCGAGCGCGTAGGCGGCGACGGCGCGCAGTTCGGCGGCTTCGGGCGCGGCGGCGTGTTCCGGGGCGAGGCTTGGTTTGGCGAGTTCGAGGAACCAGTCGCAGAAATCGCCCCAGACGAAGCGATAGGCGATTTGCGCATAATCACCGAGGCGGAAATTTTCGAGCGCCTGGGTGGCATCGCTGATGGCGGTGTTGGTGGCGTCCAGAATCCAGAGCGAAAGCGGGAGTTTGGCCTGATCCGGGCGGAATTCCGGGTTGGGGGTGCAGGCATTCATTTCACAAAAGCGGGCGGCGTTCCAGATTTTGGTAATGAAGCTGCGATTGGCCTCAACCAAGGCGGGGCCGAGCTTGATGTCCCGCCCGCCGCCGCTTTGGGCGATGACGGTGTAGCGCAGGGCATCGGTGCCGTAGGTTTCGATCAGGGTGAGCGGGTTGATGACGTTGCCTTTGGTTTTGCTCATTTTTTGGCCGCGCTCGTCGCGGACCAGGCCGTGCATGAGGACGGTGTGAAAGGGCACATCATGCATCACATAGAGGCCCATCATGATCATCCGGGCGACCCAGAAGAAGATGATGTCAAAGCCGGTGACCAGCACATCGCCGGGATAATAGCGGGCGAGTTCGGCGGTTTGATCGGGCCAGCCGAGGGTGGAGAACGGCCAGAGGGCGGAGGAGAACCAGGTATCGAGCACATCCTCGTCCTGGCGGAGCAGGGCGGCGTGACCGTAATGGGCGGTGGCGGCGGCCTCCGCGGCTTCGGCGGTTTCGGCGACGAAGATATGGCCATCCGGGCCATACCAAGCGGGGATGCGGTGGCCCCACCAGAGTTGGCGGGAGATGCACCAGGGTTCGATATTGCGCATCCAGGCGAAATAGGTGTTTTCCCATTGTTTCGGGGCAAATTGGATGCGGCCGGATTCGACGGCCTCGATGGCGGGTTTGGCGAGGGTTGCGGCGTCGCAATACCATTGCTCGGTGAGCATCGGTTCGATCGGCACGCCGGAGCGTTCGCCATGGGGGACGGCATGGGTGTGGGGTTCGATTTTTTCCAGCGCGTCGATCGTTTCGAGATGGGCGATGATGGCTTTGCGGGCGGCGAAGCGGTCCATGCCGTCGAGCGAGTCGAGGAAGGCGGGATCGGCGGGGTTGGCGGTGGCGCGGATTTCGCGGAGCGTCATGCGCCCGGCGCGATCAATGATGGTGGGGGCGGGCAGATTATGGCGCTGGCCCACCGCGAAATCGTTGAAATCATGGGCGGGGGTTATTTTCACCGCGCCGCTGCCTTTGGTTGGATCGGAATGGTCATCGGCGATGATCGGAATGGTGCGCCCGGTGATGGGCAGGATGACGGATTGGCCGATCAGCGCTTGGTAGCGTTCATCGCTGGGATGGACGGCGATGGCGGTGTCACCGAGCATGGTTTCGGGGCGGGTGGTGGCGACGATGATGGTGCCGCCGGTGGCGATGGGGTAGCGCAGATAGCAGAGGCTGCCTTTGATTTCGCGCATATCGACTTCGAGGTCGGAGACGGCGGTGGCGAAATGCGGGTCCCAATTGACCAGGCGTTTGGCGCGATAGATGAGCCCGTCGCGATGGAGCATGGTGAACACGCGGGTGACGGCGCGCGATAGGCCTGCATCCATGGTGAAGCGCTCGCGTGCCCAGTCCGGCGAGGCGCCGAGGCGGCGGAGTTGGCCGGTGATGGCGCCGCCTTGTTCGGCTTTCCAGTCCCAGACGCGCTGGAGGAAGGCATCACGGCCGATGCCGACCCGGGTTTTGCCTTCGGCGATCAAAGCGCGTTCGACCATCAATTGAGTGGCGATGCCGGCATGATCGGTGCCGGGCTGCCAGAGCGCGTCGCGGCCCTGCATGCGCCGCCAGCGGATCAGCACGTCCTGCATGGTCATATCGAGCGCGTGGCCGACATGCAGGCTGCCGGTGACGTTGGGCGGCGGGATCATGATGGTGAAGGGTTGGGCGTCGCGGGTGGGATCGGCGGCGAAGGCGCCGGATTGTTCCCAGAGCGCGTAGAGGCGCGCCTCGAAGCTGGCGGGGTCGTAATTTTTATCGAGCATGCGCCTACTTTACGTGAGGGTGGTGGGAATTAGGAGCGAGAATCACGCAAAGCAGGCAGCATGTGGCACTTAGCGGTCGGACGGGTCGATCAGGCGATCGATTTCGGCGCGGACGACGCGTTCGACGAGGTTGGACAGATTGGCGTCGAGCCAGGATTTGAGCATCGGGCGGAGTTCTTCGCGGACGATGTCTTCGATGGTGGGGCCGCCGCGGGAGATGGCGACGCGGCGCTGACCGTGCAGGGTGCGGACCAGGGAGCCGATATGGCGGCTGGCATCGCGGGCGGTTTGATCACCGATGATCGAGTTGGGGATGTCGATATCCGGGGCGCTGGAGAAGGCGGCTTGCAGGCCGTCATCGCCGATCGGGCCGGATTGAGCTTGATTTGAGCTGGTGGGGCTTGGCTCGGTGGACTTGGCAGGCTCGACGGGTTCAAAGGCCTCGAACGAGGGAACTTGGAAATCTGCGACCTTGGCCGGGGCGGCGGCTTCGGCCGGCGCGGGTGGCGCCGACGGGGCCGGTTCCGGAGCTGCTGATTGGTTGGTTGTCGGGTCAAGCATTGAGGCATCCAGTGCTATAACATTACCGAGTTCGGGGCTGGGCGGTGTGTTGGCATCGAGCGCGGGGGAATCGGGTTTATTAGCGCTGTTCTGATCGTCCTCCTTCAGCATACGCCGAATGGAGGCGAGGATTTCGTCCATTGACGGATCGGCGCTGGTGGTCGGTGTGGACACGGTCATCGATCAACTCCTTGGGGCGGACGCTGGCGGCATCGATACGGGTGGCACCGAGGCCGGGTTGGTAGGCACGGGATTGGACAATAAATCGCCGTTCGGTGCAATCCCGACATCATGATAGGCCAAATTACCGTTGCCAAACAATGCCTCTTTGACTGCACGATAATATTTTAGATCATTATAGTGGTGAACTGGCAAGCCTAAATCGGTTGCGGTGAGGCGACCGATGGCGGCGAGGATGCCGTAGGAGCTGGTGACCACGTTGCCGATATTCTGAATTTGTTGCGTCTGCGCGTTCAATAATGCCTGTTGCGCATTCAAAACGTCAAGCGTGGTGCGGGTGCCGACGATTTCTTGCCGTTCGGTGCCATCGAGGGCGATGGCGTCGGCGCGGATTTGGGATTGCGAGCTGCGGACGGCGGCTTGTGAGGCGCGCAGGGCTTCCCAGGACTGGGTGGCTTGGGCGACGGCGGTGCGTTGGGCATCGATCAGGGCGGCGAAGGCGGCTTGCACCTTGTCGCGCGCTTGGCGGATGGCGGCGTATTCGGTGCCGCCTTGATAGAGCGGGACGGTGAGGTTGGCGAGCACTTGGCCGCCGGTGGAAGCGGTGTGCGGGCCGCTGGGGTTGTTTTCATCGAAGGCGGAGGCGGAGACCGAGAGTTGCGGGGCGAGGGCGGCGATCGCGACATCGACCGCGTCCTTGGCGGCGGCTTGGGCGAATATCGCGACCACCACGTTGGGGTTGTTGCGGGCGGCTTGTTTGGCGGCTTCGGTCTTGGAGGCGACGGGCAAGGCGAGCGGTTGCGGCGAGACCAGATTTTTGGCGGGGTAGGCGCCGACATAGCGGCGGAAATTTTCGTTGGCGATATGGAGGTCACCACGGGCGATTTCGACCGTCGAGTGGGCTTGGGCGACGGAGGCTTCGGCCTGGGCGACCGAGGTTTCGGTCAGTTCGCCGACATTGAACTGGTCGCGCACGGCGTGGAGCTGCTGGCGCAGCACTGCGAGATTATTGAGATCGAGCGCGAGGAGTTGGCGGTCGGTAATAACGGTGACGTAGGCTTGGACCACGCTGGTGAACACGGTTTGCTCGGTGGCGTAGAGCTGGGCGCGGGCGGAATAGACGTTGTTTTTCGCCTCATGGGTTTTCGCGATGGTGGCGCCGCCGGTGTAGATGGGCTGGGTAACGGTGATTTGGCCGATGACTTCGTTGCGCGATTGCGGGAGGCGGATATGGTTGAGGGAGGTTACGCCGGTAAAGGGGTTGGTGCTCGGCAGCGCTTCGCTGCTGGTGCCGGTGATGCGCCCGACGGTGCCTTGGACGGTGATTGTGGGGCGCCAGCCGGCGAGGGCGGCGGGGACGTTTTCATCGGTGGCGCGCAGATTGGCGCGTTGCTGCTGCAAGGTGGGATTATTGGCATAGGCTTCGGCGAGCGCCTGGGCCAGGGTGGTGGGGCGCGCTGGCGGGCCGGCCATGGCGATGGAGGGCGTGACCGAGGCGATGGCGAGCATCAAGGCGGCGAGGCTGAAAGCGGGGCTGCGGCGCGGTTGCGTCAAAATACGAACTCCGCCTTGGGGGTAAAGCCGGGGAGAAAGGGTGCCGCGCAATCGGCGATGGCGCGGTGCGCAAAGCCGCCGCCCGCGACGGCTTCGGCGATGACGACGCGACCGAGGTCGCGCAGGCGCAGAATGGCGATTAGGCGCCCGGTGGGGCTGAGTTGCGCGGCGAGTGCATCGGGCAGGGTGGCGACCTGGCCTTCGATGATGATGCGGTCATAGGGCGCGCCTGCCGGGTCACCTGCGGGCAAATCGCCGGCAAGCAGGCGCACGGCGGGGGCGTGTTGGGCGAGGGCGGTGGCGGCGATGGCGTGCAGATCCGGGTTGGACTCCAGCGCGGTGACGCGGCAGCCGCATCGGGCCAGGAGGGCGGCGGTGTAGCCAGTGCCGGCCCCGATGACCAATACGCCGAGGCCGGGCTGCGGGGCGCAGGCGCGGAGCAGGCGGCCGATGGTGAGCGGGGCGAGCAAAGCCCGGCCATCGGGCAGCGGGATATCGGCATCGATATAGGCGCGCGAAGCGAGGGCGGCGGGGAGAAATTGTTCGCGCGGAATGGCGCGGAATGCCGCAATCAGATGTGGCTCGACAATGTCGTTGGGCCGGATTTGCCGATCGACCATCAGGGTTCGCGCTGCACCGAAATCGGTTTTTTGCTCAGTCATGCCACCGCCTCTGTCCTTCGCGCGCGCCCAGTTGAGCGCCGCGTTTGCGAACGTCTTATAGAGGGAGTGTAAACCGACGGTAAAGCCGCAGGCATGCGGAAATGGTGCCAGCACTCTTGACCGCATGCCCTGCATGGTTTGATAAGCGCGCAGGCACCGATGGTCCGGTGGCAGAGTGGTGATGCAGCGGACTGCAAATCCGTGTATGCCGGTTCGATTCCGGCCCGGACCTCCATCGTGTCGCCCCCCCTCGCCAATTTGAGCTGATTTGGTCCATTGCGCTGGTCTGGTGATCGGCATAGCGTTGTCGGCAACGAGACTCGTGAGGAAACCATGAACCAATCCTATCAAGCCGCTTATGCGGGCTGGCAGCGCGATCCTGAGCATTATTGGGCGGAGGCGGCGCAGGCGATTGAGTGGGTCAGCGCGCCGACGCGGATATTTGATGGCGCGGCGGGGCCGTTTGGGCGTTGGTTTGTCGATGGGGTGTTGAATACGAGTGCGAATTGTCTGGATCGGCATGTGGCGGCGGGGGCGGGCGAGCGGGTGGCGCTGATTTGGGATAGTGCGATGGAAAAGCGGGTCAGCCGCATCAGCTATCGGGCGTTGCGCGACCGGGTGGCGAAATTGGCCGGGGCGATGGCGGCGCGGGGCGTGCGCAAGGGCGATCGGGTGGTGATTTATATGCCGATGATCCCGGAGGCGGCGATGGCGATGCTGGCCTGTGCGCGGCTGGGGGCGGTGCATTCGGTGGTGTTTGGCGGGTTTGCCGCGCCGGAATTGGCCAATCGGATCGAGGCGGCGCAGCCGAAGCTGGTGATTGCGGCGTCATGCGGGCTCGAGCCGGGGCGGGTGGTCGCGTATAAGCCGATTTTGGATGCGGCGTTGGCGCTGAGCGCGCACCAGCCGGGTCATTGCCTGATTTTCCAACGGCCGGCAGCGGAAGCCACGATGATGGCGGGGCGCGATGAGGATTTTCTCGCGGCGGAAGCGGCGGCGGCGCCGCATGCGCCCGTCGCGGTGGCGGCGACGGACCCGCTTTATGTGTTGTACACATCAGGCACGACGGGCAAGCCCAAGGGAATTATGCGCGATAATGGCGGGCATGCGGTGGCGTTGGCACGCTCGGTGCCGATGATTTTTGATGTGCATCCGGGCGAGGTGATGTGGACGGCCTCGGATGTGGGTTGGGTGGTGGGGCATACTTATATTGTTTATGCGCCGCTGCTCGCGGGGGTGACCTCGGTGATGTATGAAGGCAAGCCGGTGGGCACGCCGGATGCGGGGGCGTTTTGGCGAGTTTGTGCCGAGCATGGCGCAAAGACCTTGTTTACCGCGCCCACCGCGTTGCGGGCGATCAAGCAGCAGGATGCGCAGGGGGCCTTGCTGGCGCAGTATGATTTATCGCGGTTGCAGGCGTTGTTTTTGGCGGGTGAGCGGTGCGATCCGCCGACGGCGGAGTGGATTGCGGGGTTATTGGGCAAGCCGGTGATTGATAATTGGTGGCAGACCGAGACGGGCTGGCCGATTAGTGCGCGGTTCCGGGGTTTGGGGCTAACGCCGTTCAAGCCGGGATCGGGCGGACGGCCCTGCCCTGGCTATGAGGTGCAGGCGCTGGATGCGCAGGGTGCGCGGATGCCGCCGGGCGAGGTGGGGGCGCTGGCGATTAGGCTGCCGCTGCCGCCGGGCTGCGCGCCGAGCCTGTGGGAGGATGATGCGGGGTATCGGCGGGCTTATTTGGACGCGCTGCCGGGCTGGTATCGCACGGGCGATGCCGGGGCGGTTGATGAGGACGGCGATATTTGGGTGATGGGGCGGACCGATGATGTGATTAATGTGGCGGGGCATCGGCTTTCCACCGGGGCGATGGAGGAGGTGTTGGCCGCGCATCCGGATGTGGCGGAGTGTGCGGTGATTGGGCGGTATGATGCCATTAAGGGCGAGGTGCCGTTAGGGCTGGTGGTGTTGAAGGCCGGGGTGGACCGGGCGGATGCACAGATTAGTGCGGAATTGGTGGCGCTGGTGCGCGAGCGCATTGGCCCGGTGGCGGCGTTTCGCGACGCGCTGGTGGTGCAAAGACTGCCCAAGACACGGTCCGGCAAGATTTTGCGCGCCACGATGAAGCAGATGGCAAACGGGCAGACGCCGCTGGTGCCGCCGACGATTGAGGATGCGGGCGTGCTGGAACAGATTGCGGGGGTGCTCCGGGCGGGGTGATTGGCCCTTCGCCAACGCTGACGCGGCTGAGCAAAGTTTTTTTGGTTCTTTTTGTTCACAAAAAGAACTTTTGCTCCCCTTATAGACACTGGCTTTTGCGCCGTTGGGGTGGGGTGCTTGCGTTTGGCGGTGTGATTGGGTAGTGGGTCGGCGTGCCGACACCCCTGGAGGTCGGCTTTTTCTGTTGCATAGGAGCGAAAGATGGCCAATTTTGAAGTGATCCCGGCCGAGGTTCGCGCGCGGGCCGGCAAGGGGGTGGCGCGGGCGACACGGCGGAGTGGGATGGTGCCTGCGGTGGTGTATGGCGCGAAGCAGGAGCCGAGTTTGATTGCGCTTGATCCGCGCGTGGTGATGCGTGAGTTGAAGCGGGGCGGTTGGCGGTCGCGGTTGTATGAGATTGATGCGGCGGGTGTGAAGACCCGTGCGTTGATGCGCGATGTGCAGTTTCATCCGGTGACGGATGCGCCGGAACATGTCGATTTTCAACGGCTTGCGGTTGGTGAGCCGGTCCGTGTGGCGGTGCAGGTGGTGTTTTTGAACGAGGCGATTTCGGTCGGGCTGAAGCGCGGTGGCGTGCTCAATGTGGTGCGGCATTCGGTGGAAGTGCTGGTTGATCCGGATAATATTCCGGACCGATTCGAGGCGGATTTGGGCCCGTTGGACATTAACGACAATATTCGCTGGCATGATTTGAAGGGGACGGAGAATACCCGCCCGACGATCATTGACCGTGATTTCGTGGTTGCGACGGTGGCGTCGCCGACGGTGATTGCGGAAGCGGCGCCGGATCCGAATCAGCAGGCGGCGGCGGCTCCGGCGAAGGGCAAGGGCGGTCCGGCGAAAGCGGCGGCGCCAGCGGCGCCGGCGAAGGGTGGTGCGGCGAAGGCGCCGGCCAAGCCTGCTGCGAAGAAGTAGTTTTGAGCGGCGGCCATGCTGCTCTGGGTTGGTCTTGGCAATCCCGAGCCGGGGATGGCGCGGAACCGGCATAATATTGGGTTCATGGCTGTTGATGTGATGGCCGACCGCCACGGTTTTGCGCCGTGGCGGCGGCGTTTTTCTGGACTGGTATCCGAGGGGAGCTTGGGCGGTGAGCGGGTGATGCTGCTCAAGCCGCTTACCTATATGAATGCGTCGGGTCAGGCGGTGCAGCCGGCGGCGGCGTTTTTCAAATTGGCGCCGGGGGCGATTACGGTGTTTCATGACGAGCTGGATTTGACGCCGGGCAAGGTGCGGGTGAAGCGCGGCGGCGGGGCGGCGGGGCATAATGGGCTGCGCAGCATGGATCAGCTTTTGGGTTCGCCAGACTATCAGCGGGTGCGGCTCGGGATTGGCCATCCGGGGGATAAGGCGCGGGTGACCGGCCATGTGCTGGGCAATTTTGATCGTGCGGATGAGGATTGGCTGGTGCCGATGCTCGAGGCGGTATCCGAGGCGGCGCCGTTGTTAGCGGCGCAGCAGAGCGAGGCGTTCATGACCAAGGTTGCGCTGTTGCAGCAATCATCGGCCGATTGACAGGAGCGGGAAGTCGCCATGGGGTTTAATTGCGGGATTGTCGGGCTGCCGAATGTGGGCAAATCGACCTTGTTTAACGCGCTGACCGCGACGGTGGCGGCGCAGGCGGCGAATTATCCGTTTTGCACGATTGAGCCGAATATTGGGCGGGTGGCGGTGCCGGACCCGCGCTTGGCGGCGCTGGCGACGATTGGCAAATCGGTGAAGATTGTGCCGACGAGTTTGGAATTTGTTGATATTGCCGGGTTGGTGCGCGGGGCAGCGAAGGGCGAGGGGCTGGGCAATCAGTTTTTGGCGAATATTCGCGAGGTGGATGCGATTATTCATGTGCTGCGCTGCTTTGAGGATGATGATGTGACCCATGTGGAGGGGAGCATTGATCCGCTGCGGGATGCGGAGACGGTGGAGACCGAGCTGATGCTCGCGGATTTGGAATCGCTGCAAAAGCGGGTGCCGAATTTACAGAAGAAGGCGCGGGGGAATGATCGCGCGGCGGCGGCGGAGCTGGCGCTGGTGGAGCCGATTTTGGCGGCGTTGGAGGCGGGCAAGCCGGCGCGAACGGCGGTGCCGGCGGGTGAGGATGAGGCGGTGCGGCGGCTGAATTTGCTCACCGCGAAGCCGGTTTTGTTTGTGTGCAATGTGGAGGAAGGCTCGGCGGCGACCGGCAATGGGCAATCCGCGCGGGTGGCGGCGATGGCGCAGGCGCAGGGGGCGCGGGCGGTGGTGGTCTCGGCGGCGATTGAGGCCGAGGTGGCGCAATTGCCGGAAGGCGAGCGGGCGGAGTTTTTGGACGGGTTGGGGTTGGTCGATTCCGGGCTCGATCGGGTGATTCGGGCGGGGTATGATTTGCTGGGGCTGGTGACCTATTTCACCGTGGGGCCGAAGGAGACGCGGGCTTGGACGATCACCAAGGGGACCAGCGCGCCGGGGGCGGCGGGGGTGATCCATGGTGATTTCGAGCGTGGTTTTATTGCCTGCGAGACGATTGCGTATGCGGATTATATTGCCTGTCAGGGCGAGGCGGGCGCGCGCGAGGCGGGTAAGCTGCGAATCGAGGGACGCACTTATATTGTGCAGGATGGAGACGTGTTGCTGTTTCGCTTTAACGTGTAAGTGCACGACGCGGGGCCGCCCGGCGTGGTTTCGGGCGCTTTGGTGCCTGACGGCACGGGTTTTGGGGGCTGGGGCGTGACCGCTGCCCGGGTGACGGTGTTGTTGCCGCTGCCATTTGATCATCCGTTTGATTATGCGCAGCCTGAAGGCATGGTTCTGCGGGCGGGGGATTTGGTGTCGGTGCCGCTGGGCGGGCGGATGGTGGTGGGTGCTGTGTGGGATGATGCGCCGGGGGATGCGGCGGGTGCGCGGCTGCGGGCGGTGGCGGCGAAGCTGCAGGCCCCTGCCCTGCCCGATAATTTACGGCGATTTGTCGATTGGGTGGCGCAGTACACGATGGCGCCGCGTGGGGCGGTGCTGGCGCTGGCGCTGAAGGCGAATTTGCTGGGGCCGGTCGCGCAGGCGCAAGGCTGGCAGCGCGGTGCGGCGCTGGGTGCCAAAGGGCGATCCGCGATGACGGCGGCGCGGGCGCGGGTTTTGGATGTTCTTGGTGATGGGGCGGTGTGGGAAACCGGGCAGCTGGCCGAGGCGGCGGCGGTGAGTGCGTCGGTCGTGCGGGCGATGGCGCGGGCTGGGTTTTTGGTGCCTGGTTTGCGGGCGGTGCAGGCGCCACAGCCTGATCCGGATTATCCGGGGCCGGTGCTGTCGGCGGCGCAGGAAGCGGAGGCCGTGCTGCTGCGGGCGGCGGTGCTGGCGCGGGAATTTAGTGTGACATTGCTGGAGGGGGTGACCGGCTCGGGCAAGACTGAGGTATATTTGGAGGCGGTGGCGGCGGCGCTGCGGCACGGCCAGCAGGCTTTGGTGCTGCTGCCGGAGATTGCGCTTTCGGCGCAATTTACCGCGCGGTTGACGGCGCGATTCGGTGCAGCACCGGCGGTTTGGCATTCGGCGTTGAGCCCGGCCAAGCGGCGGGCGACGTGGCAAGCTGTTGCTGCGGGGCGGGTTGCGCTGGTGTTGGGGGCGCGGTCGGCGTTGTTTTTGCCGTTTGATGATTTGGGCGTGGTGATTGTCGATGAGGAGCATGAGGCCGCTTACAAGCAAGAAGAGGGGGTGATTTATCATGCCCGCGACATGGCGGTGGTGCGCGCACGGCTTGCGGGCTGTGCGGCGATTTTGGCCTCGGCGACGCCATCGTTGGAATCATGGGTGAATGCGACGCGGGGGCGTTATCGGCATGCCATGTTGGCGGCGCGCCATGGCGGGGCGGCGGCGCCTGCGATGACGAGTGTGGATTTGCGGCTAGCGCCGCCGGAGCGCGGGCGGTTTCTCTCGCCGGTGATGATTGAGGCGATTGGCGCGACCTTGGCGAGCGGCGCGCAGGCGATGCTGTTTTTGAACCGGCGGGGCTATGCGCCGTTGATGCTGTGCCGACGCTGCGGGCATCGGGTTTCGTGCCCGCATTGCACGGCGTGGTTGGTGGCGCATCGGGCGCACGATCGGCTGTTGTGCCATCATTGCGGGCATACGATCCGGGTACCGACGCAATGTCCGTCTTGCGGGGCGGCTGAGAGTTTGGTGCCGATTGGGCCGGGGGTGGAGCGGATTGCCGAGGAGGCGCGGGCGGTGTTGCCGCAGGCGCGGCAGCTTTTGATGACCAGCGATGTAATCGGCTCGGCGGAGCAAGCGCAGGCGGCGGTCGGCGCGATTGAGGCGGGGGCGGTGGATTTGGTGATTGGCACTCAAATGATGGCCAAAGGCTGGCATTTTCCGAATTTGACCCTGGTGGGGGTGGTGGATGCGGATTTGGGGTTGGCGGGGGGCGATTTGCGGGCGGCGGAGCGGAGTGCGCAGCTTTTGCATCAGGTGGCCGGGCGGGTGGGGCGCGCTGAGCAGCCGGGGCGGGCTTTGTTGCAGACGTATCAGCCGGAGCATCCGGTGATGCAGGCTTTGGCGAGCGGGGATTTGGCGGGGTTTCGGGCGGCGGAGGCGGCGTTGCGTCGGCCGGGCCATTGGCCGCCCTTTGGCCGGTTGGCGGCGGTGATTGTGACGGCGGATGAGGCCGATGCGGGGGCGGACGCGTGCCGGGCGTTGGCGATGCAAGCACCGGCGCAAGACGGGCTGGTGGTGCTGGGGCCAGCACCGGCGCCGTTTGCGATGTTGCGCGGGCGGCATCGTTGGCGGTTTTTGCTGAAAGCCGAGCGCCGGGTGGCGGTGCAGCCGGTGCTGCGCGACTGGATGGCGCGGACGAAATTGCCGCGATCGGTGCGGGTTATTATCGATATCGATCCCATCTCGTTTCTGTGATGTATGGTTGCGCGGTGGGGAGGGCTGTGCTAGTGCCCGCTCGCCGCACGGAGACGCGGACGGGTAGATTTTGCCCGCATCTCAACGGTCCGCTTGGCTCCGGGATGGTTCCGGCGGGTGGAATTTTGTTGGAAACGCTACGAAAGGCTGCGCGTGACAGAAGTCGCCATGGATGACATCGCCTCGACCCTCGCTGAGCGCTATGCGACGGCGTTGTACGCGTTAGCGGATGAGCGGAAAATTCTTGATCGGACGATTGAGGAGATGGACGCGCTGGGGCGGCTAATTGCGGCGTCGGTGCCGCTGCGCCGATTGTTGGCGATCCAGATGATCCCGCTCGATCAGGTGAAGGCGGCGCTGGAAGCGGTGTTGGTCGGGCAAGGATTTGGCGATTTGGTGCGCCGGTTTGTTGCGATTGCGGCGGATAATCGGCGGCTGGTGGATTTGGCAGAGCTGGTTTCAGGGTTTGGCGCTTATGCGGCGTCACGGCGCGGCATTGTGGTGGTTGAGGTGATCTCGGCGCATCCGCTGGCTGATAGTCAGCGTGGTTTATTGACCGCGCGGCTGGCTGAGGCGGGTTATGGACGGGTGACGCTGCGTGAGCGGGTTGATCCAGGTTTGCTTGGTGGGCTGGTGGTGAAAATCGGCTCTAATTTATACGACACAAGTTTGAAATCACGTTTGCAGCGTCTGCGATACGCTATGAAGGGAGCTAACTAACATGGAGATCCGCCCAGCCGAAATCTCCGAGATCCTGAAACAACAGATTGCCGGGTTTGATACCGCGGGCGATGTTGCGGAAACCGGTCAGGTTCTCTCGATTGGCGATGGTATTGCCCGCGTGTTCGGCCTTGCCAATGTGATGGCCGGCGAGCTGGTTGAGTTCCCGAATGCGGGGCTCAAGGGCATGGTGTTGAACCTCGAGCTCGATAATGTCGGCATCGTGGTGTTTGGCGAGGACCGGACGATCCGCGAGGGCGACACGGTGTTGCGCACCAAGCAGATCGTCGATGTGCCGGTGGGCCGTGGTTTGCTGGGCCGCGTGGTGGATGCGCTGGGTAATCCGATTGATGGCAAAGGCCCGATTGCGAGCACCGAGCGGCGCCAGGTTGAGGTGAAGGCGCCGGGGATTATTCCACGGCAATCGGTGAGTGAGCCGATGCAGACCGGCATTAAATCGATCGATTCGCTGATTCCGGTGGGGCGTGGCCAGCGCGAGCTGATCATTGGCGACCGGCAGACCGGCAAGACGGCGTTGGTGATTGATAGTTTCATCAACCAGAAATCGATCAATCAGGGCGACGACGAGAGCAAGAAACTCTACTGCATTTATGTGGCGATTGGGCAGAAGCGCTCGACCGTTGCGCAATTGGTGCGGGTGCTCGAAGAAAATGGCGCGATGGAATATTCGATCGTGGTCGCGGCCACCGCGTCCGACCCGGCGCCGATGCAGTTTTTGGCCCCTTATACGGGCTGCGCGATGGGTGAGTTTTTCCGTGATAACGGCATGCATGCGCTGATTTGCTATGATGATTTGTCAAAGCAGGCGGTGGCGTATCGGCAAATGTCGCTGTTGTTGCGCCGTCCGCCGGGCCGTGAAGCCTATCCGGGCGATGTGTTTTATTTGCATTCGCGCTTGCTCGAACGGGCGGCGAAAATGTCGGATGAGTTTGGCGCGGGGAGCTTGACCGCGCTGCCGATTATTGAAACCCAGGCGGGCGATATTGCGGCCTATATTCCGACCAATGTGATTTCGATTACCGATGGGCAGATTTTCTTGGAGACTGAGTTGTTCTTCAAGGGTATTCGCCCGGCGGTGAATGTGGGTAACTCGGTGTCACGCGTCGGCTCGGCTGCGCAAATCAAAGCAATGAAGCAGGTGGCTGGCAAAATTAAGCTGGAACTCGCGCAATATCGTGAAATGGCGGCGTTCTCGCAATTTGCCTCGGATTTGGATGCGGCGACGCAGAAATTGCTGGCGCGTGGGGCGCGGTTGACCGAATTGCTGAAGCAGCCGCAATTCAGCCCGATGCCGGTTGAAGAGCAGGTGGTGTCGTTGTTTGTTGGTACGCGTGGCTATTTGGATGCGGTGGCGATCAACCGGGTTGGTGATTTCGAGCGGCAATTGCTGACCGAATTGCGCGGTGACGGTGCGGCGATTTTGGCGGCGATTCGTAATGATCGTGAGCTGAAAAAGGACACCGAGGCCCATTTGATTAGTTTTATCGAAAACTTTGCGAAAACCTTCGCGTAAGGCGCTGCACATACCATGCCCAGTTTGAAATCGCTTCGTAACCGGATCAGCAGCGTCAAATCGACGCAAAAGATCACCAAGGCGATGAAAATGGTCGCGGCGGCGAAGCTGCGCCGGGCGCAGGCGCAGGCCGAGGCGGCGCGGCCTTATGCGGCGCGGATGGCCGAGATGATGGCGGCTTTGGCGGCGGGGGCGGCGGATAATCCCGATGCCCCCGCGCTCTTGGTGGGCACCGGACGGGACCGCACCCATTTGCTGGTGGTGATGACCGCTGACCGCGGTTTGGCGGGGGCGTTTAACACCCAGGTGGCGCGCGCGGCGCGGCTGCGGGCGTTAGCGCTCGAAGCCGAAGGCAAGAGCGTGAAAATTTTTGCCGTGGGCCGCAAAGGGCGGGATTTTCTCAAGCGCGATTTGGCCGACCGGCTGATTGGTGATGTGAATTTCGTCGGCCGCAAGAGCATTGAGTTTGCCGATGCCGAGGCGATTGCCCAGCGCCTGGTGGAAGAGTTCGAGCAAGGCGGCTTTGATATTTGCACGCTGTTTTACAATCATTTCGTGTCGGTGATTGCCCAGCGCCCGACCATGATGCCGCTGATCCCGACCCATCAGCCCGATGTTGCCAATGATAATCGACGCGCCGAGGCCGGGCGACAGGCGGAGCCGGTTGAGGATTATGAGATTGAGCCGGATGATGGCGGGGTGCTCGATGCGCTGCTGCCGCGCAATCTGGCGGTGCAGATTTACCGTGCCTTGCTCGATAGTGCGGCCGGTGAGCATGGCGCGCGGATGACCGCGATGGATAATGCCAGCCGCAATGCTGGCGACATGATCAACCGGCTGACCTTGAACTATAACCGAACCCGCCAAGCCAATATCACACGCGAATTGATCGAAATCATCTCGGGCGCGGAAGCGCTCTGATTTCGCTCTGCAGGACTGACAGGAAACCGATAAATGACCAAAAATATGACTGGCCGGATTACGCAAATTATGGGTCCGGTGGTGGATGTGCAATTCGAGGGCGAGCTGCCGTTCATTTTGAACGCGCTGGAGGCCAAAATCGGCGATCGCCGGTTGGTGCTCGAAGTGGCGCAGGAAATTGGCGAGCGCACGGTGCGCTGCATTGCCATGGATAGCACCGATGGTCTCGCGCGCGGGGCGGCGGTGTCTGATACCGGCAATGCGATTGAGGTGCCGGTGGGGCCAGAGACGCTGGGGCGGATTCTCAACGTGATTGGCGAGCCGATTGATGAGCGCGGGCCGATTGGCGCGAAGCAGACCATGCCGATCCATCGTGATGCGCCGGCATTTGATGAGCAATCGACCTCGGCGGAAGTGCTGGTGACCGGCATCAAAGTGGTCGATTTGCTGGCGCCGTATTTGAAGGGCGGTAAAATCGGCCTGTTCGGCGGCGCGGGTGTCGGCAAGACCGTGCTGATCCAGGAACTGATCAATAATATCGCCAAAGGCCATGGCGGCGTTTCGGTGTTTGCCGGGGTGGGCGAGCGGACCCGCGAGGGCAATGATTTGTATCACGAAATGATCGATGCCGGGGTGATCAAGCTCGGCGACAACACCACCGAAGGCTCGAAAGTGGCGCTGGTCTATGGCCAGATGAATGAGCCGCCGGGTGCGCGCATGCGGGTTGGCCTGTCGGGTTTGACCATGGCGGAATATTTCCGTGACCAAGAAGGTCAAGACGTGCTGTTTTTCGTCGATAATATTTTCCGCTTCACTCAGGCGGGTGCGGAAGTCTCCGCGCTGCTCGGGCGCATCCCCTCGGCGGTGGGCTATCAGCCGACGCTCGCGACCGATATGGGCGCGTTGCAGGAGCGGATTACCTCGACCAAGAAGGGTTCGATCACCTCGGTGCAGGCGATTTACGTGCCCGCCGACGATTTGACCGATCCGGCGCCGGCGACCTCGTTCGCGCATTTGGACGCGACCACGGTGTTGAACCGGGCGATTTCGGAAAAGGGGATTTATCCGGCGGTGGATCCGCTGGATTCGACCTCTCGCTCGCTTGATCCGATGATCGTTGGTGAAGAGCATTACAATACCGCGCGCGAAGTGCAGAAAATTTTGCAAACCTATAAAGGGTTGCAGGATATTATTGCGATTTTGGGCATGGATGAATTGTCCGAGGACGATAAATTGATCGTGGCGCGGGCGCGCAAAATCGAGCGCTTTATGTCCCAACCGTTCCATGTGGCGGAAGTGTTCACCGGCTCGCCGGGGATTTTCGTGCCGCTGGCCGATACGGTGCGCAGCTTCAAGGCGATTTGCGCGGGCGAGTATGATCATTTGCCGGAAGCGGCGTTTTATATGGTCGGCACCATCGAAGATGCGGTGGCCAAGGCCGATCAGATGAACGCGAAGGTTTGATCGGGCCATGGCCGTCGCCCTCGATATATTGAGCCCGGAACGGCGCCTGCTGGCACAGGACGTGGATATGGTGGTAATTCCGGGCGCGGAAGGCGATTTGGGCGTGCTGCCCGGTCATTCCAAGCTGATCACCGTGCTGCGGCCCGGATTGATCGATTTGTATCAGGGCAATGAGATGATCGACCGGTTTTTGGTGCGCGGCGGCTTTGCCGAGGTAACCGAGACGCGCTGCACGGTGCTGGCCGATGCGATTATGCGGCCGAGCGAGGTGAATGAGGCGGATTTGCGTGCTTGGTTGGGCGAATGTGGCCTTGATCAGGCCGATATTAGCGCCATGCAGGGCTTGATTGCCGCAACGCCGGCCAGTGTGGCGGCGCGGGCGGCGAGCCGGGCCGATATCGCACCGTAAAAACTCCCGGCGCCCTGCGGCGGCGCGCCTGCAGGCGCGATCTTGCTGGCGGCATGGGTGGCCTGTTGATCGTGATTGAGGTGATGCCCGCCCGATGATTGTGCCGCACACCAGCTTTGCCGCCCTTGCCTTGCCGCGCCATTTGGCGCTGCTGGCGGGGCTTGCGCTGTTTTCCGGCATTATGGTGAAAATCATGATCGCGGTGGGGGTGCCGGACCGGCCCGATGCGCGCAAGGCGCATGCGAAAACCACGCCGAAATCGGGCGGCGTTGGTATTGTTGCGGCATTTTTGCTCGGTATTTTATTGTTATACCGGTATGGCGAGGTGTCACGCTTGGCAGCGCCGCTGTTTTTGGGGGTGATTGCGGCGGCGTTTTTGATTGCCGTGGTTTCGCTGCTCGATGATATTTTTGATTTCCCGTTTCTGGTGAAATTGGCGGCGCAATTGGGCGCAGCTTTGGTGGCAGTATGGGCGGGGCTTGCCGTGCATCATGTGGCGCTGCCGGTGCTGGGGGTGGTGCGGCTGGGTTGGGCCGGGCCGGTGCTTTCGATCCTGTGGATCATGATTGTCACCAATGCGATGAATTTCATCGATGGGTTGGACGGGCTGGCGGCGGGGACGACGCTGATTGCGTGTTTATTTCTGGCGGTGATTGCGGGGCTGCATGGCGGGTTTTTTGTCTATACCGCGTCATTGCTGCTGGCCGGTGGGGTGGCGGGGTTTTTGCCGTTCAACTATCCACGGGCGCGGATTTTCATGGGCGATGTGGGCAGTCAATTTTGTGGCTTCATGCTCTCGCTGCTGGGCATTGCGGCGACGCAGGATCAGCATGTGACGTTATCGTTCCTGGTGGTCCCGTTATTGCTCTCGGGCGTGTTGCTGGACGTGGCGGTGACGCTGGCGCGGCGCGGGGTGCAGGGGCGTAATGTGGCGCAGGCGCATCGCGGTCATTTATATCAGATTGCCCATCGGGCCGGGATGGATGCGCGCTGGATTGCGCTGATTTATTGGGGGTTTGCTCTGTTTGGCGGCCTGTCGCTGCTGGTGTTTTTGCATGTCGGGTCCGTTGTGAAACTGCTCGCTCTGGCGGCGCCGTTGGTGCCATTCGCAGTTTGGGCCTGGCGGGTGCGCGGCTTGGCGCGCCGGGCGGGGATTACCGATTGGGGTTGAGGTAGAAAATCAGCCGGGCCGGGCCGTGGCTGCGCTCGGCGAGGAGCGGATGATCGGGCAGCGGATCGTCCCGGCCGAGTTCAGCGGCGATCAGCGCGTGCGGGGCGAGCCAGCCGGTGCGGTGCAAGGCGGCGATGGCTTGGGGCACCAGATTTTGCCCGTAAGGCGGGTCGAGCAGGATCACGGCGAAGGGGGTTTGCGCACGCGGCGGGGCGAGCGCGTCGGCGGCGGTGAGGCGCGATTGCTCGATGGCGCGGCAGGCGGCGATGTTGCGCTGGAGCACGGCGAGCACGGTGCGATCCTGTTCGATGAAGCCTGCGCGGGATGCGCCGCGCGACAGGGCTTCGAGGCCGAGCGCGCCGGAGCCGGCGAACACATCGAGCACCGGGCGATCCATCACGCCGCCATCAGCCCACGGGGCGTGGGCCAGCATGTCGAACAAGGCTTGACGCACGCGCGAAGAGCTAGGCCGGGTGATGGCGCCGGTGGGGGTTTCCAGCACCCGCCCGCGCCAGGCGCCCGCGATCAGGCGGAGCGCCATTACGGCGTGCGGCTGCGCTGGGCGCGCTTGGCGGCGGCGGTCAGCGGCTCGGCGGGGCGCGGCAATTGCTCGCGCAGGACTTTCGGGTTGACCTCCGCGACGGTGCGAACGGCGAGATTGCCAAGCTGGAACGGGCCGTAAGCGACGCGGATCAGTCTGGTGACTTGCAGGCCGAGGGCGGCCATGACTTTGCGGATTTCGCGGTTTTTGCCTTCGGTGATGCTGACCGAGAGCCAAGCGGTAGCGCCAGAGGCGGAATCGACCTCCGCCGTGATCGGGCCATAGCGCACATCGTCGACGGTGATGCCCTGGCTGAGGGCGGCGAGGCGCTCGGAATCGACCATGCCATAGACGCGCACGCGGTAGCGGCGGTGCCAGCCCGTGCTGGGCAGTTCCAGGCGGCGGGCCAAGGCGCCATCATTGGTGAGGAGCAGGAGCCCTTCGCTGTTCAAATCGAGCCGACCGACGCTGACCACGCGGGGCATGTCCTTGGGTAGGCGCTCGAATACGGTGGGGCGGCCGGCGGGATCGCGATGGGTGGTGAGCAGGCCGTCTGGCTTGTGATAGCGCCAGAGGCGGGTGCGCGCCGGTTCGCCGATCAGGGCGCCATCAACGGCGATTTGATCGCCCGCGACCACGAACGTGGCGGGGTGGGTGATCAGGGTGCCGTTGAGGACGACGCGACCTTCTTCGATCATGCGTTCGGCGTCACGGCGGCTGGCGACGCCTGCGCGGGCGAGATATTTGGCGATGCGTTCGCCGACTGGCCCGGTTGGATCCGGTTGGGTTGAGTCCGGTTGGGTTGGGCCGGGTTTGGGTGGGCGCGCTGCGGATTTGGTCATAGGGCGGCCTCGATGAGGGCGGCGAACAGGCGCTGATCGCCCGGATCGATCTGGAATTCGGGATGCCATTGGACGCCGAGGCAGAATCGGTGATCGGGCGATTCGATGCCTTCGATCACGCCGTCTGGTGCGATAGCGTTGACGATCAGGCGGGGGCCCGGATCGCGCACCGCTTGGTGATGGGAGGAGTTGACGGCCATGGAAGTGGCGCCGGTGATGGCGGCGAGGCGGGTATTGGGGGTGATGGCGATGCTGTGACCCGGTTGATCGCGCGGGTTGGGCTGCTCATGGGCAAGGGCGTTCGGCACGGCATCCGGGATATGTTGGATCAGGGTGCCGCCAAGGGCGACGGCGAGGAGTTGTTCGCCGCCACAAATGCCGAGCACCGGCATGTTGCGGGCGAGCGCGCCGTGCAGGAGCGATAATTCGGCGCTGGTGCGGCTGGGTTTGAGCGCGACCGATTGGTGGCGTTGATCGGCGCCGTACAAAGCGGGATCGACATCGAAGGCGCCGCCGGTGATGATCAGCGCGTCGATATGATCGAGATAATGCGGGGCGAGTGCTGCGAGATGCGGCAAAGTGACGGGCAGGCCACCAGCGGCGGCGATGGCCTCGGCATAGTTACAGCGCAGCGCATACCAGGGGAATTTGGAGTAGCCGCCCGGGGCCTCGGCATCGAGGGTCAGGCCAATGGTGGGTCGATGGGTCATCGCACGGTCTAGACCGGCAAGCAGGGTCGAGGCAAGAGAAGCGTATGACGCCTATGCAGCTTGCCTTGCTGGAAGCGCGCGCGGCCGCCCTGCGGGGCGAGGTGCCGGTGGGGGCGGTGTTGACCGATGCCAGCGGCGCGGTGATTGCGGCGGCGGGGAATCGGGTGGAGGCGTTGGCTGATCCGACCGCGCATGCGGAGATGCTGGTGTTGCGCGCGGCGCGTGAGCGGCTGGGGGGGAAATTTCTGCCGGGCTGCACCCTCACCGTGACATTGGAGCCCTGCCCGCTTTGCGCGGCTGCGCTGGCGCTGTTTCGAATCGAGCGGGTGGTGTTTGGCGCCTATGATCCAAAATCGGGCGGGATTGAGCACGGGCCTCGGATTTTTCAGCATCCAACCTGCCATCATCGGCCCGAAGTGATTGGCGGGGTGGAAGAGCGCGCCTCAATGGCGCTGTTGCGGGAATTTTTTGCCGAGCGTCGCGACCCGGCAAATTCTGCCGAGCGTTAACCGAATAGTTATTTTCAGCGGTCATTCTGCGTTCACGGCAAAAACGTCGTAACCGCAGGAATCTGTAATGCCCGAGTTTGACTATGTGCCCTCCCGACCATCAGCGCCCCATCGGCACCGCGCCAGGATCGGCTCATGAACAAATTGCTGGACAATTTGCGTGGGTTGGGCCGCACGAAGCTGGCCGCTTTGGCGGGCATTGCCATTGCCGTGCTGGCCTTGATGGCTGCGGTGGCGCTCAGTGGCGGGGCTTCGGCCAATGCGATGCTCTATAGCGGGTTGAGCCTGGGTGACTCCGCGAAAATCGCGGCGGCGTTGAAAGCGGGGCATATTCCGTATCGGATTGCCGAGGGCGGCCATGCGATCATGGTGACCCCGGGGGCGCGCGATCAGGCCCGGCTGTTGCTCGCGGAGAAAAATCTGCCGGCGGGTAATTCGACGGGGTTTGCCTTGTTCGATCATCAGAATCCGCTCACCGGCTCGTCATTTTTGGACCGCATCAATGAGACGCGGGCGATCGATGGATCGCTTGAGCGGACGATTACGCTGATCCATGGGGTGCGCGCGGCGCGGGTGCAGGTGGTGCTGCCGCATCGTGCGGCGTTCAGCCTGACCACCCAGCCGGCGCGGGCGAGCGTGATGCTCAGCCTCGCGGGCGCGGTGCCGCTCGATCAGCAGAGCGTGAATGCCATTTTGAATTTGGTGGCATCATCAGTGCCGGGCTTGCAGCCCGATAATATCACCATTGCTGATGATCGGGGCGAGTTGCTGGCCAGCGCGGGGCAAGCGTCCAGCCTGTTGCTCAACGCCCATGAGGCCGCCATTCGCAGCCAAACCGAACGGGCCTTGTCGCACCGCGTGCGCGATTTGCTGACGGCAGCGATTGGGCCGGGCAAGGCGCGGGTGGTCACGACGATATCGATGAATTTTGATCGGACCAATCGTTTGGCAACGCGCTATAATCCGAAAAGTCAGGTGGTGCGCAGCAGGCAGACCAGTGACTCCACCAGTGACCGGGTGGATGGGCAAAATAAGACCGTTTCGGTGCAAAATAATTTGCCCGGGGCCAAGACGACGTCGAACCAGCCCAAGCGGCAGGATCGGCGCAATCGGTCGAGCCGGGTGACCAATTACGAGATCAACAAAACGGTCGAGCATGTGGTGCATGCGGCGCCGACCATCAAGCGGTTGAGCGTTGCGGTGATTGTTGATGGCGTGACCACGACGACCGGTAAGGGCGCGAAAGCCAAGACCGTGTGGCGGCCGCGCTCGGCGGCGACGCTTGCGCAATTGCGCAAGCTGGTCGAGGCGGCGATTGGTTATGACAAGGCGCGCGGCGATGTCGTGGATGTGCAGTCTCTGCGGTTTGCCCCGCCGGTGCCGATCCCGGCTGGCCCCTCATTCATCGCGCGATTGATGCGGAGCGGTGCGATGATCCCGGTGTTGCGCACGCTAATTACCGGCTTGATTGGGCTTGCTGCCTTGTTCCTGGTGTTCAAACCCATGCTCCGCAAGGTTTTGGATGAGACGCAGCGCGAGCCCGACGCGTCAACCATGATCGACGCGCCGGAGGCAGATGCGCTGTTAGAGGTTGAATCACCGCCGACCAGCGGTTTGCTCGGGCCGGCGACACGACGGCTCGGGGCGCCGAACGGTCTGGAGCACGTGATTGCGATGATCGAGGAAAATCCTGAAGCCTCGGTCTCGGTGCTGCGTCATTGGTTAACCGAGGAGGTGGCGGCATGAGTGATCCACGATTGGGGATGATTGCGGGCCCGGCCCGGGCGGCGATTTTGCTGCTCGCGGTGGGCGAGGCGCAGGGGGGCAAGTTATTGTCGTTGATGCGCGATGATGAAATTCGCGAAATTTCAGCGGCGATGGCGGGTTTAGGGGTGGTGCCACGCGAAACGTTGAATGCGATTTGCGATTCATTCACAGATCGGATGCAGCACGAGGGCGGTATTGCCGGATCGTATGATGTTGCTGAAAAACTGCTTCGCAACACCATGCCTGCTGAGCGGGCCGACCAAATTCTTGAGGATATTCGAGGACCTGCGGGCAAGAGCATTTGGGACAAGCTCGCGAAGGTTGATGACCAGATGCTCGCGAATTATTTGTTAGCCGAACATCCGCAAACGGCGGCGCTGGTTTTATCGCGGCTTGATAGCGGACATGCGGCGCGGGTGTTGAGCATTTTGCCCGAACCGCGCACACTCGAGGTGATCGAGCGGATGCTGCGCATCGATGGAGTGCCCCGCGAGGTTTTGGAGGATGTGGAACGCTCGCTCAAGGCTGATTTCATTGTCAATATGGGCAAGCGCGCCGAAGTCGACCCGTTCACCCGCATGGCGGATATTTTCAATGCCTTTGAACGGCAGATGGAAGCGAAATTGCTTGGTGAAATTGAAGCGCGCGATGCGCCGACAGCAGAGCGCATCCGCTCGTTGATGTTCACCTTTGAGGATTTGGGCCGACTATCCCCCACCGCGATTCAGGCAATTTTGCGGGCGGTGGAGAAGGACAAATTGCCGATTGCGCTGAAGGGCGCGTCCGACAAGATCAAGGATTTGTTTTTCAATAATCTATCGGAGCGGGCTGGCAAAATGCTGCGCGATGATATCGAGGCACTGGGCCCGGTTAAAATGCGCGATGTTGATGCCGCACAGCTCTCGATTATTGCGGTGACCAAAGAGCTTGCCGCGTCGGGTGAGATCGATATTGGACCTGGAAAGGAAGACGAACTTGTCATCTAACATCACAGAAGCCGTCCCTGCAGCGATAGATAGTCAAGAGCCGGCACCGGCGATGATCGCTGCGGCGATGGCGACGATAGCGCCGGGGGCGCATCATGACGGTGGGGAACCAATCCGGCCTTCGCGCGAGTTAGACGCGGTGTATGATATTCCGGTGCTGGTGAGTGCAGTGCTGGGGCGAGCGACGATGCAGGTGAGCCAGATTTTGAAGCTCGGGCGCGGTGCGGTCGTTGAGCTCGATCGAAAGGTCGGTGATCCGATCGATGTGTTTGTCAATAACCGGCTGGTTGCGCGCGGGGAGATCGTGATTATCGAGGGAACCCGCCTTGGCATTACGATGACCGAGATCGTCAAATCTGATCGGGCGGGGTGAACGGGTCCATGCGTATCCTGATTATCGGGTCGTTAGCGGGCGAATTGGGGGGTGCAGCGCGCATCGCGATCAATCGTGGCGCGCGGATCGATCAGGCTGATACCATGGCGGAGGCGTTGCTGGTGCTACGCGGACGGGCGCAGTTTGATTTGGTGATTGCCGATATTGCGTGCGGTATTGCGGCCCTGATCAAAGGCTTGGCGGCGGAGCGGTTTGCGGTGCCGGTGATTGCGGCGAGTGCCGTTGCCGATGAGGCTTTGGTGATTGCGGCGATTGAGGCGGGGGCGCGCGATTATTTGCCGCTGCCGCCGGACCCGGATTTGATTGCGGCAATGCTGAGTGCTGTTGCCCATAATCCCGGTGAGGACTTGGTTGTTGCCGATCCGGCGATGCTGGCGGTGCTCGAACGTGCCCAGCTTGTCGCGCGTTCGGCGGCCTCGGTGCTGATCACCGGCGAGAGTGGCACGGGTAAAGAGGTTTTGGCGCTGCATATTCACCGGCAATCGGCGCGGGCGGATGGGCCGTTTATTGCGATTAATTGCGCGGCAATTCCCGAGGCGTTGCTGGAATCCGAGCTATTTGGCCATGAAAAGGGTGCGTTTTCTGGTGCGCTGGCGCGGCGGATTGGCAAGTTCGAGGCGGCGCATGGGGGCACATTATTGCTCGATGAGATCGCGGAGATGGATTTGCGGCTGCAATCCAAATTGCTGCGCGCGCTCCAAGAACGGATGATTGATCGGGTGGGCGGGGACCGCCCGGTGCCTGTTGATGTGCGGATTATTGCGGCGACCAATCGCAATCTGGCAGATGAGATGGCTCTCGGGCGGTTTCGGGAGGATCTGTTTTTTCGCCTTGGCGTGATTACGCTGAAAATCCCGTCGCTGCGCGAACGGCCGGGTGATATTTTGCCCCTTGCACGGTATTTTCTGGATCGATATGCGGCAGCGAACGGGCTTGGCGACAAGCGCCTGTCGGGCGCGGCGCAAGCGCAGCTGATGCGTTATGGCTGGCGGGGCAATGTGCGAGAATTGCAGAATATCATGCACCGGGCTGTGCTGTTGAGTGCCGATGCGCTGGTCGATGTGGCCGATTTGGAGCTTGATCTGGGGCAGACCCAACCGACCCCGGCGCCGATTACGACTTCTTTGGGCGGTGAACCGGTTGCGTGTGAGATTGCGACGTTAGTGGGACGGCGCATGGAGGAGGTGGAGCAAGCTTTGATTTTGGAAACATTGCGCCATTGCTTGGGTAATCGCACCCATGCGGCCAATATTTTGGGTATTTCGATTCGCGCTTTGCGCAATAAATTACGCGACTATGCCGCGCATGGCGCAAGCGTGCCGAGTGCTGGCACCGGCGTTGCGGCCTAAAGGAGAGAGCATGTTATCGTCATTCCCTTGGCTTCAGCATTTGAAAAAGCTGCGATTTGGCACCGATATCGGGCTGGCGATCAGCGTGGTATTCATTATTTCGGTGCTGATTGTTCCGCTGCCGACATTTTTGCTCGATACCGGGCTGTCGTTGTCATTTACCGGCGGGATTTTGGTGCTGATGGTTGCGCTGTTCATTCGCCGACCGCTCGATTTTACCAGTTTCCCGACCGTGTTGCTGCTCACCACCTTGCTGCGCCTCGCGCTGGATATTGCCGCGACGCGGTTGATTTTGTCGAATGGGAGCGAGGGGGTGGATGCCGCCGGGCATGTGATTGCGGCATTTGGTGGGTTTTTGATGGGGGGTGATTTGATCATCGGCCTGATCGTGTTTGCGATCTTGCTGGTGGTGAATTTTGTGGTGATTACTAAAGGGTCCAGCCGCATTGCCGAGGTGGCGGCGCGGTTTACCTTGGACTCGATTCCAGGCAAGCAGATGGCGATTGATGCGGAGCTGAATTCCGGCGCGATTGACGAGGTCACGGCGCGGCGGCGGCGCACGGAGCTTGAGCAAGAGAGCGGCTTTTATGGCGCGATGGATGGGGCGGCGAAATTTGTGCGCGGTGATGCGATTGCGGCGCTGATTATCACCTCGATCAATATTGTCGGCGGGTTTGTGATCGGGGTGTTGCAAAAGGACATGTCGCTCGCGCATGCGGCGGCCGATTTTACCACCCTATCGATTGGTGAAGGGCTGGTTTCGCAAATTCCGGCTTTGCTGGTCTCGATTGCCGCAGGTATCGTGGTGACCAAAGGGGCGACCGAGGGCAGTGCGGATGCGAATTTGGTGGCGCAGCTGGGCCGCACACCCAAGCCGCTGGGGCTTGCGGCGGCGGCAGCACTTTGCCTCGCCTTGGTGCCAGGGCTGCCATTCATTCCGTTTGCCGGGCTGGCGGCCTTGGCGGGGCTTGGGGCGTGGCAGCGTTGGAAGCATCCGCCTGCGATGCCTGCCGATGCGGTGGCGACCGAGCCGACCTTGACTGAACCGCCGATTGCCGATGCGTTGAAAATCGAACCGATCCGGCTGGAGCTGGGTTATGGGCTGCTGGTGCTGGCCGGGGGCGACACGCCACGCCTCACCGAGCAGATTAAGGCATTGCGGCGGGCGATTGCAACCGAGATGGGGTTCATTTTGGCGCCGGTGCGAATTCAGGATAATATGCAGCTTCCGGCCAACACCTATGTCATCCGGATCAAAGAGATTGAGGCGGGGCGCGGGCAGTTGCGGCCGGGGCAGGTGTTAGCGATGCGTGCGGGCGCTGCCTTGCCGACGATTGAGGGCGAGGCGACAACGGAGCCCGCGTTCGGCTTGCCGGCACTCTGGATCGATCCGTCGCAGCGCGATGTGGCGATGGCCAAAGGCTGCACGGTGGTGGACCCGGCGAGTGTGCTGACCACCCATTTGACCGAGATTGTGAAAGATAACATGTCGGAACTGCTCTCTTACGCGGAGACGCAGAAATTGCTGGATGATTTGCCGCGTGAGCAACAACGCTTGATTGCGGATTTGATCCCGAGCCAAGTGACGGTGGGCACGGTGCAGCGGGTGTTGCAGGCCTTGCTGGCCGAGCGTGTGTCGATCCGGGATCTAGCAACGATTTTGGAAGGGATTCAGGAAGCGTGGACGATGCAGATCCGTGCGGTGCCGATTATTGCCGCCCATGTGCGCACGCGCCTTGCCCGGCAGTTGAGCGATGCGTATTTGGGGCCGCAGGGCTATTTGCCGTTAGTGGTGCTAAGCCCGGAATGGGAGCAGGAATTAGCCGAAGCGCTGGTTGGCCCGCCCGATCAGCGGCAATTGGCGCTGCCGCCGTCACGCTTATCTGATTTGATCAAGCGCATTAGCCAAGTGTTCGAAACGGCAGCGCGCGAAGGGGAATCGCCGGTCTTGCTGACGAGTGCAGCGCTGCGCAGCCATATTCGGGCGGTGATCGAGCGGATACAGCCGACCACGCCGGTTTTGGCGCAGACGGAAATTATGCCACGGGTGCGAATTCGCACTATCGCGGCGATTTGATCGGCCCGGCCATGCCTCACCCGATGGTGCATCCGAGCATGGCCGGATATGATGTTTTACCGAGCATGAGGGCCGCTTTTGCTTGGCCACTCCCGCCGGGTTCCACGCCGAAAATCGGCTTCAGCCATCAGCTTTTGCCCGATGATCCGCATGGAGTGATCCGATGTTTCGACCCCGCCGCGTTCTTGTTCTGGCGACACGTCGCCATCCTACTTTGACCACCGCCCTGGTGGCGGCTCTTGAAAAATCCGGCTTTCTTGCCGCGATCGATCCGCCCGGCTGCGACGAGGACGAGCCTGTCGATGTGGTGATCAGGACCGAGACCATTGGCCGTATGATTGCTGTGCCAAAGGAGGTGGCTGATTTTTTGGTGCTGTTGCTGCGCGATGATGTGGCGAGCCTGACTTCGGGTTTTATGACCTTAAAGGCGGCGCTCGGCGTGCGCGGGCCGCATGCGGCGCCGTGCTTCGTGGCAATGCTGGTCGATGAGCCGACCACCACGCTCGCGGCGCTGCAGGCGCATCGATCCTTGAATCGGGCGGCGAAAAGATTTCTCAGGCTGGACTTGATCCATAGCCCGGATATCGAGGCGGATGACGAAAAAATTAGGGCGGTGGCGCGCAGCTTGGCGCGGCGGATTGGTGCGAAATTGCGGCTGCATCAATCATCGCGGCGGCGCGATGAGGAGACATTGAGGGCGAGCGGGTGATGCGAATCGACCAGCCGTTGCAGACGTTCGGCGAGGACATGGGTGTAGATTTGGGTGGTGGCGATGTCGGCATGGCCGAGCAGCATTTGCAGGCTGCGCAAATCGGCACCATGGGCGAGCAAATGCGAGGCGAAGGCGTGGCGCAGCACATGAGGCGAGATGCGTGCGGGGTCCAGCCCGGCTTTCAGGGCGACGCGTTTGAGGATTAGGGCAAAGCCTTGGCGGGTCATGGCCTCGGCGGGGTTGCGGCCGGGAAACAGGAAGCGGGTCGCTTTGGCATGGTGAGCGCGCAACTCGGCAGCGGCGTTGCGGGCGGCGTTCGATAGTGGGACGATGCGTTCGCGCCCGCCTTTGCCGCGAATGAGCAGAATTGCCGCATCAGAGGATAGGGCGTTGGCGGGCAGGCTGAGCAATTCGGACACCCGCAAGCCGGTGGCGTAGAGAATTTCCAAACCAGCGCGGGCGAGCCGCCCCTGCTGGCCGGGGAGGTCGGACGCTGCGGCAAAAAGCTGATCGATTTCGGCTTCGGCCAGAAATTTCGGCAGCGACAAGCCAAGACGGGGCGCGGTCGTTTGATCGGTCGGGTCATCGGTGCGCACGCCATCGCGGAGCAAAAACCGGTAGAATTGGCGCAGGCTAGAGAGTTTGCGCGCTTGGCTGCGTGCGGCAAGCCCGGCGGCAGCCAGGGCGGCGAGATAATCGGCGATCAGCGCATGATCGGCGGTCGTGATCATCTGGCCAGCGGCGGCGCAGAAGCTGGCGAAGCTTTCCAGATCAGTGCGGTAGGCGAGAATCGTATTGCCGGCCGCGCCGCGCTCGGCGGCGAGTAATTCCAGGAATGCTTCGATATGCCGCTCTATCGCCATGCTACGAATGTGGTAAGCCGCGACCGTTATGCAGCACAACCCCACCCCGCCCCTCCCCGCGCACCCCACGCCGCCGATACCCGCCGGATCGGCGGATCGGAGTATCGTGCTGGTCGGGTTGATGGGCAGCGGCAAATCAGCCATTGGGCGGCTGCTGGCGCACCGGCTGGGGCTGACATTCCATGATTCCGACACGGTGATTGAGCAGGAACTCGGCATGAGCATTGCCGAGATTTTTGCGCGCCATGGCGAGGCGGCCTTTCGCGGCGCAGAACGGCGGATTATCGGCCAACTATTGGCCGGCGCGCCGATTGTACTGGCGACCGGCGGTGGTGCATTTATCGATGAGCAGACCCGTGCGCTGATCCGGCGCACCGCGCGCTCGATCTGGTTGCGCGCCCCGATTGCCCTGCTGTTGAGCCGCGTGGTGGGGCGCCACCATCGGCCGTTGCTCAATCAGGGCGATCCTGCGGCAATTCTAACCGCTCTTGAAGCGGCGCGCAGCCCGATTTACGCACAGGCGGATATTGTCATTGACAGCACATCGGAGGCTCCCGCTATGACCGCTCAAGCCGCTTTGGAAGCCCTGACCCAGTTCCAGCCGCCCGAGGACATCGCGGTTGCATTGGCTGATGCGCCCTATCGGGTGCTGATCGGCGAAAATTTGCTCACCGATGCTGGGAAATATTTGGCGGCGCATTTGCCGCAGCGTCGTGCGATCATTGTCACCGATCAGCATGTGGCGGCGCATTATCTGGCACCGTTGCAGCAGAGTTTAACGCAAAACGGCTTCGCGCATCAGGCGCTGATCGTGCCGCCGGGCGAAGGTTCGAAATCGATCGCGCAGTTTAGCGCGTTGATTGAGGATATTCTGGCCTGCAAACCGGAGCGGCGGAGCGCAATTATCGCACTCGGCGGTGGGGTGATTGGCGATTTGGCCGGGTTTGCCGCCGCCAGCGCGCTACGCGGCTTACCGTTTGCGCAAATTCCGACCTCGCTGCTCGCACAGGTGGATTCCAGCGTGGGTGGCAAAACCGGGATCAACTCGCGCCACGGCAAAAACCTGATCGGCGCGTTTCATCAGCCGCGCATCGTGCTGATCGATAGTGCGACGCTGCGCACCCTGCCCCGGCGTGAGCGCGCGGCGGGCTATGCGGAAATTCTGAAAGCCGGGCTGATTGCCGAGCCGGATTTGTTTGAATGGTGCCTCGCGCACGGGCTGGCCGTGATTGAGGGGGATGCGGCGGCGCAGCGTCAGGCGATCAGCCGGGCGGTGCGCTTCAAGGCGCGGGTGGTGGTGGCGGACCCGCATGAGCAGGCACCGGAAAATGGTCGGGCGTTGCTCAATCTGGGTCATAGTTTTGCCCATGCGTTTGAGGCAGAGACCGGCTATGGCGCGGCGTTGCTGCATGGCGAGGCGGTGGCGATTGGATTGGTGTGCGCGCTGCATCTCTCGGCGGTTCTGGGGTTTTGCCCGGCGGGCTTGGCCGAGCAGGTGGCGGCGCATTTGGCACAAATCGGGTTACCGAACCGAATTCCGGCGGGCAGCGTGGATGGGTTGATTGGCCATATGCGCAACGACAAAAAAATGCGCGATGGCAAGCTTGCGTTCGTGCTCGCGCGCGGTGTGGGGCAGGCTTTCACCGATCGGGGCGTGCCTGAGCAGGCGGTGCGGGCGACGCTGCGGGCGAACGGGGCGGGCGATGTATAATCCAGCGTCGTTTCGCACCGAGGATCAGGATGAAATGGCCGCGATCATGCGCGCCGCCCGGCTGCCGATTTTGGTTAGCGCGACGGCCTCGGGGATTGAAGCGACCCATTTGCCGCTCTGCTACGCGCCGGAACCGGGGCCGTGCGGCCGGCTGGTCGGGCATATGGCGCGGGCCAACAAACATTGGCACGCGTTGCGCGATGGCGCGCCAACGATGGTGATTTTTCAGGCGGATGATTTTTACGTCTCGCCGAGCTGGTATGCGACCAAGCGCGAGACCGGGCGGGTGGTGCCGACGTGGAATTATCAGGCGGTGCACGCGGCGGGCTCCGTGCGGTTGATCGACGACCCAACTGAGCTGCACGGCATTGTGACAACGCTGACCGATCATCATGAGGCGACGCGCGCAACGCCATGGCGGGTGGATGATGCGCCGGCGGATTATATCGCGGCGCAACTCAAGGCGATTATCGGGATTGAACTCACCATCACCAGCCTGATCGGCAAGCGCAAGCTCAGTCAGAATCGGTCATTGGCGGATCGGCAAGGGGTGATCGCCGGGCTGCGCGAGGCTGGCGATCCGGCTGCGGCTTGCTTGATGCAAGCGGTGGAACCGGCGGGCGCATCATCGGCGGATCAACCTGACCCAGCACCCAGCCTTCGACCGGGTCGATAGGGCGTTGCGCGGGCGCGCGATCGGGCGCGCCGTTGAGGATGGCGATGACATTCAGCGCGCCGAGCAGACTATCGAATTGATCCTCGCCGGTTTGGGTCGGGCCGAAACCCTTGGTCATGGCAATTTCCAAGGCGGGGCTTGGATCGGCGTGCAGACGCGCAAGGGTGCGCCGGAGATCGGGGGCGAGAGCTTGGCGGTCGGCCTGTTTGCGCTTGCTGCCATGCAGCACGAGACCAAGCTGCACCAGGGATTCGGCGGGGTAGGTCTCGGCGATGACGATGTGCGCCGGATGCAGCAAGGCGCAAAAATCGCCGTCGAACGGCCAGAGGCTGAGCGGTATTTGCGCGGCGAAGGCGGGCAACAGGCAATCGCGCCAGGCCGATAAGGCGGCTTTGCCACATTGATTGGCGCCGAGGGTCCAGAACAGCGGTGCGCCACCGGGACGATGGGCGGTGGGGTGATCGACGGCGCGGCGCAAATCTTGCGGGTCCGCGAGGCCTAACGCCTGCGCCAGGGCGGCCAAATGCCCGGCGCCGGAGACGCGGGTGCGCGGATAAAATGGGCGGGCGAGGGATATTTCCGCTGGGCTGTCGCAGACGCGAAACAAGGGGTCGTTTGGGCGCAGGGCGCGCAGCCAGGCCGGAAAATCGGTTATCGCCGCGCGGTCGGCGTAAGCACGGGGCAAGCCGAGCGGGAAATCCGCACCGAAAGCGACCGGGGTGCCGGCTGCCTTATGCAACAGCGTGGCGAGCAGATCGCCCGGGGGACCGACCGGCGCGGGCGCGGCCACCAACCAGCGACCGGCGCGGCGTTTTGCCGTGGTGATGATGCGTTTCGCCGGATTGACGCTCCAATCGGCATGGGCGGCTAACATTGGTGCGTCGCGATCCATCCATCCTGTCCGGCTTGAAAAATTATCGGGCGGTCCCATCGAATTGATAGGGAGATCGGGCTATAGCGCCCTCGATGATACTTATTCAAAGCATTGATGATCCAACGCATGACATGGAGCAAAAAATGGAACCGCGCTATCGCACTATTGTTCAGATTCTGCATTGGCTGATCGCACTCGCCGTGATTGAACTGATTTTGGCGGGGCTGATTTTGAAATATGATCTGGCGCCCAAGCCGCTGCGGCCAGTGCTGTTTATGCTGCATGTGGGCACGGGTCTGACCGTGCTCGTGTTGATGATCGCGCGCTTGGGGCTGCGCCTGATCCACCGGCCACCGCCGCTGCCCGCGACGGTGCCGGGGCATGAGCGGCTTGCCTCGACGGTGGCGCATTGGCTGTTTTATGCGATGGTGCTCACGATGCCGGTGTTCGGCGTGCTGTTTGTCCAGGCGCATGGGCATAAGGTGGTTTGGTTCGGCTTGGTAACATTGCCGCTTTTCGTCGGTAAAAATGCCGCAATCGGCACACTGTTTTATGCGCTGCATTTTTATGTGGGCTTGAGCCTGCTCGCTTTGATTGTGCTGCATGTGAGTGCGGTGATCCGCCATGAAAAGCGGGGCGAGCGGATGTTGATCCGGATGATGCCGCGCCGCCAGCGCTAACTTATCGCGCCGGCATGGCCGGGGCGAGGCGGCCACCGACGCGCACCGGCTCGATCCGGATGGCGCGGCCGGTGGCGTCGGTCTCGATAAAGGCGCCGCAAATCGTCGCGGGACCATCGGCGGGGTGCAGTCGTTCGCCGGGCATTTTTTTGATGAAGCGGGCGATGGCGGGTTCTTTGGTCATGCCGATCACGCTGTCGAAATCGCCGCACATGCCGACATCGGACATGTAGGCGGTGCCGCCGGGGAGCACTTGGTGATCGGCGGTTGGGCAATGGGTATGGGTGCCGAGCACCACGCTGACCGCCCCATCGAACGCATGGGCGAAGGCCATTTTCTCGCTGGTGGCCTCGCCGTGGAAATCGACCAGGATGGCGGCATGGGTGGCGCCGAGCCGCGCACGGGTGAGCAGGGTTTCCATCGCCCGGAACGGGCAATCGAGCGGGTCCATGAACAGCCGTCCCATCGCGTTGACCACCAGCACGCGCTGACCGCCGGGGAGGGTGAGATCGACCATGCCCTCGCCGGGGGTGCCTGTTGGAAAATTGATCGGCCGGATCAGGCGCTTTTGCTGGGCGATGTAGGGAATGATTTCGCGCCGATCCCACGCATGATTGCCGAGCGTGATCACATCGGCACCGGCGGCGAAGATTTTCTCCGCCATATCCGGGGCGAGGCCAAAGCCGTGCGAAGCGTTTTCGGCGTTCACCACCGCGAGATCGATCGCGAGATCACGGCGCAGGCCGGGCAAGGCAGCTTCGACCGCATCGCGCCCGGTGCGGCCCAATACATCACCCAAAAACAAAATCCGCATAGTCGCTCCTTTTTCGCGATTCTCGATAGGGTGAAGTGCCGACCGGAGCAATGGGCGATCACGCGTTGGTGAAATTGACAATTGATGATGCGCCAGTCAAGCGATGACGATGCGTGTTCGATCATGCCGACCGATTAAGCCCTTGGCGTTGCTGCTGATGATGGTGACGGCATGGCTGAGCGGCTGTGCCCGAATGACGACGCGCCCGCTTGATCCGGCGCAATCCGCTGCGGTGTTGCGGGCGAAAAATTTCAATGATCCGCGATTGCAGCGATTTTTGACCGCGATGGCGGCGCAGCCGACCCATCAAGGCGACGGGTATGGGTTGCGGGCTCTGGTGCTAGTGGCGGTGTATGAGCGACCGGATTTGGCGCTGGCGCAGGGGCAGGTTGCGTTGGCGCGCGCGGATCTGACCACCGCGCGGGCGCTGCCCAACCCGGTATTGTCGCTGACGCCGAGCTATAATGTGACGGATGGCATGCCCTCGCCGCTGAAAATTGGGCCGATTGTCAATTTTATCATCGGCAGTTTCGGGACGCGGCAGGCCGAGATCGGTGCGGCTTCGGCGCGCTATCGGGCGGCCCAGCTGTTGATTGAGCAGGCGATGTGGCGCGAGCGCACCCGGGTGCGCGATGCGCTGATCACGCTTGAGCAAGCGCGTCAGCGTCTCGCTCTGGCCGCACAAGTCAAAAAGCTGGCCGTTTTGCGTTATTCGCTGATCAAAGAACGCTATCAGCACGGTATGGTCGCAGCGCCCCCGGTGATGCAGGCGCGGCTGGATGCGGCGCAGGCGCAACTGCAATGGGCGCGGGCGATGCGCCGTGCCGCGCTGGCGCTACCCGGATTGGCGGCGGCGGTTGGTGTTTCACCGACCAGTCTTGCCGCTATTGGCTTGGATGGCGGCGCCACCCGGCAAGTGCATGTTCGGATCAAGCTGGGCGCCGCGGTGCAGCGCGCTTTGACCCAACGCCCGTCGATTATCGCGGCGCTGGACCGCTATCAGGCGGCGCAGGATCAGTTGCGGGCGGCGATTGATAACCAATTTCCCGGCGTAATTCTGGGCCCGGGCTATCATTATGATCAGGGCCAGAGCAAATATTTGCTCAATTTTTCGTTGCCCTTGCCGATATTCAACCAAAATAAAGGGCCGATTGCCGCCGCGCGGGCACAGCGACGCATCGCGGCGGCACGCTTTGTGGCGGCGCAGGCGCGGGCTTTGGCGCAAATTCGTCGCGCCGTGGCGGATCGGGCGGGCAGCGATGCGGCATTGAAATCGGCCAACCAGTTGGTGGCAGCGGCGGCTCAGAACCGGCAGAGCGCGCAGGTTGCTTCCGCGCAAGGGGCGATTGGGCCATTACGGGTACTCGCGGCGCGGCGCCAATGGCTCGTGGCGCGCGGCGAAGCGCTCCAAGCGGATGCAATGCGGTTGCGCGCAATCGCCAAGTTAGAAGACGCGCTGCACGTCGTTTTATTTCGGAGACATCGGGCATGAGCAGAATCGGCACGGCAAGGGTCGCGATGATGACGGCGATGATGGTATTTTTGCCGGGTGCGGCTTTGGCCCAGCCATCGGCGACAAGGCTGGTCCTCTCTGCCGAACAGCGCCACGATGCCGGGGTGAAGGTGCGCGCCTTGCCGCTGGTGCGCTACACGCCGACGCGCTTGGTGCCCGGAATTGTGCGCAATGTAGCACCCATTTTGGCCTTGCGGGCGGCGCTGGTGCAGCAGATGGCGCGGGCCGGTTTGGCGCGCGAGCAGGCCCGCCGCGCCGAAGCGCTGTATCGCGCCGGGCACAATATCGCGCAGGCACAGTTGCAGCGCGCCCAGGCGGCGCAGGATGTGGCCGTGGCGCGGCTCGATGCGCTGCGCGCGCAAGCGATGGCCGGATATGGGCGGGCTTTGGGCGCTGACATTGTGGGCGATCAGGCTCGGGGGGCGACGGTGCTGACCGCGCTGGCGCATGGGGCGCCACTGATCGAGCTGGTTTTTGATGGGCAGCACGCGGCGGATGGCACGGCGGCGGGTTGGACCCGGATTGGCAAGGCCGGGGTGATGCAAGCCGGGCTGATTGGGGTGCCGGTGTATTTTTATGGGACGGCAAACCATGCGCTGCCAGCGGGCACATCGGTGCGGCTAGCCGTGCAAACCGGACGGGTGCAATTGGGCTATCAGGTGCCTGCCAGCGCGTTGATTTATCGGCGTGGGCGGGCGTTGATTTTTGTGCAGCATGCGCAAACAGGCCAGTTTAGGCCGGTAACGTTAGCGGTTGGGGGTGGCGCGATCATCCGGCGGCATGGCCGGTTGCAAAGCCTGTTTGTGCCGCCAACGGCGCTGCCTGCGGACCCGCGGGTGGTGACCGAAGGTGCGGGATTGTTGCGGTCGCTGATGGTGCGCGAGGCGGGGCGATGAGATTATCGGGCGGTTTTTGATGTTAACGACGCTGATCCGCACCGCGCTGCGATTCCGCCTGCTGGTGGTGCTGGTGATTGCTGGGTTGTGCGTGATCGAAATCGCGCAATTGCCCGGCGCGCATTACGGGGTGTTTCCGGAATTTGCGCCGCCGACGGTTCGAATTTCGACCGAGGCGCCGGGTTTTGGGCCACGCGGGGTCGAGCGGGCAGTTACCACGCCGATTGAGCAGGGATTGTTCGGCTTGCGCGACCTGAGCGCGATGCGCTCGCAATCGCAGGCTGGGGTTTCGACCGTGCAGCTGGTATTTGCCGGTGGCACCAAGGCTGCTGCGGATAAAACCCGCGTGGCGACGCGCCTGGCGGGCATTGAGGCGGGGTTACCGCGCGGGGTGGTGCCGGTGATTGCGCCGTTGCAGTCAGCGACGGGCACGGCGGTCGAGATTGGTCTGACCGCGCCGCACCGCTCGCTGACAACGCTGACCGCCCTCGCTGATACGTTGGTGCGCCCGGCGCTGCGTGCGGTGCCGGGGGTGGCGAATGTGGTGATATTTGGAGCACGCCCGCCGGACTTGGCGGTGATGGTGAAGCGGTCGGCGTTAGTTAACCCCCACTATGGATTCAACCAAATTGCACGCGCGGCGGGGCGGGCGAGCACGCTGCTCGGCGGCGGGTTTATCGATACGGGTCAACAGCGGATTGATCTGGCGGTCCATGGTCAAGCACACGATGCGGCGGCCTTGCGGGGCAGTTTGGTTGGCGTGGCCGGTGGAGTGCCGGTTACGCTGGGGGCGGTAGCGTGGGTGCATGTGAGCACACCGCCACGATTTGGCGCGGCACTGATCAATGGCCAGCCTGGCTTGTTGTTGATTGTGTCTTCGTTGCGCGGCGCTAACACGCTCGCGGTGTCGGCCGGGGTGGGTGCGGCGCTTGCGCGGATCACGCCCGCTTTGCGCAGCGAAGGCGTGGTGGTGCTGCCCAAGGCGCTTGATCCGGCGGGATTCATTCGTGAGGCGTTGACCGATTTGGGGCGCGTGCTGTTGATTGGCGCGGGGCTGATTTTGATTGTGCTGATGCTCACCTTGCGTGATTGGCGGATCGCCCTGATTTCGTTTGTGTCGATCCCGGTGGCGCTGCTCGCGGCAATGGCGAGCTTGCGGGCATTTGGCCTGACCTTGAACACCATGGCGCTCGCGGGGTTGGCGATTGCGCTCGGCGAGGTCGTCGATGATGCGATTGTTGATGTTGAAAATATCGCACGGCGGTTGCAGGAAAACGCGGCGTTAGCAAAACCGGTAGCCCCCTTACGGGTGATTATGCTGGCATCATTGGAGGTGCGCAGCGCGATTATTTTTGCAACGTTTGCGGTCGCGGTGATGTTTACGCCGGTATTGCTCTTGGGCGGCGTGGCTGGGCGGTTATTTGCGCCGCTGGGCATTGCCTATATCGCTGCGATTTTATCATCGCTGATGGTCGCACTGATCTTAACCCCTGCCCTTTCGGGATTATTGCTGACACGACGCCAGAACCTCGTGGGTAACAAGGCGGGACAAAAGCTGCGCCATGCGTATAGCAGTGGTGCTGCGCGGGTTGATCGGCATGGCCGGGCACTGGGCGCTGCGTTGCTGATGGTGGTGCTGGTGGCCGGGGCGAGCGTGCCATTTTTGCGGCCGCAGTTTTTGCCGCAATTTCGCGAACAGGATGTTATTGCGCATTTCCTTGGCATCCCCGGCACGTCGCTGCACACCACCCTGGCGATTGGTCGCCGAGCGATCACGCGGCTTGATCGGCTGCCGCAAGTGGGGGTAGTGGTGCTGCATGCCGGGCGGGCACGGCTGGGCAATGGTCATCCCGGGGTCAACAAGGCCGAGATTGATATTACGCTCAGCCGATCTGGCAACCAGCATCCGGTGGCCTCGGCGGATAAAATATTGGCGACGCTGGCAACAGTGCCGGGATTACGCTGGTGGGCCAATACATTTCTCACCGAACGAATTAACGAGACGTTATCCGGTTTTACCGCACCGCTCACGATTTCGGTATTTGGCCCGCATTTGGCTGGAATTTCGACAGATGCCACGCATATTGCTGCGCTAGCACGCGCGATACCGGGCGTGATTGCGGCCGATCTGGCGGCACCGCCCGATCAACCGGTGATCCGGATTACGCCGCACCGGCGCGCGATGGCGACGGCGGGATTGACCGATCGCGCCGTCGTGGGGGCGATACATGCCGCCTATGCTGGGCAAATTGTCGGGCAGGTCTATCGTGGCCTGCTGGTCGAGCCGATTATCGTGACCTTGCCTCCTGCGATGCGCCATGATCCACTGGCACTTGCGGCGTTGCCCATCGCCGGACAAGGCGGGCGGATTACCCGTTTGGGGTCGATTGCCGGGTTGAGGCAAACCAAGGCGCCCTCGGTGATTTTGCACGATGGGGGACGGCGCGTGCAGGTGGTGACAGTGCATACACGGCCCGGCGACAATGCGGCTGTGTTAGCACGGTTGCGATCAGCGATTGCCCGGCTGCATTTGGAAGCGGGCGATTATTACGTCACCTATGGTGGCAGCGCGATTGCCGGGGCGCGGGCGCAACGAAGCCTGGCCAGTCATGCGATAATGGCCTTGGCTTGGGTGATGATTTTGCTTGGCCTTGCCTTGCGTGATGCGCGCGCGGTGGTGCTGCTTTGTTTGGGCTTACCGGTTGCGTTAGCGGGCGGGATTGCGGCGGCTTGGATTGGATTGAGTGGTCAACTCGATTTAGGGGCGATGGTTGGCTTGGCAACCTTATTTGGACTAACGCTCCGCAACGGGTTGTTGCTGTTGATCCATGCCAAGCGGTTGGTGCAAAACGGCGATGACTGGAATGCGGCGACCGCACGGCGCGCAGCGATGGACCGCCTGCCGGCGATTTTGCTCACCGCCAGCGTGACCGCGCTAGCGCTTCTGCCGCTTGCCCTCGCCGCAGGGTCGCCCGGCGATGAAATTGAAGGGCCGATGGCTATCGTGATTTTGGGTGGCTTGATCCCGGCCACCTTGGTAAGTTTGTTCGCACTCCCCGCCGCCGCTGCGCGGTGGCTGGTTTTTCGCGCGCAAACCCACGAATTTTGATAGTGCGCTATTCTGACAGTCGAACCGGCGCGAGCGCCGCCCAGCGATCGATCGGGTCGGGGTTGGCGGGATGGCTGGTGCCGCCCAGATGACGCAACACGCCGCTGACGGCGTTCAATGCCGTGGTCACCGCCCCTTCGGCCCAGCCGGCGGTCCAGGAAATATCATCGCCCGCCAGGAAAATCCCGCGCTGATGGGCGGGCAGATCCTGCTGGACGAAATGGCTGAACAAGCGGCGTTGATAGCGGTAATGGCCGGGAAGATTGGCTTTGAATGCGCCCATGAAATTAGGGTCGGATTCCCAAGATACCGTGATGGGTGCGCCGATAATATGCTTGGCGATATCAAGATCAGGATAGATTTGGCGCAGGCTATGCAGCATCAGGCGGACCCGCTCATCGAGCGGTAATGCCAGCCATTTTAACGCATCGTCATTCCACGTATAGGACAAGCAAATGACGCTGGGCTGATCCGGGCCGTTATCGATCAGATAGGTGCCGCGGGTGAGCCGATCCGTCAGGGTCATGCTCATCCGGTCATGGCCCGTTGCGGGATGTTGATCGCGCCAGAACGGGCGATCAACCATCACGAAGGTTTTTGATGATTGCATGTAATGGGTACGTTCCATCGCCATCCAGAGATCGTGATGAAACAGGCTTTCGGCGCAATCAATCCGCGCCGAGAGCAGCCAGACTTGGCAGGTGACGATGGCCGCTGAATAGATGCGTTGATTGCCGTAGCGATCGGTGATCGCGATTTTGCCGTCAGCGGCCGGGGCGATGCGTGCGACGCCGGGATGCGGGACGTTGCGGTGCAGGCTCGCGAGCGAGGTGCCCGAGCGGAAATGCGCGATTGGGTCGGGGGTGCGCGCCCACAGGCGGCGGGGGAGTTGTTCAACGCCGCCGATCACCAAGCGATGTTCGTCATCCGCGCCGGTTGCGACCACGCGGAGAATTTCGAGGATGGAGTTGGGAAAATCGGTATCCCAACCGCCGGTGCCGAAACCGACTTGGCCGAATACTTCGCGGGCGCGAAAGCCCAAATCGCGAAAGGCGCTGGATTTGGCGATGAAACCGGAGAAGCTCTCTTCATCCAACGTCTCGACCAGCCGGTGCCAGATGCGCTGGATGCCAGTGACATCGCGCAGGCGGATGGCGCGGGTGAGGGCGGGAAAATCAGCGCCCTCGGCCAGCGCCGCACTCCAGGCGCGTTCAACGGCGGCGAACAGCGGCGGCAGATCCTGCTTGTGACGCGCGACATGTTTTTGCCCGGCGAGTTCGATGACAGTGGAGGGCGTATCCGGCGCTAACGGGTTGGGAAATCCGGTGGTACGCAGCCCGACCAGATCGAGATAGTGAAACAATGCGCGTGACGAGGGCGGAAACCGCATGGCGCCGAGTTCGGCAAAGGCTCCTGCCCCATCCTTGAACGGCTCGGATCGCAGCCGCCCGCCAATGCGGTCGCTTTCGTAAATCACCGGCTTCAGGCCAAGTTTCATCAATTCATAGGCGGCGACGATACCCGCGATTCCCGCACCGATAATGGCGATTTCGGTGCCCTGCACGGCTGCGGGCACGCTGCCGAGGCCGGCGGGATGGCGCAGATAATCATCATAGGCGTAGGGGAAATCCGGGCCGAACATGGTGATCGGATGGTCGGTCATGATTGATCGCTCCCGGCGCTGTGAATTGGTCGATAAAGAGCGGGCCTGCGATCCGCGAGCAACGGATCGCGGGCTGCCCCTCGCTGGTGCCGGCTTGGGCGAGAACGGACCCATCCGGCGCGATGATCGAGGATAGGCCGAGATAATCTAGGTTTTGTTCGGAACCGCAATGATTGGCATAGGCGAGAAAAACCTGGTTTTCATAAGCCCTGGCGCGCACGACATGATTCGCGACAACATCATAGGGCGTCATCAAAGCGGTGGGCACCAGCAGTAGATCGGCCCCGGCGAGAGCCATCAAGCGGGCGGATTCCGGAAATTCGATATCGTAACAAATTGCGAGACCAACCCGCCAACCGCACCAATCGACAACGGCGAAACGATCACCTTGGTGGGAAAACATCGCGCGGTCGAGTGCGCCATAGAGATGCACTTTGCGGTGATTGAGGCGCAAATGTCCCGCCGCATCGATCAAGGCGGCGCTATTCGCAACCCCAGCGCCCACCCGTTCGGGATAGCCCAGGCATAAGGCAATAGCATGGCGGCTTGCGATGCTGCGCAGCTGGTCAAAGAGCGGGTCGTGCGGGGTGATCGCGAGAGCAGCACAGATTTCGGCGCCGAGATTATAGCCGGAGAGAAACATCTCGGGCAGCAGAAGCAAATCAGCACCCTGGGCGCGGGCGGCGCGGGCTTGGTGCTCAAGCAAATCCAAGCTCGCTTGCGGATTGGCAAAGCAGCCTGCGGTTTGACTAATCGCGATGCGCTGGCTCATGGCATTGTCAGATTTTTGCCCGGGGCAGCAGGTTTTTGAAGTGCGGGGCGGATTTGGTGGCGCGGGCGGTGATCGCGGCGGTGATATCCTCGGTGTTCCAGATGGCGGCCTGCATCCAGCCTGCGCGTTCGAGCGATTGCGCAACCGAATGATCCCGGGCGTAGAGCAGCGAATCTTTGCTGCCCGCGATGGCGAGCGGGGCGCGGGCGGCGATGGCTTTGGCCGCCTCATGGGCGAGTTGGAGCGCGCCTGCGGCGTCGGCTTCGGTGGCGTTGATGAAACCCAGCGCCTCGGCGCGCAAGGCGGGGAGCGCATAGCCGGTATAGGCCATTTGTTTCACAACCGCATCGGGCAATAATTTGGGCAGGCGTTGCAGGGCGCCCAGATCGGCCATCATTGCGATATCGATTTCCGCGATTTTGAGGTAACTATCAGAAGCGGCAAAGCGCAGATCGCACGCTGCGGCGAGTTCGAGACCAGCACCGACACAGGCACCCTGGATCGCCGCGATGACCGGAAAGCGCGCATGCTCCAATCGGGCCAGCGCGTCTTGCATCAGCCGGGCGGTTTCATAGAAATGCGCGCGGCCAGCGGCATGGTCGGGCTTCATGGTCGAGCCGGCGGTGAACACCGATAAATCCATGCCCGCGCAAAAATTGCGTCCTTCGCCGACAATAATCAAAGCGCGGGTGGCGCCGGTTGCATCGAGCTGCTGGATGGCGGTGGGAAAATCACGCCAGAAATCGAGGGTGAGGGCGTTGGATTGTTGCGGGCGGGTCAAAGTGAGGGTGGCGATGCCATTCGCCTCGGTTATCCGAAAATCGTCCATGCGTGTCCCCCGATCGATCTAGTGGCGCGATCATCGCGATGGATGATGGGCGCGTCAATGGTCGTAGGGGGGTCGCAGGTCGGGTGAGGCCATGACGGCCTCACCCTTCGCGTCGTGTTAGAACAGAACGCCCGCTTCGATGACGGCCGTTGCTTGATTGCGGCTGGTGCCGCTTGCGCCGTAGCCGGATGAGCCGGGCACGCCGACGGTGGTAAGATGCAGCAAGCCGACATCACCGCGCACGAACAGGTCGTTTTTCTGCCAGGTCGGCGCGATCGAGATGCCAACGCCTTTGGCGCCAGGGTTGATGAACCAATTATCCGGCCCGTTGCTGCTGAAATATTCAACCCAGCCCCCGAGCGAGTAGGGCGATTTACCGAACTGGTAATTGCCGAACACGGCGGCGCCGAGATTGCTGGAGGATTTGGTCAGGCCCAGCGAAGCATCGCGCTTGGCTTCGACATATTGCACTTCCGGCACCAAATTGAGGTTACCGCTGGTGTAACTGTAATAACCGCCAATCATCGTCGAGTTGACATAATAAGCGCCATAATTGCCAACGAAGCTCTGATTATAGGGCGTCGAGGCTGAGCCATAGATGTGCGCATTGAGGCCGGTTTTGCCGAAATTTGTGGCACCGAAGACGCTGAGCGCGTTGTTGCTGTCGAACGTGTAAGTGACCAACGCTTGAGCAAAATTCCACACGCCCGTATCGAACCCGTCGCCGAAAGCGACCGTGGCGCTCACCGGGCCGGCCGTGTAGGCCGCTTCGACCCCGCGGCTTTGTGAATTTTCCACCGCAAAAATATCAGTGGTCAGGACGTTGGTATTGTTCCAGTCGACGCCGGATTCAAAGCCTTCCAACGAGCCAATTTTACCCGCCGAGATGCTGAAATTGCTGGTTGGCGCCAAGGTGACATACCCCGTATAGAGCGGGCCGGTCGAGAAAGTTTGCACCGATGTTTGCGAGGGCTTGCCGCCAAGCACCAGCGAGGTGTTCGAGCTGACTTCGATGGTGAATTGCACCAGACCCGTTGATTTCTGCAGCTGGATCAGCCCGTTCATCAGTTCGGCGCCGGTGGTTTTATCGGTGCCGAGCAGGCCGTAATTGGTCGCGTTGCCGGCGCCGGAGAGCGCGTAGCCGTAGCCATCAAAACCGCCGGAGAGCTCGAGCGGGCCGAGCGGACCGCCATCGATTTTGATCGTCGACGGACCGTTGAACGCCATAGCTGCGGGGGGAAGGGCTTGGGCGGCCACCAAGGCGACTCCCGAGCAAACCGCGACGCGTAGCCAATTGCTGCCCGATTTGGTGCCAGAGTTAAGGTTTAAGAACGACATACTGCCTCCGTTATGTTCATTGCGCACAACACAAGTCTAAATTTTAGGCACTTGTGACAATCCGAGTCATCAACTTCACGAAAATGTCACGGACACGAGATCGTATCAGCAAACGACGTGCCAGCTTACCAAAAATGATTCATCGAAACCGCGGAATGGCCGCAATGTTCCGTGTATGTGTTTTTTAGGTTACGGTTTCGGATCGCCCCTATGCGGGTCAGACGCAAAAAAATCGCGGATTTGCGCAATTGCGGCGGCGAGGCCAAGGCGCTGAACCGGCACGCCTTCGGGAAAGGCGTTGAGCAAGCGGCTGGGCGCCGCCCGGTCGATCAGCACGAACACACCACGATCATCGGCGCGGCGGATCAGCCGACCAAACGCTTGGCGCAGCCGCAAGCGCACAATGGCATCGTCATAATCGCGCGGGGCGCCGCCCGCGAGAAAATTGCGGCGCACCCGGTGCAAAATATCCGGACGCGGCCAGGGCGTGCGCTCGAGCACCACGAGGCGCAACGCGTTGCCCGGCACGTCCACCCCATCGCGCATCGCATCGGTGCCGAGCAAGCAGGCATTCTGCTCGGCGCGGAACACATCGACGAGGCTGGCATTATTCATCGCATCGACATGCTGGGCATATAGCGGCAATCCAGCCTCTTCGAGCGCCGGGGCAATGCGCTGATGCACCCCGCGCAGCCGGGCGATGGCGGTAAACAGGCCGAGCGCGCCGCCGCCCGCGGCAAGAAACAGGCTGCGATAGGCGCTGGCGAGCGCCTCCTCGTTATTGATGGGAATATCGCGGACGATGATCACCCTGGTTTGGTGCGGGTAATCAAAGGGCGAGGCGAAGGCCGCCCGCATGGCGGGGGCGGCGAGATGGGCGGCACCGGTGCGCGCTTCGGCAGCGCGCCATTTGGCGTCCATCGCCGCTTCGGCGTCCGGGCCGCTCAGGGGGGTGGCGCTGTCGCGCAGAGTGGCGGAGGTGATCACCAATCCATGGGCCTGTGCGCCAATGAGCTCGGCAAAGGCTTCGGTGGGGTCGAGCAAATGACCCAGGAGCGCAATATCGCGGTCACGCTGAATGAACAGCACGCGTGAGGGGCGGTCGCCCGGCGCGGGGGTGGGGCCGGTGACGGCGGCGAGCAGGCGGCGCCACGCGGTGATCGGGTCAATCGCACGGCGGGCGAGGCTGCGGCCGAGCGCTTCGATGCGTTGCCGGTCGCGCTCGTCCAGCGTATCGGCCTCGCTATCGAGCCGGGCGATCAGGCGTTGGTGCAGCACCGTGAGCGGCGCGACAAGCCGTTCCAGCGCCCGATCAAGCGTTGCGGCTGCGCTGACCAGGGCGTCCCCCGCCGGGTGCAAATCAACCTCAATCCGGCCTTTTTGCTCGGGCTCGGCACTGGCGGCGCGCGCCCTGGCGGCGGCATCAAGGGCGGCGAGGAATTGCTCGGCGGGAGCGGTGCCGACTTGGTCGAGCGGATTTTCCGCCCAGTCAGGGTTTTCGCTCAGGCGCCGGTTGGCCAGCCAGGCTTCACCGGGCAGAACGCGGGCGGCGATCAGCACCGCATCGAGCGGGGCAACGAGCGTGTCGTCTGCCGCGCAAAAATCATCGAGCCGTCGGGCAAGGCCCCGCGCCCGCGAGCGGCCCCCTTCGGCGCCGAGCAGCCAGCGGCGCAATTCGGCCATCGCCGCACCGGAGAGCTCGACCGCAAAGGCGCTATCCGCCGCATCGAACACGTGATGCCCTTCATCAAACACGTAGCGGGTGGGCACTTGGCTATCATCCAACCCACCCCAAGCGGCTTGCGCCATGACCAGCGCATGATTGGCGATCACCAAATCAGCGCCACGCGCGCGGCGGACCACCTGTTCGATGGTGCAGCGTTTCCAATGCGCGCAGGCGGCATGAATACATTCGCCGCGCCGATCAACAATGGTCGGCAGGAGGCTATTGCCGAACAAATCAGCAAACCAGCCCGGCAAATCACCGCCGGTCACGTCGTGATCACCGGAGAGCAAGGCCCAGCGGGCGATCAGCCCCATCGCGATGAGGCTACTGGCGCGCGCCGCACCAAGCGCATCCTCATAATTGAGCAGACAGAGATAATTTTCGCGCCCCTTGCGCAGCACCACGCGGGCGCGGCGGCGCACCGGGTCGGGTTCCAGCCGTTCGAGCTCCTGTTCAATCTGGCGCTGCAAATGCCGCGTATAGGTGGCGATCCAGACCGGGCCATCATTTTGCTCGGCCCAGAGCGAAGCGGGGGCGATATAGCCGAGGGTTTTGCCGGTGCCGGTGCCGGCTTCGGCGAGCACGCAATGGGGCGCGCCCTCCTGATCGCGCGGGGCGAAGGCCGCGCTGACGGCGGAGGCGTAATCGGCCTGGGCCGGGCGCGGTTCGGCGCCGGTGCCAAGCATTTGGGCGAGCCGCGTGCGGGCCGCTTCGGTGCCGACGGGAAAGGCCGTCGGGGGCGGGCGCGGCGCCTGCTCCTCCCATTCGGGCAAGATGGACCAGAGTTTTAACCCCGCCGGATCGGGCCGGGCGGCGGGTGCGCCGAGGGCGGCGAGCACGCTGCGCGCCCAGGGCCAGCCGGCACCGCCCATCAACGCAGCCAAGCCCGCCGCGTGGCGGTTCATCGGTAAATCACGCCCCTGGAGCAGAATGCCGAGCAAGGCGGCGACCCAATTTTGCATCGCACTCGCCGCCGCTTCGAGCGTGGTTGGCACCGTCTCATCGAGCGCACGGGCGAGTCCCGCCGGGGTGGGCGCGCAATTTTGCGCAGGCCGGGCAAAGGCGAAGAGTTCCAGCACATCCAGAACCGGCAGCGAAAGCCCAAGACGTTTTTGCACCGATGGCGCATGGATCACCAGGGGCGGCGGCAATGGCTTGAGGGCATGGCGCGCCTCATTGATGGTGAGGGTCATCAACTCGCCATCGCCCGAGAGAATCACAGCGTGGCCATAAGCGACCACGAGACAGGGCGCGTCGGGGAGCAAAATGGTTGCGGCAGCCATGCGCGCTCATATCGTGGTTTGCGTTCGGGCGAAACGGCGGTTACAGCCGAGCCTATGAATGCACCCCCTGCCCTTCCGAATTCCTGGCCGTTTCGTGAGGCCGCCCGCGTGGCCGAGCGGTTGGCGCGCAGCGGCAAAACCCATGCGCTGTTTGAAACCGGCTACGGCCCGTCCGGCCTGCCACATATTGGCACCTTCATGGAGGTGGCGCGCACCTCATGGATCCGGCTGGCATTCAGCCGCTTGACCGGTTTGCCATCGACTTTGTTGGCGTTTTCCGATGACATGGATGCTCTGCGCAAAGTGCCGGGCAATGTGCCGAACCAGGATTTGTTGCGCGGGTTCATTGGCAAGCCGCTGACCCAGGTGCCAGACCCGTTTGGCACCCACGATAGTTTTGGCGCCCATAATAATGCCCGGTTGCGCGCCTTCCTCGATCAATTCGGGTTTGAATACGAATTCGCCTCATCGACCGATTATTATCGCGGCGGGCGGTTCAACCCGGCTCTGCGCACGATTGCGGCGCATCATGACACGATTCGCGCTATTATTGCCCCGACATTGGGGCCGGAACGGCGCGCGACCTATTCGCCGATTTTACCGATCCATCCCGAGACCGGGGTGGTGATGCAGGTGCGCATCGATCATGTCGATACGGCGGCGGCGATGGTGACTTGGACCGATCCAGACACGAGCGCCACCTATACCACCTCCATCCTGGATGGGGCCGCAAAGCTGCAATGGAAAGCCGATTGGGCGATGCGCTGGTTTGCCCTCGATGTTGATTACGAGATGTCGGGCAAGGATTTGATCGATTCGGTGAAGCTGTCGAGCGCGATTGTGCGGGCGCTGGACGCCGCACCGCCGGAAACCTTCACTTATGAGCTGTTTTTGGACGAGGCTGGGCAAAAAATCAGCAAATCCAAGGGTAACGGGCTCTCGGTCGAGCAGTTTCTCGCCTATGGGCCGCCGGAAAGCCTGGGGCAGTTTATGTTCGCCGCACCGCAGCGGGCGAAGCGGCTCTATTTCGACGTGATCCCGAAAGCGACCGATGAATATATCGCGAGCGTCGATGCGCTCTGCGCCGGGCGCGGGGTCGCTGAGGAAAATCCGGCCTGGTTCATTCATGGCGGGGTGATTCCCGATCGCTCAGGCAGCGCCATTCCGTTTGGCATGCTGCTGAATTTGGCCTCGGTGGTGAATGCCGAGACGCCGGATTTGCTCTGGGGCTTCATTCGCGCTTATCGGCCCGAGGCCAGCCCGGAGACGGAGCCATTCCTGGCACGGCTGGTCGATTACGCCGTGCGTTATTATCAAGATTTCGTGCGCCCAACCAAGCAATATCGCCCGGCTAGCGCATTGGAGGCGGCGGCGTTGCAGGATTTGGCGAATTCGCTCCGTTCCCTCCCACCTGGCACCGATGCGGAAGCCTTGCAGACGCTGGTTTATGATGTCGGCAAGCGCCATCCCTTCGCCGCGTTGCGCGATTGGTTTGGCTGCTTATACCAAGTGTTGCTGGGCCAGAGTGAGGGGCCGCGCTTTGGCGGTTTCGTCGCACTTTATGGCATTGCACCGACCATTGCCTTGATCGAAACCGCTTTGGCACGCGACGCGGCGGGGTAAAGCAGCCACGTTCTGTGGTAGCAATGCCGCAGCGGCGTAAAACTTGCGTCATCGCGCAGTCGGCCTGTCGGCAACGCGTTGAAACGATATTACATTGGTCGTATGGCGTTGTCATTGGCCCGAACCCGCACGCATGTCCGTTATTGGCACCGTTATTGGCCCCGTGATTGGTGCGGCGGTTGGCTGGACCAGTTGTTTCTCCAGCGGATCGGGCTTTGATGAAATTGCCGAAAAAATCGACGCACCCCTCGCCGAAAGCGCCGCGCGCGTTGGCGGAGAGCTGCGTGGTGATCGTCACGGGGTTGGATCGGGACGGGCAGCCTTTGGCGCGACCGGTTGATTGGACCGGCGGGCGCGCGCCGGTTATTTATATGCGCCCCGAACGCAGCGGCCAGCCAGCTTTGGCGCCGGGCTCACGGGTGATCGCCCGGCTGCGGCGCATTGGTGGTGACCGCTATGAGGGGCGCACGATCAAATTATTGGACCGGGTGCCGGTGACGGTGATCGGGGTATTTCGGGCGGATGATCCGGCGATGCCCGAACGCGGCGGACGCATCGAGCCGGTGGACCGGAAAATCCGGGCCGATTGGATCGTGCCGGCGGGCGCGGCTGGGGATGCGACCAACGGCATGATCGTGCGCGCCGAACCGCTGGCGGGCGGCGGCTTTGGCCTGCAAAAAGCCCAGATTATCGATTGTCTGGGCGGCATTGATGATGCGCGCTCGATCAGCCTCATTGCGATTGCGAGCCTTGGCATTCCCGATATTTTCCCGCCCGAAGCCATCGCTGAAGCGCAAGCGGCGGGGCCGACGCGACTCGGCCAGCGCACTGATTTACGCGATGTGGCGCTGGTCACCATCGACGGGGCGGATGCGCGCGATTTTGACGATGCGGTGTTCGCAATTCCGGAGCAGAATGGCTACCGGCTGATCGTCGCGATCGCCGATGTCGCCTCCTATGTCGTGGCGGGTTCGGCGCTGGATCGCGAAGCGCGGCTGCGCGGCAATTCGGTCTATTTCCCTGATCGGGTGGTGCCGATGCTGCCCGAAGCCTTGTCCAATGGCTGGTGCAGCCTGCGGCCGGACGAAGATAGGGGCTGCTTGTTCGTGGAAATGCGAATTGGCGCAGATGGGCGCAAAATTTCACACCGTTTTGGCCGTGGGCTGATGCGCAGTGCGGCGCGTTTGACCTATGAACAGGCGCAAGCGGCGCACGATGAGCAGCGCGACGAAGGGCTGCCGGGCGGCACGATTGGGCATTTATTTGGCGCCTATGCGCGTCTGGCGGCGGCACGCGCCGCACGCGGCACGCTCGATCTCGATTTGCCGGAACGCCAGATCACGCTGGGTGACGATGGGCATGTGGCTTCGGTCACGCCGCGACCCCGGCTGGATAGTCACCGGCTGATCGAGGAATTCATGATCCTCGCCAATGTCGCGGCGGCGGAGGAGTTGGAACGGCTGGTGCAGCCTTGCATGTATCGGGTGCATGCCCCGCCCTCGGCGGAAAAATTGGATGCGCTGCGGGGGCTGTTGAGCACATTCTCGATTAGTTTGAAGCCGGGCGATCAGCTGCATCCGCGTGATCTGGACCAGATTTTACGCAATGTGGCGGGCACGCCGAGTGCGGCGCTGGTCAATGAGGCGATTTTGCGCAGCCAATCGCAGGCGGAATATGCGCCGGAGAATATTGGCCATTTCGGTTTGGGCTTGCGGGCCTATGCGCATTTCACCTCGCCGATACGTCGCTATGCGGATTTGCTGGTGCATCGGGCTTTGATTGCCGGGCTCAAGCTCGGCGCCGATGGGCTGGATTCCGATGCCGGGGCGCGATTTGCCGATTTGGGCACGCATATCACCATCACCGAGCGGCGGGCGGCGGATGCCGAGCGGCAATCGGCGGATCGGTATTTGGCCGCGTTTCTGGCTGATCGGGTCGGCAATGATTTTGCAGCGCGGATCTCTGGGGTGACGCGGTTTGGTTTGTTCGTGACGCTGCTGGAAACCGGCGCGTCCGGCTTTGTGCCGTTTGCAAATTTGCCCGAGGATTTCTGGTTCCATGATGAGGCCAGCGGCAGCCTGTCCGGCCGCCGCAGCCGGGTGGTGTATCACCTCGCGGATTTGGTTTCGGTGCGGCTGGTGGAGGCGCGCCCGGTGACCGGCGGGTTGATTTTCGCCATCGATGGCTCAGCACCGGCAAAAAGCAGGGATCGAAAGCATAAAACGGGTCAAGCGCCCCGCGAGGCGACGGCACCGGGCAAAAAAAATAAAAAAACCAAGTCCGGACCGCGCGCGCGCGCACCGCACCGCAAAGGCCGTCGCGCCAAGGCGGAGCCGCCGACATGACGCGCTGGCTGCAGCTGCTGACAATATTGCTGATCCTGCCGGTGGCCCAAGCGCAAGTGGCCCAAGCGCAATCGGCAGTGCCCGGCAGCGTTGCGCGGTTTCAGAGCGATGAGGCCGGACGCATCTGGGGGGCGGCATTGACCTTCATGGCGCCGCGCCTGGTCAAGAAGGTGCCAATTCCACAACTCGCCGTGTGGGGCTTATCCGGCCTGACCGCGATTGATCCTAATCTGACGGTGCAAGCGTTGCAGGGCAAAATCGTGCTCTACGGCCCCGATCGGGTGATTTATGCCATCCCAGTGCCGGCGAACGGACCGGATGCCGGGCCGCAATGGGGGCAGACCTGTGCGGCGGTAGCGGCGCGGGCGTTTGCCGCGTCACGCCGGTTGCGGCGTGCGGGGACCGGCGCGGTGATCCGTAGTTTTTTCGATGAGTTGTTCAATCATTTCGACCCGTATTCGCGCTACGAATCGCCCCATGAGGGCGATATCGGCCAAGGTCCGGCGGGGCTTGGCCTGTCGTTGAGCCAGATCGGCGCGGGGACAGCAGCGACGGTGATTGCGGCCAAGGTGGCGGCCAACGGCCCGGCGGGGCAGGCCGGCATGCAGCCGGGCATGGCGCTGATCGCGGTCAATGACGAAAAAATCACCGATCAGCCGGTTTCCGCCGTGCAAGCCATGCTGTCCGGCCCGGATGGCTCGACGGTGACACTCACCGTCCGCCCGCCCAACAGCTTGCCGCAAACCATCAGCCTGACCCGTGCGATCGTGCCGCCGCCAACCGTATTCAGCCAGATGCGTGATGGCGTAGGGGTAATCCGGGTGAAAGCGTTCGGGCCGAATACCGGCCAGGAATTCGCCGCCGCCCTGGCCGATTTGGTCGGGCAGAGCCCGCAGCCAGCCGGTATCGTGATCGATTTGCGCGGCAATCGGGGCGGGGTGCTGCGACAATCGGTGCTCAGCGTTGATACGCTGCTCAGCCATGGTGAAATTGTGCAAACCATCGGGCGGGCGGCGGGGGCGAACAAAATTTTTCACGCCGAGGGCGCCGATTTGGCACCGGGCTTGCCGGTGGTGATTTTGGTGGATGGGCAAACGGCGAGTGCGGCGGAAGTGTTTACCGCCTCGCTCTCCGATAATGATCGGGCGGTGGTGGTGGGTAGCGCGACGTTGGGCAAAGGCTTGGTGCAAACCGTGGCGCATTTGCCGGGCGGCGGTACGCTGTATGTCACCTGGAGCCGGATTGTCGCGCCACGCGGCTGGCCGCTGCAAGGGCTCGGCGTGATCCCGCAAATCTGCACCAGCCTTGGCACGGATGCGGTGCGCCGCCAGATGAATGCGCTGCGCCACGGGCATGATTTGATGGCTCAATCGATTGCCGCCGCGCGCACCGCTCGCCCGCCACTGGCCCTTGCGCAAATATTGGAAATCCGCGATGCGTGCCCCGCCGCCATCGGCGCGAATGATGATTTCAAGGTTGCACAATCGCTGATCGCACATCCGGCGCGCTATCGGGCGGCACTGATTAGGCCATTACGGGCAGGCTGAACGGTGCAAATTCAGCTCTTGCTCAGCGTTCGGGCTTGACCGCACCGCGCGGCTTCGCCATATCGGGGTTTCTGGAGATATATCATGGCCAAATCAAACACTGTTCAAATCAAACTGGTTTCGACCGCCGATACCGGGTTTTTCTATGTGACCAAGAAGAATGCCAAGGCGCAGACGGGCAAGCTCGAATTCCGGAAATATGATCCGGTTGCGCGCAAGCATGTCGCGTTCAAGGAAGCGAAAATTAAGTAATTCGCTGCGCGTGCGATCGTTATATCGACGATCCCACGCCCGTTTCGGTTTGCCGAGCCTGTTGGTTGTTTTTGATCGAATCAGTTATTCGGTCAAAAGCGTTTTTGCTGTCGGTTGAAAGGCACGCGATGCGCCTATTCACCTGCCAATTTTGCGGCGCTCGGCTCTATTTCGAGAACCGATACTGTCACTCCTGCGATCATTGGCTCGGTTATCTTGCCGATTGCAGCGAATTAACGGCGCTACGCCGCCCGAACGACCATACGGACGATGAGGATGCGTATCTGGGCCGTTGGACGCCGCTGGCGGACCCGCAACGGCGGGTGCGGTTTTGCATCAATGCCGAATATGATGCCTGCAATTGGCTGATCCCCGAGCCCGAACCGGGCCAGGAGCGCCAGCTTTTTTGCGCCGCCTGCCAGTTTAATCAGGTCATTCCGGATGTATCTGACCCGGTCAATCTGGGCCGCTGGCGCAAGATCGAGTGGGCGAAACATTGGTTGATCTACACGCTTGAGCAGCTGGGTTTGCCGTTGCCCGACCGGCGCGAGAATCCGGCGCATGGGCTGGCTTTTCAGTTTCTAGCGCCGCTGCCCGGCGAGCCGCCGCCGCTGACCGGACACAGCGCCGGGGTGATTACCCTCAATATCGAAGAGGCCGAGGATTCGATCCGCGAGCGGCATCGGGCCGCGCTGGGCGAGCCCTATCGCACGCTCCTTGGGCATTTTCGCCATGAAATCGGTCATTTCTATTGGGATTTACTGGTGCGCGACGGCGGGCGCCTGGATGCGTTCCGCGCCCTGTTCGGCGATGAGCGCGCCGATTACGGCACGGCTTTGGATCAGCATTATGCCAACGGTGCGCCGCACGATTGGCAGGCGCATTACATCAGCGCCTATGCGAGCGCCCATCCTTGGGAGGATTTCGCGGAAAGCTGGGCGCATTATTTGCACATCATCGATACGCTAGAGACCGCCGGCAGCTACGGGTTGGCCGTGCGACCCCCCGGCCCGGCCCGTGACCCGATGCCGGTGGCCGAGACCAATCCCTATCAAATCTCGACCATCGCCGCGCTGATCGAGCACTGGTTGCCGCTGACCTTCGCGATGAACAGCCTCGCGCGCAGCCTGGGACAGGCAGATTTATACCCGTTCATTCTCGCCCCAACCGTGATCGGCAAGCTCGGCTTTATTCACAGCCTGATGCCCCGCCACCAACAAGGCTGAGCGCTTGGGTTTTTCAGGCGGTTGCATCTGCCTTCTGCTATTCGGCGCGCACACGCCAAGCCGTCGCCGCCGAATAGGCTGCGCGGATCGCGTCCTGTTCGGCAGGCAGCACGTGATCAGATTGGCAGGATACCGTGCTGTCGTGTAAAGCAAGCTTTATGAGTGTTTGTTCGCCTTATCGGCACCTTGTCGGTCGTGCCGCAACCGAGCGTTGTGGCTCTCCGGGGAACCGGTCATGACGCGAGCGCGTTTATGGTCGGTGATCACGGCCTTGATCGGTGCCAGCTTGTTTACGGTCACGGTTGCGTGGTTTGGCTGGGCAGGCGTGGTGCGGGCGCTCAGCGCTGTGCAGGCATCGGATTTTGTCGCCTATCTCGGGGTGCAAGCGGTCATCGTTGCTGGTCTCGCGATTGCTTGGCGGCTGGTGCTGCGCAGCCGGCGCGGCGGGCGGTTTTTCCTGCTCTATTGGGGGCGGCTGGTGCGCGATGCGGCAGGCGAGTTTCTGCCATTTTCGCATGTGGGTGGGTTCATTCTCGGTGGTCGGGCGATTGCGCTGGGCGGCGTGGCGTTCGCCGATGCGGCGGCCTCGACGCTTGCGGATGTAACGGTCGAATTTCTGTCGGAATTGGTGTTCATTAGCGTCGGTCTGGTGCTGTTGGCGACTTTGGTGCCCGATAATCGGCTGATCATGCCGGTCGCGCTTGGCTTGGCGGTGGCAGTGCTGGGCGGACTTGGGTTTTTATTTGCGCAAAAAGGTGGGTCGCGGATTTTCCGGGCCTTGGCGCTGCGAATCGCCGGGCGTTCGGGCGATCAGGTGGCGATGCGCGCCGATCATTTACAGGCTGCGCTGGATGCGATTTATGCGCGGCCCGGGCGCCTCGCCGGGGCGGGGGCGATGCATTTGCTGTGCTGGTTTGGCACGGGCTGCGCCTCGTTCGTGGCATTTCGGGCGTTCGGCACGCCGATTTCGATTTGGCAGGCCGTGGCGATTGAGGCGTTGTTGCACGCGATCCTGGCGGCGGGATTTTTTGTGCCGGGGCGGATTGGCGTGCAGGAAGCCGCCTATGCGCTGCTCGGCACGGCATTTGGCCTGCCGCCGGATATCGCACTCTCCGTCTCACTGCTGCGCCGGGCGCGCGATCTGATTGTTGCGGTGCCGGTGCTGCTGATTTGGCAAGGGATTGAGGCACGGCGTTTGCAGCCGCTCGCCGGTGAGGCCCGCTAACCCAGCGCGCCTGCCGCGCTTGGCGATGATGGCTGCCATGATGGGCTTGATTGAAGCGCCGCATAGTCCCACTCTGCAATTGAATAGCGAGGAGCGAATCGATGACGAAACCTGTAACCGATGCCAGCTTTGCCGCCGATGTGATCGGCGCTGGCAAACCCGTGCTGGTTGATTTTTGGGCCGAATGGTGCGGCCCATGCCGCGTGATTGGTCCGGCCTTGGAAGAGTTGAGCGGCGAGTATGCCGGCAAGATCGAGATTGCCAAGGTCAATATCGATGAAAACCCGATGACGCCGACCCAGTTTGGCGTGCGCGGGATCCCGACCTTGATTATGTTCAAAGACGGCAAAGCCGTGGCAACCCATGTGGGCGCCGCGCCGAAATCGACGCTAAAAGCCTTTATCGACCAAAATATAGGCTAATCCGTGAACGACCCGGCGGCCGATGCAGGCGAGACGGTGCCGCAGGCACCGCCGATGATCCGCACTGTCGCTATGCCCGCGGACGCCAATGCCAGTGGCGATATTTTCGGTGGCTGGCTGATGGCGCAAATGGATCTCGGCGGCAGCAATCTGGCCGGGCGCGTCGCTCATGGCCGAATTGCCACCGTCGCTGTGGATGCGATGAGCTTCATCCGCCCGGTGAAAATCGGCGATGAGGTCAGCGTGTACGCCATGCTGGTCTCAGTCGGCCGCAGCTCGATTAAGGTGAATGTCGAGGCATGGCGGCGTGCCCGCGATTCCACCACCGAGCGGCGCGTTACCAAGGCCGTATTTACCTTCGTCGCGATCGATAGCGAGGGAAGGCCCCGCCCGATTAATGCTAATTGATGGGGCCGAACTAATAACACCCATTAACGCTCGGTGATGGGATTTAATCGCCGATCAGAGCCCGTTCGCCGATATCACGGCGCGCAAAGCCCTCGGGAAAATCAATGGCATCAATGCCCCGATACGCACGCTCGATCGCAGCGCGCCAATCAGGGCCGGTGGCGGTGATTGCGAGCACCCGGCCGCCATTGGCCTGGAGTGCGCCGTCGCGCTGCATCGTGCCCGCGTGAAAAATCAACAAGTCAGGAATGGTCGCCGCTGGCGCCAGATCAATATTCATGCCGCGCGCATACGGGCCCGGATAGCCTTTGGCGGCCAAAATCACCGTCGCCGCAGCGCCCGCCCGCCAGCTCAGCGCGGTGGCGGGATCGAGGGCGCCTTGCGCGCCGGCGGCAAGCAGGGGCAATAAATCATCCTCAATCAACGGCAGCAAGGTTTCGCATTCAGGGTCGCCAAAACGGACATTGAACTCGATCAATTGTGGGCCGGTCGGGGTTAGCATGAGCCCGGCGAACAAAAAGCCACGAAACGGCGTGCCTCGCTCGGCCATCGCGGCCAAAGTGGGGCGGATGATGCGCGCCATAACGGCTTCGCTGAGCAAATCCGGGTCATGCAGGCGCGGCGGCGCAATCGCGCCCATGCCACCGGTATTCGGCCCGGTATCGCCCTCCCCGACGCGCTTATGATCTTGAGCCATGCCGGCAAAGATCGCGGTCTCGCCATCACACAGGGCGAAAAACGAAATTTCGGGGCCGGTGAGGCAATCCTCGACCAGAATTTCTGCGCCCGCCGCGCCGTGAATGCCGTGGGCCAACATCGCCGTCGCGGCCTCCAAAGCGGCATCGATTGACTCGGCCACCACCACACCTTTGCCCGCCGCCAGCCCGTCAGCCTTGATCACCATGGGCGCCGGACGGGCGTGGATATAGGCATGGGCTTGATCGAGATCGGTAAAGCGCGCCCATGCGGCGGTGGGGATTTGCGCGACGGCGCAGATTTCCTTGGTGAATATTTTTGAGGTTTCCAACTGTGCCGCCGCTTGGCTGGGGCCGAAGCAAGTAATACCCGCAGCCGAAAGCGCATCGGTCAGGCCCAAAGCCAGCGGCGCTTCCGGGCCAGGGATCACCAGATCAATCGCCTGATCGCGTGCAAACGCGACGAGGCCGGGAATATCATCGACGGCGATGGCAATATTGCTGCCCAAAGCAGCCGTGCCGGGATTGCCAGGAGCGATGAACAACGCGCTCAGCGCCGGGCTTTGCGCCAATTTCCAGGCCAAGGCGCCTTCGCGCGCACCGCCGCCAACCACCAAAACCCGCATTTTCGCTCCTTTTGCCTCGGCGCTGCTTGCCGCACCGGCGCGGCCTTAGCATAAAGGTGCCTGATGACAGAAATTTCGGCGCCCAACCCGCATAATATCCCGGAAATCACCGTCTCGGAACTCGCTGGCGCGGTGAAACGCACGCTCGAATCGAGTTTCGGTCGGGTGCGGGTGCGCGGTGAAATCACCGAGATGAAAACCTATCCCTCCGGCCACACTTATATGGCGCTCAAGGATGAGGGGGCAAAAATTCGGGCGATCATTTGGAAGGGCAATGCCAGCCGGTTGGGGTTGAAGCCGGAAAACGGCGTGGAAGTTATCGCGACGGGCAAGATCACCGCCTATTCCGAGCGCTCAGAATATCAGCTCATCATCGAGCGGCTCGATTATGCCGGCGAAGGGGCGATGCTGGCCCGCATCGAGACGCTTCGGCTAAAATTAGCCGATGAGGGCCTGTTCGAGCATGCGCGCAAACGCCCTTTGCCCTTTTTGCCCCGGATCATTGGCGTCGTCTCCTCGCCGCAAGGGGCGGTGATCCAAGATATTCGCACCACCATCGCCCGGCGGTTTCCAAGCCGGATCATTCTGTGGCCCGTCGCGGTACAAGGCGAGGCGGCGGCCGGGCAAATTGCCGCCGCGATTGCTGGATTCTCGGCCCTCGCGCCCAACGGGCCGATCCCCCGGCCGGATGTGGTGATTGTGGCGCGCGGTGGCGGCTCACTCGAAGATTTGATGGCGTTCAATGACGAGGGCGTGGTGCGCGCCGCAGCGGCGAGCCGGATTCCGCTGATCTCGGCGGTTGGGCACGAAACCGACACCACCTTGATCGATTTCGCCGCAGATCGCCGCGCCCCTACGCCAACGGCGGCAGCGGAATTGGCGGTGCCGGACCGGCTCACAATATCAGCCAGTCTGGCACAGCTCACCGCTCGGCTCACCGGCGCACTCTCGGGCCATATCAATGCGAGCCATTTGCGGCTGAACCGTGCCGCTGGCCAATTGCCGGATTTGCCGAGCCTGATGGCCACGGCGCGGCAACGATTCGATGAGCGCAGCGAACGATTCGCGATGGCCTTGCCCCGTTATGCGCAAGCCAAGCGGCATCGGCTGGAACAGGTGGCCGCGCGCATACCCGATCCCCGGCATCTTCTCGCCCGCAAGACCCATGCGTTAGCGCTGGTGGCGCAGCGTTTGGACCGGCCCTTGGGGGCTTCGCTCCGCGAGGGCAAAATCAAGCTCGATGCGTTGGCCGCACGGCTGGAATCGCTCTCCTACCAAGCAGTGCTGATGCGCGGTTTTGCGCTGGTGACCACGCCGGACGGTGCGCCGATTTCCCTCGCCGCCACGGCGCGCACCACACCAAACCTGATGGTGCGGTTTCAGGACGGGACGGTTGCGGTGCAGCCGGAGCAGCCGGGCCAATCAGCCTTGGACTGACGTCAGCGGACCATCAAACATAATCGGCATGGTCGGCGTGCCGGTCGGTGATCCGCCGGGCTGCTCCACCGTCACCGCAATCAGCACACCCGGCTTGCGCAAGGCGGCGGGAATATCCCCAGCCGATAAGTTTGTTGGACCAGACTGCAAAAACCCAATCGGCACTGGCTTGACGCCCTTGGCCACCGCCCAGAGTTGCCAAACCTTGCCCGCTGGCGGCGCGACATGACCGAGCGGTAGAATTTGCGCGCTGCCATTCTCGCGCAGCGACACGGTAAAGAGCGGCTTGGTGCCCTGATTAAGGAGTGCGACCATGCTCGGTTGCGGCGCGGGGCCAGAACCCGGGCGGATAATCGCGAGCGCCAGCGCAGCCGCAATCGCCAGCACGCCAATGCCGCGCCACACACCAACATTATTCCAGAGCGCAGCAACCCGATCGCCCCATGACAAGGGCGGTTGAGCCGGGCGGATGCTGGCCTCTATCATGCGCCACATTGCCGGTGACGGCATGATTTCAGGAACAGCGGCCCAAGCGAGTGGCGCGAGGCGATCTTCCCAAAATGCGACCGCACGCGCCAGAGCGGGGTCGCGCGCCATCTCGGCCTCGAATTGCGCGCGCTCCATGCCGCGCAGCAGTCCGAGCACATATTCGCCCGCCCGTTGTTCAGGGGTGATCCCCTCGCCGAATTCAGGAGAGTCGCTCATGCTTCAAGACACCGTTTCAACGACGCTAAACCGCGCAAAATCCAGCTTTTGACGGTACCCAGCGGGGTTTTGGTCAGTTCGGCAATCTCGGTATGGGAATAACCATCGACAAAGGCGAGCTTGATCGATCGTTGCCAAGCTTCGGGCAGCGTGCCCAAACAGGTGGCGAGCGCCGATTGATCCTCGACCGAAACCGGCAATTCCGCCGCAATGTCGGGCAGTTCATCGGTGCCAGTATGGCGTTTTTCGGCTTCAATCCGATCCAACGCCCGATACCGCAAAATGGCGACCATCCATCCCATCGCTGAGCCGCGCGCCGCGTCGAACCGATCCGCATTTCGCCAAATCTGTAAAAACGCTTCTTGCACCACATCCTCGGCTTGCGGCCGATTGCGCAACAAGCGCAATGCGATGCCGAGAAGTTTCGGCGCGGCCAAATCGTAGAGAGACCGCAACGCCGCGCTATCGCGCCCGGCACAACGGCTGAGCAGCGCACGCAAGCGAACATCTTCCGCAGTGCCGAGCGTTGTACTCATCAGAGGGTGTGAAACAATTCCATCAAACATGATCGTAAGCGGATACGTGCTGCATGGCAATCTGGATGCAGCAACCCGTCTGCCGCGACCTGTTGTCGTCTTATCACAGCAATCCGAGCGCCCCAACAGCGACGAAAAAATTTCATCAATGTTGCATCCGGTTAAGTTTGATATTCGTAGAGCGTTATACAATAACAGGAGATCGACATGTCGGAATCGCCAAAATCAACACCCAAACAATTGGTATCACATCGCAATAATTACCGTCCGCGGACCTCGCTTAGTTGCGCAATATTGATCGGCATCATAGGCGCTGTGGCAGCTCCGGCCGCACACGCGCAGAACGCGATGACCGCCCAAGGCGGCCTGCTCGCAACCGGCGGCGTGACCAGCATCAGCGGTGTTGCCGGTGGTGGTATCAATCCGTTCGCGATGATTGCAGGCTATGACACCAACGACCAAATCGGCGCGACCGGTTTCTACACGCATCTAATCGCGGGCAGTTACACACTGAATGCGGGCGGCGCCGCTGTGGGGTTGTTTAATCGGGTGGAAATCTCGGTGGCGCGGCAAAATTTAGATCTAGGCACGCCAGGGGCGAGCCTCGGCCTCGGCTCTAATTTCAATCTGAGCCAGAATATTTTCAGCGCGAAAGTCCGGCTGTTCGGCAATGCGGTCTATGACCAAAACTCGTTGGAGCCGGTCGTATCGGTTGGCGCGTCTTATCATGAAAACGTCACCAGCGCATTCCCTGGCACCAGCATCCCTCTGCCCAAGGCTGTCGGCTCACATCTAGATGGCACCAGCTTCTATATCGATGCGACCAAGCTCTTTATCGACGGCTTGTTCGGCCATTACACCTTGGTCAACGCGGGCTTGCGTCTAACAAACTCGAATTATACCGGGCTCCTCGGCTTTGGCGGCACGAACAGCGCCGGGCAATTCAAATCGGGTTACCATGTCGAGCCGTTCGTCTCATTCGCCTATTTCCCGGATCGCAAAGTCGCCGTCGGTTATGAGTTCCGGGCGATGCCGCATTTTGACGTGGCTGGCGCTCTGAATTTGAACACTACCAATAACTGGCAAGATGTATTCGTCGCCTATTTCCCAACTAAAAACCTCTCGATCACCGCCGCTTATGCCGCGCTCGGGACCATTGCCGGGGCCAAAAACTCGAACGGTCTATATCTATCTCTCACCGCCACCTTCTAACCAAACTCGATTGATGACCTCTCAATCCTCTCAGGAGTAATACTGAATGACCAACGCAACACGCAAAATTTTCGCGCACAGCACGCTGCTGGCTTCCGTCGCCGGGGCGCTGCTCGCGCTAACCCCGGTGTTGAGCACACCGGCACGCGCCTCAACCGGCTACTATCAGCAATTTGGCAGTCGCCCAGGAACGACCGCCCTGATCAACCGTTTCGTCGGTAATGTGTTGGCGGATTCGCGCATTAATTTTTACTTCGCCCACACCAACATCCCCGCTCTGAAAGCCGCCTTAGTCAATCAAGTGTGCAATCTCGAAGGCGGCGGCTGCCCTTTCAACATGAATATGCATACGATCCATGAAAATATGGGGGTTACCCAAGCGGCGTTTAACGCGCTGGCCGAAGACATGATCCGCGCGCTCGATGAACAGCAAATCCCCGTTGCGGCACAGAACAATCTCCTCGCCAAACTCGCGGCGATGGAACCGGAAATCGTCACAAAATAATCTGCGCTGCACCATCCTTCAGGAGGTCACCATGAGCACGAACAATTTTGGTCGTCGTATCACGCTGAAAGCCATTCTAGCCAGCGCTGTCGGCTCGGCCGCAACCCTTGCCTTCACCCCGGCACAGGCCTCGAACAAGGCATCGAAGGCCATTGCTGGCTACGTGGCCAAACCAGGCCCCAATGGCGCGCAATGCTCGACATGTGTAAACTACACCCCCACCGATTCCATGTGTATGGCGGTGACAGGTGTGGTGTCGCCTTCCGGCTATTGCAATTTCTACGCGCCCAAAAATTGATCGAGGCACCCGGCGGCGGCCGATCGCCGCTGGGTATCGATTGTTAGTCGAAATAATAGCCCACACCGGGGCGAGTTTTGATATGCGCCTCGCCAAAATCGCCCAGCTTGCGACGCAAATGGCCAATATAAATTCGTAGATAATTCATCTCGCGGTCCTGCGCGTTGCCCCAAACCGCCTTCAGGATCGCGCTATGGGTGATCACTCGACCGCGATTGCGCAGCAAGAACTCAAGCAGCCGAAATTCGGTGCGGGTGAAACTGACCGTCGTGCCGCTGAGCCGACCAGTTAATGCCTGGCCGTCCAGTTCCAGCCCATCCACAATGATGATGCCCCCGACCTCGAAACCCGGCGCATTAATCCGCAACGCCGCCCGTAACCGGGCGAGCAATTCACCAAGGCTAAAGGGTTTTTCGATGTAATCATTGGCTCCACAATCAAGTGCGGCAATTTTATCAGCGTCGCGGTCGCGCGCCGAGAGCACGATAATGGGCATCGCATAGTCACGACGAATCTCGGCTAACAATTCTTGTCCATCACGATCCGGCAGCCCTAAATCGAGCAAAATCAAATCCGGCATTCGCGCGGCAATCACCCTGCGCGCCTCCGCGGCGTTATCAGCGCGCCAGACCGTATACGCGGCCGATTCCAAAGCGGGCTTGAGAAACCGATGAATTTGCGGCTCGTCATCGATCACGAGGATTGAGCGGCCGCTCATGCGCTGAGAACCCTAATCGTGATCATGGTGCCGGGCATGCCATCACGCGGCAAGTCCGTTCGTGGGCTCATCGCCTCAATCGATCCGCCCATGGCATCGGCGAAGGCGCGTGCAATCGCAAGTCCAAGTCCGGTGCCCGACGCAACCCGATCGCCCCGCTCTGCACGAAAAAAACTATCGAATACGCGCGGTAAATCGGCGGGCGCAATGCCGATCCCCTCATCGGCCACAGTGATGATCACCCATGCGCCATCGCGCCGGGCCGCAATCGAAATTGCCGACCCGGTCGGTGCGTATTTCACCGCATTTTCCAGACAATTTACCAAAATTTGCTCTAACAGACTTGGGTCAGCAATAACGGTTTGCACCTCATCGGCAATATTAACGCCCGCATGAAATGCGTCGGGTACCCGTGCCACCGCAGCCTCAATCAATGCCGGTAGCGCCACCGGATCACGCCGGGCAATAATCTCGCCGGTTTCAATCCGCGCCATGCCGGTAATATTCGCCAAAAATCGTGTCATACGGCCGACATCCTGGACAATACTGGCCAACAAATCCAGCCGCACCGCCTCGGTGATCGCGCTACCGGCGGCAATCAAGGTTTGCGCCGCCCCGCTAATCCCCGTCAGCGGCGTCCGTAAATCATGCGACAGCGACGATAGCAGGGCCGTGCGCAGCAATTGGGTTTTCGCTTGGGCGCGGATTTCGGCTGCGCGTGCAGCAAGGCGTAGCCGCTCGGTCGCCATGGCACCCTGATCCGCCAACGCGTTCAAGGCTTGCACCATCGGCTCGGTCAGCGCCCCCGTTGGCCTGACCCCCAACACGCCAAGACTACCCGCCTCGGTCGCTAACGGAAAAAACCGCCATGCCACCGATGGCAGCGTGATGGTGCCAACGCCGGTTTCGATTTTATTGCGAAAGGCGAAATCAGCCGCCGCATGTTCGGCTTCGCTGAGGGTTGGCATTGGCACCAGGTCCGCGCCATCAGCCATCAGCACAATCGCGCCTCCGGCGAGAGAAGCCGCTTCACCCTCAATCGCGTGGCTCAGCGACGCCAGATCGGTCGCAGCGGCGAGGGTGCGGCCAAACAAAGCCACCCGGCGCAGCGCATCAATCCGGCTGCGCGCCGCTTCCGCCTCAATCCGCACCCGCCCCGCCAGCGTGCCGGTGAGCAAGCCAACAGCAAGAAACACCACTAACGCCACAATATCACGCGGGTCACCAACCGACAGGGTAAAAACCGGCGGTAGAAAAAAGAAGTTCCAAAGTAAAAAACTCGCAACTGCGGCAAACAGGCCAAGCCTGCGCCCATAACGGCTGGCCACACCGACCACAATGGCGGTGAACACAAACCCCATCGCATCGCGCGGCACCACCGAGCGCAGCACGTAACCCAACGCCGTGGCGAAGGCCATGATCACAAGGCTGGTTGCGTAAGGAGCCATACTAGGCTTGGTCTTTATGGGCTTTGGTGGCGCCGGGCGCGCCGCCGGATCGGGTACCACATAGAGCGAATATGCCCGCGCATGGCGGGCTAACGAGCGTGCCAACGACCGCGTCTGCCAAAAACTTACCGCGCCGCGCGCCACCACAATATGCGCAACATTATGCTGAGCCGCCGCCGCTAGCACCGCCGCTACCGCATCGGCATTGGTGGCGGTTTCCACCGTGCCGCCCAATTGCAGCGCCAAATCAAGCGCAGATTGCACATTCGCGCTCGTCGCGGTTTCCGCATGAAACGCGAGCAGCGGCGCTCGCAACGCATCAGCAAGCCGTGCCGCGTGGCGCACCACCTGCTCCGAGGCTGCGCCCGCCTCAATCACCGCCATCACCCGCTCCGCCGCCGGCCACGGTCCGGCAATAGCGCGCGCGCGCATGTAGGTCGCGATGTCACGATCAACATGCTGGGCCACCCGCCGGAGCGCCATTTCGCGCAACGCCGCCAAATTGCCCGGACGAAAAAATCCATCCAACGCACGCCGCGCCAAATCCGGCCGATAGATCCGCCCCTGCTCCAAGCGAACGCGCAACTCTGCCGGTGGCAAATCGATCAATTCAATTTCTGTAGCGAGACCGAGCACCGTATCAGGCAGGGTTTCCGCAACCCGCACGCCGGTAATGCGCGCCACCTGATCATGCACGCTCTCCAGATGCTGCACGTTCAGCGTGGTCCAAACATCAATGCCCGCTTCGAGAATATCGACAACGTCTTGCCAGCGTTTGGAATGGCGCAGTCCCGGTGCATTGGTATGGGCCAATTCGTCAACCAGCAACAAAGCCGGTCGCCGGGCAATTGCGGCGTCAAGGTCAAATTCCTCGATCACACGCCCACGATACGCCACCTGCTTGCGCGCGAGTAGCGGCAAATCGTTAAGTTGCGCCACGGTTTCGGCGCGACCATGGGTTTCAATTAACCCGGCCAGCACATCAATACCCTCGGCTCGCTTTTGCCGCGCAGCGGCTAACATTTCCCACGTCTTGCCAACCCCCGGTGCCGCGCCGAGAAAAATCTTCAGCCGACCCCGATGCGCGCCAACAAGCGCAGCGAGCAGGGCGTCCGGGTCAGGTCGTTGATCGTCCGCTGTCGTGGCCATACGGTGCGATCATCGCGCCTTTAGCCCTTGCAGCGCAAGATTGAGCTTCAGCACATTGACATGGTCGGTGCCGATCACCCCAAACAGCCGGTGCGCTGCCAGATGTTGCACCAAATCGCGCACCATCACGACCGGCAGATGCCGGGCCGCAGCCACTGACGGCGCTTGCCGCAGCGCATTCGCCAGAGAAATGTCCGGATCAAGCCCGGAACCCGAACTGGTCACCGCATCATCGGGCACCCTCCCTGGCCCATAGGCGGCCCGATAGGCGGCGATACGCGCCATCACATGGTCAATCATACCCCTATTGGTCGGCCCGACGCTGGAGCCGCCTGATTCCGATGCGTCATAGGGTGTGGCCACCGTTTGCCCCTTGGCATTTGTCCCGCTGAGCGCCGACGGGCGCGGCTGAAACCAGCGAGCCGCCTTAATGCCGGGTCCGGCAAAATTTTGCCCAATCAACGCCGAGCCAATCACTTGGCCGTTCACCCGCAGCAAGCTGCCATTGGCTTGCAACGGCGCAATCAACTGGGCCAAGCCGGTAAAGCCGACGGGCAGCAAGAACCCCAGCACAAGGGTAAACAGCAATACCAATGACAAAGCAGGGCGGATTTCGCGGATCATGATCGGTCCCATCAAGAAAAAATGTGAAATGCACCAAGCAGCATGTCGATCGCCTTGATGCCGACAAACGGCGTGACAATGCCGCCCAGCCCATAGATCAACAAATTTCGACGCAAGAGTGCTGCCGCCCCCACCGCCCGAAATTTTACGCCGCGCAGGGCGAGCGGCACCAGCACCACGATGATCAGCGCATTAAAAATCACCGCCGCCAAAATCGCACTGCGGGGCGAGGTCAATTGCATGATATTCAGCGCTTGCAGACCAGGATAGGTAGCCACAAAAATCGCCGGTAGAATGGCAAAATATTTCGAGATGTCATTAGCGATTGAAAAGGTCGTCAGCGCGCCACGGGTAATCAGTAATTGCTTGCCGATTTCAACAATTTCAATCAACTTGGTCGGGTCGCTATCCAAATCAACCATATTGCCCGCCTCGCGGGCCGCCTGGGTGCCGGTTTGCATCGCCACGCCAACATCTGCTTGCGCTAACGCTGGCGCGTCATTGGTGCCATCGCCACACATGGCCACCATCCGCCCCTCCTCCTGGGCTTTGCGAATATAGCCAAGCTTATCCTGCGGCGTTGCCTCGGCAATCACATCATCCACCCCGGCCTCGGCCGCAATTGCCGCTGCGGTAATCCGGTTATCACCGGTGACCATTACCGTGCGAATGCCCATCCGCCGCAAATCGGCAAAGCGCTCCTTAATCCCCGGCTTGACGATATCCTTTAGTTCAATCGCCCCCAGCAATCGATTATCCACGGCGAGCGCAAGCGGGGTCGAGCCCGAACGCGCAATCCGCGAGACGGCGTCGCTAAATTCGGACGGTGCTGCGCCGGTCAGTTTCAACACCGAATCCACCGCCCCTTTGCGCCAAGCGCGCTCCCCAACATCAATTCCTGAGACACGGGTATTAGCGCTGAATGGCACCAAAGTCGCACCATCCGGCTGCTCGGCGGTGATCTGATAGCGATCACGCATCAGCGTGATAATCGAGCGCCCCTCTGGCGTTTCATCACCCAACGAGGCGAACGACGCCGCTTGGGCCATCGTCCGTTCATCAACCCCGGGAACCGGATAAATTGCGGCAGCCATGCGGTTACCAAAAGTGATGGTACCGGTTTTATCGAGCAGCAACGCATCAACATCGCCCGCCGCCTCAACCGCCCGGCCCGACGTCGCAACCACATTGAACCGGATCAACCGATCCATCCCCGCGATGCCGATGGCTGATAACAATCCGCCAATGGTCGTTGGGATTAGACACACAAATAACGCTGCTAACACCGCAATTGATAAATGCGTATGCGAATAGGCGGCAAAGCCGGGCAAAGTCGCGACGGCAATGACAAAAACAAACGTCAGCCCCGCCAGCAGAATGTCAAGCGCAATCTCATTCGGCGTCTTGCGCCGCTCAGCCCCCTCGACCAGCGCAATCATCCGATCCAAAAAGGTCGCGCCTGGTTCGGCACTTATGCGCACAACAAGCCAGTCCGAGACCACCTGCGTGCCCCCAGTGACGGCGGAGCGATCCCCGCCTGCCTCGCGGATGACGGGTGCAGACTCACCGGTGATGGCGCTCTCATTGACGCTGGCAATACCCTGAATAATCTCGCCGTCCGAAGGAATAATATCGCCGGTTTCCACCAGCACCAGATCATCCTTATGCAAATCAGGCGCGGCTGTCGGCTTGTACATGGTTGGCGCACGCGGATCGAGGATCAGTTTCGCCATCGTGTCCGAGCGTGCCCGGCGCAGCGCATCCGCACGCACCCGCCCGCGCCCCTCGGCAACAGCTTCAGCAAAGGTGGCAAACAACACAGTCACCCAGAGCCAAGCAGCAATGGTCAACGAAAATGCCGCCGGTTTTGCCTCGACCAGATGATGCAGCGCCACCAACGTGACCAGCAAGGCAATAAGTTCCGTTGTGAAAATCACGGGGTTGCGGATTAATTGTCTTGGGTTGAGCTTCAGCACCGCATCGAAACTTGCCCGGCGCAGAATAGTGCGATCAAACAAGCTGATCGTATCGGCATGTGTGGTCATGGTGATCTCTCTCAAAAACTGTTGCCCGTGCTCAACAGATAATGCTCAGCGAGCGGCCCCAGCGTATCTGCCGGCATAAATTGTAGGCCACCGAGAATGATGATCACGCCGATCAACAATCCGACGAATAACGGACCATCGGTGGGAAATGTGCCGCTGGACATTGCTAATTTCGGCTTGAGCGCCAGCGATCCGGCAATTGCGAGCACCGGGATTAACACGGCAAACCGGCCAAACAGCATCGCCATACCCAACCCATAATCGAGCAAGGGCGTATTGGCCGACAATCCAGCAAAGGCCGAGCCATTATTCTCGGTGGCCGACGTCCAGCCATACAGCATTTCAGTCAGCCCATGCGGGCCCGCATTGCTGAGCGCGCCAAGGCCGGACTTGGTCAATAGCGAAAATCCAGCACCCGCCAAGATGAACATGGTTTGCACCAAAATCGCCAACATCGCGAGCTTGATCTCGCGCGCTTGCACTTTTTTGCCCAGATATTCTGGTGTGCGCCCCACCATCAATCCCGCGACAAACACGGCGAGCAGCGCAAATAGCACCATGCCATACAAGCCTGACCCCACACCACCCGGTGCCACCTCGTCAAGCTGCATCAGAAATAACGGCACCAACCCGCCGAGCGGTGTATAACTATCGGTCACCGAGTTGACGGCGCCGGTGGACGTGCCGGTGGCCGCCGTGTTGAAAATGGTCGATTGCGCAATCCCAAAGCGCATCTCCTTGCCGACCATGTTCCCCGGCTGCACCATGATCCCTGCATGCACCAAAATCGGATTATTCGTTGCCTCGGCAGCATAATCTCCCAGCATGGCCAAACCGAGAATGAGCCCCATCGCGGCAAAGAGCGCGATACCCTCGCGCTTGCGCCCAATCATGTGACCGAGCGTGATCGGCAAGGCGAAACCGATAATCAATATCAGCCATATTTCGAGAAGGTTGGTCAGCGCTGTTGGATTCTCAAACGGATGTGCCGAATTGGCGTTAAAAAACCCGCCCCCATTGGTCCCCAACTCCTTAATCACCTCCTGCAATGCCACCGGTCCGCGGGCGATCGTTTGCGCACCACCGGCCAAGGTATGAACCGTCGCAAATGGCGCAAAGGTCTGTGGCACGCCGGAGAATAGCAACAGAATCGCCGAGAAAAGCACGATTGGCAGCAAAAGATACAAGATCACCCTGGTAATATCGACATAGATATTGCCAAGCGTCTTCAACCCACCGCTAACAAAAGCACGCATCAGCGCCGCGGCGACCGCAATGCCAGCGGCCGCGGAGATGAACATGTGCACCGCAAGACCAAACATTTGCGCGCCGTTCGATATTTGGCTTTCCGGTGCATAGGCTTGCCAATTGGTATTGGTGGTAAAACTAACGGCGGTATTGAACGCCAACATCGGCGCCATACCAGGAATATGCTGAGGATTAAACGGCAAATAATATTGCAGGCGCAGAATCGCAAACAGCAATAGCGCGTGAATGGCACTCAAGAGCAGCAACGCAATAGCATAGCCCTGCCAGCCCATCTGCCGGGCCGGATCGATCCCGCAAAGGCGATACAGCCCTCGCTCAACCGGCGCAGCAAAAGTAATTTCGCCCCGAAAAATCAAAGCAATATACCGCCCCAGCGGCACAGCCGCGCCGAATACCAGCACCAGGATCAATCCGATATAGCCAAGCCCATGGAGCGTCATAATTAAAAATCCTCCGGCCGGACCAAGGCCCAGACCAGATAGACCAACAAGCCGACCGAAACGACGGCGCCGAGCGTAAGGTCAATCATGATCAGATCCGATCACAGAGCGCGATATACGCCATAAACAGCGCAAAGCTCGCAATGATTACGGCAATGGCCAGACTATCACCCATGATCCGCTCCGATCGATCGGTCCAGCAAAACCGGCGCACCTATCGCGCTGGCCGGGACCGCGCCAATGAATAGGCGTTCAGGGCATAAAAAAACGAGCCGACGACGCGGCCCGTTTCATAAAAATCATATAAAAATTCGCCGCCGACCCGCGAAATCGCGAGCCGACGGGGTTATCGTCGTCTGCGCCGCGAGATCACGCGTAGTCAGAAGCCTCCGTCACATCGCGGGTGCGGTCCGAGGCAAAGGCGTGAAACACTGGCGACAGCACCGTCGCGACAATCACATTCAGCGCGAAGGTCACAATAGCAATGTAGCAAGGGATGACCATGCCAAAGATATGGAACGGATAGATCGCACCAGCCAAATGATTGAGCAATGCCAGGTGCGTGGCCAGAATAAACCCACTCGCCCAGCCAATCAGCAAGGCCCAGCCATTATAAAAGCGGGTGAACAGGCTAAACACGATGGAGGGGAAAATCTGGATCATCCACATACCGCCCAGGAGCTGCAGCTGGATCGCATATTTCAGCGGTAGGCCAAACACGAAGGCCAGCGCACCAACGATCATCACAATCGAGAATAATTTCGCCACCATCGATTCTTGAGCGGGGGAAACACCCGTATTGATGAATTGGCGCCAGATGTCGCGGGTAAAAATATTCGCCGAGGCAATCGCCATGATCGCGGCGGGCACCAGCGCGCCAATCGCAATCGCCGCGAAAGCAACGCCAACAAACCAACCCGGCAGCGTGTGCAACAGCAACGCTGGCACCGAAAAGCTCGGACCGAATTCCTTAAAGCCCTTGGCGAATTCCGGCATCGTGCTCACCCCAGCCACAGCGGCCATCGCACCCAGCAAAGTAATCAGGCCGAGCATGAAGGAATAAGCTGGCAAAATAACCGCATTGCGCCGCACCACCTCGCGGCTGCGTGCTGACAGAATTCCGGTCATCGCATGCGGATATAAAAACAACGCCATGGCCGAGCCGAGTGCTAAAGTTGCATATCCAGAATAAATGCCGGTACCCCCTTTCGGCGGATGCGCGAGCAACAGCTTAGCCGGAGCAATTTTGGCGAAAATCGTGCCAAAGCCACCCAGCTCACTGGGGATAACAATCACTGCGACAATAATCGTCAAATAAATCAGGATATCCTTGACAATCGCGATCATCGCCGGCGCGCGCAGGCCCGAGGTAAAAGTGAAGGCAGCCAGCACCAAGAACGCAATAATCAACGGCAAACGCGCGCCCAGCCCGGCGCCCGTAATACCGAGCCCGCCAATCACCGTCTGCATACCCACAAGCTGCAACGCGATATAGGGCATGGTCGCGACAATGCCAGTCAAGCCGACGGCGAGTGCCAGATAGCGATTGCCATAGCGCCCACGCACGAATTCCGGCCCAGTGACAAACCCGTGCTTAGCCGAAACGCGCCACAGCTTCGGGAAAATCACATACAAAATCGGATAAGCGACGATGGTGTAAGGCACCGCGAAAAACGCGATCGCACCGGCGCCAAACATCAAGGCTGGCACCGCGATGAAGGTATAGGCCGTGTAAATATCGCCGCCGATCAGGAACCAGGAAATCAGCACGCCGAACTGCCGCCCGCCCAACCCCCATTCATGCAGCTGCGATAGGTCGCCGCCCTTCCAGCGGGCCGCCACAAAGCCGAGAATCAGCACGCCAATCACCAGAATGGCGAAAATAATCGTTGCAGTGGTCATGATCTGATCCTCAGCGTTCTGCGCGATAGACAACAAAAATAATCAGCGCCGACAAAGGTACCCAGAGTAGCTGATACCAGTAAAAAAATGGAAAACCGGCAAGCTCCGGCGCCTTACTATTGTAAAACGGCACCCAGAGCGTCGCGATGAATGGGATGAGCAGCAACCAACGCAACGGCGATGATCGCGCCGGGGATTGATCCGTTGAATTTTGATGGTCAGACATAGTGATAGCCCCCCTGATGAGTGTCGCCGCGGCATCAAGCATGACGACGCGAAGATGATTACCGAGCGGTCGTTTGCATCATGATCGATCTCGATTGAACCACCGATTCAATCAAAAGCGAACAAATATGCTCGACCCAGCAAGGCGAGATCATAATTAGTATATAGCCAACGCGATCTAGAACGAATATCGATGTCCGTGCAAGCGGCGCGGCCTCGCCGCGCATGCCATCACGCGTAATCGGACGCCACGGTCATGTCGCGGCTGCGATCGGACGCAATTCGATGAAACAGCGGCGATAAAGCCGAGGCAATCACCACATTCACGCAGAACGTTACAAGAGCAATGTAGCAGGGCACGGTGTAGCCGAACAGATCAAACGCATAAATCGCGCCGGTCAGATGGTTCAGCAGCGCGAGGTAGGTCGCCATACCAAAGCCAACGGTCCAGCCGATGAGCAACGCCCAACCGTTGTAAAAGCGCGTGAACAGGCTGAACGCCACGGCGGGAAAGGTCTGAATAATCCACATACCTCCCAGCAATTGCAGCTGGATCGCGTATTTCAGCGGTAGGCCGACCTCAAACACCAAGCCACCGATAATGATCGCGATCGCAAACAGCTTGGCAATCAAGGATTCCAACCCTTGCGACATCGAAGGCGCAATAAATTGACGCCAAATATCGCGGGTAAAAATATTCGCCGCCGCAATACCCATAATTGCCGCAGGCACCAACGCACCAATGGCAATCGCCGCAAACGCGATGCCAACAAACCAGCCTGGCAATGAATGGATCAACAAAGCGGGAAGCGAGAAATTCGGACCATAATCACGAAAACCTTTCGCGAATTCTGGTATTTTATTAACACCAGCCGCCACCGCCATCACCCCGAACAGCGCGATCAGCCCCAACATCAATGAGAAAGCCGGCAGCAAGAACGCGTTGCGACGCACCACATCACGGCTGCGCGCCGCGAGAACACCGGTCATTGTATGCGGGTATAAAAACAACGCCATCGCCGAGCCGAGCGCCAGCGTCGCATAGCCCGAATAGAGACCGGCCGAGCCCGCAGGCGGGTGCGCCAGCACCAAATGCCCCGCAGGCAACTTGCCAAAAACAGCGCCAAATCCGCCAAGCTCTGCCGGAATCACGATAATCCCGACAATCACTGTCAGGAAAATCAGCAAATTCTTAACCACCGAAACCATCGCAACCGCCCGCAGCCCTGACGTAACGGTGAACAGCGCCACCAGCGTAACCGCCATGATCAGCGGCAAATGCGCGCCCAGCCCGGTGCCCGTAAACCCAAGGGCGCCCAGCACCGTTTGCATGCCGACCAGTTGCAACGCGATATACGGCACCGTTGCAAGAATACCAGTGATGCCGATCGCCAAGGCCAGCAGACGGTTGCCATAGCGCGCGCGCACGAACTCAGCACCCGTCACATAGCCATATTTGGCCGAGACCCGCCATAATTTCGGAAAAATGGCAAATAGCACGATATTTGCCATTAACGTGTATGACACCGCGAAATAAGCCAACGCGCCGACACCAAACATCAACGCAGGCACCGCAATAAAAGTATAGGCGGTATAAACATCGCCTCCGACCAGAAACCAGGACATCAGCAACCCAAATTGCCGTCCTCCCAACCCCCATTCATGCAGTTTCGACAGATCATGGCCCTTGAGTCGCGCCACACTATCGACAATGATCAGCACGCCAATGACCAAAACAACAAAAATAACCGTTGCTAAACCCATTATCCGATCCTCGGCCCGTTTGCCCCGTTGAACACAACCAACACCCGCAGATTGCGCTCAGCACAACCTGTACGCTCATGTCTCATACTATCAAAAACAGCTTCATCAAGCGCGTCAGAGCAATTTCACGACGATTATTTGCCGATTCCTAAGCGGAATCGCCACCCTCGTCTTCCATCGCAAACCCCGCTTGGCGTGCCGTCGCCAATCGCGACGCTCGCAGAATCGCCTGTAAATCGTTCAGCGCCTGATCCAGATCATCATTGCGCACGATATAGTCAAACTCGCTTTGATGCGCCCATTCCGATTGCGCCGCCGCCATTCGCCGCGCCACATCCTCCGGCGCATCGCCCCGCCCCAGCAGCCTTGCCCGCAACGCCGCTAAGCTTGGCGGGCGGATAAACACCCCCACCACATCGCCGGGCAACGCCGCCCGCACCTGCCGAAATCCCTGCCAATCAATATCGAACAACACATCCTGCCCGGCCCGCAACCGCGCCTCCACCGGCGCGCGCGGCGTGCCATAGGAGCGCTCAAACACCGTGGCATGCTCCAAAAACGCCCCCGCCGTCACCATCGCGGCGAATTGTTCGTTGGTCTTGAAAAAATAATGCTCGCCCTCCTGTTCACCGGCACGCGGCGCACGGGTGGTCGCGCTGATCGAGAGCGCCAGCGCCGGGTTCGCCGCCAATAAACGACGCGACAAGGTCGTCTTGCCCGCGCCAGAGGGCGCCGCCAGCACGAGGCATAGGCCCCGCCGGCTCACGCCTCACTCCACATTCGCCACCTGCTCGCGCAATTGCTCAATCGCCGCCTTCAACTCCAGCCCAAGCGCGGTCAAGGGCAGTGACGCCGATTTGCTGCACAGCGTATTCGCCTCGCGATTAAATTCCTGCACCAGAAAATCCAGCCGCCGCCCAACCGCCCGCGCCTCGGCCAGCAACGCCCGCGCCGCCCCGCAATGGGCCTCTAGCCGATCCAGCTCCTCCGTCACATCCGATTTCGCCGCCAAAATCGCGATCTCCTGCGCCAAGCGCTCCGGCGCCACCGACTCCGCGCCGCCCAGCAGCGCCGCCAGCGCGCCCTGCAACCGGGCCATATGGCGTTCGGCTTGCCCCTGCGCGAGGCCGCGCGCCCGGGCGGTCAAATCCTCAATCCGATCCAGCGTGGCGGCGAGAATAACCGCAAGCCGCGCCCCTTCCGCCCGGCGCGATAAATCCAACGCGGCGACCGCACGCTCAAACAGACCAAAAATGCTCCGCTCCAAGGCCTGATCCGCCGCCGGATCGGCCCGCTCCACCCCGTCCTCGCGGCAAAGCACGCCTGGCAGCGCCAACACCGCCTCCGCGCACGGCGCTGGTGCGTCAGGCAAGCGCGCACGAATATCCTCAATCGCCCGCAACATCGCCGCCAACGCGACCGGATCGACCACTAGCCCCGGCCGCTCCTCGCGCTTGCGGCTCAGCGTCGCGGTAACATTGCCGCGCCCCAAAGCCCGTTCCGCAATCGGGCGCAGCACCGCCTCCAGCCGGTCCAACCCCGGTGGCAAACGCAGTTTAATGTCCAAACCCCGGCCATTGACGCTGCGGATCTCCACCACCAGCGCATCGCCCGGCTCGGCCACCCGGGCGAACCCCGTCATCGAGGCCAGTTCAGGCGGCATTTCTGCGCTCACAGGCGCATCGTCGCGCGCAGCGTATCAATCGTGACCAGCCGACCATCGCGCTCAATATGCCAAAAACTCCAACCATTGCAGCTTGCGGCATTCTGCACCGCCGCCCCCACCTGATGGATCGACCCGCGCACCGCACCCGCAATAATCGTCCCATCCGCCGCCACCACCGCCCGCACCCGGCGCAGCCGATCATGCAGCACCGTGCCGGCCGGAACCAAGCCCTGCTCCACCAAGGTGCCAAACGGAATCCGCGGCGCATCCCGGCGCGACAGGGTGGAGGTTAAATAAGGCGGTGCCGCGCGCATCGCCTTCAACCGCGCCCAACCCGCTTCCACATAGGCCGGATGCCGCTCAATCCCGATAAAATGCCGGTTCAACCGCTTCGCCACCGCCGCCGTGGTGGCTGTGCCGGCAAACGGATCGAGCACCACGTCATCAGGGTTGGTCGCCGCCAGAATCACCCGATGCAACAAGGCTTCCGGCTTTTGCGTCGGGTGCAGCTTCAAGCCGTGATCATTGCGCAACCGTTCCGCACCGGTGCAAAGCGGCAAGGTCCAATCCGAGCGCATTTGCAAATCCTCGTTCAGCGCCTTCATCGCCTGGTAATTGAACTTATAGCGCGAGGTCGGCTCGCGCGCAGCCCAAATTAATGTCTCATGCGCATTGGTAAAGCGCCGCCCGCGAAAATTCGGCATCGGGTTGGATTTGCGCCAAATCACATCATTCAGAATCCAAAACCCCAAATCCTGCAAAATCGAGCCGATCCGAAATATATTATGATATGAGCCGATCACCCAAATCGTCGCATCCTTATGCATCAGCCGCCTGCACTCGCTGAGCCACGCCCGGGTGAACGCGTCATAAGCGGCAAAATCGGCAAATTTATCCCAATCGTCATCAACCGCATCGACCAGACTATCATCAGGCCGCCGCAACTCCCCGCGCAACTGCAAATTATAAGGCGGATCGGCAAAAATACAGTCAATCGACGCATCGGGCAGCATGCGCATCATCTCGACGGCATCGCCGAGAAGCAATTGGTCGAGCGGCAATTCGCGAATAGCGTGCACGGGCAATGGAAACCTCAGTAATCGTCAGTCCACTATACCTGACGAATCGCCCGTGACCGCGTCAATGGGCTTTTGCTCGCGCTAAATAATATCCTCCGCCGCCTCAAGCGACGGCTTTTTGGCCCGGCCCAGCATCAACACCGCCCGGGGTTTCAGCGACTCATGCTGGTTGCGCCGGTGCAGAATCGTTGTGCCAAAGGCGATGTGCCGACATAAATACTGCGTCGGCTCCTCATTATTCCCCTTCTCGCGGAACATTTCGGTAAATTGCACCCGCCCCAAAACCCCCGAACCGCGCAGGCTGCGCGCATGACGGCGCATGCCATCTACCGCAGTGGCGCGCACTCGGCGCTGAAACCCGGCCAGCACCTCCAACTCTTGATTATAAAAGCTGCGCTGCGCATCGGCCCAGCCATAGGGATCAGCCATCCACTCGAAATGCGCGCCCACCGCCAGCCCGATGGGCAAAATCCCCGCCTCCAACAGCCGGGCAAATTCCAATTGTGACACAGTCGCCACCAAAGGCGGACCACTATGCGCATAGCCCTTAATCGTTACCGCCGTCCCAGTCACCGCATAATCCATCGAAGCCCGTGCCTCGGCATCATTCAACCGCCGCGTCTTCAGCCGCACCTCCACCACCGCATGCGCCCCCATCAGCGATGCCTCATGCTGCATGCGCGCAATCGCCGCATTCCAGCCATCGCGATGGCCCTCGGTCCAGGAATAGCCGAAATGAAACCAGCAATTACCTGACACCATGCCCAGCGTTTCGATCCCATGGGTGTGCAAGGTGAGCAAATCCGCCGGCGATGCGGTGGACACCCAGGGCAATTTGCCCACCGCCGTATGGCGCAGCCGCTCAGCGACGAAGCCCGGCACGCTGTTGCGCCGGAGTGCTACCGACCATTCCTGCATCCGCGCATCCTGCCGCGCCATCTCGGCGGGGTCTTGCGCTTGCGGCACCTGTGCTGAGACCGCCCCCACCACGCCCTTCAGTAAATCCTTGAACGACATGGCGCCCTCCTCAGGACATCAAAAAATCATGCAAAACCCGATGCGCGCCCTCGGCATCGCTCGATAATTTGGCCAAGGCCGCGCTCAACTCATCCAGCCATTGCGGCACGGTGAGGGAATCGCGCTTCAACACCACCCCATGGGTGCCGCGCGCCCGGCTCGCCTGCAGCAATCCCGCCTCAGTCTCCAACCCGTAGCGCGCGTCGCCGGTATCCACCGTAATCGCGCGCACACGGGCGGTTTTCGAAAAGAGCCCGTCCTTTTTGCGCACCACCTGCACCCGGCCCGGCAAAGCCTGTTCCAGCCGGATCGCCAATGCTTCGAGAAAGGCAGGCTGGTCCGCGGCCGCACGGCGCATGAACGCCGCGTGCAGATCCAACCCGCCCGTCCCATCACTCATGACTTGTTCGCCTCGGGCTTGTTCGCCTCAGGTTTTGGTGCTGAGGCATCCATCTCGGCGCGCAATTTGGCCAACTGATCATCGATCCCCGATTGATCGCGCAATTTCGCAATCTCATGGTCGCTGCTGGTGCTGTGATCGGAGGGATCATGGATCACCCCCTCATCCATCAACCGCTCCATCGCTTCGGCCTTGGCGGACATCGCATGGGTCTTGTCACGCGCATGCTGGATCAAATCGCCAGCCCCACCCAAGCCTTTGCCAATCCCGGCCAATTGCTGATCCACCTTCAGCTCCGCCTCCGCCGCATGATGCTCGGCCTTCAACGACTCTTTCTCAGTGCGAAATTGCTCGATTTTATCTTCGAGCTTTTGCTCATACAGCTTCAACTTATCGGCCTGCTGCTTGACATGCTCAAGCGAGGCCTGGATTGGCTCCAGCCGATGCTCCTCCGCCGCCTTCGCCCCCAAAGCCGCCCGCGCCAAATCCTCGCGCCCGGCTTTCAGGGCAATGCGCGCATCATTATCATGCCGATCGATCGAGGTTTTATGATCGGCAATCTGATGCTCCAGCGTGATCTGCTCAGCAACCACATCGGCCAAATGCCCCTTGGTCTCTTGTAGGCTGGTGAGCATTTTCTCATAGGATAAATCCAGCTCGGCATCGGTGTCCTCCGCCGCGTCCAGGAACTTATTGGCCTTGGCCGCCACCAGATTGTTAAACCGCGATAACAGGCTCATTTCTCCGCTCCCCTTTTGAGGTTAATCATTCACCGGCAACACAATTTGCGGGATCAATTTCTCCGGCAGCACCGATTTATCCTCAACCGGCGTGACCGCTGTGCCCACCGCAAAAAACTCGATCACATGGGGCTGCCAATTATGCGACCCTTCTTTGAGTTGCACCCCGACCACACCCTCGGCCTTGGCCTCGCCCGCCTCGCGCTGCATCCGCTCCATCGCGAGCTCACGCGCGTCGTAAAGCGCTTGGGTAAATACCTCGATTTCGGCATTGCGCCCGACATTGCCGAGCGAGCGCATCACCCCCTGATGGGCCATGTGATACACGCACGACCCCATCACCATTTCCAGCGGCCGATAACCCGATTGCAGCAATAGCCACAAATCCTGACCGGACAAATCCGAGGTAAATGGCTTGCCGCCGACGCCTTTGAACATCGGATGCCCGGCGGAATGCGCAATCGCGGTGCCAATCGCCATGAATTCCAGAATATCCTGGTCCCATTCCATCCGTTTGACTTCAAGCCGCACACCAACAATCCCGTCCGCATGCAGCGCCGCCGCCTCCTGCTCCATCCGCGACATCGCCAATTCGCGCGCATGATACATTGCCTGCGAGAGCACCGTCATTTCCTGGTTCTTGCTCCAGGAACTATACTGCACTCCCACATGATAAATGCACGAGCCGACCACCAGGCCGAGCGGCTCGAACCCGGCCTCACGCACCATCAGAAATTCATTAACCGAAAAATCCGAAGTGAAAATTCCCTCATGACTGCCCTCGCTGCGCAAGCCGCGCAGCCGCTCCAGCGCTTGATGAGAGAGTTGGCCCGTTTGTGGCGCCGTATCCATGGTTCGCTCCTCCGGTGATTGTCAGATCATGATTGTGCGATCAGCGCTGTCGACATTATTCAAATCACTTAAAGCATTCATCGCAGCCTATCGCGTTTCACCGTGCGGTCAAGCCACCAAACCGGCCGTCACCGGCGAACACCCTCGCCACGAGGTTCAATCCCAAAACCGTGATGACCGATGGGCCGCTCAGGGCCAGCCGCGATTGCGATTAGCCCGTTGCGCGCGGCTCAACCGGTCCGGCCCTTCAGCCACCGGCGGCGCATGATCCGGCAAATTTTGCGGGTCCGACCAGCAGGTCACCCGACCCAATGTTTGGGTGCAATACGGTGTCGGCGGGGTCAACGGCGCCGGAGTGCGGCAATAGCTCTTGCCCGCATCAAGCCGCGCCAGCGAACAATCGCGGTGCAAAGCGAGCGACACAATCGCGTCAGGAATGGTGCGATGGATGGTGGCCAGTGCCACCAAATTCGCCCCAGCGCCAATGCCCGCATCCGCCCCCGCGCTCAGGCCGCAGCCGCTCAGCCCCAGCAAGCCCGTGACCAGCCCGGCCAGCAGCATGATCTTTTTGATCCATCGTCGATGCGTCATGCGCGCATTATCACGCGAAAAGGTGAAAATTCGGTTACGTTGCTCAAAGCAGTCAGCACGGCTATGTAGAGCGCGATCAGGCGGTCGCGGCCTCGCGTCGCATCGCTGACCCCACCGCATGTCGCCAGCGACCCAGACAGCCAGCGACACAGACAGAGAGCGAGACCAGGCGTGCCCGATATTTTTGACGAAGTTGCCGATGATCTGCGCGCCGATCGCACGCGCCAATTTTTGCTCCGCTATGCGGGCGCCTTTCTCGGCGCAGCACTGCTCGTGCTCGCCGGGGTCGGCGGCTATAAAGCGTGGCAATGGCATCGCCACCAGCAAGCCATGCAGGCAGCCACTCATTATTTGGCGATCACCGACCGTATCGCCGCCGCCGGGCCGGGCATGACCAATCAAGGCCGCCTGACCGACGCCACGGATTTACTCGCCTTCGCCAAAACCGCCCCGTCCGGCTATGCGCTGCTCGCCGAATTGCGCGCCGCCGGCCTATATCGTGATGCCGGGCAATTGCCCAAAGCCCAAGCACTCTGGCTGCGCATCGGCGCAACCGCCCAAGGCCACCCGGCCTTGCGTGATCTCGGTAATTTGCTTTGGGCGCAAAGCGCGCTTGGCACCGCCCCCGCCGCCCAAGTCAGCGCGAAACTCAAACCGCTGATGGACCCCAACAACCCATGGCACAACATCGCCCAGTTCGATCAGGCCGTGCTCGATTTGCATCAGCACGACCAAGCGGGGGCCAAATCCCTGCTACAGCGCGTGACCGATGATCCCGCAACACCGGCGGGCCTGCGCAATCTGGCGCAGGGCGTGCTCTCAACCGTGCAATCCTAGGCGAGTCCGATGGCGCATAAAACCAAAATCGCCCGCCGCACCGCGCTGATGCTGCCGGTCGGCCTGCTCGCCAGTTGCGGCCTGTTGGATAGCAAAAAGAAGGTCGTCGTCCCCGGGGTCAAAACTCCGGTCATCGCCACCCGCAATCCGCTGCGGGTTGACCCACAAGCGCCGCCGATCAGCCTGCCCGCCGCCACGCCCAACCCATCCTGGCCGCAATCGGCCGGAAACGCGCTGCATGCCAGCGGCAATATCGCCCTCCCCGATCAACTCAGCGAAGCCTGGCACAGCTCAATCGGTGCCGGTGCCACCTATCGGCGCGTGCTGCACGCCGCCCCGATCGCGGCGGGCGGCCAAATTTTCACCATGGACGCCAATGGCTTTATCGATGCGTTCGATGCCAGCAATGGTCGCCGCCTTTGGCGCAAATCGATGCGCCCCAAACATGTCACCAGCTTCGCTCTGGGCGGCGGGCTCGGCTTTGCCGACGGCACCTTGTTCGTCGCTACCGCCTTTTCCGAACTCCACGCGCTCGATCCGGCAAGCGGCGCGCTGCGTTGGCAAAAATCACTCGGCCAACCGGCCCGTTCCGCCCCCACCATCGGCGGCGGCTCGGTCTATCTGGTCCAGCTCGACAATACTTTGGTCGCCTATGACGCTAAAAGCGGCGCGTTTGGCTGGCGTTTCCCTGCAGGCGAATCGGTGAATTCGGTGCTCGGCGCCGGTGCGCCCGCCTATCAGCACGGCATCGTCGTCGCCGGGTTCGGCACCGGCCTGATCGCGGGCATCCATGCCGAAACCGGCACCGCCATCTGGGAACAAAGCCTCGCCGCCGGCTATAATGCCAGCAACCCGCTCAACATCGCGACTATCCTCGCCGATCCCGTCATCAGCGGCAATCTGGTCATCGTCAATTCGGTCTCCGGCTCGACCGTCGCGTTCGATCTGCGCACCGGCCGCCGCATCTGGAGCCATAGCGCGGGCGCCTCCGCCACCCCCGCCGCCGCCGGCAATTGGCTGTTCCTGCTCACCGATGATCAAACGCTCGCCGCGATCGATGCCATCGAAGGAAGAGTGGCCTGGGTGACCCAACTCCCCGCCTTCCGCAACGAAAAATCCGATTCCGGCCCAATCACCTGGCACGGCCCGCTGCTCGCAGGCACCCGCCTGATCCTCGCAGGCGATGATCAGCGTCTGCTCATGGTCGATGCGATGACCGGCGCCCTGCTCGATCAACCGGCCCACGCCCTACATTTGCGCGGCAAGGCCGATCACGCGCCGATCGCCGTCAACGGCCAATTACTGACCCTGACGCGCAACGCCGTCCTGACCAGCTACCGATAAGCATCAACCGGCCGTGGAACCCAAAATCGCCATATGCGGGCGGCCCAATGTGGGTAAATCAACCCTGTTCAACCGCCTCGTCGGTCGGCGGATGGCGCTGGTTGATGACACGCCCGGCGTCACCCGCGATCATAAAGAAGGCTGGGCCGAATTATTTGGCCGCCGCGTGGTGCTGATCGACACCGCGGGCCTCGAAGAAGCCCCGCCGGAAACCCTGGCCGGGCGCATGCGCGCCTCCACCAGCACTGCAATCGATACCGCCGATCTCGTGCTGTTCATGTTCGATTGCCGCGCCGGCTTGCTGCCCGAAGATCGACATGTCGCTTCCTGGCTGCGCCGCTCAGGCCGACCGGTGCTGGTGGTCGCCAACAAAGCCGAAGGCCGTGCCGGCGCCAATGCCGCACTCGAAGCCTTCGAACTCGGCTTTGGCGAACCGATCGCGATTTCCGCCGAACATAATGAGGGCGTTTCCTCGCTGATCGCCGCCATGCTGGAAATGCTGCCGGAAACCAGCCCCCAGCAACCCGAAGCCGACCGACCCTTGCATCTCGCGATTCTCGGCCGCCCCAATGCCGGCAAATCCACCCTGCTCAATCGCCTGCTCGGCACCGAACGCTCAATCACCGGCCCGGAACCCGGCCTAACCCGCGACGCCATCGCTGCCGATTTCACCGACCGCGACGGCCATCGCTACCGGCTGATCGACACGGCGGGCCTGCGCAAACGCGCCCGCGTCGATGAGGGGCTGGAAAAAATGTCCACCTCCGCCACCATCGAGGCGATGAAACGGGCGGATTCAGTCATCCTCGCGGTCGATGCCGCGCGCGGCATGGATGATCAGGATTTCCAAATCGCCCGGCTGATCGAGCGCGAAGGCCGCAGCCTAATCATCGCCTTAACCAAATGGGATCTCGTCGAAGACCGCGACGCCACCCGCCGCGCCATCCGCGACCGGCTAAACGATTCGCTCTCGCAACTCAAAGACATCCCTGCCATCCCGATTTCCGCTGAAACCGGCGAAGGTATCGGCAAAATGCTGGCCGCCGTGCAAGACGCCGCGACAATCTGGAACACCCGCATCGCCACCGGCGCGCTCAATCGCTGGTTCGAAGGCGCGCTCGAACGCTTCCCGCCGCCGCTGGTCGAAGGGCGGCGCCTCAAGCTGCGCTACATCACCCAAGTCAAAGCCCGCCCGCCCAGCTTCATTCTATTCGGCACCCGCGTTGAATCCACCCCGGATTCCTATCAGCGCTATCTGGTCAACAGCCTGCGCGATCAGTTCAAACTTCCCGGCACACCGATCCGCATTTCGCTGCGTGGCAGCAAAAACCCGTACGATCCCGATTAGAGCGTGATGTCAGATCGAGTGACCCAACCTAACGCTATATTGATCAAACGCACCGCGTCACTGACCCTACCGCGTCAATGATCGATTGCCGCGAAACCACCGCATCAACGGCGATTGTTTGAACCGCCAAAAACCGTAAAGCGCCAGACCGCCCAGCACCATGACGGCCGCACTGACCAGTGCCGCCCACAATAGCGAAATCCCAATCACCAAAATCACCCCGACAATCGCAAGCCGCACGATAACCGTGCCAAGCCCCGCTTTCGGCGGCGGCGGCGTGAAGCTGCCATCGGGCTGCATGTCAATAATCGGGCCAGTGTCTCGATCCATCCTCTTAGCTTGGCGCCGCTCCCGCCGCCATGCAAGGGCGGATAAACCCGAACCGAGATGAAATATCAGTCAGGCAGCGTCTCGCTCCAGGCCGCCTCCATCGCCGGTGACCATGGCGCCTCAGCATGGATCGCCACACCATCCAAAACCAAATCCAACTGCCGGGCGAGCAAGCTCAGCCCGCCAATCCCATCGCCATAAACCGGGTCGCCGACAATCGGGTGGCCGATGGCCGCGCAATGCACCCGCAATTGATGGGTCCGCCCAGTCTGCGGTTGCAATTCCAGCAATGCCCGCCCCGCGCCCACCGCCAACACCCGCCACAATGTGCGCGCAGGCTGCCCCGCCGGATCAACCACCATGCGCCAGCCGGTCACATCATTGCGTTTCGCTAACGGCGCCTCAATCACCCCCGCCACCGTATCCGGCACCCCGCGCACAATCGCCGCATAGGTTTTCCGCACGGACCCGGTGCGAAACCCAAGCTGGATCGCAAGCAACGCGGTCTTGCGCCGCGCCACCATCAAACATCCCGCCGTATCCGCATCCAGCCGATGTGCAAGCCACGGCCCGTCATGCCCACGCCGCCAAAGCGGAAAAAAATCCTCCACGCTCGGCCCCGCAACGGGTTTTCCCGCATGGCAAGGCAACCCGGCCGGCTTGTTGATGATCAATAAATGGGTCGATTGAAACAAAATATCCGGCACCGACCCCGCAGGTTCCAGCCCTGCCATCACCAAACCCCTAACGCCCGGCCCGATAACGCACCCATAGCATACACCATGCCCATCCAAGCTCGGGTATCATAGCCCCCCATGCTCCACGCGAACGCGATCACGCCTCACCGCTGGCATCACCCGAGCGATCCGCGACCAACCCCAGGCCCGGTGCCCCATCCTGGCCGATCGCAAGCAAATGCGGCGGCACCGCAAAACCCAGGCGTCGTGGAATATCCCACACTTCGCGCACCTGCCGCATGATCCGAAATCCTGCCCGCTGATAATTCGGCAATGCCCGTGGATGATCCGCCGTGCAGGTATTCACCGTCATGCCGCGCACCGGCCCAGAAAATACCTGCTCAATCGCCGCGCCCAGCAGCGAAAACCCCAAACCTTGCCCAATCGCCTCCGGCAGCAGGCCAAAATAGCTCAAATTCACATCCGGCCAGCTCGTCGCATCCAGCTCAAAAAACCCCAACACCGCATCGCCCTGCCAGAGCCGGTAAATCGCCACCGCCGGGTCTGCGAGCAGCCGCGCCAACATCGGCTCGGGCATCATCCGGCGCAGCCACCACAGCCACGGCCCGCCGACCCGATCATATAAATCCCGATACGCGCTCACACTCAAACGCGGCGCCAAGTCAAGCCGCGCGCCCGCAGGCAACGCCGACCATCGCGGCTCGGGCTTCGCATCCAAGCGCATAAAACTCACCGTCACGATCACCCGATCGACGGCTTCTCCCGGCAAAGCCTGCCAATAGCTCGACATGGCCGCTCAGTCTTCCAGAAAACTCCGCAATTTTCGGCTGCGCGTCGGGTGCTTTAATTTGCGCAACGCCTTCGCCTCGATTTGCCGAATGCGCTCGCGCGTCACGTTGAATTGCTGCCCCACCTCTTCGAGCGTGTGGTCGGTATTCATGCCGATGCCAAAACGCATGCGCAACACCCGCTCCTCGCGCGGCGTCAGCGATGATAACACCCGTGTCGCCGCCTCGCGCAAATTCGCATGGACCGCCGCATCGAGCGGAATAATCGCGTTCTTATCCTCGATGAAATCGCCCAAATGGCTGTCTTCCTCATCGCCAATCGGCGTCTCAAGGCTGATCGGCTCCTTGGCGATTTTCAGCACCTTGCGCACTTTTTCGAGCGGCATGCCCAATTTCTCCGCCAATTCCTCCGGCGTCGGCTCGCGGCCAATTTCGTGCAGCATCTGGCGTGAGGTGCGCACCAATTTATTGATCGTCTCGATCATATGCACCGGGATCCGAATGGTGCGCGCCTGATCGGCAATCGAGCGCGTAATCGCTTGGCGGATCCACCATGTCGCATAGGTGCTGAACTTATAGCCGCGCCGATATTCAAACTTATCGACCGCCTTCATCAACCCGATATTGCCCTCCTGGATCAAATCCAGAAACTGCAAACCACGATTAGTATATTTTTTCGCAATCGAAATAACCAATCGCAAATTCGCCTCGATCATTTCCTTCTTCGCCCGGGTCGAATCCCGCTCCCCGCGCGACACGGTGGCATAAACCCGGCGGAACTCCTCAATCGGCAATTGCGCTTCCGCCGCAATCCGGCCGATTTGCGCTCGCAACTCGGCAATTTGCGGCGCGTGCTTGGAGACGAATAATTTCCAGCCCTTGCCCGGCCGGTCCACCACATGATCGAGCCAAGCCGGGTCCATCTCACAGCCACGATAGGCCGCCAGAAAATCCTCCCGCGAAATTTTGCAGCTCTCCGCCAGCCGCAACAGCTGCCCCTCAAGCCCATTCAGTCGCTGGCTCAACTCTTTAAGCTGCACCACCAACTCTTCAATCCGGTTGGTGTGCAAGCGCACCTGCTCCACCTTGGCGACCAGCTCATCGCGCAATTTCTCATAGGTCTTTTCCGAGCGCTTATTCGCCTCGGTGCCCGCATTCAGCGCATCCAGCCGTTTATGCTGAAGCTTCATGAATTTTTCGTATAAATCCTCAATCACGGTGAAGGTCTCAAACACTTCCGGCTTGAGTTTTTCTTCGACCGCCGAGAGCGACATGCCGCTCCCCTCGCCCTCTTCTTCTTCCTCCGGCTCATCGACCACGGCGTCAAACCCGGCCTCGCTGGTCGGCTCACCGCCACCTTGCGTCGCTTCCAAATCAATCACATCGCGCAGCAACATCCGGCTCGATTTCAGCGCCTCATGCCAAGCAATAATCGCACGGAAGGTCAGCGGGCTCTCGCACAGCCCGCCAATCATCATATCGCGTCCGGCTTCGATGCGCTTGGCAATGGCAATTTCGCCCTCACGGGACAGCAATTCCACCGTGCCCATTTCGCGCAAATACATCCGCACCGGATCATCGGTGCGCCCGGCACTCGCCTCACTAATATTGCCCGCCGCCGGCTCATCCTCGGCATCCGCCGCCTCTTCGGCCTTCTCGGTCACCGGCTCGACATCGTCGCTTTCTTCGCTCTCGACCACCTGGATGCCCATTTCGCTGAGCTGGGACATCACATCCTCGATCTGCTCGGAACTATTCTGCTCCGCCGGCAGCACCGCATTCAGCTCATCGAAGGTGATATAGCCGCGCTCCTTACCGCGCGCGATCAGCCGCTTCACCGAGGCCGATTGAATATCAAGGGTTGCAGTCTCCGGCTCGGCCTCAGCGGCAACGGGCTCAGTCTGGGTAGCGGCGGCTGGTTTGATGGCCATTAACATAGTCTCCAACTCGATCGAAAGATTATTGCGCCGGACCAATGTGCTCCGGCAGCATCCTTAACTAAGACATCCTATACACAATCGGGCACTCAATCGGGCGGGCACTCAATCGGGCGCATCCTCATCACTCTCGCCGCGCTCAGCCCGTCTGAGCGCCTGGGTGAGCGATACCAGCCGGTCCCAGTGCCCAGCATCCTTGGTTTCACGCCACCGCCGATGTTGTTCGGCACATTGGTCGCGCAACCAATCGAGATTCATCAGGCCAAAAATACCGTACCAGCAGGCTTCGATGTCGGACCGGAGCGCATCAGGGCGCGACACGATGGATGGCAGCGGTTCAGCCTCGATACTCGACATTAAATCCCCGAAACCTGATGTGCGGAGATGGTCAACCAAGGCCGCGCTGTCAAGGGCCTGCGCGCAATTCGCCCATTCGATCAGGGCCGCGCGCAGCGCTGTCAGCGATGCGGGCAGATCAAGGGCAACCAGCGCCTCATCGAAATTGGGGATGAGCGCTGGCTGTTTCAACAAAATTCCCAATAAAATGCGCGCTCGATGCTCCTGGGTTCGCTCAGCCGCAATCACCGGGCGCGGCAACCCCAGCGAGCGGCGTAGCGGCGGCGCCCCGCGCCGCTGATCGGCCAGGCGCGGCCGCGCCGGGCGAGCATTGAAAAACCGATCGAGCAAACTGCGTCGCATCTCACTCGCCAAAGCCCGATCGGTGATCTGCGCTGCCGCCGCCTCCAAGCGCCGCCGCAACGCCGCCCGCCCCTCCGGACCCGCTTGATCCGCCCCCTCCGCCAACAGCCCGAACAACGCCTCATCCAACGACCGCGCCCCCGCCAGCACCGCCGCGAACCCCGCAGCACCCGCCTTGCGCACCACGCTATCGGGGTCCTCATCATCGGGCAGCCGCGCCACCATCAAGGACCGATCCGCCGCCAAAGACGGCAAAGCCCGCTCAATCGCCCGCAACGTCGCCCGCCGCCCGGCTTTATCGCCATCCAAACATAGCACCGGCATCGGCGAGACCCGCCAAAGCTCCGCCCAATGCATCTCGGTCAGCGCAGTGCCGAGCGGCGCCACCGCCCCGCCGAATCCGGCCTCATGGAGCGCAATCACATCCATATAGCCTTCCACCACCACCAGCCGCGCGCCCTGGCGCAGCGCGGCACGCGCCCGATCCATCCCATACAGAGTGCGCCCCTTGGAAAACACCGCGGTTTCCGGGCCGTTCAGATATTTCGGCTCCCCCGCGCCGAGCAACCGCCCGCCGAAACTCACCACCCGGCCCCGCCGGTCGCTGATCGGAAACATCAGCCGCCCGTAAAAATAATCAACCGGCCCGCGCTCGCCTTGCTTCATCAGCCCGGCCTCCACCAGCCCTTCGGCGCTCACGCCCTCGCGCGCCAACGACGCCAGCAACGCCCCGCGCCCCTCACCGGACCAGCCCAGCCCAAACCGCTCAATCGCCGCGTGCTCCAAGCCCCGCTTGGCCAAATAGGCCCGCGCCGCCGCGCCTTCCGGCTGCAGCAACCGCCGCTGATAGTCTGCCGCCGCCCGCGCCAGCACCTCCACCACCCCGGCTTCGCGTGAGGCCAGCTCCGCCGCGCGCGGGTCGGCCTTGGGCATCTCCATCCCGGCCTCGCCAGCCAGGCGCTCCACCGCCTCGGTGAAACTCGCCCCCTCACTCTGCATCACGAAACTAATCGCATCGCCATGCGCGCCGCAGCCAAAACAATGGAAATGATCGTCATACACATAAAAAGATGGCGTCTTTTCATTGTGAAACGGGCAACACCCCTTCTGCTCGCGCCCCGATCGGGTCAGGCGCACCCGCTTGCCAATCAGGCCCGCAATCGGCGTGCGGGTGCGCAACTCATCCAGAAAATTCGCGGGAAAATTCATTGAGCGGCTAATTTTTCTTTCACCAGCGCCGAAGTGACACCCATATCCAAATCAGTCCCATGCGCCTGCTTCAGCGCGGCGATCACCTTACCCATGTCTTTCGCGCCGAGCGCTCCGGTCGCGGCAATCGCCTGATCCACCGCCGCCGCCAACGCCGCCCCCTCCAGCGTTTGCGGCAAAAACGCCTCGATAATCACAATTTCCGCCGCCTCCTTATCCGCCAATTCCGCCCGATTAACCGCCCGATATTGCGCCTCAGACTCCCGGCGCGACTTCACCATGCCACGCAGCATCGCAATAATCTCAGCATCCGGAATTTCCGTGACGCCCTTGGGTCGTGCGGCAATGTCAAAATCCTTCAACCGCGCCGTCATCATCCGCAGCGTCGAAACCCGCAGCGCATCCCCCGCCCGCATCGCCGCCTTCAAATTATCCGTCATCTGCGTCCGTAACGCTGAACTCATTTTTGGCTCCTGTTATTTGTCTCGTTCTACCTTACCGAAATCAACCCGGAAAAAATTTCCGGCACACCACTCTCCATATTGAATCCGGATTTAATTTCCGATATGCACATTGATCATGCCCCTGTCCATAGAATCCCTGATAGATCGTCTCGGCGGCCCGGACGCTGCCGCCAAACTCACCGCCGTCTCGACCGAGGCGGTGCGCAAATGGCGCAGCACCGGCGCTATCCCCTCGCGCCACTGGCCGATTGTGCTCGCCGCGACCGGCTTGAGCCTCGATGATCTGCCCGGCGGGGTCAATCATGACGCGCCAACCCACAAGCCAGACCGCGCCACCGCCGCCCTGGTGCTGGGCGATGGCCGGATATACTGGGGCATCGGCTTTGGCGCGTATAGCCGCCCCGATCACGAGGCCGCCGAATTATGCTTCTCCACCGGCATGGCCGGCTATCAAGAAACCCTGACCGATCCCTCCTTCGCCGGCCAAATCATCACCTTCACCTTCCCCCATATCGGCAATGTAGGCAGCAACGCCGAGGATATCGAGGCCAGCCAAAGCTTCGCCCTGGGCTTGGTGCTCAACCGGCCGATCAGCAAACCCTCCAATTGGCGCTCCACAGCACCGCTCGAAGATTGGTGCGCCCGCATGGGCCTACCCGGCATCCACAGCGTCGATACCCGCGCCCTCACCATCTCGATCCGCGAAGACGGCGCGCCCAACGCGCTGCTCGCCTACCCGCAAGACCAAAAATTCGACATCCCCGCCCTGGTCGCCCAAGCCCGCGACTGGCCCGGCCTCACCGGCATGGATCTCGCGCGGGCCGTGTCCTGCACCCAGCCCTATGAATGGACCGAAACGCTCTGGGACCGCGCCACCGGCTTTGGCCACAAGACCGCCCCAACCTATACCGTCGTCGCGGTCGATTACGGCGCCAAACGCAATATTTTCCGCAATCTCGCCAGTGCGGGCTGCCGGGTGATCGTGGTCCCCGCGACAAGCACCGCCGAAGATATTCTGCGCCACCAACCCGATGGCGTCTTTCTCTCCAACGGCCCCGGTGACCCCGCCGCCACCGCCCACTATGCGGTGCCGACCATTCGCCGTGTGCTCGAGACCGGCCTACCGCTCTTTGGCATCTGCCTGGGCCACCAACTCCTCGCCACCGCCCTTGGCGGCAAAACCTATAAACTCGCCCGTGGCCATCGCGGCGCCAACCAGCCGGTGCAAGACCTCGCCACCGGCCGGGTCGAAATCACCAGCCAAAATCACGGTTTCGCCGTCGATGAAGCCTCGCTCCCCCACGGCGTCACCATCACCCATCGCAGCCTGTTCGATGGCTCCAATGAAGGCATCGCCTGCCCCGCGCAAAACTGCTTTTCGGTGCAATACCACCCTGAAGCCAGCCCCGGCCCGTCGGACGCCAATCACCTCTTCACCCGCTTCACCGCCATGATGCGCGCGAAACGCTAACGCCTCGATCACCCGCCTGCCGCCATCACGGAGCCCCAAAATGCCCAAGCGCACCGACCTCAAATCCATCCTGATCATCGGCGCTGGCCCCATCGTCATCGGCCAGGCTTGCGAGTTCGATTATTCCGGCGCCCAGGCCTGCAAGGCCCTGCGCGAGGAGGGCTATCGGGTCATTCTGGTCAATTCCAACCCCGCCACCATCATGACCGACCCGGAATTGGCCGACGCCACCTATATCGAGCCGATCACCCCCGAGATGGTGGAAAAAATCATCATCAAGGAGCGGCCCGACGCGCTCTTGCCCACCATGGGCGGACAAACCGCGCTCAACACCGCCATGACCCTGGCCAAATCGGGCATTTTGGCCAAGCACGGCGTCGAATTGATCGGCGCCAAAGCCGACGTGATCGATCGCGCTGAGGACCGCCTCAAATTCCGCGACGCCATGGCCGAAATCGGCATCGAGAGCCCGAAAAGCCGCATCGCCCACTCGCTCGATGATGCGAAGGCCGCCCTCGAAATCGTCGGCCTGCCCGCCGTCATCCGCCCCTCTTTCACCCTCGGCGGAACCGGCGGCGGCATCGCCTATAACCGCACCGAGTTTCTCGACATCGTCTCCGGCGGGCTCGACGCCTCGCCCACCACCGAAGTGCTGATCGAAGAGAGCGTTCTCGGCTGGAAAGAATTCGAAATGGAAGTCGTGCGCGACAGCGCCGATAATTGCATCATCATTTGCTCAATCGAGAATATCGACCCGATGGGCGTGCATACCGGCGATTCCGTCACCGTCGCCCCCGCCCTCACCCTCACCGACCGCGAACTCCAAATCATGCGCGATGCCTCAATCGCCTGCCTGCGCAAAATCGGCGTCGATACCGGCGGCTCCAACGTCCAATTCGGCATCAACCCCGCCGACGGCCGTATGGTGGTGATCGAAATGAACCCGCGCGTCTCGCGTTCATCGGCCTTGGCCTCCAAAGCCACCGGCTTTCCCATCGCCAAAATCGCGGCCAAACTCGCGGTCGGCTACACGCTCGATGAATTGCGCAACGACATCACCAAAGTCACCCCCGCGAGTTTCGAGCCGACCATCGATTACGTGGTGGTCAAAATCCCCCGCTTCACCTTCGAAAAATTCCCCGGCACCCCGGCCGTGCTCACCACCGCGATGAAATCGGTCGGCGAAGCCATGGCGATTGGCCGCAGCTTCCCCGAAGCCTTGCAAAAAGCCCTGCGCAGCCTGGAGACCGGCTATGCCGGGCTCGACCCGATCGAGCCACCCGGCGATGGCACCCATGATGCCTATCGCGCCGCCCTCTCCACCCCGCGCCCTGATCGCTTGCTGATCGCCGCCGCCGCGCTGCGCGCGGGTCTCAGCGTCGCCGATATCCACAATGCCTGCAAATTCGACCCCTGGTTCATCGACCAGCTCGCCTTGATCATCGATGCCGAACGCAGCGTCACCGCGCACGGCCTGCCCGATGACGCTGATGGCTGGCGTGCCCTCAAAGCCCTCGGCCTGTCCGATAAGCGGCTCAGCACCCTGTCGGGCCTCGCCGAACCCGACATCGCCGCCACCCGCCAACGCCTCGGCGTAATCCCCGCCTATCGCCGGATCGACAGCACCGCCGGCGAATTCGCCTCCGCAACCGCCTATCTCTACGCGACATATGAGGGCGGCTTCGGCACCCCGCATTGCGAAGCCGAACCCAGTGCGCGCAACAAAATCGTGATCCTCGGCGGCGGCCCCAACCGGATCGGCCAGGGCATCGAGTTCGATTATTGCTGCGTTCACGCCGCCTACGCCCTGCGCGACGCCGGCTTTGAAACCATCATGGTCAATTGCAATCCCGAAACCGTCTCCACCGATTACGACACCTCCGACCGGCTCTATTTCGAACCCCTTTTCGCCGAAGACGTGCTGGCCCTGATCAAGCGCGAACAAGCGAGCGGCCATCTGCTCGGCTGCATTGTGCAATATGGCGGACAAACCCCGCTAAAACTCAGCCAATCCCTCGCCGCCGCCGGTATCCCCATCCTCGGCACCTCCGCCGATGCCATCGATATCGCCGAAGACCGCGAACGCTTCCAAACCCTGCTGCACCAGCTCGGCCTGCGCCAACCCGAAAACGGCATCGCCCGCTCCGCCGACGAGGCCGAAGCCATCGTCGCGCGCATCGGCTTCCCGGTGGTCATCCGCCCCAGCTACGTGCTCGGCGGCCGCGCCATGGAAATCGTCTACGACCTCGCCAATCTGCGCCGCTATATGCGCGAAGCCGTGGTCGTCTCAGGCACCAACCCGGTGCTGATCGACCGCTATTTGAACGACGCCATCGAGGTCGACGTCGATTGCATCGCCGATGGCGAAACCGTCTATGTCGCGGGCGTGATGGAACATATCGAAGAAGCCGGCATTCACTCCGGCGATAGCGCCTGCTCGCTGCCGCCCTACTCGCTCTCCCCCGCCATCATCGATGAATTACGCGCCCAAACCGAAGCCATGGCCAAAGCCCTCAACGTGGTCGGGCTGATGAATGTCCAATTCGCCATCCAGCGCGATCAAGCGGGCGGTGACAATGTCTATGTGCTCGAAGTCAATCCGCGCGCCTCACGCACCGTCCCCTTCGTCGCCAAAGCCACTGGCATCCCGGTCGCCAAAATCGGTGCGCGCGTCATGGCCGGCGAAAAACTCGCCAGCTTCAATCTCGACCCCAACGTCATGCGCAGCCATGTCGCGGTCAAAGAAGCGGTGTTCCCCTTCGCCCGCTTCTCTGGCGTTGATGTCTTGCTCGGCCCCGAAATGAAATCCACCGGCGAAGTCATGGGCCTCGATGCCAGCTTTGCCCGCGCCTTCGCCAAAGCCCAGCTCGGCGCCGGGGTAAAACTGCCGCAAACCGGCACGGTGTTTCTCTCCGTGCGCGATGCCGATAAATCCGCCATCGTCCCGATCGCCCGCCGCTTCACCGAACTCGGCTTTTCGCTCCGCGCCACCCGCGGCACCGCCGCCCACCTCGCCAGTGCGGGCATCACCGCCGAAGCGGTGAACAAAGTGCTCGAAGGCCGCCCCCATTGCGTCGATGCCATTCGCTCGGGCGAGATCGACCTCGTGATCAACACCGCCTCCGGCGCGCAAACCGTCGCCGACAGCTTCGATATCCGCCGCTCCGCCCTCACCCACGGCGTTCCCCACTTCACCACCATCGCCGGTGCGCGCGCCGCCTCCCACGCCATTTCCGCCCTCGCGGCGGGCAACCTTGATGTTGCGCCACTTCAGTCGTATTTTCGTTCCTCGTTCTGACGGCCCGTGGCGGTTTTCGGGCCGCCCCGGCGTAAAAACCTGTCTTGTTGCCAACCTCCAGCCTCTCGCCCGATCAACCCGATCGGGCAAGCGTTAAGGATATGACGTGCAAAGATTTCCGATGACCGGGCCCGGCCTGCAACAGCTCGAAAACGAGTTGCGCCACCTCAAGTCCGAAGAGCGCCCCGCAATCATCCGCGCCATCGCCGAGGCCCGCAGCCACGGCGATCTCTCGGAAAACGCCGAATATCACGCCGCCCGCGAACGCCAATCCTTCATCGAAGGCCGCATCGCCGAGCTGGAAGAAGTGATCTCCTCCGCCGAAGTCATTGATATCGCATCACTCTCCGGCGATAGCGTGAAATTCGGCGCCTTCGTCACCCTCGTTGACGAAGAAGCCGACCGCGAAGTCACCTACCAGCTCGTCGGCCTCCATGAGGCCGACATCAAATCCGGTCGCCTCTCGATCACCGCCCCGCTCGCCAAAGCCCTGATCGGCAAAAAAACCGGCGACACCGTCTCCGTCCCCGCCCCCGGCGGCGACCGGTCCTACGAAATTCTGACGATCCGCTTCGGTGGCTAGCCTCACGCCCGGCCCCACCGTGGGCGCTTCACCAAGCCCCGCCGTGGGCGATCCACCCAGCCTCACCGATATCGATGCCGCCACCAGCCGCATCGAAGGCTCGGTCCTGCGCACCCCCCTGGTGCATTCGGATACCCTGTCGCGCGCCACCGGCGCCGAAATTTTCCTGAAACTCGAAAATCTCCAACCCACCGGTGCCTTCAAAGAACGCGGCGCCGCCAACCGTATCGCGCTGCTCACCCCCGCCGAACGCGCCTGCGGCGTCATCGCCATGTCTGCGGGCAATCACGCCCAAGCGGTCGCTCGCCATGCCAGCCTCGCGGGCATCACCGCCACCATCGTCATGCCCCGCTTCACCCCCACCACCAAAATCATGCGCACCCGCGCCTGGGGCGCCGAAGTCGTGCTGCACGGCGAAACCCTCGCCGAAGCCTCGGACCACGCTTACGCCCTCGCCGCCCGCGAAGGCCTCGTCTTCATCCACCCCTATAACGACCCCGCAATCATCGCGGGCCAAGCCACCGTTGCCCTCGAAATCATCGCCGACCAGCCCGATCTCGATGCCCTGATCGTCCCCACCGGCGGCGGCGGCTTCGTCGCCGGCTGCACCATCGCCGCCCATGCCCGCGCCCCGCATATGCAGGTGTTCGGCGTCGAAGTCGAAACCTATGCCGGCTTTGCCCAAGCCCTCGCCGGCCAACCCATCGCGGTCGGCGGCGCCACCATCGCCGAAGGCATCGCCGTGCGCGATATCGGCAGCCTGCCGCTCGCCATCCTGCGCGCCCACCACGCCGAAATCCTCGTCGTCCCCGAAGCCATGGTCGAGCAAGCCATCGCCATGCTGGTCGAAGACGCCAAACTCGTCGCCGAAGGCGCAGGGGCGGCCGGCCTCGCCGCCATTCTCTGCTTCCCCGAGCGCTTCAAAGGCAAGCGCGTCGCCCTGCCCATTTGCGGCGGCAATATCGATTCGCGCATCCTCGCCAACACCCTGCTGCGCAACCTCCTGCGCGATGGCCGCCTGCTGCGCGTTCTGATGGAAATCCCCGATCGCCCCGGCGTACTCGCCGACATCGCCACCCGCATCAGCGCCCAAGGCGGCAACATCCTCGAAGTCGTCCATCAACGCCTATTCGCCTCGCCCACCGTCCAAGCCGCGACCCTCGAAATCATGGTCGAAGCGCGCGACGCCGCCCACGGCAACGCCATCGCTACGGCCCTGGAACAAGTCTACACGGTCAAGCGCATGTGAGCACCGATCAACCCCCCTCCACCCAGCCATCGATCATAACGCAGCGGATCACAACGCAGTGGATCACAACGCAGTGGATCACTGGCAAAACCCTCACCCTCATCACCCTGCTCGGCTTTTCCTCCGGCCTGCCCCTCGCCCTCTCCGGCTTTACCCTCCGCCTCTGGCTCACCCGCGCCCATTTGCCCCTCGCTGAAATCGGCCTCACCGCCAATCTTGGCATCGCCTACTCACTCAAATTCCTCTGGGCCCCGGCACTCGACCATTTCCGCGCCCCACCGCCCTTTCGCGCCCTTGGCCGCCGCCGCAGCTGGCTGCTGATCACCCAACTCAGCCTCGCCGGCGCCATTCTCGGCCTCGCTTTCACCCACCCCGCCCATCACCTCGCCGCCACCCTCACCCTCGGCGCCCTCGTCGCGTTTTGCTCCGCCAGCCAGGACATCATGATCGATACCTGGCGCATCGAATTTTTCCCGCTCCCCGCCATGGGCACCGCCATCGCTGGCTATGTCTGGGGCTATCGCGCCGCCATGCTGATCTCCGGTGCGGGCGTCATCGCCCTCTCCGCCACCATCGGTTGGCACGCCGCCTTGCTCCTGATGGTCCCGCTCCAACTCATCGGCGCCATCGCCACCCTGCTCGCAAGCGAACCACCCCCGCCCGCCACCAACACCCCCCGCTCCATCGCCGCCCAATTCCGCGCCGCCGTAATCGACCCGCTCGCGCAATTTCTCACCCGCCCCGGCGCACCGCTGATCCTCGCCTTCATCATTCTGTTTTATCTCGGCGACGCCCTCGCGGGCGTCATGCTCGCCCCCTATTACACCCATCTCGGCTTCAACCGCGCCGCCATCGCCATCGCCACCGGCATCCCCGCCCTCGCCGCCATCCTCGCCGGCACCGCCATCGGCGGCATCGCAATCGCCCGCCTCGGCACCGGCCGCGCCCTGCTCGCCGCCGGCTGCTTTCAAACCGCCGCCCTCGCACTGTATCCGATCCTCGGCCTCTACCCGCACTTCCCCCATATTTTGCTGATCACCAGCGTCACCGAATCCTTCGCCGAAGGCATCGCCAGCGCCGCCTTCCTCAGCTACCTCTCCAGCCTGTGCGACCGGCACTACACCGCCACCCAATACGCCCTACTCTCCTCCGCCGCCGCCCTATCGCTGCGCACACTCGGCGGCGCCTCCGGCGTCATCGCCCAACGCCTCGGCTGGATCCAATTCTACGAATTTTCTGTTCTCTCCGCCCTCCCCGCCATGGCCCTCATGATTCTTCTCCTCCGCTATTATCCGCCGCCCGGTCGGGTCCACGCTTAACCCAAACCGGCACGCTGCATCACCATCCATTTCCCGTCCGGTTCCGCCAAGCGAAACCCAAATCGCCGATACAACCCGTGCGCATCCGCCGTCGTCAATGTCCAATCCGCTACCGTAACAAGATCAGGATGCGCCAAAATGCTTTCAATCAGCGCCTTGCCAAGCCCCAATCCGCGCAACGCCGGGCGAATAAACACATCGCCCACATGCGCCCGCAACGCATAATCGGTTAGCACCCGGCCAAACCCGACCGGCGTGCCATCGAGCGCATAAACGCCAAAACACAGGCAATGCGCCCAACTCCGCTCGGTCAGCACGCGAGGGCGATCAACCGCCCAATAAACACCCGCGAGCGACTCATGGATAAACACCATATCCAACAGCGCCCGGTCATCGCTCACCCAATACCCATCAGCACGTCTGACTTCATACATCAAAACCATCCCATTTTCGCGCCCAACACAGCGCCCAAGTGCTTGTCACAGCCGAGATAAACAATTCCCCTTGCGCACCCAAGCCCGCTTATGCAATGTTAGTATTTATGCACATGGCGTCACCCCAAATCATTCGCTTCGCGCGCATCATGCGCCAGCTTCTCCGCGCCATCACTTCGGATGGCTATGATGTCCGCCTGTTCGGTCGCCTGCTCGCCATGGTCTGGAACCGCGTCAATCGCATCGGCTGCCGCTTCACCGCCCGCGCCACCATGCCGGCCCGCCGCCCGCAATCCGCTCCGCCAAACCCCGCCCCCAAAATGCCACCACCG
>NCBV01000073.1 GCA_002279355.1 Acidiphilium sp. 37-60-79
GAACCCGACCTTGAGGAGCTGCTCTGGGCCATCGTCAATATGTTCCACCGGGCCGTCAGCCGTATCGAGCGCGACCTCGACGATAACGAGCAGGCGCAGCAGCGCAGTCAGCGTGATCAGGACGGCTCAGAAATCCGCTCAGTCGAGCTGGAACGCCTAATCGCCGAAGGGCAGACGCTGCTGGAACGGCGCGACGCGTTCGAACTCATGCGTGATGAAGCCGCCAATCAATTCGAGCATCACACCAACACGGCCTGGCGCCCGCGTGCCGGATCGATGGTCAACCACCGTACTCTGACCGCAGCAATGATCGATAGTCGCGATTTTCTGGCCGCCAAACGCCGCGCACAAACCGAAATGCTTCTCCCCGCTGGACCCAAAATCGCCGTGACAGGCGGGCTAGATTTCAACGATCATCATCTGATCTGGGATCGCCTCGACAAGGTCCATGCCAAGCATCCGGACATGGTTTTGCTCCATGGCGGATCACCCAAAGGCGCCGAGCGTATTGCCGCACGCTGGGCCGATCACCGCAAAGTGCCGCAGATCGCGTTCAAACCCGATTGGGATTTCTTCCGGCGTGCCGAGACGGCCAAGCGGAGTATCCTTCATGATCTCCTGCTTGGCGTCTTCGGGAACCATCGCTCGCATTTTTTCGGTCATGATCAACCCGGGGGCGACCGCGTTGACGCGGATTTTCCTTGGTCCCAATTCAGCCGCCAGACTGACGGTGATGGCGTTCACCGCTGCTTTGGTCGCGCAATACACCGCTCCACCAGGTATCGGTGAGACGCCCTGGATGGAGCTGATATTGATGATGGCACCACCGGCGTCACCAAAGGCGAGGGTAGCGTGCTTCGATGCGAACAGAACACCGGCGATATTCAACGCAATCTGGGTATTCACATGATCTGCATCGATCTCGACCAATGAGCGCCCCACGGCGAGACCTGCGTTGTTCACCAGAACATCGAGCCGCCCGAATTTGTCGATCGCGAAATCGACCAATGCTTTTGCATTATCGTCCGACGACATGTCAGCCTTGAAAGAAACTGCGCGCCCACCCGTGCGAAGGATGTCGGAAGCTACCGCATCAGCCTCGTCGTCTTTGGTCTTGTAGTTGATCAGCACGGCAAAACCCTGAGCCGCCAAATGCCGCGCTATTGCCGCACCGATACCACGGGATGCGCCCGTCCTCTTTCTGTGGTTGAACAAATCAGTGGAAGGTGGACACGTCGCCGACAATCGCGAGCAGCAATGACGAAGCAGTCCGGTCACTAACCACAAAATTTTTCGCTTCACCATCCCGCCGGCCTCCGCTATGATCACAGTTGTGCCGTGGTGGTGGTGGAAGGCGCGGGTATCACGCATCCCAAGGAGACCACCATCATGATCATTTTCGGACTGTTTTTCGTCATATTTGGCATCGGCGCCCTCTGCTGGTCGCTGTTCAATCTTGCCGTCTATGCGCTTCCATTCTTTGTCGGTCTAACTGTCGGTACAGCCGCCTATCATAGCGGCGCTGGCGTGATTGGCGCGATTATTGTTGGGCTGCTCGCCGCTGCGATCACGCTTGGCATTGGTCAATTTTTCTTTGCGGCCCTGACATCACCCCTGCTGCGCTTGCTCGTTGCGCTCCTGTTCACTGCACCGGCAATGGTCGCTGGATATTACGCAACGCTCGGCCTGGCGCGTATCGGCGTGCCATCGGTCATTTGGCGCGACGTTTTTGCGGTCATCGGCGCTCTTTGCGTGGGATGCACCGCGTTCGTCAGGATTGCAGCACTGACGCCGCCCGGTTCCTCGAGGCGGGCGGAAGTTTCAAGTGCAAATTATTAGTGGATAAAGTCTGACGCTCGACGCCCGTGTGAGATGTCGACTTTGGGGAAAAAACGGAATGGCAGTGTTTGGATTGGTAAATGGGCTAGCAGACATGCTCAACGCCAATTAACGCTGGACTGCGGCGAAAAATAGAAATCTGTTGCCGCAATGAGAATCTGAGATATTGTACGAGTAGATCACGTATTGGCTCAGAACGATCGACGCAGCCAGCTCGCCTCGTTTCTCGAACTATAATATGACGTGACAAGGGGGAAATATCATGCAATCGAAATTTTCCAGTTTGATCGGCTTGGTGCTCACCATTGCCTGGGTGGGATGGGGCCATGCCGCATCAACGAACGGTGTTCCAACCTATTTAGCTCTCGGGGACTCATTGGCTTATGGGATGCAAATTGGCCATCTCAGACAAGAGATGAAGTCTGGAACTGTAGATGCTGCGTCCTTTGACAACGGCTATGTCAACTGGCTTGCGGCGATACTCAGACACTCAACGCCGAATTTGCACGTTGTCGATCTGGGTTGCCCAGGTGAAACAACGTCGTCGTTCATTGATGGCCCGTGTGCGTTCGCAACGAATGGAAAGCCTTTCGGCCACAAACCTTTACCAATGCACGTCAAATATAAGGGTGCCCAGCTGCTCGCCGGATTGAAATACATCGAAAATCAGAATGACAATATCCGGCTGATCACTGTCGATATCGGCATCAATGATCTTCGGGCTGATGAGCTGGCCTGTGGTTCGGCTTCGGATTTTGAGAAATGCTTGAAAGGCAAATGGCCGGTGACGGCGAAAAATGTCGCCAAGAACCTGAGCATCATTCTCCATAATTTGAGATATGCCGCACCACACACAAGAATTCTGGTGACGACGTATTATAATTGGCTTGGGTTGCAGCATCCCCGGTCTGACGCCCAGGTCCGAGAATTAAATGCCATCATAACAAGATCGGCGCGGTCAATAGGTGCCACCACGATCCATACATTCCCGGCATTCAACGAGTCAGGTAATCTCTGCAAATTGTCCTTGATTTGCGGCCCAACCAAGGATCTGCACCCGACCAACGCAGGCTATCGGCTGATTGCCCAATTGTTTTATCGCGGAATGGAATGATGTCGCGGCATCGCGTGTATCTTCCCGCATCGCTAGGCCTGTCATTATTGATAGGTTCTATCGCTGTTGCCATAGCGCCAATAAATTTGCGCACGCGGTTTGGTTTATCCGCAGGGCAATGGCGAGGAGGCCATCCAAATCTGTAACCTTTACAGCATGACCAAGGGCCAGCAGGCGATCCGGGATTTTACGCGGGCGATCAAGGATCGAACCGGTAATCTGCCGATGATGCCAGGTATCTTCCCTGATTATGCGGCACCGATTGTGCGTAACCAGCCCGACGGGCGAGAACTGGTCATGGCGCGCTGGGGTATGCCCTCACCGACCTTCGCCCTGCAAGGCCGGAACGCTGATCCGGGGATCACAAACGTGCGCAATACGGCCTCGCCACATTGGCGCCGTTGGCTAGGTGTTGAGCATCGCTGCGCAGTGCCATTCACCAGCTTTGCCGAAACCGAAAGACTGCCGGATGGATCCCGCCCGCCGATCTGGTTTGCCCTTGATGCCAGCCGACCGCTCGCGTGTTTTGCCGGCATCTGGACGCAATGGCGTTCAGTCCGGAAGGTCAAGGAAGGCGAGACCATCAATGATCTGTTCGCCTTTCTCACGACCGAGCCCAATAAGCTGATCGCCACGTTTCATCCCAAAGCCATGCCGGTCATTCTGACAAACCAGAAAGCAATCGATCGCTGGATGACCGCCCCGATTGAGGACGCACTGACCCTGCAACGACCCTTGCCCGATGACGCACTCATGATTGTCGCCCGAGGGGCAAAAACGGACGGCGATTCCTGACCAACGCAGGTGCGCGCCGCCTTTCATGCGATCAACCAATTCTAAATTGAGTAGCGCTTAGAGTCAGAATCTGAATGACAGTGATGCTATCATTGGCGCGCGATCTTTCTGGTGAGTAGCCGGATATGAGCGAGCAGGACCCTAGGTGCGGCGCTTTGGAGGGATGCCTCGAAATCTTTGCTCAATCGGCGGCAACGACCGAGCCAGGCGAAAGTTTGTTCAACCATCCAGCGCCTTGGCAGAAGCTCAAATCCGGATGCTTTGTCTGAGCGTTTGACGATCTGAATGGTCCAGTTACCGGTTTTGGATAGGCGCCGTTTGAGTTTTGGGCCGGCGTATCCGCCATCGGCGAAAAGATGTCGCAACCATGGATACAGGGCGCGGATTGCCTTGATGACCCGAACGGCGCCATCGCGATCCTGGATATCGGCGGGATGAACATCGAGGCCAACCAGATGGCCAAGCGTGTCGGTGATATGACGTTTGCAACCCTTGATTTTCTTGCCGGCGTCAAAGCCGTGCGGGCCGCCCGCTTCGGTGGTTTTCACCGATTGACTGTCAATCACGCCAGGGGTTGGCGTGGGGCTGCGTCCGGCTTGTTCCGCGCCAGCATCACCAACGCATGATTGATCCACCCGAGCGTGCCATCGCGCGAGAACCGATAGAAATAGGACTGAACTGTGGTAAATGGCGCAAACTCCCTTGGAATTTGCCGCCATTGGCACCCGGTCGTCAGCATATGCAGGATAGCATTCAATGTAGTTGTTCGAACGGGTCCCGAAATCGCGGTCGTTCTCGCTGCCAATCCTTTCAGGGCGGCCGCACCGAACAGGACCGTGGCTATATTTCTGAAAACGCCACCGCGTGCCAACCTCCTCGACACGATTACGGGTCTGGCCCGCGAGGAAATCGCTTTCGGCGTTCGAGAGATCTATGTTCACTATCCCGATGGTCAGACAAATACGACGCTCAAAATACCCGCGGCGAATTCTGGGACAGCCCGTAACATGAACACCGTTGAAAAACTCGCCAAACACTCACCATAAACGATTGGCACAGCAAGACTATAAGGCTTTCAAAAATTTCAGTGCATATTCAGCCAATCGTAATTCTGCGCCGAAATGTTTGTTATTGAAAGCCTCGCGCTGCACTGCGCCAGGAGATTTCTTCGGGAGCGCGAGATCGAGGCGCGCGAGCGGATCCCGCGTTGGCCGGGTTGGTTCTCCGCGGACGGCAAGATCAAGGTGCGCATGAGGGTCGACGGTCCGCATCATGGGTTGGGATAAAACCGGCGCTTTTGCGATCTCTGTGAGCCGACCGACCGTCTGACCCGGCATTTTTGACTCGATATCATAAAAATACTTTGCCAAATCGTCGAACAGGAACGCAACAACCCCCTTTTTGCCGCCAAGCGTGACATATTCTGACTTCAAATGTTCCAATGCAGCAACAGCGGGCCCTTGTTCCATAATCTTCCGCCCGACCAATGGAGGCGGCGTAAAGCTGGGCGTGAAAGTTATTTTTGTTTTGTCCTGAGAGCTTCCTTTGACTTTTCGTTGGAGTGCATTGTTCTTGATCTGAGAATCTCCCTGACCGTATACCACACGCAACCCGTTGCCAACCTCAGCAGCAAACCCAGCGCACATGTGACAGCTTTCCAGACTCGTGTACATGACACAGCCTCTCGGCAACTCCGTGGCTGCCGTGCGCTGCAAATATGCTTGGATCATTAGAGTCTCGGCATGATAGCTTTTATTTATTTCAACGTGATTGAGTCCCCACGAAATGATTTTTTGAGTCGAGTCGACGAGGATACTGCCGATATTATAGCCGACTGCGTCATCGTCACGGCCGCCTTTGGTCCGCCATCCAGAGCCAACCAGAGCGAATGCCAGATGCATGAATACCATGTCAGCAAATGGTTGTTTGGCTAGCCGCATTTATTCATGAGGGCGTTTCCTTCAATTTTTCTACAATAAGCTACGCAACCGGACGTCGTGACGGCGTGATGCTTCGCCGGCCAATGTGG
>NCBV01000094.1 GCA_002279355.1 Acidiphilium sp. 37-60-79
GTTTGACTTCTTTGGAGGCGGTAACGTGAGCCTTGGACACCAGTACATCGACGCCGTGCAGGCCCGCTTGATGGCAACGAACGCCACCCCGGCAGAGCGTGACGCAGCCCTTGCAACCCTTCTGCTCATCACCCGGCACCTCGAATGGCAAGGCTACGCCTGCACCAAAATCGCTGCCGATCTGGCTGAAATGCGAGGAGTCGACAAAGGCGACATGGCACGCACGCTTGTTCTTCTCGAACGTGTTGGGGCGATCGGGCGCGTGAAGCGTGGCCGCACCAAGATCATTGCCGTGACGCCGGAAGGTGCTTTCCGGGGAAAGATCGACAACCACGGCGAGGCCGTCGAACGCTACAAGGCTGAGGTCATCCAACTACGCCCGGAGCCAGCATGAGCGCCAATCTCTACGATCAAGATTTCTACGCCTGGGCGAATGAACAGGCCGGGCTTCTGCGCGCTGGGCATGGGCAAAACCGAGAAGCGCGAACTTACAAGCCGCCTCACGGTCCTGCTCGCGCATCTGCTCAAATGGGAATATCAGCCCGGACGGCGTGGGGCCTCCTGGGAAGTGACGATCAGCAATCAGCGGCGTGACCTTGCCGTGCACCTGACCGATAACCCCAGCCTTAAATCCAAGCTGCCTGAAGCCATCGCATATGCTTACAATAACGCACGAGGCGAAGCGTATGCGGAGACTGGTCTGCCCAAAGCTACCTTTCCTGCAACTTGCCCTTGGTCCTTTGAGCAGGTGATGGACGAAAACTTCTGGCCGGGCAGCTAGTCCATCATATCGAACCCTCGGTCTTTCTCCCGACTAGAAGCCTGCAATTCACGCTCTGACACTTCGGCCTTGAGCGCACTTTTGCGCTCCTCAGGGTAGCGTTCCAGCAAGTCTTGCTGCCGCTTTAGTTCCTCTGGTGGCAGGTCTGCGAACCTGAGACCCGAAAGATGCCCTCTTCAGTTGGCCTGATCGACGCCAGCCCTCGGACAATCTGGCGAAGCTCCGCGATTTCAGCCCGTCGCTGTTGCTCGACCGCCTCGCGGCGCTCGCGTTCGATCTCGGCATCCACCCTTCGCAGTATTTCCTCATTGCGGCGCTCCGCCTCGGCTTCGGCGGCACGTTGGCGATCCTCTTCGATCCGCTCATCGAGCACGGATTGAGCCGCGCTATACCGCCGGTATTCAGGCGCTAAAGCCTCATCAACCTGCCCAGCGATCCGGCTATACAGCGTGCCCACGGTCCACCTGGCCTCGGTGTGCAGTTTCTCCGCACTGTCCAGGACGCCCTGCCGTTCAGCGGCCAACTCTGTCCATTCGGCGATCTGAGTCTGAATCCTCTTCGACTCAGGATTTTCTGAAACCTCTTTGTCCTGCCGCCAGAACATCAGACCTCCCAAGCGGCTGAATAAGCCCCTGATCGCGCCCCATCGTCCTTCAGAACCACTTGACCTCAGAGCAGCCCTAGGCTGCTGAGTAGGCTCCTGACGCCCTTGGTATCTCTCCGCCTTTTGGTTCAAGCTCCGCACGGTCTCGGTGGCCTCAAGCAGGTCCAGCCTCGCTTTCGCCTCCCCAGCCCTGGCGGTTTCAGCCGCTTTTTCCGCCTCACGATACGCCGGGTCCGCCATCAGCGCCGCAGCCTTCGCCGCCTCCCGGTCGGGCAGTAGCGTATTCACCTCCCATTGGAGCGCGTTTAGCGGCATGCGTCGCCAGCGCTCGCGTTCAAGGTCGATCACCTCGGCATCGGCCTGTCGAACCGCCTCTCGTGCCTCTTCAGAGGCCGCTACAGCCCGGTTCACGTCACCAACACCAGTCTGAACCCCGCGCCGCTCCAGCGCGCTCGCAGCAGGCCCCAGATGCACCGTGGGAGCTTGCTCAAGCCCACGCCGGGCAAAGCTGCGGTGATCCACCCTTTCTTCCACCTGCGCCCGTTCGAGGGCCGCGTTGACCTGCTCGGCCCAGACCTCCCGCAACCCCTCCACCAGCGCCGGGCCGGTCGTCCGGTCATCGAGCTGGCGTGTCTTACCCCCCAGCCCGTTCTCGTTCGCCGCCCGCGTCGTGGTCAGGATGTGCGCGTGCCAGTTCCGCTCGTCGCCCTCCCTGTGCGGCTCATGCAACGCCACGTCCGCAACCACGCCGAACCGCTCAACCACG
>NCBV01000095.1 GCA_002279355.1 Acidiphilium sp. 37-60-79
CCATCGTCACCACCGATGCACTCAACTGCCAGCGGGCCATTGCTCAGCAAATCGTCGATCAAGGCGGGGACTATGTTCTGGCACTCAAGGGCAACCAGGTTACGTTGCATGATGACGTCCGCACGTTTCTCGATGATCCGGCATACAAGACGACAGCAAGTGCGCAGACCATCGATGCCGATCACGGACGCATCGAAACCCGCACGGCCACACTGTCGACAGATATCGGCTGGTTGCAGGCCGATCACCACTGGCCCGGCCTCGCTGCCATCGGCAAGGTGGTCCGCGTACGCGAAATCGGCACCAAAACCAGCACCGAAACGGCGTATTATCTGCTGAGCACCGCTTTGTCGGCAGAGCGCTTCAACGAAGTTGCCCGCGCTCATTGGGGGGTCGAGAACGCACTGCATTGGCGACTCGATGTCGTAATGAACGAGGATCACGACCGGACCAGGAAGGGACATGGGCCGAACAACCTCGCCATTCTGCGCCACATGGCACTCAACGTCCTGCAGAAGAACGGCTCAAAAGACTCCATGCGCGGAAAATTCCAGCGCGCCGGATGGGATAACGAATACCTCTCCAGATTGCTCGGCATGTTTTGAAATGCGATTGCCCTGTGGCGAAACCGGTCTTCTGAGACCCCTGGCCCTTCTCGGGCTTTCGTTCGCTCGCGCAAGCTGCGTGCAGAAATGCGGGCTCTCACCGCGTTCATGGACGGCGGCTTGAGACCGGCGACAATGCAATCCCGGCGCACCTGGCCAAATAGTCGCTTCACGGTAGGTCGCTCGGGTTGAAGATAAAGGGCCACAATTGCCGCCTCGATCCGAGCCTCAACCGCAGGATCGAGCCTACGACTTCCCTTCGCCTGGCCTCGCCGGCGGGACAGCATCGAAGCGGTCACGGGCCGGTTGCGAAATCCGCGAACAAGCCGGTAGATCTGGGGAATACTCAAGCCAAGGCGCGTCGACGCCACTTTCACCGCGATGCCGCCTGGCCGCGCCGACACCGCAAGGGGCCGGATCACTGCCTCCCTGCGAACCGCCTCAGCCCAAGCCTGCTCGGAAGCCGAGTGGAAGGATTCCGGGCGTGAGGGCTGCTCAGGGGGAACGGTTTCCAACTTTAAACCCCGTTTTATCATAATTAGAAGTGTTTTATTAATTTTAATGGTAATTAATCACTATCTAAGGTATTTGCAAGCCTCTGATAATGCACATTAGGATCAATCACTAATTACCGAACTCGACA
>NCBV01000096.1 GCA_002279355.1 Acidiphilium sp. 37-60-79
AACACCAACGAAGTGATCGGCGCCGCCCTCGCCCGCGCCAACCTCTCCGCCACGGATCTCGTCGCCGTCGGCATCACCAACCAGCGCGAAACCACCTTGCTGTGGGACAAAAAAACCGGCCAGCCGCTCTGCAACGCCCTGGTCTGGATGGACACCCGCACCGACCAACTGGTCCAGCGCTTCACCAAGGACGGCGGGCAGGACCGCTTCCGCGCCAAAACCGGCCTGCCGCTCGCGACCTATTTTTCCGGCCTGAAACTGCTCTGGATTCTTGAAAACGTCGAAGGCGCGCGCGCCAAAGCGGAATCAGGCGACGCCCTGTTCGGCACGATCGACAGCTGGATGGCCTGGAACCTCACCGGCGGCGCCAATGGCGGCATCCACCTCACCGACGTCACCAATGCCAGCCGCACCATGCTGATCGACCTCGCCACCTGCGACTGGGACGATGAAATGCTCAAGCATTTCAACATCCCGCGCGCCTGCCTGCCGAAAATCGTGCCCTCCTCGGCGGTTTATGGCGAAATCCACACCGCCCCGCTGCGTGGTACCAGGCTCGCCGGCATCCTGGGCGACCAACAGGCCGCCCTGGTCGGGCAGACCTGCTTTTCTCCGGGCGAAGCGAAAAACACCTACGGCACCGGCTCGTTCATGCTGATGAACACCGGCACCGAACCGGTCCAGTCCAAGGCCGGTCTGCTCACCACGCTGGCCTATCAGTTCGGCGATGAAAAACCGCGCTACGCGCTCGAAGGCGCCATCGCCATCACCGGCGCGCTGGTGCAGTGGCTGCGCGACAACCTCAAACTATTCGATGTCGCACCGCAAATCGAACCGCTTGCCGCCAGCGTTCAGGACAATGGCGATGTCTATATCGTGCCCGCCTTCTCCGGCCTTTATGCGCCGTATTGGAAGGACGATGCCCGCGGCGTCATCGCCGGCCTGACCCGCTACGCAACCCGTGCCCATCTTGCCCGTGCCGCGCTCGAATCCACCGCCTATCAGGTGCGCGACGTGGTGGAGGCGATGCAGGCGGACAGCGGCATCACGCTCGCCGCACTCAAGACCGATGGTGGCATGGTCGCTAACGAACTGCTGATGCAGTTCCAGTCCGACATTCTCGATGCACCGGTGGTGCGCCCGAAAATGACGGAAACCACCGCCCTCGGTGCCGCCTACGCGGC
>NCBV01000009.1 GCA_002279355.1 Acidiphilium sp. 37-60-79
ATCTGCTCGGCATTGCGCTTCCGCTCCACCACCGCACGCCGCCGCCCCACTTGCCGCACCGCGCGCCGCAATCCTCACCCCACCGCAATTTTTCTCCCCGGCGCCCCTCAATTTGCGAAACCCCCGGCGCATAAGGCCGATTCACGCCCATATCATTACGATATAATAACAAAAATCGCCACCACGCCAGATTTGACAACCGGCCCAATCTGCGACACCGGAATGGGATGCGACATTTTCTTGATTTCGAAAAACCAATCGCCGAGCTCGAAGTGAAAATCGACGAGCTGCGCCGCATGACCGATCCGGGCGCCCTCAACATCGCCGAGGAAGTGGCACTCCTGTCCGATAAGGCCGAGCGTCAGCTCCGCACCGTCTATGGCAAACTCACCCCCTGGCAAAAAACCCAAGTCGCCCGCCATCCCGAACGGCCTAAATCCAAAGACGTCATCGCCCGCCTGATCACCGAATTCACCCCCCTCGCCGGTGACCGGGCCTTCGCCGAAGACGCCGCCATCATCGCCGGCCCCGGCCGGTTTCGCGGCGAGCCGGTCATGGTCATCGCCATCGAAAAAGGCGCTGACACCGAATCCCGCCTGAAACATAATTTCGGCATGCCCCGCCCCGAAGGCTACCGCAAAGCCCGCCGCCTGATCGAACTCGCAGGCCGATTCAGCCTGCCCATCCTCTCTTTTGTCGATACCTCCGGCGCCTATCCCGGCATCGATGCCGAGGCCCGCGGCCAAGCCGAAGCCATCGCCCGTGGGATCGATGCCTGCCTCGCCGCCCCAGTCCCCTTCATCGCCACCATCATCGGCGAAGGCGGTAGCGGCGGCGCCATCGCCATCGCCGCCGCCGATGCGGTGCTGATGTTCGAACATGCCATCTATTCAGTCATTTCCCCCGAAGGCTGCGCCGCCATCCTGTGGGAAGACCGCGCCATGGCCGCCCAAGCCGCCGAAGCCATGAAAATCACCGCCCAAGACCTCAAACGACTTGGCATTATCGACCGCATCGTGCCCGAACCCCTCGGCGGCGCCAACCGCAACCCCGATGCCGCTCTCGACGCCCTCGCCGATGCCATCACCGCCACCCTGGCCCCGCTGAAATCCCTCACCCCCGAATCCCTCAAACGCAAGCGGCGCGACAAATTTTTAGCCATCGGCCAAGGCCCAGTCGTCTAATCCCCGCTTGTAGCGCGCCACCCGCTATGGCAAGGCGAGATTATGCATCCCTTAACCGAATCCCACACGGTCGCCCTCGCGCCGCGTGATGCCTTAGTCGCCCTCGACCGCCAATTTGTCGCCGCCCTGCAACGCGACGACGCGGATTTGCACGCAACGCTGATGCGCGCCCGTGCCGAACCGGACGCGATCGATAAGCATGACGAAGCAGCCCTGATCGTTGGCCTCGCCCCCCATTTGGTCACCCAACTCGCCACCCTCTTCGGCATCGAGCGCGAGATCGCGGCCATCGCCGCAAAAACCGCCGCACGCGACCCGGTGCGAACTGTCAAACGCAATTTCGTCCAACGCAGCGCGGTCAAGCAATACCCCAACCCCGCCGATTCTGTGGGCCCCACCCTCCGCGCCGCCCTCGAATCCCACGGCGTCACCCCCTTCAATGAACTCAATTTCGCCCGCGCCGTGCTCGATTTCGAAGCAGCCAACAACCAAGCCGCCCTCGATCTCGCCCGGCAATATGCTGCCTGGGCCGCCCTGACCGAGGCTGGCCGCGCCGCCCATCAAGGCGATGTGCTGTTCCTGGTCCCCCGCAAGCTCGACCCCAATCACCTAGTCCCGGTCGAAACCATCGAACGTGACGGCGTTACCATGCTGCGCCTTCCCCACCATGATTGGCGCCCCCGTGACGGTTTTGCCCTGACCGACCCCGGCATGACCACCGAGCAAGGGTTGGATCAATCCAATTACTGCATTTGGTGCCACGAACAGGGCAAAGATAGCTGCTCCAAAGGCTTGCCGGATCGCAAAGCAGGCGGCTTCCAACACTCACCTTTCGGCGTGTCCCTCGCCGGCTGCCCGCTGGAAGAGCGGATCAGCGAAATGAACATGCTGCGCGCTGGCGGTGACTTGCTCGGCGCTTTCGCGACCATCCTGATCGATAACCCCATGGTCGCGGCAACTGGCCACCGGATTTGCAATGACTGCATGAAATCCTGCATTTTCCAAAAGCAGGAACCGGTCGATATCCCCCAAGCCGAAAGCGCTATTCTGCGCGATGTGTTGGCACTCCCTTGGGGTTTTGAGATTTATGCATTGCTGACCCGCTGGAACCCCCTCGATGTCCGCCGCCCCATCGAGCGTCCCGCCAGCGGTCGCGCCGCCCTGATCGTCGGGCTTGGCCCCGCCGGCTTCACCCTGGCACACCATTTGCTTAATGAAGGTCATACCGTCGCCGCCATCGATGGCCTAAAAATCGAGCCACTGGACTTCGATATTTCGACACCGGTGCGCGATGTGGCGACGATTTTTGAAAACCTCGACAATCGCGTGATGGCGGGTTTTGGCGGTGTCGCGGAATATGGCATCACGGTGCGCTGGAACAAAAACTACCTAAAACTTATCCGCTTGCTGCTGGAACGCCGCAGCCGGTTCGCCGTTTTCGGCGGAGTCCGCTTCGGCGGCGGCGCCACCCTGTCGATGGACGATGCCTGGGCAATGGGCTTTGATCATATCGCCCTCTGCATGGGAGCCGGGCGGCCAACCGTGCTCGATATCCCTAATGGTTTGGCCCGTGGCGTGCGGCAAGCCTCGGATTTCTTGATGGCGCTGCAACTCACCGGCGCCGCCAAGGCAGAATCGATCGCCAATTTGCAGCTTCGCCTGCCGATCGTGGTGGTCGGTGGCGGCCTCACCGCGATCGACACGGCCACCGAAAGCTTGGCCTATTATGTGCGGCAAGTGGAGAAATTTGCGCTCCGCTACCGGATTTTGGTGCATGAACGCGGCGTCGCCACCGTCCGGGCCGGTTGGTCCGCCGAAGATACCGCCATCGCCGAAGAATTCCTTGCCCATGAAGCGGCCATCAGTGCCGAGCGCAAGGCGGCATTAGCCGAATCGCGCCCGCCTCATTTCGCACCTTTGTTAGAATCCTGGGGTGGCGCCACAATCGCCTATCGCCGCCGCCTGATCGATGCGCCAAGCTACACCCTCAATCATGAGGAAGTCGCCAAGGCCCTCGAAGAAGGCGTTAAATTCGCGGAAAACCTGACCCCCATTGCCGTCGAACTCGACCCGTACGGCCATGCGGCGGGCTTACGGGTGCGCCATAATGATGCCGAACATGTGCTGCCCGCCGGCGCCATTTTGGTGGCCGCTGGCACCCAGCCCAACACGGTCCTGGCGCGTGAAGATGGCCGCATTTTGCTCGATGGCAAATATTTCCAAGCCATCGACCCGTCAGGCGAAAAAGTCAGCCCTGAGCGTGCAACTGCCAAGCCTGCCGCCACCGAGGTGCTAATGCATCGGGCCGCCAATGGGCGGATGCTGTCATTTTTCGGCGATTTGCACCCGTCATTTTTCGGCAATGTGGTCAAAGCCATGGGTAGCGCAAAGCGCGGCTATCCCATCGTGTCGGCGCTGATGAATGCTCGCTCGGAATCGCCCCAAAATGCCCTTACGCAACTGCGCGCCGCCTTGGAGGTGCATGTTCACGCGGTGCATCGCCTGACGCCAACCATTGTCGAAGTCGTGCTGCATGCTCCGGCGGCGGCACAATCCTTCAAGCCGGGGCAGTTTTTCCGCTTGCAGAATTTCGAGAGCTTTGCGCCCGCTTTGGAGGAAACCATTGCTGATCCGGCCATGTCGGACAGCAAAAAATTGCGCACCGTCCTCGCGATGGAGGGCCTAGCAATGACCGGCGCCAGTGCTGACCCTGAGCGCGGCTTGGTTTCGGTTATTGCCCTTGAAATGGGCGGATCATCGGATTTATGCGCGCATTTGCGGGTGGGCGAACGGGTGGTGTTGATGGGGCCAACCGGCACGCCGACCCATATCGCGCAAAATAGCACAGTGGTGCTGGTTGGCGGCGGGTTGGGGAATGCGGTGCTGTTCTCGATTGGTGCCGCCCTGCGCGCTGCTGGAACCCGCGTGCTGTATTTTGCAGGCTATAAAAAATTGGCAGATCGATATCATGTCGAAGCGATTGAACGGGCGGCGGATGTCATCATCTGGTGCAGTGACGAAGCCCCCGGTTTTGTGCCGGGACGGACGCAGGATCGCAGTTTTGTGGGCAATATTGTCGATGCCATGGTGGCCTATGCCACGGGCACTTTGGGTGAGGCGGCATTACGGTTGGAGGCGTGCGACGAACTCATCGCGATTGGCTCGGATCGGATGATGCGGGCGGTAGCGCAAGCGCGGCATGGGGTGTTGCAACCTCATTTGGCGCCAGGACATCAGGCTGTCGGCTCGATCAATTCGCCGATGCAATGCATGATGAAGGAAGTTTGCGCGCAATGTTTGCAATTGCATGTCGATCCGGTGAGTGGGGAGCGGCGGGTGGTATTCTCCTGTTTTAACCAAGATCAGAAGCTTGATTGGGTCGATTTCGGTGTTCTCGCAGATCGGCTTGGCCAAAACCGGTTGAGCGAGCGCCTGACCGCCCAATGGATTGATCGTGCGCTGCGCCGACTGGAGCAGCGGCATGATGCGGCTGCCTGAGTCGCATTAGGCGCGCAGCCCAGCAATCCGCAGTGAGGGGGCGCTATTGGGCGGTGCCACCTGTTTTGGCGGAACGGCGTGGGGCTCGGCGATCATGTAGCCTTGACCCCAACTGGTTTCGATAAAGTCACCGACGCCAAAATTCGCCATTTTTTTGCGAATTTTGCAAATGAAAACATCGATGATTTTTGCGTTAGGTTCATCAAGACCACCATATAGATGGTCGAGAATGACCTCCTTGCTCAGCACGCAGCCTTTGCGCAGGGCCAGGATTTCGATGATTTGATATTCTTTTTTGGTGAGCGGGATTGCGGCCCCATCCACCAGAATCCGCTTGGAGTTGGTGTTGATTTCGACATTGCCAAAACCCAGAACCGCGTTCTGAAAGCCGCGCTGGCGGCGAGCCTGATTTTGAACCCGCAGGAAAATTTCCTCGTGGGATGCGGCCTGGACCACCAACTCATCCGCACCGGCCTCTAGCACCCGCAGCCGACCGGCTTCGGAGAGTTGGGCGGCGAGCACGAGCAGAGGGGCACGCAGGCCAGCGCCACGCAGGCGGCGGATCAAATCGATATCCGGCGGCCTGCCATCGCTGAGATGGAGCATCACGGCGTCATAGTCATAGAAGCGAACGAGATCGAGCAATTCTTCGCTATCGGCCGCATGATCGACGATGGCGAGACGAGACTTTAGATACGGCACCAACCGATCCAAATTATTATTAGACGTACCAAAAATAAGTATTTTCATGACAACCTCTGGTTTTCTGAATTCTTAAATACAACCAATGAGGGTACTCGTCAATAATTATTTTTCTATGAGACATGCAGTTTTTATTTTGATACATGTCTCTATTTTTATCGCCTATTAAGAAATGCATGCTGGCGAGGCCGAAAGAACGATGACAGTTCAATGACAGAAAATTGAAGATTCGATGAACTTACCGGGGGAGAGCGTGCTCGCGGTTGCTTCACCAGCGGGTTTCTGGTCTTGCCTGACCCCAGAGATCGCAATGAAAAGTTACAGGAGTCTTCCAGTGCAAAAGAGATTGATTCGAACGAAGCCGGTATTGTTAGTGGCGGTTCTGTTGGCCAGCACCGCGCTCGTCCCGGCCACGTCTTGGGCGCAAGCTGTCAATGCGGGTGAAGTATCGGCAGCCAGTGCTGCGAGCCTGCCTGGGACCGTGGTGGCGCCGAGCCAGAAGAAGATTTTTCATTCGAGCACCACAACGCGCGTGCTGAACCGTCAGATCATGGACGCTGCTGGTCCGGTCGCAGGGTCGGCGCAGATATTGTCGTATGCGCCGGGCGTGAATGTCACCGGCTATGGCAATAGTGGTTCAACCAAATACACCATCACCCTTGATGGCGTGACCCAAGGCTGGGGCGGTTATGGTGGGTTTACCGGCGATGGCGCCATTGGGGTGACGCTGAATAATATCCCGGTCGTCGATCCTGGCTCGGCGCTGTTTCAGTCGAATATGATTCCACAAACCGCGATGATCAGCAGCACCGCCGTGACGTATGGGCCCGGTGAACCAGTTAATCGCTGGTATAACAATATCGGCGGCGGCATTGAATACAGCCTCATCCAACCGACGGCCAAGCCAGGCGGTGACATTAATTTGACCTATGGAAGCTATGGTCAGAAAAATATCGAATTTGATTTCCGCACCGGACTTTATCATGGTTGGTCCACCGTCATCGCGGGTGGGGCGGGGGATGGTAATAGCTTCCGCACAGCTTCTGACGGTTTCAAAAGCCCGAATGAAAATTACTCGATCTATGCAGAAACGGTGAAGAATTTCGCCGCCGGCAATATTGCATTCGGCGGTTACTTCGCCCGCAGCCAAGGTTACCGGGTGCCGGTGATCCCGACCACGGCACAGCCTGGCGTGACCATTACCGGTAATCCAGGCCAGCCCGGCTCGACTTTGTATAGCCAGCAGACATCAGGTTTCAACAGCGCATTGCCGTTCAATACCTATGAAAAAGATGATACTGACGCACTTTGGATGGTCTACGGCAAAGAAAATATCCATCTCGACAGTGCGACAACGCTGCACAATCTAACATATTATGAGAATTTCACCCGTGTGCATTCTCGTATCACTGATTTATACAATACGGGTTCTCAGCAAGACGAATACAATAACCCATACACCAATGTTTTTGGCGACAAGTTGTGGCTGACTGAAAAATTACCGTTCAACACCGTTAATTTCGGCGGCTATTATCTCCATACCACCTATAATTCACGGAATAATTTCTATAATCCGGCAGATGGTGGCAATAAGGGTGTTGTGAATATCGGCGGTAAAATCCGGTCGTCCTATTTTAACATTGATGATTTCGCCCTGTTCGCGCAGGACGATATCCACCCGATTAGCGCACTCCACATTGTCCCTGGCGTTCGGTTTGTGAGCTTCCAAACCACCTATTCGAATAATAGCTTGCAGGATTTTGGATTTGCGCCTGGTGTGGTGCTGTCCACGCACTGCCCGCTGACCGGCACGTCGTTCAAAGGCAATGTCAATGATCAGGGGGCAAGCTGTGGTGCGAGCGAGAGCCGCAATGGGGTTGAGCCATCTTTGTCGGCCAATTTGCAGGTTCTGCCTTGGATGTCGGTCTATGGTAGTTATGCCGAGGCCCTGCGTTCACCGCCGGTTGGTGGTGGTGGTGGCCTGTTTCAGGCGGTCGACCCAACCTCCTATCATCTCGAGCTTGGTCAAGAGTTCCAGGCTGGTGCAAAATTCCATGTTCACAATAATGGCTTCCTGCATCACTTCCTGGCCGGTGTTAGCTATTTCCATTTGCGCTACTCCAAGCAATCGCTCAAATATACTTTGGCCAACGGCAATACGATCGAAGCAAATGGCAGTTCTCTCTATAAGGGCGTGAATGCGTTTGTCGATGACAATCCGATCTACAACCTGTTTGTGTATGGTAACGTTTCGTATGTGAATGCCACCTACCAGACATATGTTACCGGTGCGGGAGCGACCAAGCCAGGCACCAGCTATGCTGGCCGCACGGTGCCGTATGTGCCGACGACCAGCTTCAATATCGGCGCCTATTATAACTATTTGGTGGGTGATACATTATTGGAGCCGCGCGCATGGTATCAATATACCGGCACGGAAAACCTGTTTAACAATGTCACCGGCGCACCAAGCCGCCAGACGATGCCCGGCTATGGTACCATCAACCTGTCATTCAAAGTGGCGGTGCCGCTGCAAATTCCCTATGCAGGCAAAAAGAACATCGATTTCAAGCTGACCGCACTTAACGTCGCTAATAACCGCTACAATGAATATGAATATATTTCGTCAGGCGGATATTTTGGCACGGCGAATGGCGGGTATTTGTTGGCTTATCCGGGTGCGCCGTTCAGCATCTATGGCAGCATTGGTATGCACTTCTAGGCAGCGCGTGCGGCTGGGTCGCGACGAGCCGCCCAGCCCATGAGCAACGATCCGAACGACTGTCACAAATCCTTCACACGCGAGCGGCGCAGCATCGGCTAATGCTGCGCCGCTCAGTGTTACACCGCTCTACTCCGCAGGAGACCCGTCATGTCACTCGCCTATATTATTCACCTCGCCAATTATTCCGATGGCGTGCTCTATGTTCTCGCGCTGTTGTTTCTGCTGGCTACCGCAGTGATGCTGGATCGGGTTTGGTATTTGCGGCGGGCGATTCTGCGCGGCAATATGATGGTGCGGAAAATGGCTGCGATGACCACGCTGACCCGCGCCGATTTTGATGAGTTGCGCACCATGGCGGGCAAGCAGCCCGAGGCGGTGTTGATCGATACGGCCATGCATCATGTCAGCGAGTCTGATCCGGCGGCGCTGAATAGCCGGATGGATGAGGCGATTTTGCTGGTCGCGCCGCGCCTTGATCAGCGACTTTGGCTGCTCGACACCATCGTGACGCTCGCTCCGCTGCTGGGCTTGTTCGGCACTATTATCGGTATGTTCCATGCCTTCTCGGTGCTCGCGAAACCGGGCCATGCGCCGGCGGAGGTGACCGGCGGGGTTGCCGACGCGCTGGTGGCGACGGCATTTGGCATTTTGATTGCGATGCTCGGGCTTGCCGCGTTCAATATGCTGCAAAACCAGGTCCGACTGATTCTGCATCAAATGGAGACGTTGCGGACGATGATTTTGAACCGCACGGATGGTTCGCCTTTGGTGCCTTTGATGGCCGCGCGCGGGTCGGCGCGCGAAATTGCCGCCGCGAAATAAAGGCATTCGCCATGAAAATGAGCTATTTTGCGCCGAAGAAAGCGCGCGTTGAAATCATCCCGATGATTGACGTGATGCTGTTCCTGCTGGTGTTTTTCATCATCGTCACGCTGCAAATGATCCCGGATTCAGGGGTTGCGATGCAGCTGCCGACATCAACGCAGTCACAGCATCTCAAGCACCCGAAATTCACCGTCAACATCATGCGCGATGGGACCATCAAGGTGAAAAATGCGACGTTGACGCCCGATCAGCTCACCGCCTTGTTCCAAGCGGATGGTGATCCGGCGAAGACCCAGGTGACGATTGCGGCTTCTAAGCATGTCGCGTTCCAGCATTTCGTGACGGTGATGGATGCGTCGCGTAAGGCGGGTGTCACCAATATCGGCATTGCGGCTCAGCCCGTTCCCGCTGGTCCGTAATGGCTGTGTCCGCGCAATATCCGGGGCCGGTGCCGCCTGTGCGCACCGAGCATCCTGCTTTGGCCCAGCAAGGCCGGTTTGGCTGGGCCCTGGCCAGCGCGTTGCTGGTGCAGGCCGTGCTGTTGTTGGTGTTCTTGCATTTCGCCAATGAGGTTGGGCCGGTTCTGGCTAAGCATAAATCGGTGATGAAGATCCATGTGATCGCGCCACCACCGCCCAAGCCGATCCCCAAGCCTCCGCCACCCAAGCCGTTGCCGCCACCGCCCCCCAAAGTGGTGACGCCGCCGAAACCACCGCCGCCGCCGCCGCCGAAGCCGATTCCTCGGCCCAAGCCGAGGCCGATCGTGCATCCCAAGCCGGTGCCGCATGTCGCGGCGCCACCGCCGCCGCCGCCGCCGCCGCCGCAACCACAAATCAGCGCGGCGCAGCAGGCGGATGCCACTGAGCTATACGCGGCGCGGGTTCACGCGGCGGTGCAGGATGATCTGCATGTGCCAGAACAGGTCGCGATGATGCATTTGCGCGGCATCACCACGCTCGCGATCACCATTGCGCCGAGCGGGGCATTGCTGGGCGTATCGGTTGCGCGCTCGTCAGGGGCACCGCCGATCGATCAGGCCGCGCTGGCCGCAGTGCGGGCGACGCGGTTCCCGCCATTCACCGCAAAAATGCCGCATCATGCGGTGACGTTTGATTTGCAGGTGAAGTTGCGCGGCGGCTAGAGCATTGTCCGTTCGCATTGGCTCACGAACAATGCTCCAGCTCATTGTTTTGGCGAGCAACTTTATCCGATCAGGTGATTCCACCTGATCGGATGTATTCCGCTGCCGTATTCCGCTATTGTATTGGATGTTACCGGCGCAGCGCCATTTGAATCGGGCCTTCGCGGCGGCCATGGGTGAATTGGTCGACGAATTCATTGCCGCTGGACATCACGGCCGTCGGCGGGCCTTGCCAGATGATTTTGCCGTTGAATAGCATGGCAATGTTATCACCAATCCGTGCCGCGCTGGCCATGTCATGGGTGATGGCGATCGAGGTGCTGCCCAGACGCTTCACGCAATCCACGATCAGCCCATCGATCACCGCCCCCATAATGGGATCGAGGCCGGTGGTTGGTTCGTCAAAAAAGAGGATGGCGGGATCGGCGGCGATGGCGCGTGCCAGGGCCACGCGTTTTTGCATGCCGCCGGAAAGCTCGGCGGGGCTGAGATCCGCGACTTGTTCGGTCAGCCCGACTTGGGCGAGCACGGTGATCGCGCGGGCGCGGGCATCCGCGCGGGTGATGCGATTGCGGGCCAGCAGGCCGAATGTCACATTTTCCCAGACCGACTCGCTATCGAACAGCGCCCCGTTTTGGAACAGCATGCCGATTTGGTCGCGTAGGGCGCGGGCGCGTTCGGGGGCGGCGGTCAGCACATCTTCGCCATCGATCAGGATGCGGCCGGAATCGGGTTCGATCAGGCCGAGAATGCATTTCAACAGCACCGATTTGCCGGTGCCCGACCCGCCAATCACCACCGTGCTGGTGCCGGTGGCGATGTCCAGATTAAGCCCATCCAGGACTTTTTTGCTGCCAAAGCTCTTGCTGAGGCCTTGGATTGAAATTTTCGTGGATGATTGGGTCATACGGTGAAAAACGCCTGTGTCAGCACATAATCAAGGCCCAGGATCAGGATCGAGGCGGCAACCACGGCGGAGGTGGTTGCGGCCCCGACGCCCTGTGCACCGCCGCGCGACCGATAGCCAAAAAAGCAGCCCATCAGCGCAATCACGAAGCCAAACACGGCGGATTTGATCAACCCGGAGACGACGTCGATACTGTGCAGATGCTGCAAGGTTTGCCGCAGATAATCGGTCGCATTGAAGCCAAACCGGAGTGTGGCCACCAGCGTGCCGCCAGCGACGCCGAGAACATCAGCGATCAGCACCAACAGCGGCAGGGCGATAATCCCGGCGAGTAGGCGCGGCGTGACCAAATAGCGGATCGGGTCGGTGGCGAGGGTGGTTAGGGCGTCGATCTGGTCGGTGACGCGCATGGTGCCGATTTCTGCGGCCATGGCGGAGCCGACACGCCCGGCGACCATCAGCCCGGCGAGCACCGGGCCGAGTTCACGGGTGAGCGAGAGCACCACCACGCTCGCGATGGCACTTTGTGCATCGAAGCGGGCAAATCCGGTATAGGTTTGCAAGGCGAGCACCATGCCGGTGAATATCGCGGTCATCGCCACCACGGGGAGGGAAAAAAAGCCGATATCGGCGAAGGCGCGGCCAATATTGCGCGGATAATAAGGCGGTCGGAACAGTCCAGCGAGGGCGGCGGCGGTGAATAAGCCTAATTCACCGAGCACGGTGATGAAGGCAATGGTGCTGCGGCCCAGCAGGGCGATGGGATCGAAAATGCGAGTCATGCGCCGCTATATAACGGTTCCACCACGCGCCGATAGCGGGGGCCCAAGCGGGTTAACACTTCATAGCCCGAGGTTCCGGCCTGAACGGCAAGTGTTTCAATGGTTTGCACGTCATCAAGCAAGGTCAAAAGGCTGCCGCGCTCGATCTCGGGATGGTCGGTGACATCGAATGTGAGCAAATCCATTGAAACGCGACCGATTTGCTCGATGGTCGAACCCCCGTGGCGGGCGGTGAGCCGGTTGGAGGCTGCGCGGAAAATGCCGTCCGCATAGCCAATCGCGATGGTGGCGACGCGGGTGCCGCGGGGTGCGGTCCAGGTGGCGTTATAGCCAACGGCGGCGCTGCGGGGAATTTCGCGAATTTGCAGCACCGGGGCAGCGAGATGTAGCACGGGGCGCATCGGGTTGGGCGATAACGGCGTGGGGTTGCCGCCGTAGAGTGCATAACCGGGACGGGCGAGATCGCTCGCGGCGAGCGGGCCTAGGAACAGCGCAGCCGAATTGGCGAGGCTGGTCTTTGGCCGCTGGCCCCAGGCGCGGGTGAGTTGGGCATAGGTGGCGGCGAAATGCGCTGATTGTGCGTGATTGCTTGGGGCATCTTGGATTTCGGCGGCGGCGAAATGGCTCATGATGTAATCGAGCCGGATCCCACCGAGACGTGCGGGGTTGTCGATCAGTTGCGCGATGTCATCGGCATCAAGGCCGAGTCGCGCCATGCCGGTATCCAGATGCAGCAATGCGGCGGGGGCAGTGGGTGCCGTCGCGACGCGCTGCCAATCGGCCAGATCGGGCAGGGTGTTGAGCACGGGATGCAGATGATGGGCCAGAAATTCGGATGCTGCGCCACGGGGGAGGCCGTTCAGCACGGCAATCCAGATATCTGGCAGCAGAGCGCGCAGCGCGATGGCCTCATCGAGCGTTGCGGTGAAAAAATGGCGACAGCCCGCCCCAGCCAGCGCGGGTGCGGCGATTTCGACGCCGACGCCATAGGCATTCGCCTTGATCGCAGCACCGGTTGCCGCCTGCGGCGTGATGCCGCGATTTTCGGCATCGAGCCGCCGCCAATTGGCTGCGATCGCTGCGGGGTCGATGCGCAAAATCGGCGTATCGGCCGCAATCATGCTGCGATGCTCACGCGGCGATGCTCACGCGGCGGAGCGAAACAAGGATTGGTCGGCGCGATAGGCTTTGACCAGCGCATCAAAACAAACCCGCACGGGCTCCGGATTGGGATTATCGCGCTCGATCCGACGGATCGTAAAATGGATGTCGGCCATGGTTTGGAAGTGGCGCATGAAATAATAGTTCGCACCCGCGCCAGCCAGGGCGCCGATCACCGGGACCGCGCCGGCCAGCGCCTGTTCGGACAACGTGACTGAGAGCCGTCCGGCGATGGTGCGCAGAAATACCGCGATCGGCGCTTGCGTGAGGGCGGCGCGGACGGTCCAGAAGCTCGCTTCGACATCGGCTTCGGGATCGCGAATGGCGCCGAGGCCAAACACTTCGAGGCAGGCCCGGCGGGTGTCGAGCGCGGAAAGGTCTTCGCCGGAATCGCGGGCGATTTCGGCGATGGCGCGAAACATCATGGTCATCGCGAACGGAATTTCCGCGACCAGCGCCGGCCCGCCGAAAAACCCGGACACGGCGCCGCTCGCGACCACGCTGCCTTGGTAAAGCCGGTTGCGCGCCGGGCTTTCGGCGGTGTCGGCCAAGCCAAGCCGAGCGGCGCTCAGCAGGGACCATAACACGTCGGACGCGGTTTCCTCGATTTTTTGCCGGATGGCCGGGGCGATCATACCCATCGCGCGCTCAATCGCACCGCCCGCATAGCGGCCAAGCTGGCCCAGCGCACGCGGCATCAGACCGTGGGCACCGACATAAAGCAGGGCGGCGCGGGCGAGGCTGGCGCGATCAGCCTCGGATAGATGCCGACAGGCATTGCCCGCAAGCACGCGTTCATGGGCCGGGATCGAAAAAGGGGCATCTTCCATGCTGGTCATGTGGGGTCAGGGATGCGTGGTATCCAGGTCAGCGAAGCGGGTGAATTCGGCTTCGAAGAACAGATCGACCTTGCCGGTGGGGCCGTGACGCTGTTTGGCGAGGATCAATTCGGCCTTGTTATGCACCTGTTCCATATCCTGCTGCCATTTATCGAGGGCGGCTTGGAACTTGTCCTCACCTTCGAACGCCATTTGCTTGGGCATGCGGGCCTGCAGGTAATATTCATCGCGATACACAAACATCACCGCATCGGCATCCTGTTCGATGGTGCCTGATTCGCGCAAATCCGAGAGTTGCGGGCGCTTATCTTCGCGCGATTCGACCGCGCGCGATAGTTGGCTCAGCGCCAACACCGGCACGGCGAGCTCTTTGGCGATGGCTTTGAGCCCCTGGGTGATTTGGCTAATTTCCAGCACGCGGTTTTCGGGCTTGGTGCCAGCGGCGGGGCGCATCAGTTGCAGATAATCGATGATAATCAATGCAAGGCCCCGCGTGCGCTTGAGGCGGCGGCAGCGTGTGCGCAGGGCGGATAGCGTCACGGCGGGGGTGTCATCGATAATCAATGGCAGGCGCGAAATACGGCGCGAGACCGCAACGAAACTGTCGAAATCCTTCTGACCGATTTCTCCGCGCCTGATCCGGTCGGAGGCGATGCGCGCCTCTTCGGCCAGCAAACGCGTGGCGAGCTGCTCGGCGCTCATTTCCAGCGAGAAAATCACTACCGCCTGGGTGGCTTCGGCGTTGGGATTATCGCGCCGCGCCTGGGCGAGCAGGGCTTGGGCCGCGCCGAAGCCAATTTTGGTGGCCAACGCGGTTTTGCCCATGCCGGGGCGGCCCGCCAGGATCAACAGGTCGGACGGGTGCAGACCGCCGGTTTTGGCGTCCAGATCGGTAAGGCCGGTGGTCAGGCCGGAGACTTTGCCGTCGCGCTCGAAGGCGCGGGCGGCGGATTCGATGGCGAGGGTCAGCGCCTTCTCGAAATCCATCGCGCGGCCTTCATTGCCGCCACGGGTGGCGAGGTCGAACAAGGATTGCTCGGCGGCTTCGATTTGCCCGGCACCATCAAGCTCGGCCTCGGCACCAAAGGCACGATTGACGGTGAGTTCGCCAATATCGATCAGCTGACGGCGAATCCAGGTATCGTGAATAATCTTGCCATAATCCCCAGCATTGATAATGCCGATCATCGCGGTGAGTAGTTGACCCAGATAGGCCGTGCCACCGACCTCATCGAGCAGGCCGGAATGCTCGAACTCGGTGCGCAATGTCACCGGATCGGCGAGTTGACCGGCTTCGATGCGCCGCGCGATCGCCTCATAGATGCGGCCATGCACCGCATCGGCGAAATGCTCGGGCGCTAGGAATTCCGAGACCCGCTCATAGGCTTTATTGTTGGCGAGCAAGGCGCCGAGCAGGGCTTGCTCCGCCTCGAGGCTGGCGGGCGGCAGGCGTTGCGAGAGGCCGAGAAGCGGGGAATCAAAGGTATCCATTGGCTGCACCATAGCGGGTCGTGACCGCCTGTGACAGGGTTGGCACCCTGTGGATTAGGTGCATAACGTGGGTAAGTACGGGCATTACAGAATGGGATGGAGTGCGGCTATGCGGCGATGGCTGGTTTGGATGATGTTGGCGCTGCCGGGCGCGGCCCCGGCCCTGGCCCAGGCGGCAAGCCTCGCGCAAATATATGGCAAAGCGGCCTTGTTGGCGCGCCAAAGCCATGGCGGCGTCGAGATTTTGGCCTCCGGCCAGGGATCGGCGCGGGTCTATGTGTTTTTGCCAGAGCGGCCCGCCTTGGCGCGTGGCGCCGTGCCGGTAGTGTTTTTTCATCACGGCTGGCAGGGGATGAACCCCGTTAATTTCGGCGCCTTGATCGATCATCTGGCCCGCGAGGGCAATGTTGTGGTGTATCCGGTCTATCAGCGTTCCGCCGCGACCTCGCCGCAAGTGGTGGTGGCACGAGCGGCGGACGCGGATCGGCGGGCGGTGGCGATGCTGGTGGCGCGCGGCTGGCGGGTGAATAAAAGCCGGGTTCTCTATGTTGGTTATTCAATGGGTGCGGCGATCTCGCTCGATTTCGCGATTGCCCGTGGTCATTATGGCGTGCCAGCGCCGCGCGCGATGGTGCTGCTCGCGCCCGGCGATGCGCCCGATGTCGCAACGGGGCCGGCGGGGCGCAGTATCATTGGAGATTTGCGCCGCTTGCCGCCCAATTTGCCCATCGCGGTGATGGCTGGCGCCGAAGATACCTCGATCGGGCTGCCCACCGCACGGGCCTTGTTCAAGCGCATGTGCGGCGTGCGCGCTGATCGGCGGGTGCTGATGGTGCTGCCGGGCGCGTCGCATGACGGCGTGGTGGTGCATTCCGAGCATGGATCGCCGGGGGCGCCGGACCCGCGCTATAATTATCCGCTCAGCGACCAGGCGTTTCCGCAGTTTCTTCCGGGTCGGCCAGGATTTCCAGAATCGGTTTCGCTCAATCAATTGGATTTTTTTGGCTTTTGGAAAGTAATCGACGCAATGGCCATGGGGCTGGCCGAGCGCAAATTACCGTCGGTGGTGTTTAACCCCGCTAATCCGGGCCAGCGTTATTTGGGACGTTGGGCCGATGGCACGGCGTTTCCGCCGATACGGGTTGAGGACCCTTGCGTGCCCCGTTGAGTGAGTTGCTCGATCGGAATTGGCGGTTCGCGCGGCGGCGGGAGCGGCAGCGGGGCGAGCCAAGGGATGATCCGGGCGGTCAGCAAGCCTGCACCGTCATCGGTCAGATGAATACCGTCCGGCTGGCGTAAATGCACAATGGGCGCGCCTTTATCGCGGCTCGCGGGGCCGAGTGCGCGGAATTGGCCGGATTGGGTGCCGATGAGCAAAGCCGGGTTCCACCATGCCGCGTGCGGGTCGGCCGCAACCACGGTGGCGGTGATGCGGTTGAGCGCACGCATGCGCGCCGCATAGCCCGGCTGCTGCATTGGCGGCATGCCAATCCACAGCACTTGTTGCGATGAGGCTTGCAGCAACGCCAGAAATTTCGTGACGCGCGCGCGGTAGGAGGCAATCCAGGCGGGTGTGCCATAGGCCAGCACTTTGCCGGTGTGATCGACATAGCCCTGCGCGTCATTCGCGCCGATCGCGACGATGATTAAGTTAGGATGGTTTTTGCCGATCATCGCTGGATATTCGGTCATCCAGTTGAACACATCCGGCCGCGCAAGGCCGGTACCCGAGCGAAAAGCGCGGATCACCCGCAGCGCCGGATCGTTCGTGGTCTGGCGCAGCACCATATCGCTCAACCCGACGGCCATCATCGAATCACCAACCAGCGCGATGGTGCGCCGATGCACGCCCGGAGGGAGCGGCGCCAAGGCGGGGAGGCGGGTGTGCAACGGTAATTTGGTTAGGATTGGCAAGGGTGGCGGTGCTGGGCTGGGATTTGCAATGGCGGCAATTGGCTTGGTTGGTTTGCCGGGCGCGGTGGCGCTTATCATCGCGGCGTTTGGTCTTGGCGGTGTCATCGGACGAGGCGGGGCTTTCGGCGGCACTAGTTGTGGTGCGGGTTGGGACGCGGCTTGTTGGGCGGCGCGGTCGCGGGTCCAATGTAAGCGGGCGAGGTCAGCCAGCAGCACATGGCGCAACGGATCGATGCCGAGTGGGTGCAGCGTTTGGTTCAGGGCGGCGGTAATCGGCACCGCGAGGCGGCGCAGCGGGCCGATTTCGAGTTGCCGCGCCCATTGGGCGAGGCCACCAGAATCCAAAAGCGCAATAGTGAGCAAAAACCCGGCGAGACCCGCCATTACCTCGCGCCGGTTCGAAATCAGCCCCTTGATGTGGCGAGGAAATTCCATGGTCAGAACTGAAAATAGATGAATGGGGCAACGCCGGTGGGCCCGAGCACGCTGATGATGAAGAGCGCAACCGCGAGCCCGGCGCCGCGCAGGGCCGCCGGCCAACGGGCGATTTCGATTTCGAGCCCGAAGCGCCAGCGGCGCGGCAGATATTGGCCGAATAGGCCGAGGATCAGCACCAAAACCACCGGCACGGTGGCTAAGGTCGTAGGGCCGGGAGCCGTCAGGCGGTGCAGAATTTCCAGACCGATATGAAACGATGGGGCGCGGAAGAAAATCCAGCCGAGGCAGACCGCCTGGAACAGTAAAATTCGTGAGATCCAGCGCCAAGTGACGCTCGCACGCAAAACGAGGATCGCCGGGGTATTCACGCGCAACCAGAGCCGATGGATGACCAGTAGCGTGCCCCATAACGCGCCCCAGAACACGAAGGTCCAGTTTGCACCATGCCACAACCCGCCCAGCACCATGGTGATCATCAGATTGCGCAGGGTGCTGGCTTCGCCCGCACGCGAGCCGCCGAGCGGGATATAGAGATAATCGCGCAGCCAGGTGGACAGCGAAATATTCCAGCGATGCCAAAAATCCTGGGGGCTGACGGCGGTGTAAGGTGCATTGAAATTGCGCGGAAACCGATAGCCAAGCAGCAAGGCACAGCCAATGGCGATGTCGGTATAGCCAGAGAAATCGCAGTAGATTTGCGCGGCATAGCCATAGACCGCGAGCAGCGTGTCGGCGCCGCTGAACCGGCTAGGGGCGGCGAAAACCGGCTCGACCAAGCGGGTGGCGAGGATATTGGCGATGATCACTTTTTTGAACAGGCCCGAAATGATCAACAGGCAGGCGGTGTTGGCGCGAATGACGCGTGGATTTCGGGGCAAAGCCAGTTGCGGCAAAAAGCTCGACGCCCGCAGGATGGGACCTGCAATGAGTTGCGGGAAAAACGCGATATAGAGAAGCGCATCGCGTAAATTGACCCGAATACGCAATTTTTTGCGGTACGTGTCGGCCAGCAGCGAAATGGCGTGAAACACGAAAAACGAGATGCCCAGCGGCAGAATTGGCGAGTCAAAGCCGATCACGGGCGGCGGCGCGACTAAGGACCAGAGGTTGAGCAGGCTGAGTAATGCGAAAGCGGTGTATTTATAATATGCCAAAATGCTGAGATTGAGCACCACGCCGAGGATTAACCAGCGTTTGCGCGCCGGGCTCGTGGCGTTTTGGATACGCTGAGCGATCAAGGCGCTGCCGAGCGACACCGCGAATAACAGCGGCACATAGGTCCAGTTCCAGAAGCCATAGAAACAATAGCTTGCGAGCAGCAGAAAATTTTTATGCCATTCCGGGCGGCTTGCGAGCGCCCAGGCGACCACCAGCACGACCAGAAAGAAAATGCCGTAAGAAACGGTTGGGAAGAGCATGATTTTAGACGAAATATCCCGTTTGTGTTGTGCTTTTGATACCGGAGAAACCACGATCACGAAAGGGTGACGACGTGTTCATCGGCGGGTTTTTTGGGCTTTTTAACGTTTTCTTTACTCTTGCGGTGCAAATTCCCCCAGATGATGGCGCACGCGCAACAGAAAGCGGGAATTACTCGGGAGGTGGTGCCGGATGATCTGCGTGGCATGGCGCGGCGTTTGGCGTCGCGGGGCGATGATGCGGCGGCGCGGGCGGCTTATGTGCGATTATTGCAGGTCGATCCAACGGATCATGATGCGTTGGTCGAGTTGGGCAGTTTGGCGGCGGCGGGTGGCTATATCGCGGCAGCGCGCACGGTTTTTGCCCAAGCCGTGCAGTATTATCCCGAATCGGCGGTCGCCCGTGTGGGTCTGGCGCAGGCGCTGATTGAGGGCGAGGATATTTCACAGGCGGTGGCGCATTGCCAAATAGCGCTGCGGGTGCAGCCGGGGATGGCTGCGGCGCACCGGGCGTTGGCGCATTGTTTGGATTCGCAAGGCGATCCTCGGGCTGCGGCGCATCGGCATTTGGGGTATTGTGGGCATGCGGTGGTGCAGCCGCGCACGCGAATGGCAGGGCAGTTGCGGGTTTTGCTGTTGGTGGCGGCGCGGGGTGGCAATATTTCGGTGCAGGGCTGGTTTGATCCCACCATGTGGGCGGTGACGGCGGTTTATGCGGATTATCTGGGGCCGGATGCGCTGTTGCCTGCGCATGATTTGGTGGTGAATGCGATCGGCGATGCTGATTACGCTGGGTCTGCGCTGGCGGCAGCGACGCGGCGGATGGGGCAATTTGGCGCACCGGTGATCAATCGGCCGGACGCGGTGCAAGGAACCGGGCGTGAGACGATCGCACGGCGGCTGGCAACGTTGCCTGGCGTGGTGATGCCCCGATTGCGCTCATTGAGCCGGGACGAGGCGGCGAGCATTAGCCAGTTTCCGGTGTTGTTGCGAACGCCGGGTTATCATACCGGGCAGCATTTTGAGCGGGCCGATGATCGGCGCGGTTTGTGTCGGGCGCTGGTCGGGTTGCCCGGGGCGCGCTTGCTGGCGATTGATTATGCCGAAACACGCGGGCCTGGTGGGTTTTGGCGCAAATTTCGGGTGTTGATCATTGATGGGGTAATTTATCCGGTGCATCTGGCGGTGTCAGATCAGTGGAAGGTACATTATTTTACCGCCGCAATGGCGGCGCATCCGTCGCATCGCGATGAGGAGCAAAGATTTCTGCGGGATATGGCGGGCGTGCTCGGTGCAACCGCGATGAGGGCCTTAGCGGCAATCGGCGTCGCGCTGGGTCTTGATTATGCCGGGGTGGATTTCGCCTGCTGCGATGACGGGTCGGTGCTGGTGTTTGAAGCGAACGCGACGATGGTGGCACCGCCGCCATCCGATGAGCCGATTTGGGATTATCGGCGGCCGGCATTGGCGGCGATCGCCCAGGCGGTTCAAGCGATGTTGGCGCGGCGGTGCCCTGCGGGCGCGCATCCTCATCGCGAACAGATGGTTGGATGAGCGGCTTTCATGCCGATTTGGATAAATGCGCGCCTCGGCCCTCCCCGCCGGGCGGCAAAGGGTTTATCAGCGGCGGGATGGTCACGCCGCTGGACGGCTGGGGGAGCAAAACGATGAATGGTGCCGAGAGTCTGGTTCATACGCTGATTGCCGGAGGGATTGACACGGTCTTCGCCAATCCGGGCACCAGCGAGATGCATTTTGTCGCGGCGTTGGACCGAATTCCTGGGATCAATTGTGTGCTGTGCCTCGATGAAGGCGTGGTGGCGGGTGCTGCGGATGCGTATTGGCGGATCACCGGCAAGCCTGCCGCGACCTTGTTGCATTGCGGGCCCGGTCTCGCGAATGCGCTGGCGAATTTGCATAATGCATGCCGGGGGCGTGCCGGGATCGTGAATATTGTTGGCGATCAAGCGACCTATCACCGCCCGCTCGATGCACCGCTGACCGCCGATACCGAAGGGTGGGCACGACCGGTTTCCGGATTTTTGCGCACCGCCACTCAGGCGTCCTTGGTCGGGGCGGACGCCGCCGAGGCGATTACCGCAGCGAAGGCGGGCATGATCGCCACACTCATTTTGCCGGCTGACACCGCCTGGGATGAGGGCGGCTTGGTGGGGACGCCGCGCGCGGCTGCTGCGCGTGGTGCGGTGGATCACAATGTGATCGAGCGGGCGGCAACGGTGCTGCGCTCCGGTGAGCCCACAGTGCTGTTGCTTGGGGGCTCGACGCTGCGGGAACATCCGCTAGCGATAGCGGGGGGTATCGCTGCTGTGACCGGTGCGCGGTTAAGGGCTGAAATGTCGAACGCGCGGATTGAGCGCGGCGCCGGGCGGGTTGAGATTGAGCGCGTGCCGTATTTTATCGATGCCGCCTTGCCGGCCTTGGCAGGCGCCAAGCATATTATTTTGGTCGAGGCGGTGCCGCCGGTTGGGTTTTTTGCCTATCCGGGCAAACCGGGGCGGCTTTGGCCAGAGGATTGCACGCTGCATGTGCTCGCGCGCGCCGAACAAGACGGTCCGGCGGCGCTTGCTTCGTTGGCACAGCTTTTGGCGGCAGAACCCGCCACGGCACCAAATCGGAAGCGGACGGACCCGGCACAGGGGCCGGTGACACCGCAGGGATTTGCTCAGTCGCTCGCCGCTCTCATGCCAGAGCGAACGATTATCGTTGATGAGAGCATTTCGTTCGGGCGCGGTCTGTTCCCGATCACCGCGCAAGGACCGGCGCATGATTGGCTCGCTTTGACGGGTGGAGCGATCGGTGATGGGATTCCGATGGCTGTGGGGGCTGCGGTCGGTGCGCCGGATCGCCGGGTGATCGCACTCCAGGCGGACGGGTCGGCGATGTATACGATTGCGGGTCTGTGGACCGCAGCGCGCTCGGCTCTGAATATTGTGTTCGTGGTGCTCGCTAACCGGAAATACGCGATCTTGCTCCATGAGTTGGCGGGTGTGGGGGCAAATCCGGGGCGGACGGCGTTGGATATGCTCGATCTTGGTCGGCCTGATCTTGATTTTGTGAAAATTGCCGAGGGCATGGGGGTGCCTGCGGCGGCGGCCACCAGCCTCGATGCCTTCAACACCCTGTTGCATGCAAGCATCAATCAGCCAGGACCGTCGCTGATCGAGCTGAGAATCGGTTGACCGGCCCGCGATGCTGCGGCAAGCCGAACAAGCCATGAAGCTGCCATGAATCAGCGCCAAGGCAGCAATGGCGATGGTGCGATGATCGCAGAGCGAATGGGTTTGAACGAGTATGGCGATGCCGAGTAACCTAGCGGATGGACGTCGCGCGGTGCGCGTCTGGCTCGTCCGCCACGACCTGACCCCAGCCACGGCTTGGACCCATTTGCGCGCCTTGGTTCGTGCCGACGAACTTTGGCTCGCGCTGTTAGCCGCCGTGACCGGCGTTTGTTCGGGAATTTGCGTCTATATCATGGATTTTTTGGCGATCCATTTTCATTATTGGTTTTTTGCTCTGCCCAAGTTGGGCGAAGGATTATCCGAGCAGGCCCAGATTGAACCGATCCGCGCGATCATTGTGCCGATTTTGGGCGGTGCGGTGCTTGGCTCAATGACCTGGCTGCTGGCCAAATATCGGCCGGGCAATTTCGTCGATCCGATCGAGGCGAATGCGCTTTATGGCGGCAAATTATCGTTACGGGATTCATTTATTGTGGCGATGCAAACCTCGTTCTCCAACGGGGTCGGCGGCTCTGTCGGTCAAGAGGCGGGCTATGCGCAGTTTGGCGGAGGGGTAGCCTCGTTCATTGGTCAGCAATTGCGCTTGCGGCGCAATGATTTGCGGGTGTTGGTGGGCTGCGGGGCCGGGGCGGCGATTGGTGGAGCTTTCAATGCACCGCTTTGCGGCGCTTTTTACGGTATTGAGTTGGTGATCGGCACCTATTCTTTGTCCAGCCTGACGATGGTGGTGATCGCATCGCTGGCGGGCACGCTGGTGGTGGAAACTTTAATGAATGGCGGAGCGGCGCCGCTGAGCGTGGTTTTGCCAACCCATGTGCCGGGCTATGCCTATGTGCTCGCGGTGCTGCTCGGCACGATTGCCGGATTTGTCGGGATTGGCATCATGCGTGCGGTGACCGCGCTGGAGACGTTGCTGCGCCGTGCCAGCGTGCCGGTGTGGTTGCGGCCAATTTTGGGCGGCACGGTGGTGGGGTTGCTGGGCTCGATCACGCCAAAGGTGCTCGCATCGGGCAATTCATCGCTGCATACGGAGCTCGCCGTCGTATATCCGTTCGCGATTGCGATGGTGTTGTTGCTGATGAAATCGGTCGCGTCTTCGTTTTCAATCGCCACAGGATTTCGCGGCGGGTTGTTTTTTGCCTCCTTGTTCATGGGCTCTCTACTTGGGCGAGGCTTTGGCGATTTGGCGATTTTGTTGCCGGTGCAGAATGGCGTGCCAATCGGCTTTTACGCGGTGGTCGGCATGGCGGCTTTGGCGACGGCGATTGTGAGCGGCACCATGACGATGACCTTCCTCACGCTCGAGAGCACGAATAATTTCAGCATCACCATTGCCGTGCTGATGGCGGCGATTGCCTCATCGCTCACGGTTCGGCGGTTTTTTGGTTATTCGTTCACGACGTGGCGGTTTCATCTGCGCGGTGAGAGTATTCGCAGTGCTGTGGATGTGGGTTGGATTCATAATCTGACGGTCGGGCGAATGATGCGCAAAATCGGCTATATCACCTATGAATCCGCCGAGTTGGAAACATTCCGGCAGGAGTTTCCGCTCGGGCGGACGCAATATGTGGTCGCGGTGGATGCGGATGACCGCTATGTTGGGCTGGTTTATCCCGCCGAAACCCATGCGCCGGGCGTGCCGACCGATCAGCGCGTGCATGATTTTCTACGCCACGAGATCGATTTTCTGCTGCCGCAAATGACGGTGAAAGAGGCAATTCAGGCGTTCGAGCGGGTGCAGTGCGACGTATTGGCGGTGTTGGATGGGCCTGAGACGCGGCATGTGCTGGGCGTATTGACCGAGCAATATGCGCTGCGGCGCTATTCCGAGGAGTTGGATCAACGACGGCGGGAATTGTCCGGCGAGTAAGCGGAGGCGGTGCCGCGTAAAAACAGCGCAACGGCGGCATGAACGCGCTGGCGTAGGTCGGCCTTGCTGGGTGCTTTGCCGATGCCGAGCAGAATTTTGACGTGAATATTGCCGATCGTCATGCCGTACAACATGTTGGCGATCTCATCCGGGTCATGAATCGTAAGCCGTCCGCTTGCGTGGCATTCGGCGAGATAAGCGATCAAGGCATCACGGCACGGCTTCGCGCTCTCGCGATTGAGGATGCGCGAGAGGGTTTTGCCGTGCAGGTAATCCACCATGATCAGCCGTGTCAGCGCGATCGCCTTGGCGCTGAGAATATGGCCTGCCCAGCCAATCAATAGGTCGAACAAGACATCCTCGATCGGACGATTTTCGGTTTCAACCTGGAAATCGAACGCTTGCTGACGGCGGGCAAGCAGGTCGGTGAATAGTTGCTCCTTGGAGCTAACGAGTTGGTACAAGGTGCGCTTGGAGATGCCAGCGGCGGCGGCAATCTGGTCCATGGTGGCTGCGTGATAGCCTTGCTGCACAAATACCCGCTCTGCCGCAGCGATCAATGCGTCGCGGCGGGCTCTGGGGTCGATCCGCACGCGACGTGCGGTGGCGCGACGCGGTGCCACTGCGGAGCATATCGGCATACAGTGCTCTCTCATATTATAGCGTTGATTGCGCAAACTGGCACCAAGATCAAGTCATTATTGCGTCATCAGCCAGAATGGGTGCTAAACAATCACCATTTTTTCTCGACTTGACGCACCCTGGGGAAACTGGGTAGTTTTCAAGCTGTGAGTGTTGATAGGAAATTTGCGGTGCGCGCCCTCGCATCAAAGACGTTGTTTGCGCGCCGTTCGCGGTGTGCCTTGTTGTTTATGGGTGCCGCCGGGCTGAGCGGCTGCGCCGTCGGTCCCGATTATCATCGGCCACCCTCACCAAACGTGACCGGCTATGCCGCGCCATCGGTGCAGCGGGGGGCGCCTGATCAGAACGTGGTAATCGGCGCGCGGATCAAGGGGCAGTGGTGGGAGGCTTTTCATTCCCAAGCGCTTGATCGGCTAATAGCGGAGTCATTGGCGCGGAATCCGAGTCTTGTGGCAGCGCAGAATACACTGCTCGCGGCGCGCGATCAGACCCGTGCGTTGGAAGGTGGTTTTCTGCCAAGCTTGAGCGGCAGTTTTCAAGCGGCACGTGAGCGGCAAAGTGGCCTGTCGAGTGGGGCGTCCAGTGGCGTCGGCGTTGGCACAAATTCGGGATCGAGCGGTGGTGCGCCGTACTCGTTGCTGAATGCCAGCGTGTCGGTTTCCTACGCGCCGGATTTATTCGGGCTTGTGCGTCGGCAGGTTGAGGGACAGCGTGCCGTTGCCGAACAGCAGCGATTTGCCTTGGAGGCAACCTATTTATCCTTGACCGCCAATATCGTGACGGCGGCAGTGACCGACGCGTCGCTTCGCGATCAAATCGCGGCGACTAAGCGGATTTTGGCGTCGCAGACCCATGATTTGCGAATTTTGCGACGGCAAGTGGCGCTGGGTGGCATTGCTGAGGCGAATGTGTTGACCCAAGAGGCGTTGCGCGCGCAAACGGCGGCGACTTTGCCGCCGCTGGAAAAGCAGCTGGCACAGGTGCGCTTTCAGCTGGCCGCCTATGAGGGGGTGTTGCCGACGCAGTTTCACGATCCGAACATCGAGTTGGCGGCCTTGCACTTACCGCATCGCGTGCCGTTGAGCGTGCCCTCGAAATTGGTGGAACAACGGCCGGATATTCGTCAGGCGGCGGCTTTGTTGCATCAAGATAGCGCGGCGGTTGGTGTGGCGACGGCGAATATGCTGCCGCAAATCACACTATCGGCCTCGGTTGGTCATGATGCGCTGAGTGCGGCGCGTTTGTTTACACCGCAAACCTTGATTTGGAGCTTAGTCTCCGGCGTGACCCAGCCAATCTTCGAGGGAGGCAATTTGCTGTATAAGCGTCGGGCGGCGATTGCTACCTTGCACGCAGCGGCGGCGGATTATCAGAATACGGTGGTGCTGGCGTTTCAGAATGTCGCGGACTCGCTGGCGGCTTTGCATTATGATGCGCAGGCGCTCGCCGCGGACCAGGACGCTGAGACGGCAGCGCGGCGGAGTCTGAATGTCACGCGTGATCAATTCAAGCTAGGCGCGGTATCGTTCACCACGGTGCTGACGGCGGAACAAAGCTACGACAAGACGGTGATTACCCGAATTCAAGCCAGCGCCCAACGTTATGCTGATACGGCCGCGTTGTTTCAGGCGCTTGGGGGCGGTTGGTGGCATCGCCACGATGTAGCACCCACAGTGCGCAAATGTTGCGGAGTTTTCCCATGAGCGGTTCATCGAGTTTTGATGCCAAACCTAATCAAAAAACGCCGAAGCGTCCGCGACCGGTGCGGCGGGCGGTGATTGTGCTGCTGGTGTTGGGTGTGCTGCTGGGCGCGGTATTTGGCTGGGGCGCGGTCAAGGCGATGTTCATTGGCAAGTTTCTCGCCACGTTGAAATATGCGCCGCAAACGATCTCGACGGTGACGGCTGAGAAGTCCCCATTCGCCCCGACGATCGAGGCCACGGGCAATATGGTGGCGGAGCAGGGGGCTAACCTGTCATCGCAAGTGGCTGGAATCGTCGATACGATTATGTTCAAGTCGGGGTCTGATGTTAAAAAAGGTCAGGTTTTACTAACCCTGCGCCCGAACAATGATTCCGCCGTGTTGGCGCAATTGCAGGCGGTCGCGGCTCTTGCGAAAATCACTTACCAGCGTGACGTGGCGCAGCTTCAAGCCAAGGCGATCAGCGCGCAGACGGTTGATTCTGATCGCGCAACGATGGCGTCGGACCTAGCGCAGGTGCAAAGTCAGCAAGCTTTGATGGCGGAAAAGGTGATCAAAGCGCCGTTTGCCGGGCGTATCGGTGTGCGCGCTGTGGATGTCGGGCAATATCTGGCGGCGGGCACGGCCATTGCATCGTTGCAGCAATTGAACCCAATTGATGTGAATTTCTACGTGCCGCAGACCGATCTGGCCAAAATCCGTCCTGGACAGGCGATTGCCGTCACGGTTGGCGGGTTCGGCAATACCGTGTTTACCGGCAAAATTACCTCACTGGATTCGGTGATTAGCACTCAGAGCCTGATGATTTTGGTGCGCGGCACGCTCGATAATCCGCATGATGAATTGCGCCCAGGCAGTTTTGCACGCGTATCGATCAGCACCGGTGCGCCGCAAGAGTTTATCACGCTTCCGAAAACAGCAATCACCTATAACGCGTATGGTGATACTGTTTATGAGGTGATCAATCAGAAGAAAAATGGCAAGACCCAACAAGTTGCCGAGCAAAAATTTGTCACGCTTGGCCCTTCGCGCGGCGATCAGGTTGCCGTGGTTAAAGGCGTGGCCGCGGGGGATGTGGTGGTTTCTGCCGGACAGTTGAAGCTGCATCCCGGCGCATTTGTTAAAATAAATAACAAGATCGTGCTGCCGAATAGTCCGGCGCCGGTCGTTCCGCTGCACTGATCGCGCGTCATGAAAAACCTCACCGCGCTTTTTATCCGTCGGCCGGTTCTGGCCATTGTGGTTAGTGCGATTATTCTGGTGCTCGGGCTGCGGGCGATGGGCAGTCTGCCGGTATTGGAATATCCCAAGACTGAGAACGCGACCATTACCATCACCACCACCTATCCGGGTGCCGATCCGAATACGATGGCGGGCTTTATCACCACGCCGATCGAAAACGCAGTCGCTCAGGTGAATGGTATTGATTACATCACCTCATCGAGCCAAACGGGTATCAGCACCATTACGATCAATTTGGTGCTCAATTACAATCCAGACAAAGCACTCACTGAAATCCAGGCGCAAATCCAATCAGTGCTGAACCAGTTGCCGAGCGGCACCCAACAGCCGCAGCTGAAATTACAAGTCGGTCAGACGTTGGATGCGATGTATATCGGCTTCAAGAGTTCGGTGCTGACGCCAAGCCAGATTACCGACTATCTGGTGCGCGTGGTGCAGCCGCAATTACAATCGGTGCAGGGGGTGCAGACCGCCGAGATTTTGGGCGCACAGAATTTTGCCATGCGGATCTGGCTAAATCCAAGCAAGCTGGCGGCGTATCACTTGACCGCAACCGATATCTATACGGCGTTATCAGGCAATGATTTTATCAGCGCGCTGGGCAATACCAAAGGCCAGATGACGCAAACCACGCTGACCGCATCGACCAGCTTGCATTCGGCGGCGGAATTTCGGCGGTTGATCGTGTCGCAAACGGGTGGGCAACTCGTGCGGCTTGGCGATGTCGCCACGGTGAAGCTTGGCTCGTATTCCTACGAGGCCAACGTTGCGTTTGATGGCCAAACCGGGGTTTATATCGGCATTCAGGTCGCGCCGAATGCTAATTTGTTATCGGTGATCAAGGGCGTTCAGAAGCGGTTTCCAAACATTCAAGCATCCTTGCCGCAGGGATTGCAAGGCACTATCGTCTATAATTCTGCCAAATTTGTTACGGCCTCAATCAGCGACGTGATTGCGGCCTTGATCGAGGCGCTACTCATTGTGGTGGCGGTGGTCTTTGCGTTCTTGGGCACGCCGCGCTCGGTGGTTATTCCAGTGGTCGCAATACCGCTGTCATTGATCGGCACGTTCGCGGCCATGCTGATTTTAGGATTCACCATCAACCTGCTAACCTTGTTAGCCCTGGTTCTGGCGATTGGTTTGGTGGTTGATGACGCGATTATCGTGGTGGAAAACATTAACCGCCATCTGGACCAAGGAGAATCGCGGATCGAGGCGGCGCGCAATGCGGCAGCGGAGTTGGCGAGTCCGATTATCGCGATGACCGTCGTGCTCGCGGCGGTCTATGTGCCAATCGGCTTTCAATCTGGGTTGACCGGCGCATTGTTTACCGAATTTGCCTTTACCTTGGTGTCCGCCGTAACGATTTCGGCAATTATCGCGCTTACCCTTACGCCGATGTTAAGTTCCAAATTACTGCGGGCCATTTCACGCGATGAAACCGGTTGGGAAAGCCGTTTGGTCGGTTTCATTGATCGGGCATTCGATCGAGTGCGTCGGCTCTATATGCGACTGCTGCGCAGCGCCTTGCAGACCATACCGATAATTCTGCTGTTTGGTGCAATTGTGCTCGGCAGTATCTATTTTCTGTCCAGCAGTGCCAAAAGCGAACTTGCCCCACAAGAAGATCAGGGGGTGGTGATTTTAGCCTCGACTGCGGCGCCGAACTCGACGCTGGATCAACGGGTGGTTTACGCGCAAGCGTTGAACAAATTGATGTTCAGCCATAAATCGACCGATCATACCTTTCAGCTTAACACACCGACAATATCGATCGCCGGCATGGTGTTGAAGCCCTGGGGCCAGCGGGCGAAAAATGCCAGTGTCCTGCAGAATGAGATCCAAAACCAAGCCTCGGTTGGCATCCCCGGCGAGCAGATCGCTGCCTTTCAACCCCCCTCGCTGCCCGGCTCGCAAGGGTTGCCCGTGCAGTTCGTTATCAAAACAACGAATGACTACCAACAACTCAACACGGTATCACAACGATTATTGCAAGCCGCATTGAAAACCGGTGATTTCATTTTCTTGCAAACCGATCTGAAAATCGATCAGCCGCAAGCGACTGTGGAAATTGATCGTGCGAAGGCGGCGAATCTCGGTCTGACGATGAGTGATATTGGCGCCGCCATGTCGCGCGCCCTGGGCGGCGGTTATGTCAATTATTTCAGTCTCGATAATCGCTCTTACGAAGTTATTCCGCAGGTCGCGCAGAAATTTCGCCTTAATTCTCAACAGGTACTCAATTATCCGGTGGCAACCGTGAAGGGCGTATCAGTCCCGCTCGGCTCGATTGCGCATATCGCTCACATCGTCATTCCAGAGTCGGTTAATCACTTTCAGCAACTGAACTCCGCGACGATCCAAGGTGTGGTGGCGCCTGGTGTCGCCGAAGGAACGGCGCTAACCGTGCTCGACCGCTTAGCTGCAAAAAATCTTCCCTCGGGTTATGCTGTGGATTATGGTGGAGCCATGCGGCAATTCGTGCAGGAAAGAAGCGGGTTTTTGGCCACGTTCGGATTTGCTGTGATCGTGATTTTCCTGGCATTGGCCGCTCTGTTCAACTCGTTCCGCGACCCGCTAATTATTTTAGTGTCGGTGCCGATGTCGATTTTCGGGGCAATGTTGTTTATCAATCTTGGCTTCTTTGGCCTGTCGATTAATATCTATACCGAAGTAGGGCTGGTTACCTTGATGGGGCTGATTAGCAAGCACGGTATTTTGATTGTCGAGGTTGCTAACGAGGCCCAGCGCGCTGGCATGAGCAAGCGCGAGGCCATCGAACACGCGGTGAATATCCGGCTCCGGCCGATTTTGATGACCACTGCCGCGATGGTCCTCGGTGTGGTGCCGCTGATTATTGCGAGTGGGGCAGGGGCGGCGGCCCGGTTCAATATGGGCGCGGTGATTGCTACGGGCTTATCGATTGGTACGTTATTCACGTTGTTCGTGCTGCCTGCCGTCTATCTGGTCATCGCCGAGCAGCATAAAGAGGGCAACGAAGCTGAAGTTTAGTTGTGGGACCAGTCTGGAAATCGTGCGAAAGGCTGCACCCAAAAAAGGGGTTTCCAACTAAACTTGTTGGCCCCATACTTTGGCGAATGAATCGTCAAGCCACAACCCGGATTCTTGCCGCCGTCGGTGCCGTGCTGATCTGGGCGGCTTTGGTCGGTCAATTTGTGCTCCTGCGCGGGGTTATTGCCGGGCAGGGAGGTTCGAACGTTGCGGCGATCTGGCGGTTTCTTGGATTTTTCACCATCCTGACGAATATCCTCGTCGCGCTTACTTTGACTAACGCGGCCCTCCGACCGCAGCGCCGGTATCGGCTGGGTTCGCCGGTGTTCGAGGCAATCGTTGCGGTATCGATTATTCTGGTTGGTATGGTCTATTCTGCGGTTCTGCGCGCACTTTGGAAGCCCACAGCAGCGCAGAAATGGGTCGATGCCGGGCTTCATGACCTAGCACCGATCCTGTTCTTGGTTTTCTGGTTGCTGCGCCCGCATGGAAGCCTGCGTTGGCGCCAAATGCCTTGGTTGCTCATTTGGCCGCTGCTTTATTGTATCTATGCGCTGAGCCGCGGCGCCGCCGATGGTTGGTATCCGTATCCGTTTCTGGATGCTGGTAAATTATCGTCCGCGCATCTGATTTTGAACATCATCGTTTTGATCGCAGCCTTTGCTGCGGTGTCAGCGGCGCTCACCGCATCCGACCGCTGGCTTGGTCGCGCGCAGCGCCGCGTTTCATAGAGCGACTTTGCGAACGGACTGCTTGCCCTTATGTGCAGGTGCATGGATGCGCTCATTGTCACGGGTTTGGTCAAACGCTTCGATGCGGTCATTGCGGTCGATGGGATTAGCTTTTCGCTCGCCCCAGGCAGGACCATCGGGCTGCTCGGCGGCAATGGGGCCGGGAAAACCACAACCATTTCCATGTTGCTGGGCATTTTGCTGCCCGATCAGGGCAGCATCATCGCGCTCGGCCATGATATTGCCCATGATCGGTTCGCGGCCCTCGCGCGGATGAATTATTCCTCCCCCTATGTCGCGTTGCCGATGCGCCTCACCGTCGCTGAAAATCTGCGCGTCTATGGTCATCTCTATAATGTGCCCAAACTCGAGCAACGTATTGGCGCCTTGGTCGACGAATTCAATCTCGGTGATTTTTTGCATCGCCGAGCGGGTGCGTTGTCCGCCGGGCAGAAAACCCGGGTTGCCCTTGCCAAGGCACTGATCAACCAGCCGGATTTGCTGCTGCTCGATGAGCCGACGGCCAGCCTTGATCCTGACACCGCCGATTATGTGCGCACTCGCCTGGAGATTTATCAACGCACCAGCGGCGCTGCCATCCTGCTCGCCTCGCATAATATGGCCGAGGTCGAGCGGCTCTGTAATGATGTGTTGATGCTGCAATCAGGCAGGATCGTTGATCGCGGGACGCCTGCTGACCTGATTGCCCGCTATGGTCGCGCTGACTTAGAGGATGTTTTTCTGCAAATTGCCCGCTTCGGCGCGCAAGGCGCCTGCGCATGAGCCGGTTCGCACAATCGGCGCGGCGGATTTGGGGGTTGATGTATCGCCATCTCTGCCTCTATCGAAAATCCTGGCCGCGTTTGCTTGAGCTTGGCTATTGGCCCACGCTGGAATTGCTGATTTGGGGTTTTACCGCTCGATTTCTTTCCAATGAACATCCCGGCCCGGTGCTTGCGATCGGCGCTGCGTTGATCGGCGGGGTTTTACTGTGGGAGGTTGCGCTGCGCGCGCAAATCGGGGTGACGTTGTCATTTCTGGAAGAGATTTGGTCGCGCAACCTCGGTCATGTGTTTGTCAGCCCGCTGCGCCCCTATGAGCTTATTCTCAGCCTGCTCGGCGTGTCGATGGTGCGTGCGCTAGTCGGCTTGGCGCCCGCCACGCTCCTCGCCGCCCTACTTTATCATTTCAATGTGTTCGCGATTGGTCCCCTGCTCATTTTGCTGATGCTCAACCTGTTTCTGATGGGCTGGTGGATGGCGTTGCTGGTGATTTCGCTCTTGTTTCGCTACGGCGCCTCAGCCGAGGCGTTGGCCTGGACGCTGGCATTTGGCCTCACACCGGTTGCGTGCGTGTTTTATCCGATCACCGCGTTGCCCAATTGGCTACGCCCGGTTGCGGCGGCGCTACCGGCCGAGCATATTTTTGCCGGAATGCGCGCCGCCTTGGCGCTGCAAAGGCCGGCCTGGGCGCAGCTTGGCGCCGCTTTTGCCCTCAATATCGTGTGGACATTGATAGCCGTTCTGGTTTTTGCAGCCCAGTTCCGCGCCGCACGCCGCACCGGCGCCTTGATTTCTATCGGCGAATAGGGCGTTTCCGCACCATGCACCGCACAACGACCCGATTCTGGTTGATCCGCCACGCCACGGTTGCGCCCGAGGCCCTCGCCGAACTTTATGGCCAGCGTGATGTGCCGGTCTGTGGCAACCGCATGCTCACGGATGTGCCGCGTTACAGCTATCTCGCCCGCGTTTTGCCCCGCGACGCGCATTGGCTGGTCACCCCTCTCAGCCGCACCCACCGCACGGCCGAGGCAATCAGCCGAGCGGGGTACGGCGTGACCAACCCCGCCATTGAACCCGGACTGATTGAGCAAAGTTTTGGCCAGTGGGAGGGCCGCAGCATGGCCGAGTTTGCGGGTGCACGGGCTGAACACCCGTTTTGGCCGATCGGCGGTGATGCCGAGCCACCCGGCGGGGAAAGTTTCATCCAGCTTCGCACCCGTGTGGGGGCGGCGCTAACGCGGCGCACCGAAGCCCATCTCGGTCGGGACATTATCGCCGTTTCGCATGGCGGGGCGATCCGTGCCGCCATTGCCCACGCACTTAGCCTATCGGCGCATCAGGCGCTGAGCCTCGCCGTTGAAAATTTATCGCTGACCGTGCTGGAGCACCATACTGGCTGGCATCCGACGCCCGATGCCACGCCGGACGCGATCGCAACGGGCGCTTGGCGAATCGTAACAATTAATGAACATTCAGCCATATAAGTCGATTTCTACCCGCCGCCACACAATCTCCACATCTGCATGTCTGAATAAGATCATCGATTAGCCGAAAGGAGAGTTCGACCATGACCATACGCTCAGCAGCTCAAGCCGCCGCACGCGGCCTGTTCAACCATAAATTCAGCCGCCTTGGGCTTGCCACAGTGATGCTTGCCGTTCCACTTGCCGCTTGTTCGACCGGTGCATCCGCCGCGAATGGCAATGGTGCGCAAGTCCTGGTCGATCGATCGACTCTAACCGTCGAAACCATGCTTGGTGCCGGCGGCGCGGCGGGTAACCAAGCCTCGCAATTTCTGCGTCGTGCTAAGGCAGTCGTTATTTGCCCGCGTATTTTCAAAGCCGGCTTCTTTATCGGCGGTGAGGGCGGGGATTGTGTGCTGGTTTCGCGCGCGGCCAACGGTTCTTGGTCGGACCCTGCTTTCTACACGATGGGCAGCGGCAGTTTTGGCCTGCAAATCGGCGCGCAGGATGCGGAAGTGATGATGATGCTGATGAACCAGACCGCGCTTAACGCGTTCCTGAACAGTCAGTTCAAAATGGGTGCGGATGCCGGTATTTCGGTCGCCACGATTGGCGCCGGCATTGGCGGCTCTACCGGCACGGCGGTGGGGGCGGATATTGTCACCTTCACCAAATCGCGTGGCTTGTATGGCGGTGTGTCGCTCTCCGGCTCCGTATTTTCCAATGATTCTGGCTTGGATCAGCAATATTACGGCCAAACCGTGGGGCCGCGCCAGATTGTGGTGAATATGGGCGCGCAAAATGCCGGGGCAAACCCGCTCCGCGCGATGCTTGGGCGTTTCGGCGGCTGATCTTCACTTCCATCGCGTGGCGACACGCGTTACCATGAGCTCATGCCCAAGGCCGATGCGGAACCATTCTGGCAGGCCAAGCGCCTCGATCAAATGACCGAGGCGGAGTGGGAGTCGCTATGCGATGGCTGTGGCCGTTGCTGCCTGCATAAGCTGCGTGACGAGGATAATGGCGCGCTTTCATACACCAACGTGGCGTGCCGCCTGCTGGATACGACCAGCTGCCAATGCAGCAACTACGCCAATCGGCGTGACTTTGTTCCCGATTGCATTAGCCTGACCGCACAAATGGTCACCGAGCTGGATTGGCTGCCGCCCTCTTGCGCCTATCGGCGGCTTGCCGATGGGCGCGGGCTGGCACCGTGGCACCCGCTGATATCCGGGGACAAAATGAGCCCGCATGCGGCAGGGGTGAGCGTGGCGGGTCGTGTGATCAGCGAGGATCATGCCGGTGATTTGGAGTATCATTTGGTCGATTGGCCGCAACGCGACGTGCCGCTTCGCCGAAATCGACGATGAGCACGAACCAGCCCGATCACGAACAAATTCTCGTTGCGGGCCGCCCCGCGGGGCTGCGTTGGCGCCGCAATGTTCGCGCCCGCCGGGTTGCTTTGCGGGTCAGCCCACTTGATGGCGAAATTATTATCACGCTGCCGCCCCGCGCTTCGCGCCATGCGGGCTTGACGCTGCTGCGTGCGCACGAAAATTGGGTTGCGGATCGGCTCGCCGCATTGCCCAAGCCCAGCCACTGGCGATCCGGCGGCACTGTGCCGATTAACAATATTGCGCACCGCATCATCCATGACCCGCTTTGGCGCGGCGCTGCCCGCATTTCGCTTCGCCCCGAGCCGAGCATCACCCTTGGCGGCGGTGCCGAGTTCCTTACCCGGCGCTTGCGCGACGCGCTGATCGCCCGTGCCCGTGAGCAATTCACCGCTAAAGCCACCGCCAAAGCCATCTTGATCAATCGCCGGATTGCTGGCCTTCGGATCAAAGATACCACCTCCCGCTGGGGCAGTTGCGCGCCGGATGGCACGTTGATGTTTTCCTGGCGGCTGATTATGGCGCCCGATTATGTGCAGGATTACGTTATTGGCCACGAGGTTGCGCATTTGCGTGAAATGAATCACAGCCCCGCCTTTTGGGCGCTCACCGAACGGCTCACCCCGCATCGGGATGCCGCGACCCAATGGCTGGCCACACACGGCCCGGCGTTGCTGCGGATCGGCGCATGATCATTCTGGCCAGCGCGTCGGCGTCGCGCGCCGCGATTCTGCACCATGCCGGTCTGCCGTTCGAGGCGATGCCCGCCCATATCGATGAGTCAGCGATCAAGCTCGCCGGAGCGGCAGCGGGCGAGACGCCGGGGGCCGTGGCGCAAACATTGGCGCGCCTCAAGGCGCAACGGATTTCGGCGCGTTGCCCGGCGGCGCTGGTGATTGGTGCCGATCAAATTCTTTCGGCGGGTGATGTTTGGTTCGATAAGCCGGAATCGACCGCCGAGGCAGAAAGCCATCTGCGCCGCTTAAGGGGTCAGACCCATACGCTCCATACGGCGGTGTGCTGCCTGCGCGATAGCCAGATGATTTGGCACCATCTCGCGACACCGACGCTGACGATGCGTGCGTTGTCGGATGATTTTATTGCCGATTATCTGGCGGCTGAGGGTGATGATTGTCTGTCCAGCGTGGGCGCTTATCGACTGGAGGGGCGCGGGATTCAGCTATTTGAGCGCATCGATGGTGATTTTTTCGCGATTCTAGGCTTGCCGATTTTGCCATTGCTCGGATTTTTGCGCCAGCACGGCGCGGTGGGCTAGATGGCCTTTGTTTGCCGATCAATTTTATTGGTTTAGAGCAATGCGCTAGCCGATGGGTGCCGCCGAAACCGCATGATCGCGCTCTATCCCAAGAGCCGACCAATCACCCGTGCTGTGTAATCAACCACCGGGATGATCCGGCCATAATTGATCCGCGTCGGCCCGATCACCCCGATGGCGCCGACAATGCGATCATCGCGATTGCGCGCCGGTGCAACGATCATCGACACACCGGCGGTGCCGAACACGCTGCTTTCCGCCCCGATAAAAATTCGCACCCCGTCTGACCCTTCTGCCAGTTCCAGTAGTTTCAGCATGGTTTCCTGATGTTCCAGTTGATCGAACAAGGTTTGGATCGCGCCGAGCTTTTCCACCTGATCAATATCCGCGAGCAATCGAGCCTGCCCCCGCACGATCAGCGATCCGCCGCGCCCCTCGGCGGACCAGGTGGCTAAACCGGCCTCCACCACGCTGCTCGCGAGCGCATCGAGCGCCGTTCGGCTCGCAGCGCGGTCCTCAGCGACGCGGGTGCGCAATTCGGGCAATGTTCGGCCCGAGAGCTGGGCGTTCAAATAATTTCCAGCCTCTTGCAGGGCTGAAGGCGGCAAGCCGGGCGGTATTTCGATCACCCGGTTTTCCACTTGTCCATCGGCGGTCACCAGCACAACCAATGCTCGGCCCGGACCAAGCGGCACGAATTCGATATGTTTGACCGGCCCCTCGGATTTCGGCGCCAAAACCAGCCCCGCCGCCGAGGAAAGCCCGGCGAGCAAGGTTGAGGCTTCGGTCAGCACATCTTGCATTGAGCGGTTGGATTGGCTGAGCGCATGCTCGATCACATCGCGTTCATCATCGGATAATTCGCCGAAATGCAGCAACCCATCGACAAATAGCCGCAAGCCGCGATCGGTCGGCAAGCGGCCTGCCGAGACATGCGGCGAGAATAAGAGCCCTGCATCGGTCAAATCCGCCATCACGTTGCGAATCGTCGCTGCCGAGAGGCTCAACGGCAAACGGCGCGACAAAGTGCGGCTACCGACCGGTTCGCCGGTTTCGACATATTGTTCAACAATTTCCCGCAAAATTGCGGCGGAGCGGGCGTCAAGCCCCGGCGGAATCCTCGCCTGCGCACGATGGGACGGACGCTTGGGTGACTGGCTCTGGTCCATGAGCTTAGAGTCGGCTATCGCAGCGCGGAAATCAAGCATTGATACCCCCCAACCGCAGGAGCCTTTTCATGACCCTATTCACGCGCCCGTCTGGCCGCGCCCATAACGCCCTGCGCCGGGTGGAAATCATCACCGGCTTTTCCCATCACGCCGAAGGCTCGGCGCTGATCCGCATGGGCGGCACCGAAGTGCTGTGTGCCGCCAGCGTTGAGGGAAAGGTGCCGAGCTTCATGCGCAATTCCGGCCAGGGCTGGGTGACCGCCGAATATGGCATGCTCCCCCGCGCCACCCATACGCGCGGCGACCGGGAAGCCGCGCGCGGCAAGCAATCGGGCCGCACCCAGGAAATCCAACGGCTGATTGGCCGCTCATTGCGTGCCGTGGTTGATCGTGCGGCGCTGGGGGAAATGACCATTACCCTCGATTGCGACGTGCTGAACGCTGATGGTGGCACGCGCTGTGCCGCGATTACCGGCTCCTATGTCGCGCTCGCCTTGGCGATCCGCCATTTGCAAACCAGCAATGTGCTGAAAACCAACCCGTTGATTGGTCAAGTCGCTGCGGTTTCCTGCGGGATCATCGAGGCAACTGGTTTGCTTGATCTCGATTACGCTGAAGATTCCAATGCCGAGGCGGATGCTAATTTCGTGCTCACCGCCGCGGGCGGTATCGTCGAAATCCAGGCGACGGCGGAGAAATCGACCTTCGATGATGCGGCGTTCGCACAATTGCTCGGTTTGGCACGAACCGGCACGGCCGCGCTCTTTGCCGCCCAGCGCACCGCCCTCGGGGAATAAGCCATGCTGCGCCTGAACCCGGGCAGCACTTTGGTGATTGCGACGCATAACCAAGGCAAACGCCAGGAATTCGCGACGCTCTTGGCCCCGGCGGGCATCATCTGCACCGATGCTGCGGCTCTCAACCTTGCCGAGCCCGAGGAAACCGGCGTTGATTTCGCGGCGAACGCCCAGATCAAGGCGCGGAGCGCGGCCCGCGCCACCGGTTTGGCGGCGCTCGCGGATGATTCCGGCCTGTCAGTGGCGGCTCTTGGTGGTGCACCTGGCTTGCGCTCTGCCCGGTTCGCCCAAGAATGCGGCGGCTACACCGAGGCAATGGCGCGCGTAATCGGCGCCAGTCGGGGCGATAATCGCGCTTGGTTCACGTGCGCGTTGTGCTTAGCGCTGCCAACCGGTGAAACCGCGACTTATTTGGGTTTTTGCCATGGCATCATTGCCGAACAACCACGCGGGACCAGTGGCTTCGGCTATGATCCGATTTTTGTGCCTTCAGGGCAAACCGCGAGTTTTGCCGAATTGTCCGCAGACCAAAAACACCAGATCAGTCATCGCGCGCGGGCCATCCGGCAGCTTCTGGCGATGTTGTCAGCTCTCAACCAACCGGCGGCGCCGTATTGAGCATCGCGGGCAGCTCCGCGATCGGGGCAAACCAATCCGCCAGCCTTGGATGATCCGTCCGCCAATCTTCCGCCCCGAACCGGAAATCGAGATAGCCAAGCGCGCAGGCCACGCTCACCGCGCCAATATCCGCAAGCGCCCCCAAGGATTCGCGTTCGAGCATGGCGAGCGCCCGATCCACCGCGTGGCTTTGCCGCGCCATGAAGGTTTCGCGCGCGGCATCGATCGGTTTGGCACTTTCCATCCGCCGCGCCACCGCAGCATCCAAAATGCCATCGCCCACTGCCTGCAATCGCAAGGCCACCCAGCGTGCCGCACCAGCCGGCGGAAACAGCGCCAACGCATCGCCCACACCATCAAGATATTCGCAAATCACCGGACTATCGAATAAGGCAAACCCATCCTCGGTCAGCAGACACGGCACTTTCGAGAGCGGATTTTCTGCGACCAACGAAGCCGGACTCTCATGCGGATTGGTCGGAATTTTTTCGATCCGTTGGTCAATCCTGCGGAGCATTGCGCAGACCATGACTTTGCGCACATAGGGGCTGGTCGCTGAATAAAACAACTTCATCGCTATGGTCCTCATCGTTGGATCTCATCTTTGTCGTTGCGGGACTTGTTCAAGCCCGTTTAGCCATCGAGCTCGTGAAATAACGTATAATCGATGGCAAATGTGCCATCCTCCGCCCGGTCAAAAATATCAGCAAAGCGTGCGCCAAACCGAATATCGGCCGGTCCATAAATATGCCGCGCCGCGACAGTTGCCAGCAGCGTGTCATCGAGCCCGGTGAGCATCGCCAGAAGCACCATATTTTGGGCTTTCATCGCGGCTTCATCCAACCCATATAGAGGGCTGTCTGGCCCCAGACGATGAATGACGGTCCAGGACAGCGCGAAAGCGGGAGAATTGGCGCGCTCTAACGGCAGATCGATCAATCGCCGCATCGCGTTAGCATCCTCATCCAATTCATCGCGGATCAGTGTGAGTGTCATGCGAGCATCGGTGAGCTGGTTGCGTCGTTGGTTGGCAACGCGAAACATCAAAGAATTTTCGCCGCGTAACCGATGCACCACCATGATCCGTGAAAACAGCACCCGCGCCTGCGGCCGTGAGAGGCGAGCGAATAATAGGCCAGTGGCCAGCGCCGTTGCTAACAGGCCGATGATGATTTCGACGCTCGCGATCGAATTCGCCACGATCGATCGCGGATATAACGCGCCATAGCCGGTGGTAGAAAATGTTTGCACGGAGAAAAACACATCATCGCCGAAATCGCCGGGCCGTGCCCCGCCGATGCCGCCAGCGATGGCATAGATGACGCCAAAAATAAGGTTAATCAACACAATACTGCCGGCGAGCAGCGCCAACAGCGCCAGAAGCCGCATGGTCATCAACCCATGAAACACATCGCCCAAGCCTGACCGCGCCACGCCGCGCCGCTCAATCCGGCGCAGCACATCAGCAGAAAATGGCGCGGCTTGCTTACGCGGTCGCCGCGCCATTTTGAGCACTCAGGATTGTTGACGGCGCAGGAATGCCGGGATCTCCAAGGCAACGTCCTCGGCGTGAGTTTGACGGACCATCGGTTGTGGCACGGCCTGTGCTTGAGCCTGAGGTGTTTGATAGTTCGGTTGCTGCATCATCGGTGTCGTGTGCGGTGATACAGCCATTTGCGGATGCGGCGCAGGGGCCAAATAGCCGCGCGATGGCTCCGTGCGAGGCGCTTCAGGCTCGGATGCGCGGAACCCGCTGGTCATCCGCGAAAACAGATTGCCCCGCTTGGTCGGCTCCGGCGCGGGCCCACGCGGCGCCTCACGATAGGCGGGTGCCGCTGCCGGTGCCCGCAGCGCCGGGGCTATGCCATAGGGGCTCATCGGTGCTGGCTGGCGTGTCTCTTCGATCGCCGCCGATTGATCAAGCACGATCGGTGCGGCTTCACCCACCACACTGAGGGCAGGCCCTTGCGCGGGCATGGTGTGCAGCAAGCCCTGCGGTGCGATTCCCGGTTGACCGCCTCCGTGCTGCATCATGCCGATCGGCTGACCATGGGCCTGCGGCATCGTCCCGGCCACGGCATCGACCATCATGCTGCCACCGCCCACCGCGACCAGCCGGGGCCGCTCGGCCTGAGCGGGCGTTGCGGTGTCAATGCCGGTCGCGACCACCGAAACCCGCACCCGGCCGCCCAAGCTCTCATCGAGCGCCATACCGAACATGATGTTGGCGTCTTCGTCCGCCTCCTCGCGAATCCGATTGGCCGCTTGATCCACCTCGAACAATGTCAAATCGGAGCTGCCGGTAATATTGATCAGCAGGCCGCGCGCGCCTTTCATGTTGGTTTCTTCCAACAGAGGATTAGAAATCGCTGCTTCCGCTGCGCGCATCGCCCGGTCTTCGCCTTCGGCCTCACCTGTGCCCATCATCGCTTTGCCCATTTCGGACATTACCGAGCGGACGTCGGCATAATCAAGATTGATCTCGCCAGGGACCACCATCAAATCGGTCACGCCGCGCACACCCATATATAACACATGGTCGGCCATCGCGAAGGCTTCTTTCCAGCCAGTGCGCTCATTCGCGACCTTGAACAAATTTTGATTGGGAATAACAATCAAGGTATCAACAAAATTTTGCAGTTCAGCGATGCCTTCCTCTGCGGCGCGCATCCGCCGCTTGCCTTCAAACGCGAAGGGCTTGGTCACCACGCCGATGGTCAGTATGCCGCGCTCGCGCGCCATACGCGCAATCACGGGTGCGGCGCCCGTGCCGGTGCCACCACCCATCCCGGCAGTGATGAAGGCCATGTGTGCACCATCGAGTTGACGGGCCAATTCATCTTCGGCCTCTTCCGCCGACGCACGGCCAACTTCTGGCTTACCACCGGCACCGTTGCCCTGGGTGATATGCGGCCCAAGCTGGATCCGCCGCTCGGCGCGTGATAGCAAAAGCTGTTGCGCATCGGTATTCGCAACAACAAATTCAACACCGGGCAGATTCAAAGCGATCATGTTGTTCACCGCATTGGTGCCGCCGCCGCCCACACCGAACACAGCAATGCGCGGGGTAAAATCGGTATGATTCGTTTTTTGCACGGTTAGATTTAAGGTCATGGGAAACTCCTTAGGAAAGATTGAGGGATAACGAAAGGACAACCAACTGAGCGGGGGCGCGCATCACAATCGCTCCCGCAGATACGCACTTATTTTTCCGAACATGCCGCGCCGCGGCTCTGCCGATAAATCAAGATCATGCAAGGTCTGGCCGTCACCTGTGGCAAAAGCAAGCAAGCCAGTTAGGGTCGAAAAATTCGGGCCGGTTGCGCTGTCGGGTAGGCCAATCACCCCAAAGGGCCGACCAATGCGCACTTGTCGCTTTAGGATCTCTGCCGCCAGTTCCCGTGCCCCAACCAGCTGCGCCGCCCCACCCGTCAACACCACGCGGTTGCCCGCCGCAGGGCCGAGGCCCGAGGTGTCGATTCGGTCGCGTGCCAATTCAAAAATCTCTTCCAATCGAGGGCGGATCACGGAAACCAACGCGCTGCGCGGCACTTTTGCAATCTGGTGCTCCGCCTCACCGACCATTGGTACCGGAAGCATTTCTCGCGCATCATCTGGGCTCGGCTGGCAGGTGCCATAAAGCGTCTTCAATCGCTCCGCATGCGCAACATGAGTTGAAAGCAGCCGCGCTACATCATTGGTCACATGCTGGCCGCCCACCGGCAATTGTGCTGTGTGCAAAACCTGCCCCTCGGCAAACACCGCGAGTGTGGTCGTGCCACCGCCCATGTCAATCACAATTGAGCCCAGTGTGCGTTCATCTTCAACGAGCGTGGCTAAGCCAGAGGCGAAAGGTGCTGATACCATTCCAGCGATTTCCAACTCACAGCGCGCCAAACAGGCGGCCACACTCTTGATCGCGGTGCGTGAAGCGTCCACCACATGCAGTCGCGCTGTTAGTGTTTCACAGAACAACCCGCGTGGATCGGCAACCCCGTCAGTTTCATCGGTGGCAAAGCCGAGCGGGAGCACGTGGATGGTACCGCGTCCTTCGGCATTCGCCCGAGCGCGCGCCTCGCGCACCACCCGGCGAATATCATCCTCCACGACCGGCCTACCATCAATCGGCCATTGAACATTGAACAGTCGGCTTTCCGGCTGGCCACACGACAAATTCACTACCACCGATTTGAGCCGAGTATCGGCCATATCCTCAGCGGCACCCACCGCTGCGCGAATGGCTTTTTCGGCTTCGTCCAAATCGACAATACCGCCTGACTTGATGCCTCGGCTCTTTTGCCACCCAAAGCCTAACGCCCTGAGCCGACCGTCACTTTCTGCGCGGCCGATCAAGCAGGCAATTTTCGACGAACCAATATCAAGCACGCCGAACGGTCCGGTGCGGGTGGGGCGCGGTCGCGTCTCCACGTTACGCGGTGGCGGCGGGCTTATGCCGGTGCGGTTGGATAGGTCGTTCATTGACAGACCTCCTTCATGAGTGCTTCGGCTTGATGGTTGCGGAGGCAGGCTGTGCATAAGGCCTCACAATCAACCGATCATGCAGCCGCAAATCGATCATCCGCACCGGCCGATCGAGTAGGGAAATTTTGTCATCCGCCCGGTGCAAGACCGCCAGCGCGGCGTTCAAATGCCGTGACGGCAATTCGACCACCGCATGATCGCGCAAAATCAAGTTCCAGCGCAGATTATCAATCCATTCGGCGGCTATTACCGCGGCACCAATCGTCGCATGGCGTTGCAGCAATGCTAACAGCGCTCCAGCATGCGCCGGAGCTTGCGCACCCACAAACAGCAATAAGCCCGGATCTCGTGCGTGCGCAGCGGTACCGCCACGCGCCTCGATCACCGAACCATCGGTGCCAATCAGGGCAAATCCGTGGTCAGGTCGTTGCCAAATTCCTGCCGGTGCCCGCTCATCAATTCGAATTTGCACAGTTGCAGGCAGCAACCGTTCCACGACCGCCTGGCGCACGACCCCAAGCTGTTCCAGCTTTCGGGCAGCACGGCCGGGAGCCACATCAAAAATGGGCATACCATCGCGTAGTCCCAGCGCCGCCTCAATCGCGGGCTTGGGTGTGGTAATGACGCCATCAATGACCACGTGTCGTACCCGGAATCCCATATTCCCTAGCGTCGAAACCAATGTCTGACGGATGCCACGATGCGGTCTACCGGCGACTAATCGCCAACCGATCGGCACCGCTAACACCAGTGAGCCAACCAACATGAGCAGTGCTGCGGGCTTGAGCACACGCCGTGCGCGTCGCATCATCAACGTGCGCTCGCTCGGCCGATCCTGGATTTTTCGACTTTTCGGCTTCACTCGCGGCATGTTGCACGCTCCACCATCCAGGCGCAGAGGGCTGGAAAATCAATTCCGCATAATGCGGCTTGCTCGGGGAGCAGCGAGGTGCTGGTCATCCCCGGCTGGGTATTCACTTCCAGCAAAACCAATCGCCTTTGTGCGACATCATACCGAAAATCCGCCCGTGAGGCACCTCGGCACCCTAACGCGCGATGCGCTGATAGGGCAATGTGCTTTGCTTGCTCTTCTAATTCTGGATCGATTTGTGCAGGCACCTCATGGCGCGAGCCACCTTCAGCGTATTTTGCTTGATAATCATAAAACCCATCGGCAAAAATTTCGGTCACCGCCAATGCGCGATCATCGAGCACGCTCACGGTGAGTTCTCGTCCGGCGACATAATCCTCGGCCATGATCAGGTCACCAAAACCCCAATCGCGGGCGATTGATGCACGACGGTTATCATGCGCTTTGATAATATGCACACCCACTGACGAGCCCTCATTAATTGGCTTCAGCACATAAGGTGGCGGCAACGGGTCTGCCTCGGCCAATTCGGCAATGGGCACAATCCGGTGTGGTGCGACCGGCAATCCAGCCGCCGCAAATACAGCCTTTGCAGCGGCTTTATCCATGGCCATCGCAGAGGCGCGAACGCCTGAATGGGTGTAGGGAATGCCCATATAATCAAGCACGCCCTGGATTGTGCCATCCTCGCCAAATCGGCCATGGAGTGCGTTGAACACAGCGTCTGGCGCAGGCGTTAGTGCGGCGATCAAGCTTGCCAGATTGGCATTCACCTCAATCGGTATAACCTCATACCCTGCTGAGCGCAGCGCCGTTACCACTTGCGCACCCGTTGCTAAACTAACGTTACGCTCTGCCGAAATTCCGCCCATCAATACCGCGATACGTTTCATTCGGCACCGCCCGGCACGCCGATGCGCTTAATTTCCCATATCAGTTCAATGCCAAAAACTTCCTGAACGCGCTCCCTCACAGCCTCGCCCAAAGCCTCCAGGTCGGCAGCTGACGCATCTCCTCGGTTGATCAGGAAATTACAATGTTTTTCCGAAACCTGGGCATCCCCAAGCGCCATCCCCCGGCAGCCTGCTTGATCAATCAACTGCCAAGCCTTGTGCCCTGGCGGATTGCGAAAGGTCGACCCGCCGGTGCGGGCCCGCACCGGCTGCGTCGCCTCACGCTGCGCCTTAATATCATCCATGCGGGCGATCACTAACGCCTGATCTTCGGGGCGAGCATGTAGCCGTGCGCGCACCACAATGCCGCCGGGCGGCAGGCGGGCATGGCGATAATCAAGTCCCAACTCTCCCGCCGAATACCGCGCCAGCGTTCCATCCGGCCCAATAATCTCTGCCCAATCCAGCACGGCGCGGATATCGTTACCATAGGCCCCCGCATTCATCGCGATGGCACCGCCCAACGATCCTGGAATACCCGATAAAAATTCCAATCCGCCTAGCCCAGCCATTGCAGCATGCTCAGAGATTGTGCCATCCAACGCGGCCGCACCGGCGATAATGCCGTCTGGCTCAATGCCGACGGTGCTGAAACCGCGACCCAGCTTAACGACCAAGCCGGGCACGCCACCATCACGGATGATGATGTTCGACGCAGCTCCCAAAATTGTCACCGGCCATTCCGGCGATGCCGCGCTCAGGCAGGTCACTAAATCTTCAATATCAGCTGGCCGTACCAGCAATTCGGCGGCGCCGCCCACACGAAACCATGTGCCTGCGGCCAGCGGCGCGTCCGCTATCACCCGCCCGCGTAACGGTGGCAGCGCTGCATACCAAGGTGCGGCAGTGGCGTGCATCATGCCGCTCCACCCAAACCACGACGGTTTGGATCGCTGAGCCCGTGCAATTGCTGCGGCAATGCCTGAGCCCACGCCGTAATATTGCCTGCCCCCAAGCACACGACATAATCCCCCGGTTTGGCAATGGCCTTGACCATTTCTGCCAAATATTCAGGATTAGCGAGTGGAACCACCGAGCGATGTCCATGCGCGCGCAGCCCATCGACCAGCGCATCCCGGTTCACGCCCTCAATCGGTGCTTCACCCGCCGGATATACATCGGCCACAATCACCGTACCCGCATCGTTCATGCAGGTGCAAAATTCTTCAAACAGCGAAGCCAATCGCGAATAACGGTGAGGCTGCACCACAGCAATAACATCGCGCGCACCAGCTTGGCGTGCGGCCTTCAACACGGCGGCAATCTCGACCGGATGATGTCCATAATCATCGATAATAGTCACCCCACCTAGCTCACCAACCTTAGTAAAGCGCCTTTTAACCCCACGGAAGTTTGCCAACGAGGCCCTCAAATGGTCTTCATTGACCCCCATCTCGACGCCAATGGTGATCGCAGCTAGGGCGTTTTGCACATTGTGATTGCCAAGCATTGGCAGGCGCAGCCGATTAATCCGCCGCTCGCGTCCGCCAAGCCGATTTGATAGCCGCACCTCAAATGTCGCGCCGTTGCGATCCGCCATGATGCGCTCAGCGCGCACGTCGGCTTGCGGTGAAAATCCATAGGTAATTACGCGATGATCGGACAAATCAGGGATCATTTGTTGAACCGCCGGATGATCGACGCACAATACGGCAAATCCATAAAACGGGATGTTCGAAACAAACTGCCGATAGCCCGCTTCCATCGCCGCGTGCGATCCCCAATGATCCAGATGCTCCGGATCCATATTCGTCACCACCGCAATGACGGCCGGCAACCGTAAGAACGTGCCATCGCTTTCATCGGCCTCCACCACCATCCAATCACCCTGACCGGACCGCGTATTGGTGCCGTATGCATTGATAATGCCGCCATTGATCACAGTCGGATCAAATCCGCCACCTTCAAGCACCGCCGCCACAAGGCTGGTTGTGGTGGTTTTGCCATGCGTCCCACCGATCGCAATCGACCAGCGCAACCGCATCAATTCGCCTAACATTTCTGCGCGGCGCACAACCGGAATCAGCCGCGCCCGCGCACTCGCGACTTCGGGATTATCCCGGGGCACCGCCGTTGAGACAACAACAACCTGTGCTGCACCCAAATTCGCCGCGTCATGGCCGATCATGACTGGGACGCCAGACGCCCGCAATCGTAAAACATTAGCGCTTTCTGCGATGTCCGAGCCTTGCACGGCATAACCCAGCGTGTGCAACACTTCGGCGATACCCGACATTCCAATCCCGCCGATTCCGACGAAATGGATAACGCCGATCGATAGCGGCATCGCCCTCATCGCGCGATTTCTCCCATAACCAAGGCCGCTAACCGATCCGCAGCATCGCTCATTCCAACAGCCGCCGCGGCGTGAGCCATGTCGAACCGTCGTTGTGGATTATCCAAGAGATCAGAAACGATTTGAGCAAAGGAAGCAGCTGTGAGGTCTGCTTGGTCAAGCTGGATTGCGCCGCCGGCCCGCACGAGGGACTGCGCATTGGCCCGTTGATCCGCATTAATTGCAAGCGGAATCAACATGGCTGGTCGTCCTATCACGGCGATTTCGGCAACCGTCGAACCACCAGATCGAGCAATCACCAGTTGAGCGCGCACCATTTCGGTGGCAACATCCTCGATGAACGGCGCTAACACTGCCTCAATTCTGGCCTCGGCAAACCGTTCCCGGGCCTGCGCCAAACCAGCGGACGGACACTGCATCATAATTTTTAGCCGTGAACGAAGCCGTTCGGGCAACAGCGCCAGGGCATCTGGCACCAACGTCGCAAATGCCAATGCCCCTAAAGAGCCGCCCAAAACCAAGAGGTTTAACCCTAGGCCATCATCCTCATACGGTGCTCGAGCGTGCGCAATAATCGCCGTACGTACCGGATTGCCGGTCACCAGCGATACACAGCCAGCTGGCACACCTTGCGTCTCAGGAAAACTCAAAGCCAAAACATCAGCAAAGCGCGCGAGGAATTGATTGGCCCGGCCCAGTGCCGCGTTCTGATCATGCAAGACAATCTTTGGGGGCGATCGTAGCAATCGCGCGGCTAACACCGGAGCGACGGACGGATATCCGCCAAACCCCACCACGACGCGTGGTTTGGCCGTTGCCATTACCCGCCGGGCCTGCAAGACGCCGCAGGCAATCCGTGCGACGCTTCCGGCCGCACGAAGCGGAGATCGCCCAACAACGCCCGAACCGCCGATAATATGCTGTTCACAGGATCGAAAAACAGCGCTCTGTTGCGGATGCGAGCGCGTATCCGTCAGTAATATTACCCGTTGTCCGCGTCGGATCAACCGATCAGCCAGCGCTTCGGCCGGCAACACATGCCCGCCAGTGCCACCTGCAGCAAGCACGACCGGCGCTGAGACCGTGTCGCTCATGCCGCACCGCGCGGGCGAGTCGGAGGCCCAAAAAGCGGCTCATCCAAAATTCTGGTGGTCGCCAAAATCCCTTGGCGCTTGCGAGTCAACGCTAACAATAGCCCCGTGTGCAGCCCCATAGCCAGCACCGCCGAACCGCCATAGGAGATGAAGGGTAACGTCATTCCTTTGGTCGGAATAAGTGAAAGGGATGACGCCATATTCACGAAAGCCTGCAAGCCAAAGCTGACCAACAAGCCCGACGCGGCTAACGCCACAAATAAATCCCCCTCGCGCCGCAGCCTTAATAATCCGCGGAGCACCACAAAGGCAAACAGGGCGACAATAGCCAAGCAAATAATCAGCCCGAATTCCTCGCCAACGACGGCGAACACAAAATCAGCACGTGCATCGGGTAGAAAATGCTTGACTTGCCCTTCACCGGGCCCGCGTCCCCATAAGCCACCATTACCAAAAGCCGACAGAGCCGTAATCGCCTGATACGCATTATCGCGAGCAGGATGGATGAATAACTCGTAACGCGCATGGACGTGCGGAATGTAGATGATCGCGGCTACCAGGGTCCCCACCAATCCCACACCACCCGCTACCACCCAACCTAAGGCAATGCCGTCCAACACGAGTTGGGCAAAAGCGGTGCTGCCAACGAGCAACATTGACCCGATATCGGGTTGTTTGAGCAATAGAACCAAAACCAAGCCGTTGAGCGCTAGTGCAGCCGACATGCCAGCAAAGCCTGGTGTGCGCCGCCGTTCAGCGAGCAGCCATGCGCTTACCACAATCAATGCGGGTTTTAGGAACTCAGCTGGCTGGATCGTGAATCCAGGCAAGGCAATCCAGCGTCGTCCACCAGCAATCACGACACCATGAACCAAGGTGAACGCAGTCAGCAAAAGAAATACGATACCCACGCCGAGGGCTGTCAGCTTGACCTGTTGTAGGTCCAACATCGATGCGCCGATCATCGCGGCGGCTGCCATCGCCAGGTAGATAATTTGTTTAATCATAATCAGTGTGTGCGGATCGGTCAGCGATAATGTTGTCGCGGGTGTCGCCGCTAACGCCATGATATAGCCGATCCCAATGAGCGCGACCAAGGCCGCCAAGGTCCACTGATCAACACTCCACCACCAGCGGCCCACGACCGAATTATCCGCACGCGATACCCGCGCCATTATGGCGCTCCCCCGGGACCACGAGCAGCGAGCTGATGCACCAGCGCCGCGAAAGCATCGCCGCGAGACTCATAGTTGGCGAATTGATCAAAGCTCGCACAAGCGGGTGCGAGCAACACCACTGGCACATTTGCCGCCTGCGCGCGAGCAAGAGCCTCGTCAACCGCACGATCAAGCGTGTCTACCACCGAATGCGCTACGCCGTGGGCGCCGAGTATCGCGGCAAAATCGGTCGCCGCTTGGCCGATCAATAAAGCATGCTCCACGCGGGGAAAGTATGGCGCAAGCGATGCAATTCCGCCCGATTTGGCAACCCCGCCCGCAATCCAAATCACCCGCTCGTGACAAGCCAATGCTCTGGCCGCTGCGTCAGCATTCGTCGCCTTACTGTCATTAATGAAGCAAACACCCCCAACGTCCGCAATGCGCGCTTGGCGATGCGGTAATCCCGGAAAGTCTAACAACGCAGGGCCGATTGCCGTGCGCGGCACCCCAACGGCCATTGCGAGTGACGTGGCCGCCGCTGCGTTCTGCGCATTATGCGTGCCGGGCAAGGCGTGCGCCGTTCGCAGATCGACTATCGCACCATGCTGATCGCACAATGTCCCATTCTGAGCGTAAATATCCGCAACTTGGTCCCCGGATATACGAATGACCTGGACAGGGCGGCTCGTGATTTGCGCCGCTATGAGACGCGATGCGATGTCATCTACGCCAATCACGGCAACGTCACCAGTCACCTGGCGCGCAAAAATTCCTGCTTTAACAATAGCATAATCAGCGAAACTGCCATGGCGGTCGAGGTGATCGGGGCTGAGGTTCAACATTACCGCTGCATTGAAGCGCATCTTTGCGATTCGCTCCAACATGTAGCTGGACATTTCGAGCACATAAGTGCCGGTTTTATCGAGCAATGGTAGAGCAAGGGCTGCCGGTCCTAAATTACCTCCTGCTTCCACCTGCATGCCTGCTTGCCGCAAAATATGGGCGGTCAGAGCGGTCGTGGTTGATTTGCCATTAGTGCCAGTGACGCCGATAAATTTGGCGTCCGATCCGGCGCGCCGGACGGCGATAAATAACGCCTCGGCATCCGACCAAATGGGCACGCCGCGCGCCAGGATCGCCGTTGCCTGCGGATGAGGTTTTGGCAGGCGATGCGGAATGCCGGGCGATAAAATTAGCGCGGTCAAAGACGCTGTGTGCGCAGGCAGCGCAACCCGCAACCCCTCGCGCGCGGCCGCCGCACGCGCATCCGGTTGGTCATCCCAAACCGTGACCACCGCACCCATCGCGCGCAATGCGAGCGCCGCAGGTAGCCCATTCCGCCCCAAACCAAGCACAGCAAACACTTCGCCGGCGAACACGGCAGGCCAATCATGGGTTCTCGCGGTCATCGGATTTTCAGGGTCGAAAGACCCACTAACGCAAGGATCATGGCAATAATCCAAAACCGGATCACGATCGTTGGCTCCGCCCACCCTTTTTTCTCAAAGTGATGATGCAGTGGTGCCATTAAAAACACCCGTTTGCCGGTCCGCTTATACCAAAACACCTGCACGATAACCGAAACAGTCTCAACGACGAATAAGCCACCAACGATTCCCAAAACAATTTCATTCTTGGTGGCAACAGCGACGGATCCCAGAGCGCCACCGAGCGCGAGTGAGCCGGTATCGCCCATAAACACTGCTGCTGGCGGCGCATTGAACCACAGAAACCCGAGACCTGAGCCAATTAAAGCCGCACAAAATACAGCGAGTTCGCCCGCGCCAGGCACAAAATTGATCTGCAAATAATGTGCAAAAATCCGATTGCCGACCAAATAAGCAATTAATGCAAATGCCCCCGCTGCGATGATCGTTGGTACAATCGCGAGACCATCAAGCCCATCGGTCAAATTCACTGCGTTCGATGCGCCGACCATGACAAACATCGCGAAAATCGGGAAAGCGATCCCAAGCCCGATCAATAAATGTTTGAACACCGGAACCGCGAGATCATTCGCAATGCCAAACGGCATTAAGCGTGTGATCCAAATAGCGGCCCCAAGGCCAATGGCGGCTTGAACGACCAGTTTCACCCGACCAGCGACGCCTTTGGTGTTACGTCGGGTGAGCTTTAGAAAATCATCGACGAACCCGAGGGTTCCATAGCCAAGCGTTACAAATAGCACAGCCCAAACATAGCCATTTTCCAAATCCGCCCATAGCAAGGTCGAGACAGTGAGTGCAATCAAAATCAACACACCACCCATTGTGGGCGTGCCCTTTTTCTCGATCAGGTGGCGCTCCGGTCCGTCGCTGCGAATGGGCTGACCGTTTCGCTGTAGAGATTTGAGCCAAGCAATCAGCTTCGGTCCAGAAATAAAACTAACAATGAGTGACGTGAGTCCAGCTCCGCCAGCCCGGAACGTAATGTACCGAAACAAATTTAGCACGTGAAATGCTGCAACATGGGGCAATAGCAAGGAATATAACATTAGTTCTGCCCTGCCAGCGCTGCGATAATCGTCCGCATGGCGCTTCCATGGCTGCCTTTGACCAATACCACATCACCATCGCGCAAGGCAGAGCAGACCAACGGGGCAAGCTGTGCCGCATTCACCGCCCAGGCGCCTTGCCGATCAGGGGGCAAAGCGTCAAACATGATGCGCATCTCCGGGCCGCAGGTAAAAACTAAATCGGCTTGTGCAGCAACGGGTTCCGCCAACGCGAGATGTTCATCTTCAGAAAAATCGCCGAGTTCTAGCATATCGCCGAGTACAACCACATGCCGCCCACTCTGTAGAGCTAGAACGTCTAACGCGGCGCGCACCGAAGCCCCCGAGGCGTTATAACTCTCATCGAGAATGGTAATATCTAACCCACTGCGCTCAAGTTTTAGCTTTGCGCCGCGACCACCAAGGGGAGCGAAGCCATCCAATGACGCGGCGGCTTCGATGATGTCCAAATCCAACGCCGCCGCCGCCGCCAGGGCGGCAAGAGCATTCTGCGCCATATGGCGTCCTGGCGCTTGCAGTCGGCAGCGCACTACAGTTCCCAAAATCCGAGCCGTGATATCAATCCCTTCGGCGTCGCTCTCGGCCTCAAGTAATCGCGCCTCGTCGGCAATATCCGTGCCAAAGGTTATCACCCTCATGGTTGGATCAACACGACGCTTCATGATCGGCAAAAATGGCCCGCGCGGCAGCACTGCCGTGCCATAAGGCAGGAGGCCGGTCATTAAATCGGCCTTTTCTTCCGCAATCGCTTCGAGCGATCCCATGGCGCCAATGTGGGTCGCGGCAATCGTTGTGATGATTCCAACATGGGGTCGGCTGATCCGCGCCAAGGGGGCAATCTCTCCCGGGTGGTTCATCCCGATCTCCAACACGGCAAACACTGCATCACGCGGCATTCTAGCCAGTGTCAGTGGCACGCCGATGTGATTATTATGCGATGCATCGGCAGCATGAGTGAGACCGAATGAGGCGAAAATGCGCCGCAGCATCTCTTTGGTTGTTGATTTGCCTACGCTGCCGGTCACAGCAGCGATTTTCGCGGATGATCGAGTCCGCGCGAATTCACCCAATCGTCCCAATGCGGCCAGTGTATCGGGCACCTGCAACAAAGCTTGACCAGGATCAATGTTGTGCCGCGACACAACGGCACCAGCGGCACCATTGGAGAAGGCGGCGGGAACGAAATCATGACCGTCGCGCTGATCTTGCAACGCGAAAAATATGTCTCCAACATTCAATGTTCGAGAATCAATCGCGATCCCGTCGGCGTCGAATCGAGGTCCAACGAAGGACCCATTCGTAGCAATTTGAAGCTCATCCGCCGTCCATAACGCGTTCATCCAACCAGCTCCGTAATCACCGCAGCATCGTCGAACGGGATCACCGTGCGGCCAATAATCTGCCCCTGCTCATGGCCTTTGCCAGCCACCACAACCACATCTCCTGACTGCGCAAGGCTGAGCGCCTCCGCAATCGCGCGACGGCGATCAGCCAGCTCCAAGCAAGCCGGGCAAGCAGCCTTGATCGCCGCGCGGATCAAGGCCGGATTTTCATTTCTTGGATTATCATCGGTGATCACTGCCAGATCAGCGAGGCGCGCAGCGACCGCCCCCATCAATGGGCGCTTGCCCGCATCCCGATCCCCACCGGCCCCGAACACCAATATTAAGCGGCCAGCCGTGTGCGGCCGTAATGCGGCAAGAAGTCTCTCGAGCGCATCGGGCGTGTGGGCATAGTCGACATAGACGGCGGCGCCATTCGGTAAGCTATTGATCCATTGCAGTCGACCGCGCACAGGCCGCAAGCCCGAAATATAGTCGAGCGCACTGTCAATGCCGATCGCCCGTGACAGCACGGCGGCTAATAACGCGTTATCTGCCTGAAACCGACCGACCAACGGCAGTTCAATCTCACGCCGAATACCATCGATCGCGATGTGCAAAATTTGACCTTGCGGCGTTGGTGTCGCTCCGATGATATCGACAGCGGAGCCGTTTGGTCCAACAGTCATCAGCTCAAGCTGACGCGCTTTGGTGATAGCCTGCAACGATGTCAACGTATCAGACTCTAAATCGCTCATCGCGATAACCGGTGCGCCGCTGGGGAGAAGAGCCTCGAACAGGTGCAATTTAGCCGCCCGATACGCCGCCATATCTCCATGGTAATCGAGATGATCGCGGGTTAAATTCGTGAACGCAGCGCCAGCAATTGTTATACCGTCGAGGCGTCGCTGCGCCAAGCCGTGGGACGATGCTTCTAGCGCTACGTCATCGATCCCGGCGGCGCGCAATCGTGCTAATTGGTTGGCTAGCACGACGGGATCAGGCGTGGTCAAACTTTCTGTGTTAGAAAAACCTGAGGCAATCAGACCAAGCGTTCCGAGTGACGCTGCTTTACGGCCATCGGCTTGACTGATCTGGCGCAGAAAATCCACGGTTGAGCTTTTGCCGTTCGTGCCCGTTACCGCCAAGATCCTGCGCGGCATCGGCCCCGCTAAATGAGCGGCAATTTCCGCAAGGCGCTTGCGAGGATCGGGATCGAGCAAGAGTGGGCGCGGTGGTGTGCCAGGAGGCCAAGGCGTCCCTAACGGTGCCAAGATCGCTGCCGCGCCTTGCGCCACTGCGGCGGCAATAAAGTCGCGTCCATCGGCCCGCATCCCGGGCAACGCGGCAAAAATCATTTTTGGTCGGACCAGCCGACTATCTGCGGTAATGCCGATAACATCGATATCAGCACCCAGCCGCCACGTCGGTGGCGTGCCATCCAATCGCGTCGCCAGGCGAGTCATCATTTCATCCCCCCGCACGCGTTGCGACCTTGGCTTTGGGCGGTTTCTCGCCCGCCAATTGATAGGCATATTTGCTGGCACCCGGCGGAAACGGATGCCCAGGACCCAACGCCCAATAGCCATGAGGGGGTGACGGATCGAGCGGAATTGATAACTTGGCTTGGGCATTGGCTAGAGCCGTGCCACTAAGTGGCATAATTCCGAGCATTGGCCCAATGCGTGCAATAATCCGCGCAACTGCGGGCGCGGCCACATAACCACCTGTGGTAAAACCATGACAAAATGGCATCATCTTTGGCGTCGCATGCGGCTGCAGCACCAACACATAAACCACATAGCGCGGGTTATTCATCGGAAATGACGCCATGAATGAGGCATTATTCAGATGCTGGCGATAGCGCCCATTGCGCCCGACGACTTGCGCTGTGCCCGTTTTACCGCCAACCAGATAACCGGGCACGCGGGCATAGACACCCGTGCCATCGGGCGCAACCACCACGTTACGCATCATCTGACGCATCGTTAGGGATGTCGAGCGTTTCATCACCCGCACCCCAACCGGTGCGGGCACGCCAGGCTGCGCGGCAAGCAAGGTCGGAGGATAGTATGTCCCGCCGTTCACAACGGGTACAACTGCGGAAATGAGTTGGAGCGGGGACATCGCAATGCCGTTACCAAAACTCACGGTCATCGTCGTGAGCAATTTCCAATCGGCTTTACGATGATAAATGGCTGGTTGCGCTTCGGGTAACTGCACCGGTGGTTTCTTGAAAAACCCCAATTTTCGCAGCCACGCCCGCTGAATTCTGGGGCCAAGAATCGTAGCAATTCGCGAGGCCCCAATATTGGATGAAACGGCCAAAATATGCGGCACCGCCAGCCATGTGTGAACCGGCTCGAAATCGGTAACGGTAAAGCCGGCAACATGCAGCGGATGGGTGGTATCAAACCGATCCCATGGATGGATCTTGCCGGAATTCAGCGCCATTGATAGGGTCATCAGCTTAAATACGCTGCCCGGTTCGTAATCACCTGACACACACCGGTTGAATCGCGCGTCAGCCGGTGCGGTGCCAAGCTGATTGGCGTTGAAGTCAGGCACGCTCGCCATTGCCAAAATGCGACCGGATCTTGCGGATATCACGATGCCACAGGCGCCTTTGGCATTGTAATCGCGCATCGCCCGCAAAATTTCCTTGCGCACAATGCCCTCGGCACCGATGTCAATCGAAAGTTGCAACGGCGTCGCTTGGCTTTGGGCAAGGCGCTGGTCAAAATACGCTTCCACACCCGCAATTCCGCGCTGATCGGGCGTCACACCGCCGAGAATATGCGCCGCCAAGTCACCCTCAGGATAGTGCCGATGCGGTGTGTTTTGGAAATTCACCCCGGGTATCCCAAGACGGTTGATCGCGAGTTCCTGAGCTGCGGTAATGGTCCGATCGATATAGACAAATTGCTTGGTTTGGTCGCTGAGTTTATGAACAAGCCTTGCCTGATCGAGCGCCGGAATGAGCCGGGTGATGGCGCTCGCGACGCGCCGAGGATGGGCAATCTGCTGGGGATCGGCATAAACCGCAGCGCCGGGCAGCGAAACTGCCAGGATAACGCCATTCCGATCGGTAATTTCCGCCCGCGTCGGCAATGGCGGTGTGACCGACGCAGGCGGCGGCTGCAGCGCTGCAATTGCCGCCTTGTTGGGCTTGAGCGGCGCAATAACAGTTGCCAACACCAGCTTGCCGGCCAACAAGGCAAAGAGAAGCGAAAATGCTAAACCGCCCCATTTGGCCCGGCTGCGCAACACGACCATTGCCGCGCGGCCAGCAAGATCAGGCGCGGTAACCCGCACATGCTCCATACGCGGTGTGGCGTCTTGCTCCGGCGCTCCTTTGCGGCGTGCGGCATGGCGCCCGCCGAGCCGTGTCGGCAGACCGTTCGGCGCGGGGATATCACTCATGGCGCAGCGCCGCCCGATGCTGACGACAGCGGCTGTGGCGGCGGCAGATCTGCGCCATAACCCCCAAATACTGAGCCTGAACCTTGCGGATGAGCGGATTCGGCGGTGATGCTCATCACCCGCGCGCCCATCGGGTGCACGGCTCGATTGACATCTGGCTGAGGTGTTTCAGCAGGGAGCCGCTGCACGGGAATCGGGCGCCGTCGGGCGGAGCGGATGATAGGTCGGTGCGCTGACGGCGGCACGATATGCGCGACTTGCCGCAATTTTGGCTTGGGGCGTGATCGCGGTGGCGGTGCAATCGCTGCCGCCAGATCGGCCTTTGCCGGTGCGGCAACTGGTGGCGCGGATTGCGCATTGTCGGCCAGCAACGCTGGTGGTGGTGCCGCACGACCGGGTGGCGCGCTCCCAGCCGGCGGCAAGGCAGCGGCAAGCTGTTGCCATGAGACGAGTTGGCTGGGCGCCATCGGCTTAAGTTGCGGCAGAAATTGGTGCGACAGTTTAGCAAGGCGGTTCGGATCGTTCTCCTGCGCCCAGGTCGCGCGCAGCACCACCAGCTTTTGCTGAGCACGCTGAATTTTTTGGTTCACCGCAGCAATTTTGTGCTCAAGCGCTTCGGTATTGTGCTTGACCGTGAACATCCAAGCCCCTGCCGCAATCGTGATCACGCCCAGCACAATGTTCACCGACCGAATCATGCAGCCACCCGCTCGATCGCGCGCAACCGGGCAGAGCGGGCGCGGGGATTGGCGCGCGTTTCGGCTTCGCTCGGGGTCATCACACCTTTGGTGAGCAAGCGAAACTGCGCTTTGCCGCGGCCATGATCGCTGACTGGCTCATGGCGTGATGGCTGTGCGGTGCGTCCCGCCGCATGCGCCATGAATTGCTTCGCGATCCGGTCTTCCAGCGAATGGAATGACACCACCACCAGTCGGCCACCCGACACTAACAATTTGACTGCCGCCGCGAGCCCTTTTTCGATTTCGGCGAGTTCCTGATTAACCTCGATACGCAGCGCCTGGAAGCTGCGCGTCGCGGGGTCAATGCCTGACTTATCTGGGCGCACGACCGAGCGGATCACCCGCGCGAGATCGAACGTAGTTTCAAATTTCTGCACCACACGTCGAGCAGCAATCGCTGCGGCAATCCGGCGCGAGGCACGCTCCTCACCGAACTGATACAGAATATCAGCTAAGGTCTCGGCGCTGGCGTGATTGACGATGTCGGCGGCAGTCGGACCCTCGCTACCCATCCGCATATCGAGCGGACCATCAGTGCGGAATGAAAACCCCCGTGCCGGATCATCGATTTGATAGGATGACACGCCAAAATCGAACACGGCACCGTCGAGCGACGCAACACCAGCGGCGTCAAGGAGCGACAGCGCATCGCCGAACCGACCTTCGATCAAATGCAACCGATCAGGAAAACGCTGCGCCAGGGCTGCACCGCGTGCTATGGCCGCCGGATCGCGGTCGATCGCCCAGACCGTGCAGGGCGCGGCACTCAGAATCGATTCGGTATAGCCACCGCCGCCAAATGTACCATCAAGATATCGCCCACCGGCGCGCGGTGCGAGCAGCATCATGGCCTCGTCGCGCATCACTGGAATATGCGTGAAGCCGCTCATGCGATGGGTCCGGGCGGGAGGGTGAGGCCACGGGCGCGGGCCCGTTCGCGCGCCTCGGTGCGGCGGCGCTCAGCGGCGGCAGGCTCCCAGATTTGGAAAATCCGGCCCATACCCATGAACACCACGCTGTCGCTCAATCCAGCATGCGCGACTAAAGATTCGGGGAGCAAAATCCGGCCTTCTTTGTCGGCCTCCAGCGGAAACGCGTCAGCATAGAGCGAGGCGGCAAGATCATCATGGGCCTCGCTGAACAGGTCGATTTCCTGCATTTGTCGCTCAAGGGCCGCGAAAACCGGGGCAGGCCACGCTTCAATACAAGCATGTTTATGCGAAGGGCGTAGGATCAAGTTACTGCGGCCAGCATCGTCGGCGGGAGCGGTTGCCCGCAAAGCAGCACGAAAGGGCGCAGGCACGGATACACGCCCCTTGGCGTCGAGTCGGTTCTGGTGGGTGCCGAGAAACTGGCTCATCCGGCTCTATTGTAACCTTTCGTCTCGCCTGTTTTGCCCCGCTCTTGGCGTATTGCGCGGCCCGGGTTCAGTCGAACTGGATTTTCATGGGATAACATGGGCAAATATGGGCGTCAAAGGGATTGCGCGTTTGATCGCTGTTTTTCTTGGGAAAACCATTAAAATTTGCCAAAATCGGCCTGATGAGACGATGTTGGCGTTTTGTTCTCAGCGATGATCGCATCAAAACAAGGGCGCATGACCCGCCCGATCGCACGTATAAAGCAAATGTAATTCCCGCGCTGCGCCTACAGCTGGCGGTGGCGCGGATCAGTGAAGCGTAATGGGTTGCATTTCCAGCCGGTGTAATTGCGACAGGGTGGTGATCAACCGTGCATCGCTGCGCAGCCCAGGTGGCAAGCTGGCCAAGCCGAGCGGATTGAGTTTGCCAATATCCTTATGCAGCAATTGCTTAAACAATTCGTGGAAATTGGGCTTGCCATTATTGATCGCGAGCGGCGCGTTCGGGGATAGATGCAAGGCAGTCCGCACGGCTGCAAAAGCAGTATGATATCCTCCAATTTTATCCACCAGCCCACGCTTCAAAGCCTGGGTACCCGTCCAAACCCGCCCTTGGCCGATGGCATTCACTTGCGCAGGGGTTAGGTGCCGTCCCGTCGCGACCCAGGTCACAAAATTTTGGTAATCGGCATTGAGCATGGTCTGCAGGTTGGCCAGCTCAGCCTGATTCCAGCGTGTGGTTTGACTATCGAAATCGGCATTGGCGCCTCGCGAGGCACCGGTAATGGTAACGCCGATTTTAGTCAGGAGCTTGCCGAAGCTGAGCTTGCCGCCGAGCACGCCAATCGAGCCGGTGAGGGTCGCCGGATCAGCCACCAGCACGGTGCCATGGCTGGACACCCAATACCCGCCGGACGCATCAAGCCCGCCCATCGAAATAATCAGTGGCTTATGCGCCCGCGCCGCCGCCGCAACTTGCGCACCAATCACCGCAGAGCCGGTCACCGTCCCGCCCGGCGTGTCGAGCCGGAGCAGAATCGCTTTAATATCTTTGTCGTGAATTGCATGATGTAGTTCGCCGGCGAGTTGACGCGGCGCGATGGCGCTGGCCGTATCATTGGCAGAGGGGGCCTGAATATCACCATGGGCAATGATCAGGGCAATCTGCGTCGCATGGGCCGGCAGCTTTGGCGCATCGGCCACATAGCGGGAAAAACTCACCGTGCGCCCGGCGAATACCGCAACTTCCGCATCGAGCGGCATCACCACATCGATCAGACCGTCCTTCTTGGCTTGATCAGCGCTGAACGGCGCCTGATCGATCATCGCACGCACCGCCGCCGGACTTTGGTTCAGGCGCACCGCGATCGGCGCGATGGCCGCGCGATAGAGCGAGCCGGCGAGGCTATTGAGCATATGCAAATTGGCTTTGGACGGTGCGGAGCGGGTGTATAATTGCGGATAGGTTTTATACTTGCCCACATGCGCGAATTGCGCATCAACGCCAACGGTCTGCAGTGCCGTCGCCGCGAACGGGGTTTGCAGCGAAAGGCCAGTAACGCCGAAATCCCCCGCTTCGGAGAGCTCAATACGGCTGGCTGCGGTAGCAATCATATACGCGCCAAGCCCGGTGGGACCATCAAACGACATCGCCCGTGCAATCACCGGCTTGCCCGATTCCGCCCGGAAGCGGGCAATGGCATTATGCAGCTCTTCGGCGGTGGTGAGGCTGCAGCACCCGCTACCGAGGGTGATATCAAGTCCGGTGACCCGATCATCATGGGCCGCGCGGTCGATCGCTTGAATTGATTGCAACAGGCTGGGCTGGGGGGTTTGGCCAAAATTGAGCCAGAACGGCGTACTCGCCGCATCAACCGGGTTATTCTCCAGATTGATCGCTAGGTTGAATTTGCCGGTTAGCGGCTGTTTCACATTAATTTTGTGGGCATTGAAATTGAGCGCCGCGAGGATCAGCCCGACCACGATCAACGTGGTGATCGCGCCAAACACGAAGACGATGCCAACCACACCATTAAAAATCCACGTCAGCAGACGATTAAAAAACGAACGGCGTTGCGGGCCAGCGCTCATGCTAAATTCTCTCCGTTAGAGGATTGATCCCTATCACGTTACGGGATCATAGCAAGACACATGCCTGTGTGAACTAAATTTTTTCGAAGCCGGGTTGGCCGATCTGCGCCGGGATTTGCGGTATGCGGCGAAATTGTCGAGCATCGAACCCGTGATGGTAAAATGTTTCGAGTTTGGCTTGGTATGTCGCGTCGTCCATGCGGTTGCTGCGTGCAAATACCCAGCCGAGCGAGCGATTCGGCAATCCGGTAAGCGCAATGGTGTAATCGGCATTCACATCGAAAATCACATAAGGCACACCAATTGCACCGCCGAGCACGGTCACCCGCCAAATCGCGTTGCCGGAATGGGGCTCAACATAATCGATCGAGGCAAAGCGGAACAGTTTGGCCGAAAAACTGTCTTTATATCCATGATACGCATCAATAATTCCGCCGGCGGGGCGCGGCGTGTAGGTTGCATAGGCGCCCACATAGTCCGCTTCGGCAAAATAAGGGATATGCGCGATGATATACCATTTGCCGTAATATCGGTTGAGGTCGATCGCCGCATTCGGTCGGAGTGGTGGCTGCGGATATGAACTAGTCGCGAACGTACACGCGCTCAGCAAGGCTGGAGCGGCGAGTAAAGGCACCCCGTGGCTGAGCACGCGGCGTCGCGAAAATGGCGATTGGGTGGGTCTAGGCATAGTTGCTCCGATAAGTCACGCCAACAGCCTATAGATCGGGATGGCAGGCAAAATGGCAATGGTTGATGGAGCGAATACCCGCCAAACGGCCAGATGGATGAGCGCCAGACAATAAGGTTTCTGACAAAATTCGTGCCGGACCCATAGTCGGGAATAGCAGCGACGACATGGTCGGAGTGAGAGGATTCGAACCTCCGGCCCCTGCGTCCCGAACACAGTGCTCTACCAGGCTGAGCTACACTCCGCTGGTGGCGGCTATAGCCAAGGGGGGCGGGTTGCGCAAGCGGGCGGCGGCTACGCGTCGCTTAGGCTTCATAGTAGCCCCGTCATAACCATTGAATGAGCCAGCACCGCCATGGATTGCGCCGGGCCGCAGCACGAGACTCTGTTGTTAGCCTTTCACCCAAAGATCACAAAATGCCAATTTTATCATCATTTGTAAGTAAAATAATTTAATAATGATTATATTTTCATCATTTTGTGATTTAATTATAATCGTGTATGACAAAAACGTTGTTGGGTTGTTATGTTTTAGGCGCCGCGTCGCGCCGCCTGGATGTGCCAACCGTCTTTGATCATTCGCCCTGTAGGAGATCAGCCATGAAACCAATTCGATCCTCGATCCTTGCCTTGGCTATGCTGTCGAGCTCAGTCACGTTCGGCGTCGCCCAAGCCTCTATCGCCCTGCCGCCCTCGATCGCGAAATCAAAAACGCTGCGCATTTGCAGCGCCATCAATCTCCCGCCGATGGAGTTCATGAGCCCACAAACGCAGCCTGAAGGCGTGGATATCGACCTCGCCAACGGGATCGCCAAAAAGCTCGGCGTGAAACCCAAATTCATCAATATCCCGTTCGCCGGGCTGATCCCCGCCTTGCTCGCGGATCATTGCGACGTGATCATGTCGCAACTCTTCATCAAAAAATCGCGCCTGAAAGTGATCGATGAAATCCCTTACATGTATTCGCACGAATCGGTCCTGATCAAACCCGGCTCGCCGAAAGTACCCGATCTCGAAGCTCTGTCAGGCAAAAAAGTAGCAACCGTGACCGGCACCACCGCGACCGTGCTGCTCGATGCCGCCAATAAAAAACTCAAAGCCGCCAACAAAACACCCATTGATCTGGTCTTGTTCCCAGAAAACACCCAGGCACTGCAACAACTCCAACTCGGTCAGGTGGCAGCCTATGGCGTCGCTTACGAAACGGCGCGGTATTACATCAAACATGTGCCCAGCCAGTTCGCGATGGGCGGCCCGCCTTACTTCAAAATCGCGACCGGCATCGGCCTGCGCAAGGATGAGACCGTGTTGAACCACGCCATCACCACAGCGCTCGGCGAGATGAAAAATAAGGGCGAATATCAAGCGATATTCAAAAAATGGGATCTTCAGCTCGATATGCTGAAACACTAACCAGCTAATATCGATGCATTTCGACTGGCCCTATTTTTGGCACCAACTCTTGCAGCCGAACGGTGCGTTCCTGCAAGGGTTGTGGCTGACCATCTTGATCAGTGTCGGTGGCCAGGTGATCGGCCTGCTCATTGGCCTGCCCGCCGCCTTAGCCCGCCGGTCAAGCAATGTGCTGATCACTTGGCCGGCGCGGGCATACATTCTCTTGATGCGGGGCACGCCGCTCTTGGTGCAAATCGTGTTCATCTATACTGGCTTGGCAGCAGCGGGCATCTTGCGCTTTCATGATATGCATTTGGGCGGCATCGTGATTGCAGGCAACGTCCAGGCGGGCATTTTGGCGTTGGGTTTGAACGAAGGCGCCTACATGGCGGAAATTTTCCGTGCAGGCATCGATGCGGTGGATCCTGGCCAAACCGAAGCCGCCAAATCGCTGGGCATGACGCCGGTCAAAATTTTGCGCTACGTGGTGCTGCCCCAAGCATTCCGCATCGTTTTGCTGCCCATCGGCAATCAATTCAACATCATGCTCAAAAATAGCACCTTGGTGAGCGTCATCGGCGTTTCGGAAATGCTGTTGGTTACCGAAACGATCAATTCTGCCACGTTTCGCACCTTCGAACTCTATTCAGTCTTGGCGATTTATTTCTTGATCCTCACCTCGATCTGGGGGCTGATCATGCGCCAAATCGAACAGCGCATGGATCGCAGTCGGCTGCGTCCGGCAACCAGTCTCGCTGGTCCAACGTTGGCGGAGCCCGCTTGATGAGCGATATTTTGGTCCAGGCCGAAGGGGTGGTGAAGCGGTTCGGCGCCCATAAAGTGCTCGATGGAGTCAGTTTCAATGTCTGTCGTGGTGAGACGGTCGTGCTGATCGGATCATCTGGCTCCGGCAAAACCACCTTGCTGCGCTGCGTCAATCACCTCGAAAAAATCGAAACCGGTCGCATCACCGTCAATGGCTATCTGATCGGATACCGCCAGCAAGCCGGTCGGCTGGTCGAGGACCGCGAAGCCAATATCGCCCGGCAGCGGCGCGATGTCGGCATGGTGTTCCAGCGCTTTAACCTATTCGCCAATTTGAGCGTGATGGACAATATCATTCTTGCCCCCATGAAAGTGCGTGGCGAGAGCCGGCAAATCGCCACCGCCCGTGCCGAAGCCCTGCTGGCGCGGGTGGGCCTTGCCGAAAAGGCCAACGCGCACCCATCCTCGCTCTCGGGCGGGCAACAGCAGCGTGTCGCGATTGCCCGGGCCTTGGCGATGCAGCCGGCGGTGATGTTGTTCGATGAACCCACCAGCGCGCTTGACCCGGAAATGGTCGGTGAAGTGCTCTCGGTGATGCGCGACCTCGCGCAAGACGGCATGACCATGATGATCGTCACCCATGAGATGAATTTTGCCCGTAACGTCGCAGACCGAATCATCGTTATGGATCAGGGCCAAATCGTCGAAGACGGCCCTCCCGCCCAATTGTTCGATCGCCCGGCTCACGTCAAAACCCGCGCGTTGCTCGCCCCTGCGCGATAACCCTGTTTTGCGCCCGTTGTTCGCATGCAACAGAGGTGCCTAGATCGATGGAATTGCTAAGATTTAACAGGATGGGTGCTAATCGTCGAATTGGCTATCGGACCGAATAATTTTTGCAACATAATGAAATATATGAAAAATAACCATCTTGCCGTGGGAACGATGGTGGGCGAGCGCAACAAGCGGGGGTTCTCGCCGTTTCTGATGTTGGGTGGTAAGACGCGCGCATGGATGGACCGTTGAAGGCAGGAAATCGATTGGCGCAGGATCGGCAGGCGCGGCGCGTTGGCTCGCGCGCAAAAGCAGGTGCGGGATCAGCGCCTGCCTCAGGGGGGCGTGGCGGTGATCCGGCGCGGGGTCAGCGTAAAAAGCCTGCGCGTCGTGGATTTTGGCGGTTTGCGGGCGGGTTTCTGGCACGCAGTTTCTACCGGCTCGCGGTATTGGGAATTTTGGTCGGGCTGATCGGCGGCGGCGGACTATTTTTATATTTCAGCACCGGCCTGCCCAGCGTAAAGGCGTTGCGACATTATCAGCCGCCCTTGGAAACGCGAATTTATGCCAGTGATTTCAAACTGATCGGCGCTTTGGGCTCCCCCCTTGGTACAATCAGCGTTCATCTCGGCGGAAGATCGCAGCTTTTGGACCGAGCCAGGAATCGATCCATTAGCGATTATGCGGGCTGCTTTTGTTGACATGACCCGATTGGGAACCGGCGAACGCCCACTCGGCGCTTCGACCATCACCATGCAGGTGGTCAAGAACATGCTGCTGAATAACCGGATCGATTTTACCCGCAAAATCAAAGAAGCCATTTTGGCAGTCCGGGTCGATCGGGCGATGACCAAGCAGCAAATCCTAACCATCTATCTCAACGAGATTTATCTCGGGCAAAATTCCTGGGGTGTGGCGGCGGCAGCGCAAGCCTATTTCGATAAGCCATTATCCCGCCTGACGATCGCGGAGGCGGCGTCGCTCGGGGGATTGCCCAAGGCGCCGACCAATTACAATCCGTTTTTACACCCGAACCGCGCGCTGCGTCGGCGCAATTGGGTGATCAACCGGATGCGCGTCGATGGCGCCATCACCGCAGCGCAGGCCAAGCAGGCGGCGGCCGAACCGTTGCTCCCCGAAGCGGCCCGACAGACGCGACCGGTTCTTGGCGGTGGCTATTTCAGTGATGCCGTGCAGTCTCAACTGATCAAAATGTTCGGTCGGCAGCGCACCATGGAAGGCGGGCTGATTGTGCGCACCTCGATGGTGCCGCATTTGCAAACGGCTGCAATGACCGCGATGCGTGACCGGCTCGAGCGCTATGATCATCAATTTGGCGCCTTTCACGGGCCAATCGGCCAAATTCCTACCGCAAAACTGTCGGGTTGGCCAAAAGCGTTGGCGGCGCAAAATACCCCGCCGGGCATGCGTCGGGCTTGGCGGCTTGGTGTCGTGCTCCGGTCAACGCCAACTGGTGCGAAAATCGGTTGGCTGTCCGCCTATGGCGGCGCGCACCATACCGGGACCTTGACCCAGTCTGGCGTGGCTTGGCGCATGATGCAGGCGGGAAAGAAACTGGTGCCGGTGCCGCGCGCGATCGATGGGTTCTTGCGTCCCGGTGATCTGGTGATGATTGCGCCAGGTGCGGTCAAACCGAAAGGTGCAGGCGCAGCCGACATGGCGCTTAAGCAAATTCCGCACGTGGAAGGCTCAATGCTGAGCATGGACCCGCGCACCGGTCGGGTGTTTGCGATGGTCGGCGGCTGGAGCCACGCGATGAGCCCCTATAACCGAGCGCTCCAGGCGCATCGGCAACCGGGATCAGGCGTGAAGCCGTTTGATTACCTGACGGCAATGCAAGTGGGATTACAGCCGGATGCGACGATTCTGGATGCCCCCTTTGTCCAGAAACTTTCGGATGGTCAGGTCTATCGCCCCGGCGACTATGAAATGACTTTTTTAGGGCCGGTGCCGATATTTTACGCGCTGGAGCAATCGTTGAATTTGGCAACGCTGCATTTGGCGCGGCGGATCGGGCTTGCGAATATTGCTGCCAATTTCGAGAAATTTGGCATCGTGCACCATATGCCATTGATCTATCCGGCGGTGATAGGCGCGCTCGATACCACATTATGGCGTATGGTGCGTGGCGATGCGGCACTGGCGGAATATGGGCGTCGGATAACACCAAGTCTTATCGATAGTGTCACCGCGCCAGATGGCCATATTTTATACCAGGCGCCTGATCAGGTGTGCGGCAACTGCACCGAGGGGTCGCCATCGCAACCGCCGGTTCTGCAGCGCCCTGGCGCGCGGTTGGCGGGGGCCGATAGCGTCTATCAAGTGATTATGATGATGCGCAATGTGACCGAGCATGGCACCGGCGTGCCGGCTATGGTGGGGATCAATCGACCGGTCGCGGGCAAGACCGGAACCACCAATAATTTCAACGATGCTTGGTTTGTCGGTTTTGTGCCGCAAATGGTCACGGGCTGCTGGATTGGATATGATACCCCGCGCGACCTTGGCAACAATCAAACAGGCGGCAATGTGTGCGGTCCAGCGTGGAATCAGTATATGCGCGTCGCTCTGAACGGGCAGCCGGTGGTGAATTTCCGGACACCACCCGGCATGACCTTGGCGCAAGTCAGCTACAGCAACCAGACGGTGACCGAGGCGTTCAAGCCCGGACAAACGCCTGGCGCACAATCAAATCTCGGGTTGGTTGCTGATAATCCCGTGAATGGCACCGCTATTCCAACTGCCGCGACGGCGGGGAGCAGTGAATTCAACCCATCGCCGGGCGCTCCGCCTGCAACCGGTCCCACCACAGGCGCGGCACCGGGCAATGGAACCGCGCCGGTCGACAAAACATTGGGCGGCTTATATTAGCAACAATAAAGTTCCAACCCGAAAGTGATTGATCATGTCCGCCGAAACCGCCGCTATCGCTCAGCAAATTACCGAGTCCGTTGCGTTGCTGCGGAGGCATCTTTGACTGGGATCGTGCCAATGAGCGCCTCGCGGAGCTAAATGCCCGCGCCGAAGACCCGCAACTTTGGAACAATTCCGGCGCCGCCCAGGGTTTGCTGCGCGAACGCAACCGCTTGGCCAGTCAGATTGATGCGGTGCGGGCGATCGAGCGCGATACCGATGATGCGTTAATGCTGGTCGAATTGGCCGAAGCCGAGGGCGATCAGGCTGTGCTGGCCGAGGCCGAGGCCGCCCTGCGGCGGATAGGCGAGGAGGTCAAGCGCCGCGAAATCGAAAGCCTGCTCTCCGGCGAAGCGGACGGCAATGATGCCTATATGGAAATCAATGCGGGCGCGGGTGGCACCGAGGCGCAGGATTGGGCCGAGATGCTCATGCGCATGTATACACGCTGGGCCGAACAGCACGGCTATAAGGTGCAAAATCTCGACCAGTCGGACGGCGAACAGGCCGGCATCAAGTCGGTCACGCTACAATTTTCCGGCTCCAATGCCTATGGCTGGCTCAAAACCGAGGCGGGCGTCCACCGGCTGGTGCGAATTTCACCGTTCGATGCGAATGCGCGCCGACAAACCAGCTTCGCCAGCGTCTGGGTGTATCCCGTGGTCGATGATACGATCGATATCGAGATCGACCCGTCGGATTTGAAAGTCGATACCTACCGCGCCTCCGGTGCGGGCGGGCAGCACGTGAACAAGACCGAAAGTGCGATTCGCATCACCCATGTGCCCTCGGGCATCATCGTGGCTTGCCAGAATGATCGCAGCCAGCATCGCAACCGGGCGACTGCCATGGAAATGCTCAAAGCGCGTCTCTATGAAGCCGAGTTGCAACGGCGCGAAGCGGCGAGTGCGGTCACCGAGAGCACCAAACGTGACATTGGTTGGGGTCATCAAATCCGCTCATATGTGTTAGCGCCATACCAATTGGTCAAGGATTTGCGAACCAATTACGAGCGCGGCAACCCAGATGCGGTGTTAGACGGTGATTTGGATGATTTCATGGCCGCCTCGCTCGCCGCGCGCGTCGGCGCGACGCGGAGCGAAGCGTCGGCACAGGCGGATTAATGCACCATTTTGGTGCGCTGAAAGGACAGACCCATGGATATCATTGAAAGTATCCGATCGGCATTCTCGCCACCCCATCGCGTCGGCTATCCGTTCATCGTGGGTGGTGCGGTGGTGTGGTTATTCGGTCTGTTCGTTGCCGGATGGCTGGCCTGGTTAGGCTTTGCTTTCGCCCTGTTCTGTCTGTTTTTCTTTCGTGATCCACACCGTGTCGCACCGCCGCGCCCTTCGGTGCTGCTCGCCCCCGCCGATGGCCGGGTGGTGCTGGTTGACCAAGCCGTGCCGCCCGAGGCGCTCGGCCTGCCGGATGTCGCGGTGCCACGGGTGGCCATTTTTCTCTCGGTGCTCGATGTGCATGTCAATCGGGTGCCAGCCTCGGGTGTTATTACCAGAATTGCTTACCGGCACGGCAAGTTTCTCAACGCGGCGCATGACAAAGCCGCCGATGACAATGAGCGTAACGCACTGGCAATGCGTCTCGACAATGGTGCGGTGATCGCGGTCGTGCAAATTGCCGGGCTGATCGCCCGGCGGATCGTCTGCACCGCGCATGAGGGCGATCATCTGAGTGCCGGCGAGCGATTTGGCATCATCCGCTTTGGCAGCCGCACCGATTTATATCTTCCGCCCGGCACCAACCCGCTGGTCGCGGTTGGCCAACGCATGGTGGGCGGCGAGACGGTGATTGCCGATCTGACTGATCTTGTCGCACCGGCATGAGCGGGCAGAACAACAAATTATTCGTCCTTAAGCGCCCGCGCCCGCCGCGTCGGCCTCGCTTGCGCGGTTTGAGCTTCAACCGCATGCTGCCCAATCTGCTCACCTTGATCGGCCTCTGCGTAGGATTTTCGGCCATCCGGTTCGCCCTCGATCAGCGCTTTGGCGCCGCCGTCATCGCCATCGCGGTGGCCGGCACAATCGATGGTCTGGATGGCCGCCTCGCCCGCTTGCTCAAGGCCACATCGCGATTTGGCGCGGAAATCGATAGCCTCTCGGACTTTTTATGTTTTGGCATCTCGCCTGCCCTGATTTTATATCTTTGGTCGCTCCATGCCTGGGGCGCGCTCGGATTTTTTCCCTCCTTGATCTTCGCCGCCTGCATGGCCCTGCGCCTCGCGCGCTTCAATGCAGCCCTCGATGCCGAAGCGCATCGCGATGATCCAACGCATCTTCCCGCCTCGCGTTTTGCCGCAAATTTTTTCACCGGCGTACCCGCGCCGGCGGGCGGCGCGTTAGCTTTGCTCCCAATTTATCTGGGCTTGGAAGCGCGCCAACACGGGCTCGATGGGTTGGGGGATCTTGCGCGCGCTCCATTACTTTCCGCCGTCGTGCTCATCGGTGCTGCAGGCTTGTCGGTCTCCACACTCCCCGTCTGGAGTTTCAAAAATTTCAAAGTCCCGTCTGATTACGTGTTGTTTTTGCTCATTGGAGTGGTGTTGCTGGCCGCCTTGATGATGGCAGATCCTTGGGCCGGTTTAGCGCTGGTTGCCTTGGCCTATCTCGCGATGCTGCCGTTCAGTCGGCGCAGCTTCAAGCATCTGCAGGCGGAAGCTGAAGCGCGGTTGCGCGCCAATGATGGTGGTGGCGACCCATGAGCGATTTCGCCCAGCGTATTCACCGCACCCGCCCTGCAGCCACCTTCGCCATGGCCGCCCGCGCCCGCGCCTTGCGTGAAGCCGGACAGAAGGTGATTTCCTTAGCAATCGGCGAACCCGATTTGCCCACACCCGACCACGTGATTGCCGCAGCCCACGCGGCGGCACAGGGCGGGCAAACCAAATACCCGCCAGTGATCGGCACGCCCGCCCTGCGCGCCGCCGTCATGCGCAAATTCGCCCGCGATCAGGGCCTGTCGGTCACGCTGGACGACGTGTTGATTGGCAATGGCGGCAAGCAAATTATTTTCGATGCGGTCATGGCCCTGATCGAGGCTGGTGATGAGGTGATCATGCCAACACCCTGCTGGGCGGGCTATTTGCAGGTGGTGGATTTTGCCGGTGGCACGCCGGTTTTCGTGCCGTGTGCGGCCTCGGCTGGATTTCGGCTGGATGCTGCTGCGTTGGCCGCCGCCATCACACCGCGCAGCAAGCTCCTGCTCCTCAATTTTCCAAACAACCCGTCAGGCGCAACAGCTAACGTCACCATGCTGCAAGACATTGCCGAAGTTTTGCGTAAGGCCCCGCATGTGCGAATCATCGCCGATGATATTTACGAGCATCTCGTGTTCGATGGCGATTATCACGCGTTAGCGGCGGTAGCGCCAGATTTGGCGGATCGTCTGATAACGCTCAGCGGCGTGTCGAAATCTTATGCCATGACAGGCTGGCGCCTGGGTTTTGCCACTGGACCGCGTGATTGGCTGCGCGCGATGGCCCTGGTGCAAGGCACCGCCACGGCTGGCGTTTCCACCATCAGCCAAGCCGCCGCAGTCGCGGCGCTCGATGGCCCGCAGGATTTGTTGGCTGAGCGACGTGCGATTTATCGGCGACGCCGAGATTTGGTAGTCGCGGGTTTAGCCGGCGCAGCTGGGCTCGATTGCCCCGTGCCCCAGGGCGCGTTTTACGCCTTTCCGGCGGTTGCTGGCTGGCTCGGGCGGCGCTCGCGTGGCGGGCGTTTACTGGTCAATGATGATGATGTCGCCGAAGCCCTGCTCGATGAGGCCCTGGTCGCCACCGTACCGGGATCAGCCTTCGGCATGACCGGTTATATTCGCCTCTCGACGGCAACGGCGGATGCGGTGTTAGCCGAGGCGTGCCGACGTATCGTTGCGTTCAGCGCAGCACTTTCCTAGTGTCCCGTTTCTGAAATCCGTTGGATTTCGGAATCAGAGTGGACACTAGCAAATTCAATGATTTAGTGTCCTGCCCCTGAAATTCATCTAATGAATTTCAGGGGCAGGACACTAGGCGCGGCAGACATCACGCCAATCCAGCAGATTGCGCCAACCGACCCCTACCCACGCTAAAACCCCAAGAATCGCACCAAAATCGGCGCAAGTATCGCCGTCACCAAGCCATTAAGCCCAATCGCCAACCCGCCAAACGCCCCGGCCGTTTCGCTCTCCAGCAGTAACCGTGCGGTGGCAAGCCCATGCGCCCCCGTGCCCCCGGCCAGCCCCTGGGCGCGCCGATCAGTAATGCGCAGCGCCTTGAACAAAGGCAGACAAACCAAGCCGCCAAACACCCCGGTCATCAACACGAAAACCGCCGTTAGTGACGGAATCCCGCCCAAATCCTGCGCAATACCCATGGCAATCGGGGTGGTAACCGATTTCGGCGCAATCGAAATCACCACATTGCGCGGCGCGCCAAGCCAATGCACAATCATCATCGCTGAAACCGATGCCGTTACCGAGCCTGCGACCAACGCCACCAGGATCGGGATCATGTTGCGGCGCATCGTCGCCAGATTGGCATACATCGGCACCGCGAGGGCAACCGTGGCGGGTCCCAGCAGGAATTGAACATATTGGCCGCCACGAAAATAGGCATGATATGAGGTGTGGGTGATCAGCAAAATCGCGGCGAGCACCGCAATCGACACCATAATTGGGTTCGACCATGCCGCGTGACGGGTGCGCCGATCGAGCCAGGCCGCCCCTTGCCAAACCAACAGCGTGATAATCAGCCCAAGCTGCGGCCCGCTTTGCAGATAAATCCATACATTATACAAATCATGCGGCATCAAATTATGCACCATCACCGCTCACTCCGCGCCAAATACTGCATCAAGGCACCGGTCACGCCGAGAGCCAGCAGCGTCGAAATCGGGATCGCCACCGCGATTGCCAGGGCATTAGCGCGAAGCACCCCGAGTTCGTTGACAATGCCGACACCCGCCGGGACAAACAACAAGCCCAAATTGCGCAAGAGCGTCTGCGTCGTCGCTTGCATCTGATCGCTCGGCCCGCGCCGAATGATCAACCACACCAGCATCAACACAAGGCCAAGCACCGGGCCAGGGATCGGCCAGCCCGCCGCATGGGCAATAATGGTCCCGATCAATTGGCAAACGAGCAGGAGCGTAATCGCGCCGATCATATTGGTTCTCCAGCGGGAAACAATTAAGATGGCTTTATGCGGTTTTGCTTGAAATTTTACCATGTCCTTTAGTGCAGATCCGATGATTGCTGGGCTGATCGCCCGCTTGCAAACCCAGCCATCGCATACGGGATCGCTGATCGTGACGATTTTTGGTGACGCCGTGCTGCCTCGCGGCGGCGAAATCGCATTATCCAGCCTGTTGAGCCTCTGCGCTGATTTGGACATCGCACCCGGCGTGGTGCGCACCGCCATGTCGCGCTTGGCAGCCGATGGCTGGTTTATCAGCAGCCGCGCAGGGCGGGCGAGCTTTTACCGGGTTGCACCCGCACGGCGTGGCGAAATGATCCGCGCCAGCCGCCATATTTTCGGCCCCGCCCGCCACCCCGATGTTAATCAACTCAATCTGGTGTTCGCCGAAGGGAATGACTGGCTGCGCGCCCGCTTGGGGCGGTTAGGGTTCGTCGCATGGCAAGGCGTGATGATTGCTCCGCAACGACCCTTGCCGCCATCGTTGACACAAATGGCACCGGTGCTGGTCGCCGCCGGCGACGCCGCATCGCTGCGCACGTTAGCGGCCAAGGCGTGGCGTTTGGAGGATTTGGCAGCCCGCTATCAGGGGTTCATCACGACCTATGACGGCCTCGCCCAGCATGCCCCGATGTTGCCGCCACGCGAAGCGCTGATCGCACGGCTCTTACTGGTGCATGATTTTCGCCGCATCGCCCTGCGCGACCCGCGCTTGCCCGGAGCCTTGCTGGTCGAGGATTGGCCCGGACAGGTGGCAAGGCAGCTCTGCGCCGCGATTTACCCGGCCCTGCGCGATGCCGCCGAGGCGCGGCTTGATGAAATCGGCGCCACCACAGCCGGGGCTTTGCCACCGGCGGAGCCGGATTTATGCGCGCGATTTACCGGTTAGGCCGGTTCCGACCAAAAATTATCGCCAAGCGCAATCAAATATTAACTAAACTTGACGATGCTGGCGTCATGCAAAATCAAGTGTTCGATCCAATCGCCTATTGGCAGTGGCGTTATCGCACCGGCGGCACCTCCGGTGCGGGTTCACGCGGGCGGTTGGCCGCATTCAAGGCGGAGGTGGTGAACAGGTTGATAGCGGCCAACCAGATTGCTTCGGTGATCGATCTCGGCTGTGGCGATGGCGTGCAAATGGCAATGATCGGCGCCGATGGCCAAGGGCCGCATTATCTAGGGGTGGATGTGTCGCCCGATGCGCTGGCGATGTGCCTCTATCGAGGCGGCGGCAACCGACGATTTTTACTCTATGAGGATTTTGCAGCCGCCATCCCCGCCCACACCGCCGATCTCGCGATCTCGATGGATGTTATTTATCACCTCACCGATGATGCTGTTTATTACAACTATCTCGACGATTTATTTGGCTGTGCCGAGCGGATGGTGCTGATTTATGCGAGCAATATACACGCCGCCACCCGCGATACCCATGTCCGGCATCGCTGTTTTACCGAAACGATTAAATCACGCTTTCCCGATTGGCGTCTGGCCGCCATGCTGCCCAACCGCTTCAGTTTCGATCCCGCACAGCCTGAACAAACGAGCTTTGCCGATTTTTATTTTTTTACCCCCATTTCTGCCGGCATAATTGTCACCGTGCCAGCGGCGGAGCTTTGCTGATGAGTGTCGATACCCAAGAGCGCGCATCCCGCGCCGTTCCACCGGCCCGGATGGTAACCTGTCGCAGTCGGCAATGGCTGGTGTTGGATCACCCGCTTGTCGATCACGCGGTCGCCGAGTTGGTCAGCGGATTTGAGGATTCCACGCTGCAATTTTTTGACGCGTCATTGCCGCATTGTCGGCGCCTGATCGATGTCGGCGGCTATTTCGGGCTCCTCAGCCTTTATGCGGGCGATCGGGTGGACACTGTAACGATTTTTGAACCCAGCCCAACCCATCAGTCTATTCTTCAAGCGAATTTGGCTCTCAACCCCGCTTTGGCCGCGCACAGCACCCTGGTTTCGGCCGCGATGGGGGCGTGCGCCAGCGAGCAGCCTCTTTACCGTAAAGCGTTCGCCGATTCCGGCGCGAGCCTGTTTGAAGTGGTGGAGCGGCAAAATCTGCGGCGGGGCGAGGCTGAAGCCGTGGTGCGCGTGTTGCCCGCAGCGTCGGCCTTGGCCCAAGCCGGGCTGGATGACGCCACCTTGCTCAAAATCGATATTGAGGGTGCTGAATATGAGGTGGTTCCAGCGCTATCAGCCTTGCTAGCGCAGCATCGACCATTTTTACAAATTTCGTTTCACCCGTTCAATCTGGTGGTGCCCGGCGATATGGTCGCAACCACGTTGCTGCGCCTGCGCCGCATGCTCGATGTGGTGGAGGCCCTGCGCTGCTATGATTATTGGTATATTCTGGGCTCTGACGGTTGGCGAGAAGTGACGCCCGATCAGTTTCTGGGGTTTTTGCATCAATATTTGCTCCAACCCAAAAACGTAGCCCGCATTTCCTCGCCGCAATACGGGCTGATCGATGGGGTTGGATTCTCACCAATCCGCCTTGACTTAACACGCAGCGCATAAAAGCCCGGCCTTGACCTCGCTCATCCGAGCGGCAGCATCATCACATCGAACAGGGTAGGGCCGAAACCAGGCAGATCCATGCGTTGCTGGGTGACCGGCGCAAACCCCAGGCCACGCCAAAAAACCTGCGCAGCGCGGTAATCAGCCTTCACGCCTATACCAATCCGGGGCGCATCGTTGCGTCGCGCATAATCCATGAGTGCCCGCACAATATCGCTGCCAAGCCCTTGTCCACGCCAATCAGGGTGCAGGAGCAATAGCCCGATCCAGAAATCACCTTGTTCCGGATGCCCAAAGGTGCAATCGGCGATACCGATCAGAATTGCTTGGTGAAAAATCACCCAAAGTCGCTTTTGGCGTCGGTCGCCATGTGGCGGCACATCGGCAAGGAGATTTTCGATCTCGGACGGTCCGGGCGGCACGCCCGTTGTTTCACGATAAAATTCGCGGCAAGCCTCGCACAGGCTTTGCAGCGGTGGCGCATGGGTTTCAGCAAGCGGCACCAAGCGTGTGCGCTGCGGGGCAGGGGGCTCAATCATCGCCGGAGCAGATTAGATGAACAACGTGGCTTGGCAACGCTAAGCCCGGCTGATAGGTCGCGAAGCGAAGAGGAGTATGCGTCATGGCAGATCGGAGCGTGAAAAAAGTTGTGCTGGCCTATTCGGGCGGGCTGGATACCAGCGTGATTCTTCGCTGGTTGCAGACCGAATATGGTGCCGAAGTGGTCACCTTTACCGCCGATTTGGGCCAAGGCGAGGAACTCGAACCAGCACGGCGCAAGGCCGAGATGTTCGGCGTCAAGGAAATCTTCGTCGAGGATTTGCGCGAAACCTTCACCCGCGATTTCGTCTTCCCAATGTTCCGGGCCAACGCTCTCTATGAGGGCCAATATCTGCTCGGCACCTCAATCGCCCGGCCCTTGATCGCCCAGCGCCAGATCGAGATCGCCGAAGCCGTCGGCGCGGATGCCGTGGCGCATGGCGCGACCGGCAAAGGCAATGACCAGGTGCGGTTCGAACTGGCCTATTACGCCCTCAAACCCGATGTCCGGGTGATCGCCCCGTGGCGCGAATGGTCCCTGACCAGCCGCACCAAATTGTTGGAATTCGCCGAAACCCATCAAATTCCAATTGCCAAGGACAAGCGCGGTGAAGCACCGTTCTCGGTCGATGCGAACTTGCTGCATTCCTCCTCCGAAGGAAAATTGCTCGAAGATCCGGGCGAAGCGCCGGATGAAATCGTCTATCAGCGCACCATCAGCCCGGAAGCCGCGCCGGATGTGGCCACCATCATTTCCATCGGCTTTGCCCGTGGTGACGCCGTCTCGCTCAATGGCGAAGACCTCTCGCCCGCGACGATCCTGACCAAACTCAACGCGCTCGGTCGCGATAACGGCATTGGCAGGCTGGATTTGGTGGAAAACCGCTTCGTCGGCATGAAATCGCGCGGCATCTATGAAACGCCGGGCGGCACGATTCTGCTCGCCGCCCATCGGGCAATCGAAAGCATCACGCTCGACCGTGAGGCCGCGCACCTCAAAGACAGCCTGATGCCGCGCTATGCAGAGCTGATCTATAACGGTTTTTGGTTCAGCCCCGAGCGCCACATGCTGCAAGCGCTGATCGATGCCAGCCAAAACTCGGTCACCGGCACCGTGCGGCTCAAACTCTATAAAGGCAACGTGATGGTGATCGGTCGCGAAAGCCCGCATTCGCTCTATTCAACCCGCATGGTCACGTTCGAAGATGATCAAGGGGCCTATAATCAGCAGGATGCTGCCGGCTTCATCAAACTGAACGCGCTGCGCCTGCGCCTCGCCGCCGCCGCAGGGCGACGGGGCGGGGCGTTGTAAGCGCCAAGCTTACGCCGCTTTCGCCGGGCGGGCATTCAGCGCCTTAATCACCGCGTCGGCCAGCGGCGCGGATGATTTCGGATTTTGTCCGGTCAGCAAATTGCGATCAGCGATGACATGGGGTGCGAAATCAGCACCGGTGCTGATTTTTGCCCCCTGCTCGCGCAGCGTGGTTTCCAGCAAGAACGGCACTTTGTCGTCCAATTTCACCGCACGCTCCTCGCTGTCGGTGAAGCAGGTGATCGACCGGCCCTTGATGAAATCCGCGCCATCAGCGCCCTTCAGCCCGGCAAACGCGGCGGGTCCATGGCAAACGGCGGCGACAATTTTTCCCGCGGCATCAAAGCGCGTGATCGCGATGCCGAGCGCCTTGTTGCCCGGCAAATCCCACATCGTGCCATGGCCGCCGGGCAGAAAAATCGCGTCAAACGGCGCCGGATCGAGATTGGTGATCGGCTTGGAATGGGTCATCGCGTGCATCGCCTTGGTGTCGTTCTGAAACCGCGTCACCGTAGCGGGCAACGGCGATTCGGTCAGGCTACGGCCATCGATCGGCACCGCGCCACCGGCAATCGAGGCAATCGTCACGCTCGCCCCCGCATCAATGAATGCGTAATACGGCGCTGCGAGTTCTTCAAACCACACGCCCGTCGGCTCAGCTGCGCCGGGAATCGCACTATGAGAGGTGGTTACAATCAGAATATGGCTCATCGGATAATCCTTTGATGATGAAGCGGCACTACCGCGATCCTCTGGAGATGGGGACGCCGCGTCCCGATTGACACCGTCATCACGCATCGCTGATGCGATCCTCAATTAAAACAGCCCCTACCATCGTCGCACGCCGCCATGGTATCGTAAGTGGATGGAGACTACCTTGAACGCCCGCTTAGCGCATTATGCCCAAAGCCACCGGGATCGGCGTAATGAGCTGATCCATTGTGTCTGCGTTCCGGCCATTTTGTTCGCGGTGATCGGGTTATTAACAACCATCAATCTCCTCCTTGCGATCATCGCAATCGGATTGGCCCTGGTCTATTATGCCCGGCTCGGCAGATCCCCCGCCTTACGGATGGCGCTGGTGATGCTGAGCATGCTGGTCGTCTGGGTTTGGTTGGTGGAGCCGCTCTTAGGCACCGGCGGTGCGGCATGGTTTGCGGTGCTATTATTCTTGCTGGCCTGGATCGGCCAGTTTGTCGGCCATTATTATGAAGGCCGCAAACCCTCATTTTTCGAGGATTTACAGTATCTGCTTATCGGACCGCTATTTGTCATCGCGGTTCTGACCGGTAGCGTGCCGCCCGCAACGCCCTGATTTAACCATGGTTACACCCTGTATTAGCCATCATGGCGCGCCATATCTGGCTCACGAGTTCAGGAGGAACCGATTATGATCAGTTTTCAAACGCGTAACACGCGACGCTTGATCGCGGCGACGGCGCTGGTCGCGGTGATCGGCCTTGGTGGCTGCACCAATCCGTATAGCCCAGGTCAACGCGCCCTCGGTGGAGCGGCTTTAGGTGCCGGTGCCGGTGCCGCCCTTGGTGCGGTAACCGGTGGCAGCCCGGCAACCGGTGCGCTGCTCGGCGCCGGCGTCGGGGCCCTCGGTGGCGCACTCACGACGCCACAACGGCCCGGATACCAGCAAGGTTACCAGCAAGGCGGTTACCAGCAAGGCGGCTACCAGCAAGGTGGTTATCAGGGAGGTTATGGCCAGCAACCCCCCCCGCCCCCGCCACCGGGCTATGGCTATCCGCCGCCTGGTCGCTAATTTCGCTAAGGCGTGACGATTTTTGGCAAGCCGCCCGAGCTGTTCGGCCCGATGTGAATGACATACGGATCGCTCAGTTTGGCGGCGCGGCGGCGGGGCGTGGTGGGACCATGATAGGTGCCACCTCGGCCCCACGCCGCCAGCACACGCTGGGCGTACGGCACGCCCAAAGCAGGCGTTCCCGCATGATAGGCCGCGATGGCAGCGGACCAAGTGCCGAATTCGCCATGCAATAGGTTTAGAAAATGCGCCGCATAGCGGGCATTGTCGGCCGGGTTAAACGCAGCCTCAAGGCTAGCGAAGGCATTGGGGTGAGCGGCCAGATCAATCTGAAAGCATCCCACGTCGATATAATGCGCCCCACCCGCGATCGCATCATGCACGTAAGCAATCGCGCTGCTGGCCCGGTTGAACCAGCGGCCCGTGCCATCCACATCTACAGAATAGGGCCAGGGAGTCATCGTGCCGGTCGCCTGATCAACATGGCCGGTTTCCACCATCCCGATCGCGCGCAGCATGCCCTTCGGCAACCCGGCCCGGCGCGTGGTGTGGTGTGCCGCGTCCAGACAAGCCTCACCCGGCGGGGCCAATGGCGAACTTGGCGCCGCGCACGCGACGCCATAACCGAGCGCATATAGGCTCAGCGCAAGCACGAGGCCGATGAGAGGCAAGCGAAGGACCCACATAGCCCGTTTCTGACTCGGGTTTAATGTGATCGTCAAATCATTGCGCTTGTCGCACATGGACAAAGCATCCATGTAACGCAACGAGAGTTCGCGTTCCCTGCAACCAACAACGGAGACGATCAATGAAAAAACTAATGCTCGCCAGCGCTTCGGCCTTGCTTTTTGCCGGGGTCGCTTTCGCTCAAACCTCGACAACACCAGCCTCGCCGGGCACGCCCCCGCCTTCGCCGCAAGCCACCACGGGTAATCCCGGCGCAACCAGCGTTGCACCGCCCACCGCCCCCGCGACCCCGCAGGCGACTGAACCAATGCCCGCAGTCAACCCGTCGCCGATGGCAGCACCCGCACAAACCCCGATGCAAAATTCTCCAATGCAAAAGCCGCCGATGCAAAAGCCTCCGATGCAAAAGCCAATGGCCAAGCCGATGCACAAAGCCATGGCACGTCCAATGAGCCACATGGATCATATGGGTCACCCGATGGGTCGTCCCGAATCCCATATGGCGATGATGCCGGATAACGCGCCGGCTGGGGTCTATCTTCACATCGCTGGCCAAGCGATCAAGGCGCACGATAAAATGCGCGCCCACGAGGCGCTCGGCCGCGCCGAAACCGATATGTTGACCGGCTCGTACGTGCAAGGCAGCGTCAACGGCCCGATCAACACGCCCGAAGTCGCCACCATTGAACAGGCCCGGCACGCCGTCATGGCCGGCGATTATCACACCGCCATGATGATGACGCATAAGGCAATGACCATGGGTCACGGCCCGATGGGTCACGATGCCATGGGTCATGGTCCGATGGGTCATGGTCCTATGGGTCACAATGCCATGGGTCACGATGCCATGGGTCACGGGCCTATGGGTCACGGCCCCGGAATGGCGCCGCCGCCGTCCAAATAATCTGCTTTTTACCCACCGACGAAGCGAAGGGCGGCCATGCGCCGCCCTTTTTGCGTCGATACTCGCTTTTGCAGCGCAAAACGTGTAGGACACCCGCGAACGCTCCCGAAAGACATTATTCATGACCCAAGCCAATCTCCGCAACGTCGCGATCATCGCCCATGTCGATCATGGCAAAACCACGCTGGTGGACCAATTGCTCAAGCAATCTGGCTCTTTCGGCGCCCATCAGCACGTCGCGGAACGCGCGATGGACCGCAACGATCTCGAACGTGAGCGCGGCATCACCATTCTCGCCAAATGCACCGCCGTGCAGTGGGGCGATGTGCGAATCAACATCGTCGATACCCCCGGCCACGCCGATTTCGGCGGCGAAGTCGAGCGTATCTTGAACATGGTCGATGGCGTCGTGGTCCTGGTCGATGCCGCTGAAGGCGTGCTTCCACAAACCAAATTCGTGGTTGGCAAAGCCCTCGCGCGCGGTCTGAAACCCATCGTCGTGGTCAATAAAATCGATCGCCCCGATTCCCGCGCCGATGAAGTCCATAACGAAGTGTTCGATTTGTTCGCCGCCCTCGGCGCGACCGATGAACAGCTCGATTTCCCGATGCTCTACGCCTCAGGCCGCCAAGGCTGGGCCACCACCACGCTCGATGGCCCCCGCGAAACCCTAAAGCCCTTGTTTGACCTCATCTTGAGCCACGTCCCCGCGCCCAACCTGCCGGAAGACGCCCCATTCGCCATGGTCGTCACCATCCTCGAGAGCGATAATTTCCTCGGCCGCGTCCTGACCGGCCGCGTCGAGCAAGGCCGCGCCACCGTCAACATGCCCGTCCGCGCCATCAGCTTCGATGGCCGCGCCGTCGAAACCGGCCGCCTCACCAAATTGCTCGCCTTCCGCGGCCTCGAGCGCGTGCCGGTCGATGAAGTCTCAGCCGGTGACATCATCGCCGTCGCCGGGCTCAAGGAAGCCACCGTGCCCGATACAATCGGCGCCATGGAAATCAGCGCCGCCCTCCCGGCCACCCCGATCGATCCGCCAACCCTCTCAATGACCTTCCGCATCAATGACGGCCCGCTCGCCGGTCGCGAAGGCAAAAAAGTCACCTCCCGCCAAATTCGCGAACGCCTGTTCCGTGAAGCGGAAGGCAATGTCGCCATCAAAGTGACCGATTCCAACGAAACCGAAGCCTTCGAAGTCGCCGGCCGTGGCGAACTTCAGCTCGGCGTGCTGATCGAACAAATGCGCCGCGAAGGCTTCGAACTCACCATCGGCCGCCCCCGCGTGCTCACCCGCGAAAACGCCGAAACCGGCGACCGCGAGGAGCCAATGGAAGAAGTGCTGATCGATGTCGATGAACCCTATGCCGGCGTCGTCGTCGAAAAAATGTCTCGCCGCAAAGGTGAACTCCAGGATATCCGCCCCTCCGGCGGCGGCAAACAACGCCTCACCTTCCATATCCCCAGCCGAGGCCTGATCGGTTATCACGGCGAATTCCTCACTGATACCCGTGGTTCGGGCGTGATGAATCGCCACTTCATCGGCTACGGCCCCTGGAAAGGCACCCTCGAAGGCCGTCGCAACGGCGCGCTGATCTCCAATTCCGACGGCGAAAGCGTGCAATACGCCCTGTTCGCCCTGCAAGATCGCGGCACCCTGTTCATCGGCGCCGGCGAAAAAGTTTATCTCGGCATGATCCTCGGCGAACATTCCCGCGAAAACGATCTGGACATCAACCCGATCAAAGAAAAGAAACTCACCAACATCCGCGCCGCCGGCAAAGACGAAGCCCTGCTCCTCGTCCCGCCCCGCCGCCTCAACCTCGAACAAGCCATCGCCTATATCGAAGACGATGAATTGGTCGAAGTCACCCCAGGCGCCATCCGCCTGCGCAAGCGCCACCTCGACCCCCACACCCGCAAAAAAGCCGACCGCGCGTCCGACGCCGCCTGATCACGGGGCGATGGGTACGCGCTAAAGGGAAGGCCAAGGGGCGCGGCCCCTTGGAACCCCGGCAAAGGCGAGCCTTTGCAATCCATTCGTTTTAGGGTTGGGGAGGGCGATGCGCCCGCCTATCCCCGGAACATGCCCGGATCGTCCTCCCCAACCATAAAACGCTAACTGGTTCTAGAGCAATATTCGTTTAGGTTGAATCGCAGATTCAAGCCAAACGAATGAAATTGCTCGCCAAAACATCGCCAGAGCGGATCGTTGAAAACGCATCCCGCTCTAGGCGCTCAGCCCTTAGCGGGTCCAGGGCAGAACCCCGGCCGTTTCTCAACCTTTGCCCATCACCCCTAGTGTCCTGCCCCTGAAATTCATGAGATGAATTTCAGGGATAAGCAGGCCACTAAATCATTGAATTTTCTAGTGTCTACTCTGATTCCGAAATCCAACGGATTTCAGGATCGGGACACTAGCGCCTGATGCAGCACCGGCACGGCGCCTGACAGCATGATTTGCACGCCGATGCCGAGCAGTAGGAAGGCGGCGAGGCGTGCCACGATATGGCGGCCGGTTTCGCCGAGCAGGCTACCGAGGCGATCGGAGAGGCTATAGGCGATCCAGATTAGTGCGGCGGTCGCAATAGCGGCGAGTGACAGGCCGGCGAAGAACCAGAGGAGCGAGGTGCCATAGACGGGGCGTTGGGTGCCGAGTGCGATGGCAACGGCGATGGTGCCGGGCCCGGTGGTGAGGGGCAGGGTCAGTGGAAAGAAGGCGATGGTGGCGATTTTCGGTAGGCTGAGGGTGGGGCTCGCGGTTTCGGCTTGCGCTTGCTTGCGGGCATCCTGAATTTCGGGTGCGGTCAGCATTTGGTAAGCGCGCGCGGCGACCACGAGCCCGCCGGCGAGGCGCAGGGCGTTGAGGGTGATGCCAAAAAAGCTGAGTATATAGGTCCCGCCCCAGAGCGAAACGAGCATCACCAAAGTGGCGTTGAGGGCCACCCGGCGGGCGAGGATCAGCCGTTCGCCGTGGGTCCGATCGGCGGTAACTTCGTTAAAAATAATCGCCCCGCCGAGCGGATTGACGATGGAGAACAAGGCGGGAAACCCGAGCAGGAGCGCATCAATGCCAATGCGAAGGGAGCCATTCGCAATCAAACTCACGCAGGTAATTCCTGTTCGACCAAGGCGGCGAACAGGCTGGCGCCAATCGGGATGGCGTGATCGTTAAAATCATAGCGCGGATGGTGCAGACCAAATGTGCCGTTGTTGCCGTCATTTTGGCCAATACGAAAAAAACAGGCGGGTCGATGATGCGCGAAATAAGAAAAATCTTCGGCACCCATCGAGGCGGGCAGATCAGCGATGACATGTTCACTGCCAAGCAGGGCGGATGCGGCGTCGCGCACCCGGGCGGCGGCGTCGGCGTCATTGACCACGGGCGGATAACCGCGATCATAAACCACCTCGGCGGTGGCACCACTCGCGGCGGCGAGATGATGGATCAATGCCGGAATCTCCTGAGCGACCTGCTCCTGCACGGCGGCGGTCATCGTGCGCACAGTGCCATTCAAAACCGCGTCGCCGGGAATCACGTTATGGGCACTCCCCGCGTGAAACTGGCAGATCGACACCACACACGAATCGAGCGGCGCGACCCGGCGCGACACAATGGTTTGCAAGCCAAGAATGATTTGTGCACCCGCCAGCACCGGATCGATCGTCGCGTGCGGGCGGGCGGCGTGACCGCCGCGTCCGGTAATGGTGATGGTGAGTTCGTCAGCAGCGGCATTCACGGTGCCGGGCGAGGCCGATATGGTGCCGAGGGGCAGGGTAGGGTCGTTGTGGGCGCCGAACATGGCATCGCAGGGGAATCGCTCGAACAACCCGTCTTTAATCATGCGCGCTGCCCCCGCGCCGCCTTCTTCGGCCGGCTGGAACACAAAATGCACAGTTCCTGAAAAATTTCGCCGCGCCGCGAGGAGCCGCGCAGCGGCGAGCAGGGTGGTGGTGTGGCCATCATGGCCACAGGCATGCATGCGCCCCGGCGCGCTGGAGCGATGGGCGAATTCGTTCGCTTCGGTCATCGGCAACGCGTCCATGTCGGCGCGGAGCGAAATCGCGTGATTGCCCGCGCCATTGCGCAGCGTGCCCACCACGCCGGTCCCCCCAATACCGGTGCTCACCTCAAGCCCAAAACTGGCTAGCCGCTCGGCAACCAGGGCGGCGGTGCGATGCTCGGCATAGCCCAATTCGGGATGAGCGTGAAAATCGCGGCGCCAGGCTGTCAGTTCCGGCATCCAATCAGCAAGGCGGGGATCAGTTTTCATCGAAATATCATAGACGCAGCCGGAAGGTCGTGCCAACCGCTCATCGCAGGCGGGGAAATTAATATTTTGACTGCCAGAACCCGGCCGCTTTGGCCGCGTTGCGGCAACTATAAATGCCCGATCTGGAATGACCAAACCAGCGAGATTTCTGTGTATGGAACACCACGCCCTTGATATTCACCCACACCACCGGGCTAGTGCCGCAAGCGGCCTTAGCCGCAGCGAGTGTCTTGAATTCTTTGCCGCGCAGCTTCGCCGGATCGGCCTTGTGATAAGTTGCGGCGAGGGCGCTGGAGCCCGCAAGCAGCGAAACGATAAAAATCAACATAACTTGAACTGGACGCAGACGATGCATGATACCCCCTGACATGCTGACTTGAGCCAGCAATGCCAGGGTGTATCATCAAAAAATTCCCGTCAAGGTTGTTTTTGCGTCGGGTTGGTTTTTGGCCGGGGGTTAAAATCATCCGGGATCGGGTTTGGCAGATGAAGCTGGATATCGGTCGGCACCACCCCAATCGCCTTACAATCCGCGCCGGTTTGCGCGGGCATTGCGGTGGTCCAACTGGTTGGCACCATCGCATAATGGGCGGGCAGGGGCTTCGCGCGGCCATCAAGCCGCGCCGGATCGAACGCCGAGAACAGGTTGGTCACGTCAGGCGTTTCCGCATCGAACGGTCCCATATATTTTTGGTGCAGATTCTTGAGCCCCATTGCCCGGCCCTTCTGCTCATCCGGCAAGGTCGCGAGCGGCGGCAAGTGAAACACCGCATCGACGAATTTAATCACCGAAGCCTGATTACCGATCGCATGGGACACCGCATGGGTCTTTGCATAAGGCGAGATCACCAAAAACGGCACCCGCGGACCATCGCTCAACCGCGTGCCATCCGGGGCCGTCGCAAGGCTGGGGGGTGGCACATGGTCATAATCACCCTCGGAATCATCCCAGGTAATAATAATCGCCGAATGCGCCCAATATTTGCTCTGGGCGATCGCGTTCACCGCACGGGCCAACATCGCCTCGCTGATCTGCGCATCCGAATAGCCAGGATGATCGTCATCGCCCAAGAACCGCTTTTGCACGGCTGGATTCGGATCAGTGGGGTGCAGCCCAAAGCCGTTCTGATACCCACCCTTGAGATAAAACACCCCACCTTCCGCGGGCAGCGTCCCGCCGGTTACGGCGGCAAAAAATGCCCGCATCCCGCCCATATCGGCCACCATTTTGGGGTTATTGGCGATATAGCCGAAATATTGCGGGCCATTATGGTGGGTGATGTAGGAGGCATGCACCCCTTGCGCATCCTTCGGCCCCAAATTACCCGCGACCGGCTTGGCAGAATAACCCTCTTGGAACCAACGCCAAGCAACTTTATTCTCGTCTAGCCGTTGGATAAACGCGATATCCTGATTGACGTCCGCAAGATCGACCTTTTTATCCAAATCAGCATCGGTCTTCTTCACCACCGTGCCGCCCGCCGTGGTCAGTGCAATGGTCGCGTAGGTCTGATTATCCTGCACTTTTCCAGCCACTGTCCGCGGGTAAGAGCGCGGATTATACGGCACTAGTTTCTGCGCCAACTTGTCCTTGGCTGATCCCCAAACCGGGTTAATGTCCGAATCCACCGGCTCACCCGGCTGATTGGGATTATGCCAAGCCTCATTCGGGTGCAGCGCCCATTGCGTGAGGCCGGTTTGCGCCGCAAAAATCGATAAATTCCCCGGCGTCGATGGCCCGACCATGTCCTGAAACATATGGTCCATCAGCACAAACCGGTCCGCATAGCGCCACAAAATCGGGATCGTGTTGCAATCCTCATGCGCCATTGCCAACTCGCCCATCTGCTTGGCTTTGAGCGAGGGCGTTGCGCCGGTTTTCCAATATTTGCGCTCTTCATCCAGCGCATAATGGTTCATCAGCGCTTGGCCGTTTTTGATATTCATTTTCGCAAACATAATCGGGTGCGAATGATCTATATCATCGGTATCAGCGGCAAATTGCTTCGGGCCAATGCGAAATGGCTTGATCATCTCGGTTTTTCCCGAAACGCCGATAATTTTTTGGGTAAATCCCGGCGTTTGCGCGCTCGGCTGCGAATAGAGCCCGTCAGCACCCGGGAAGGTGCCAAAATACGAATCAAATGAGCGATTTTCCTGATAGAGCACAAACACATATTTAATATGGTGCCGGATCAAATTGGCCATCTGCGCCGTGGTCAGATGCGGCTCTGCGCCCGCCTTCACCCGATAGGGCATCGCGGCCGACGGCGCTGGATTTTGCACAGCACCGACAGGCGAGGCGGATATTGCGATCGCGGGGCCCACCAACGCAGTGGATAAGAGTAACGCGAATAATGAACGGCGCATCATTAACTCCAATTTCAGGATTTTTAATATATGGCCGAAAGCCACGCATCAACGGAAGTCCGCTTCCATGAAGTTTTGATGACGAGCACGTCTCCAGTCCGATTGAATGCCCCTTTCTGGGCTTATGCTAAAACTGATAGCCGAACCGCGCCAAATCCGCAGCAAACACCTCGGCAACAAAGCGCCGCTCCGCCGCTCCATAATAATCCTGATATGGCCCCCGATCGCCGCGATTCGCGTGTGGTATGTGCCGCGCAGCTAAGCCAAGCCGCGCAAAAATCGCGACCGCGCCTTGCGCGAACGTCTCATAGCGATAGAGCGTATCCACCAGCAGCGCCCCATCATCACCGGTCAGAAACGCCACTTGCGACATCCATTGCACATGCGGCTTGCGGGCAATCGCATCCAAATAGGCGCTGAAATCGCCATCCGGGGCAAAACCGATGAATTCGCACAAATCCGGCCGTTTCGGCATCGACGCGTATTGCGACACCAGCCGGTCGAACGGGTTGCGCACAATCGAAAAGCGCCAATAGGCCGCGAACCGCATTTCACCCACCTCGGTGCGAATCTGCGCCGCCGTCAAATGCTGCAAACCACCGGTTTGATATTTATTGTGATATGCATCGATGAAACCCATCCACAAATCGCTCTCGCAGCGTGGCAGCGGCCAGATCACGTCTTCGATGCTGGTCCCACCGGATTTGGGAATATGGACAAAAATACAACGATACTGATCAGAAATCATGCCCCGCTCTATCGCGGCTTATTGCACGAGGGAAGCGGCTTGGGCATATCGCCATCATGAATAAGGTTTCGGTGCAGCAGGCCTGCCTGCTAGCGGCACTTGCGGGGCTTGCTGCCCTCGGTGTTGCGTATTTTGGCGAATTCGTCGAGCATCTCGTGCCATGCCCGCTCTGCTATATCGAGCGCTGGCCTTACCGGATCATCATTCTGCTCGGCCTGATCGGCGCGATAGCCCCGCGAGTCGGCCGCCCCGCCCTCGCCCTCGCCGTGCTCACCATGCTCGGTGATGATGTGATTGCCTTTGTGCATATCGGCGCCGAACAGCATTGGTGGAAAAGCCCTCTGCCCGAATGCAATATCGCGCCGCTCTCGATGGGGGCAATGCCGCTACGCCCCTCCGCTTCATGCGATTCCCCGGTTTATCTGATCCACGGGCTGCCCATTTCCTTCGCCACGATGGATTTTTGTGCCGCCCTCTCTATCGCCGGCCTGATCGCCGCCTATTTGATGAGCAGCGGTAACAGGAGAGCCCTATGAGCACACCACCTGACACCGGCCTGTCATCAGGCCCCTTACCCGGCGATGCGACCGAGCGCGCCCGGCTCGCGCGCATGATCCGGGTCGATCATGCCGGCGAATATGGCGCAAAGCGGATTTATGCGGGCCAACTCGCCGTACTCGGCCGGTCGCGCCATGCGCCAATCCTGCGTCACATGGCCGAGCAGGAACAGCATCATCTCGATGTGTTCTCGCGCATGGTGGTCGAGCGTCGGGTCCGTCCCACCGCCCTGCTGCCCTTCTGGCACATTGCCGGGTTCGCCTTGGGGGCCGCGACGGCGGCCTTGGGGGCGCGGGCCGCTATGGCCTGCACCGTTGCGGTCGAAGAAACCATCGATGCTCATTATGCTGCCCAAGCCGCTGAACTCGGCGATGATGAAGGATTGCTGCGCACCACCATTGAGACATTTCGAGCCGAAGAACTCGAACATCGCGATATTGGCTTGGCGAATGAGGCGGAGTTAACGCCGTTTTATCGAACACTCACCACCGTGATCAAAGCGGGCTGCAAGGCGGCGATTGCGCTGAGCGAGGCGATTTAGCCGTTTTCGGTTGGCAAAGTCGCTTGCGCGCCCTAAATAATTGCCATGACCGAAACAGAATTTGAATATGCCCTGGTAACCGCCGCTTTTGCGCTCGCGGGCGAGCAGGGTTGGCGGCGCGTGTCGGTCGCCGCCGCAGCCCGCCATGCCGGGCTCGATCTTGCGCGCGCGCGCCGGCGCTATCGCTCGGTGATGGCGATTGTGCTGGATTTCGGTCGGCTGGCCGATGCGGCAGCGATCGACGGCGCGATGACCGATGGGTCGGTCAAGGACCGGCTGTTCGATGTGCTGATGCGCAGGGTCGATTTTCTCCAGAGCCATCGGGCGGGCGTTATCGCCCTGATGCGCATGGCGCCATTCGATCCCGGCCTGTCGCTGGTGCTGGCCCGTGCCACGGTGCAGTCGATGGGCTGGATGCTCGAAGCGGCAGAAATCTCGGCGCGCGGTGGGCGCGGCGCCTTGCGCGCCCGTGGCTTGGTCGCGGTTTGGGCTTGGACCATTCGCGCGTGGCTGCGTGATGAGTCCGAGGATTTATCCACCACCATGGCAGCGTTGGACGCGGCCTTGACCCGTGCCGATCAAGTCGCCCGCAGCGTGATGATGAACCGCCGCGAGCCCGCCCACACGCCCGACGCCCCGCCCGTCGCGCATGACGAATCCCCTGTCGATGATGCACCGTTGGTGCCCCCCTTCGATGACCCGGAGCGCCCGGACTAGTGTCCACTCTGATTCTGAAATCCGTTGGATTTCGGAATCAGAGTGGACACTAGGGCCTGATTAACGTTGGCGAGCAGATCGCTATTGGGCTAGACTAATAAACCGGCCGGGCGCAGCGCAGATCCGGCAGCCGATTTTCCACTGAGGGAGAGCATGATGGCCGTGTCCAAAACCAGCAAGACCAACAAACCCAAACTCGTTTCCCAAAAAGCCGAAGGCCCCAAAGCCCAAAGCTCCAAAGCCCCGGGCCCCAAAGCCGAGCCTCAAAAACTCGAACTCCCGAAAGTCGAAGCCCCAAAAGTCGAGCCGCGGGCCGAGCCAAAAGTTGGCGCAAAGACCGCCGCCCCAATGATGGCGCCGCTCGGCGCTTTCATGCCTGATATCGATTTTTCCAAGGCATTCGGTGCGATGAAAATGCCAGCAATTCCGGATATGGATGTGGTGCTCGCGGCCTATCGGCGGAACATGGAAGCCTTATCCGAAGCCAATCGCGTTGCCCTCGAAGGTGCTCAGGCGGTCGCACGGCGCCATATGGAAATCATGCAGCAAACCATGACCGAATTGACCGATCAGCTTCGCGGCCTGTCCGCCACCGAAACCCCAAAAGCGCGTGCAACGAAACAAGCCGAATTGCTCAAGCACGCTTATGAAACCGCCGTCACCAACATGCGTGATCTCGGCGATCTGATCCAACGTTCAAATCATGAGGCGGTGAGCAAACTCAATCACCGCTTTTCCGAAGCGATGGATGAGATGAAAGGCCTGATTGATAAGGGCACAAAAAAGAAATGAGGCGGAATGGCTGATTTTCCGCTCACCCACGCCCTAGGCGCCACAGCGCCCGTGGCATTCATGCCGAAAAAGCAAAATCCGCCGCCTATGCAGCGGGCTTTGCGCGTGGTGTCTGATTATCAGCCAGCCGGTGATCAACCCCAAGCAATCAAAACCTTGCTCGATGGTCTCGCGCAAGACGAGCGGGATCAGGTGCTCCTCGGTGTCACCGGCTCAGGCAAAACTTTCACCATGGCGAAAGTCATTGAAGCGGCGCAGCGCCCGGCGTTGATCCTGGCTCCCAACAAAACCCTGGCGGCCCAGCTTTATGCCGAAATGAAAGGGTTTTTCCCCGATAACGCGGTCGAGTATTTCGTCTCCTACTATGATTATTATCAACCCGAAGCCTATGTCCCGCGCACCGATACCTATATCGAAAAAGACGCGCAGATTAACGAAACAATCGACCGGATGCGCCACGCGGCCACCCAAGCCTTGTTAGAGCGCGGCGATGTTGTGATCGTGGCCTCAGTTTCCTGCATCTATGGCATTGGCTCGGTCGAAACCTATAGCCAAATGGTGGTACGCCTCGAAGTTGGCGGGCGCATCGAGCGCGATAAACTGGCCAAAGCCCTGGTCGAGCTGCAATATCGCCGCAACGATACCGCATTCCAGCGTGGCACGTTTCGCCTGCGCGGTGAAACCGTGGATATTTTCCCAAGCCAATATGAAGACCGCGCATGGCGGGTCACCTTGTTTGGTGACGAGATCGAAAATATCGCCGAGTTCGACCCGCTAACCGGAGAAACCGCCGCTGCCCTTGCTTCGATCGCGATTTACGCCAACAGCCACTATGTCACCCCGCGCCCCACGCTCGGCCAAGCGATCAGCCAGATCAAACGCGAATTGCAAATAAGACTGGCCGAGCTAACCACCATAGGCAAATTACTCGAAGTTGAACGGCTGCAACAGCGCACCACATTCGACATCGAAATGATGGAAACCACAGGATCCTGCAAAGGTATTGAGAATTATTCGCGCTATCTCTCCGGTCGCAATCCCGGCGATCCACCACCAACCTTGTTTGAATATTTGCCCAGTAATGCCTTGCTCATCGTCGATGAAAGCCACGTCACTGTGCCGCAAATCGGCGGCATGTATAAAGGGGACTTCGCCCGCAAATCGATCCTGGCCGATTACGGATTTCGGCTACCCTCCTGCATCGATAACCGACCGCTGAAATTCGAAGAATGGGAATCCTTTCGCCCCACCACTGTCTTTGTCTCCGCTACCCCCGGCCCGTGGGAGCTTGAGCGCACCGGCGGCGTCTTTGCCGAACAAGTCATCCGCCCCACCGGCTTGGTCGATCCGGTGATCGATGTGCGCCCCGTCGAGCGTCAGGTTGATGATTTGCTGGCCGAATGCCGAACCGTCGCCGCCCTCGGCGGGCGCGTGCTGGTCACGACCCTCACCAAACGCATGGCCGAGGATTTGTCGGAGTATTTGACTGAACAGGGCGTGAAAGTGCGCTATCTGCATTCGGATATCGACACGCTGGAGCGCATCGAAATTATTCGCGATTTGCGGCTTGGTGTCTATGATGTGTTGATTGGCATCAATCTTTTGCGCGAAGGGCTCGATATCCCCGAATGTATGTTAGTCGCAATCCTCGACGCCGATAAGGAGGGATTTCTGCGCTCGGCAACCTCCTTGGTGCAAACCATTGGCCGCGCCGCCCGCAATGTTGATGGGCGTGTCATTCTCTATGCCGATCGGATGACCCGCAGCCTCGAATATGCAATCGGTGAAACCGAGCGTCGGCGCACCAAGCAAACCGCCTGGAACCAAGCTAACGGCATCACCCCGCAAAGCATTCGCAAAAATATCGGCGAGGTGCTGCACTCGGTCTATGAACAGGATTACGTCACCGTCGCACCGGTGAAGGATACCGATGCTGATGAATTTATCGGCAAGGATTTGCAATCGAGTATCGCCGAATTGGAGAAAAAAATGCGCAACGCGGCAGCAAATCTCGAGTTTGAAACCGCAGCGCGGTTGCGCGACGAAATCAAACGGCTCGAAGCACTCGATCTCGGTCTGCCACCGCCCGCCGCCGCCCCGCGCCGCCCGCGCGATCGCACCCCCGAACCGTTAGGCCCCGGCGGTGGCGGCTATGACCCTGAAAAACGGCGCGGCGGCGGTCGGCGGCGGCGCGGATCATGAACCGTCTCGCGCCCGCCCTCGGCCTGATTGGCCTATTCACCCTCCCAGCGCTCGCGGCAACGCCGCTGGCGTCGCAACGCGCGACCTACGCACTTAACCTTACCCGCGTGCGCGGCCACGCCGTTACCGGGGCCACTGGCCGGCTGCAATTTAATGTCACCACCACCTGCCACGCTTATACGGTGGCCCAGCGGATGACATTATTAATCCGCAATGAAAATGGTGTGCTGAGCCGAACGACCAGCGACTATGATACTTGGGAAAATCTGCAAGGCACCCGCTTCAGCTTTCTCTATCGTGAAACTAACGGGCAGACGACCAAAACCGTTTCGCAAGGCACCGCCACCATGGGCCCCAATGGTGGCTCGGTGGTCTACACCGCCCCCAAGCCGCATATCGTCAAGCTGCCCAAAGGCACCTTGTTCCCGATGGAACATACCACCGCCTTTTTGCACGCCGCCGCCAAGGGGCAATCCTTTTTCGACCCGCCTTTGTTCGATGGCACCTCGGTGCGCGGTGCGGATCACACCTTTGTCGCGATCTTGCAGCGCCGCAAACCGCGCCGATCAAAGTTCCACCAGCTGAGCAAGCTTGCTTCAGTGGCGGTCGATATCGGATTTTTCCACCGCGCCGCGCACGATAACGGGCCGGATTTTCGCAATCAAATGCGCTATTACACCAACGGCGTTGCCCGTGATATCAGGCTTGATTTTGGTGGTTTCGTCATGCGAGGCGCGTTGCAGCATCTGCAACTACCACCCGATGAGTGCCAGCAAAAGCCGGTATCGGCCGATCAGGCAGAACCAAGCCATACCCATGGCTAAATAAAAAACCGGCAGCCCGAAAGCTGCCGGCTTCTAACGTCAAGACCGATTATCGATCCATCAAAACCGCTTTGCGCAGCCTCAATCAATTAGGCCGATTTCTTCGCGGCCTTTTTGCTGCTGCTGCGCGCCAAAGCGGCGGGCTTAGCGGCCGCCTTCGGTGCAGCGGCCTTTTTCGCCGCTGGCTTGGCAGCGGTCTTTGGCGCAGCAGCCTTAGCCTTCGCGGCGGGTTTGGCAGCCGCTTTCGGCGCGGCCTTTACCGCCGCTTTCGCCGCCGCTTTCGCGGGGGCTTTGGCTGCGGGTTTCGCCGCCGCCGTCTTACCCTTGGTCGCGGGCTTAGCTGCCGGCTTCGCAGCGGCCTTCGGTGCCGCAGCCTTGGTCGGTGCTGCTTTCGCCGCCGGTTTTGCCGCCGCTTTTTTCGCGGCAGGCTTCGCCGCAGCCGCCTTCGGTTTGGCAGCAGCGGGGGCTTTCTTGGTCGCAGCCTTCATAGCCATCGCTTGCGCACGCAGTGTTTCAGTCATCGTCACGGTCGAACTCCTTGGTTGGCACAGATGAGCGTTATGCAGGCCAACGGGCCTCGTCCTCTGTGCGATATGATAAACAGTAGGTTAGAAATAGCCCAGCCGGGCGAACAGCACACCCGGCGCCGATACGAGCAGAAAGACCTTTGGATGACACCGCGCTCAACGCAACGCCTCCGATGGAGCCGCAAGCCGAATGGAATAGGGGCCCCGCGCGCGGAATGCGCGGCGGAACCAAAATCCAATCATGCGAGCGCATCGCGTCATCGCCAAATGTTCACGGTTCGTAACCGTCCTTTCCTGCAACGCGAGCCAATTTGTCGCTTCATGATGCAGCGCAACGGAGGGCTAACGGGGTTGCCAACCGCGCGCGCGAATCGAAAAAAAACACGCGTCTGAATCGCTATTCACCGCGTCCATGCGTCCTGTCAATAAAAACCATGCACTGAGACATGATTATTTATCAGATTTTTGCGTAGCTGTTGCGCAATATCCACGCTGATCCACCATGCCGACAGACAAGCCGCCGGCCAAAAAATCGAAAAATACTCGAAATAATAAAGAACATCTTAATTTCGCCAGAATTTACTACCACTTTGTACGGTAACGCCAGCATCGTGCTCACGCATTGTCTGCTGAGCCGTTCAACGCTATCGTCAATGAGCAAAATTGGAGAGGGCACCGCGACGATGCCGAATGATCTAGGCCATAACTGGAGGCCCAAGGGCAGTCCCAGATCTCCCGAAGTGGCGATGCCCTCCTGGCCAATCGCCATCGGTCGGGGCTTACGCATGCAATGCCCCGCTTGTGGGCAAGCGCCAATCTTCCAAGGCTACCTCAAGGTTAATGCCGAATGCGCCGCCTGCGCCGCACCGCTCGGTCGCGTGCCAAGCGATGATGCGCCACCCTACATCACCTTGCTTGTGTCACTCCATGTTATCGCGGTGATCTTGGTGCTGGCGGATCGCAACGGCCACATGTCCGCCTTAACCGCTGTTTGGATTTTCGTTCCACTCATCATTATTCTTGAACTTTTGCTCCTGCGCCCGGTCAAAGGCATGGTCATCGCCGTGCTACTCAAGGTCGATATGCTCCGCAAAAAACAACCGATGCGTCCCCCCAATGGCTGATCCCGTTGGCAGGGGTCATTTGCTGCGCGTGGTGCTCGATGATGAGAGCATGCCAGCACTTTCGCCGATGCAAGATGCGGATCGCCGGCAAGCCTTGGCTGATCTCGCCGCCGATAACCGCTTCGCTCTGATCGATCATCCCGACCGTCCAACCTTGCTGTATCTCTCGGTGCAAGATGGACGCCTGATGTTCGATGTGCGCTCACCCGATGATGTCTCGCTGCAAATTTTCCTGCTGGCACCGGGGCCATTCCGCGCCTTGGTGCGTGACTACCAAATGCTGCTCGAAAGCTACGCCGCCGCCGTCGCCGAAGGTCGCGAAGCGCGCATCCAGGCGATTGATATGGGCCGCCGCGGCCTGCATAATGAAGGCGCTGAACTCGTCATCGCCCGATTGGCGGGCAAGGCGGTACTCGATTTCGAAACCGCGCGTCGGCTATTCACTCTGATCGCGGTGTTGCATCGGCGGCTCTAAACCGGCATGGATATGGGTTGAACGCGGGCGCGTTGATGATTGACCCCGCTGATGCCCCAGGAGCAGAGTATGAAAATCGACGGTCGGGCTTTCCGTAGCATATGGCTTGATGAAACCGATCATTGGTCGGTCCGCATCATCGACCAAACCAAACTGCCTTGGACGTTCGACATCGCCCGGCTGAGCAATGCTGACCATGTCGCCCACGCCATCCGCGCCATGCAGGTGCGCGGCGCGCCGTTGATCGGCGCCACCGCCGCTTATGGCGTCGCCTTGGCCATGCGCGCCGATCCCTCCAATGACAGCCTCACCCAAGTCATCGCCCAACTCGCCGCCACCCGCCCGACCGCGATCAATTTGCGCTGGGCGCTCGAGCGCATGGAGCAGAGCCTGCGCACGCATCCTCCCGCCGAACGGGCTGATATCGCCTATCAAGCAGCCGCCGCCATTTGCGATGAGGATGTCGCCACCAATCGCGCCATCGGCACCCACGGCCTCAGCCTGATCGAAGCGCGCGCCCGCAGCGGCCGCCGGGTTAACCTGCTCACCCATTGCAACGCTGGCTGGATCGCGACGGTTGATTGGGGTACCGCCCTCGCACCAATCTACCGCGCCCATGATGCCGGGATCGATGTGCATGTCTATGTCGATGAAACCCGCCCGCGCAACCAAGGCGCATCACTAACAGCCTGGGAACTCGGCAAGCACGGCGTGCCCCATACCGTCATCGTCGATAATGCCGGCGGGCATTTGATGCAGCGTGGTGCAATCGATATGGTCATCGTCGGCACCGATCGCGTCACCCGCACCGGCGATGTCGCCAATAAAATCGGTACCTATCTGAAAGCCTTGGCCGCGCGCGATAATGGCATCCCCTTCTATGTCGCCTTGCCCTCCTCCACCATCGATTGGCGCATCGCCGATGGGCTGAGCGATATCCCCATTGAGGAGCGTGCCGCCAGCGAAGTCACCACCATCACCGGCCGCGCGCTCGATGGCAGCATCGCCACCGTGCGGATCGTGCCCAAGGACAGCGACGCGGTTAACCCCGCCTTCGATGTAACCCCGGCCCGGCTGGTGTCCGGCCTGATCACCGAATTGGGCATCTGCGCTGCCTCTGAACCTGCCCTCGCCGCTCTGTTCCCCCAAGCGCGCGAGCCGATGGCCGCCTGATCACGTGGAATCAGCACCACCTAACACGGATCTGTTCGAGAGCCTCCCAAAAGCCGCGCCGCGCGGCCCGATGCCCCTCGCCGAAAGGCTGCGCCCGACCACGCTCAATGCCGTTATCGGTCAAGATCATCTGCTCGGACCGCAAGGCCTGCTCACGGGCATGCTCGAGCGCGCAAGCCTCGCTTCGCTCATCCTCTGGGGGCCACCCGGTGTCGGCAAAACCACCATCGCGCGGCTGCTTGCCGAACAAGCCGGTTTGCATTTCGTCTCGATTTCCGCTGTATTTTCCGGCGTCGCTGATCTAAAACGCTGCTTTGATGATGCAAGGCAACGCCGCCGCAGCGGCACCCGCAGCCTGCTCTTCGTCGATGAAATTCACCGCTTCAACCGCGCCCAGCAAGATGGCTTTCTGCCGGTGGTCGAAGACGGCACGGTAACACTCGTCGGCGCCACCACCGAAAACCCCTCTTTCGCCCTGAATAGTGCGCTGTTATCGCGCTGCCAGGTCTTGGTGCTCGCCCGCCTCGATGATCCAGCCTTGGAGCATTTACTCGCCCGCGCCGAACAAAGCTTGGGCACCCATTTGCCACTCACCCGCTCAGCCCGGCAAACCCTCCGCGCCATGGCCGATGGCGATGGCCGCGCCTTGCTCAACATGGTCGAACAACTCGCCGCCGCCCAATTGCCACCTGAACCGTTGCTGGATGACGCGGCCTTGTCCAACCTGATTGCCCGCCGCGCCGCCTTATATGATCGCAACCGCGAAGAACATTACAACCTCATTTCAGCCTTGCATAAATCCATGCGCGGCTCAGACCCCGACGCCGCTTTATACTGGCTCGCCCGCATGCTAACCGGCGGCGAAGATGCTCGCTATATCGCCCGTCGCCTCGTGCGTTTCGCGGTTGAAGATATCGGCCTGGCCGACCCGCAGGCGCTAACACAAGCCCTCGCCGCCTGGGAAAGCTATGAGCGGCTGGGCAGTCCGGAGGGCGATCTCGCAATCGCCCAAGCCGTGCTCTATCTTGCCACCGCGCCGAAATCCAACGCGACCTACAAGGGTTTTGGTTCTGCCATGCGGTTAGCCCGCCAAACCGGCAGCGTCGCACCCCCCGCCCATGCGGTCAATGCACCCACCAAACTCATGCAAGAACTTGGCTACGGCGCTGGCTATGACTATGACCATCAAAGCCCGGACGCGTTCTCGGGTCAAAATTACTTCCCCGACGGCGTCGCGCGCCAGCGCCTCTACGCGCCGGTGGAGCGCGGCTTCGAGGCGACCTTGCGGCGTCGGCTGGAACATTGGAACACATTACGCGAGGAGCGGTCATGACCGAAACGGACGAAACCGAATCGCGGCTCGAACAGCGTATCGTCAGCAATGATGAAGCCCAAATGCGGCTGGATCGATTTTTGCGACGCCATCATCCCGGCATCACCCAGGGCGTTATCCAACGGCTCTGCCGCACCGGCCAAGTGCGGGTCGCGGGCAAACGGGTTGAAGCCTCAACGCGGCTGGAACCCGGCCAAGCCGTGCGCATCCCGCCGGTGCCCGATAGCAGCGCGCCAACCCGCCACGTGATCGATTTGAACAGTCACGAAGCCGCCGATCTCGCCAAACTCGTGCTCTATCGTGACGATGACGTGCTGGTGCTGGACAAACCCGCCGGCCTTGCGACCCAAGGCGGCAAAGGCATCGCCCGCCATCTCGATGGCATGTTAGACGCTTTGCAATTCGAGGCCACCGAGCGCCCGAAATTAGTCCATCGGCTCGATCGCGGTACGTCAGGCGTGCTGATCCTGGCCCGAAACAGCTTCGCCGCGAGTGCCCTCGCTGCGGCGTTTCGCGGTCGCGATGCCGCAAAAATCTATTGGGCGCTGGTCGTCGGCTTACCCATACCGTTAGAAGGCCGGATCGATCTGCCGCTCGCGCGCATCGGCGGCGCTGGTGCGCGCACCAAACCCGCCGCCCGAAACGATGAAGGCGCCGCCGCCGCAATCACCGATTATCGCACGCTCGATCATGCCGGGCGAAAATTCGCTTGGCTCGAATTGCGTCCACTCACCGGCCGCACCCATCAACTCCGCGCCCACTGCGCCGCCCTGGAAACCCCCATCCTCGGCGACGCACCCTATGCCGGCGCGCGCGCCTATGCCGAAGGGTTCGAGAAACAAATGCACCTGCATGCCCGCCGTCTCAGCATCGCTCATCCCCGTGGCGGCGTGCTCGAAATCGAAGCGGACGCCCCGCCCCATATCCGTAAGGCCCTGACAAGCCTTGGTTTCACCATCCCACGCGCCGCAGCCCCCCTCCTGAATCGGCGCAGCTGAGCCGACGGCAGATGACTGAAATTTCACTTAAAATGACCTTTTCATGACCGGCCCGGCCCGGCCACCGGGTTGACGCACCACCCACACCGCACCCAAGTATTATCACAATGAAGCGTTTATCAGAGCGTGCCCTGATCATCGCGGTGACGATATCCTTATGCCTGTTTGGATTAGGCATTGGTGTGGCCTGCGCGGCGAACCCCCAACCCTATCGTGTAACTCTGAGCAAAACCGGCAACGCAGCGCTCGACACGCTACTGCGCAAAAGTGCCCAGTTGGAAACATTGCGGACCAAACTGAAAGTTTCCCCGTTCGCGCTTATCGGGCGCGCACAAGCGGACCAGAAACGTCTGCTAACGGTGTTGCACAGCGAAGCCTATGATTCCGGCACCGTTGCGATCACCATCAATGGCCTCGCCCTCAACAACCCCAGCCTGCCCAGCCTATTGCGCCGCGCGCCCGCACAGCCTCCAGCGCAGGTCGTCGTCAAAATTGCCCTCGGCCCCATGTATACGATCAGCGCTATCAAAACACCCGGCCTCACCAACCCCGTCCCCGTCCCAGCGCTCGGCATAGCCGTCGGTGCCACCGCGCGGGCCGCGCCGATCATCGATGCTCGCGCCCATTTGCAAGCAACCCTGCGCAATCACGGATACGCCTTCGCCAAAGTCGATCCACCAATCGCCTATGCGAACATCACCCGCCACACATTGACGGTTCAATATACAGTCCAACAAGGGCCACGCGTCGCTGTCGGCGCGATCCAATTTTCCGGGGCACCCGCCTTGCAACGCGCCTTTCTGGCCCGCCATATTTTGCTCCGGGCCGGCCAGCCATTCAGCGAAACCGCCCTGGCCAAGGCACGCAATCAATTACTTGCCCTGCGCGTATTTTCCTCGGTCTCAGCCAAAACCGCCTCCACCCCAAACCCGCCGGGCCAAGTGCCCATCACCTTTTTGCTCCAGGCGGAAAAGCCGCACCGCGTCGAAATCGGCGCCTCCTATTCCACCGATCAAGGCATTTCTGCTGATGCCTCCTGGACGGATCGTAATTTGTTTGGCCGCGCCCAACGGCTAAAATTCTCTATCGGCGCCACCGGCCTTGGCTCCTCGACCGGTAAAAGCATCGTGCTGCAACCTGGATACGATGCAAAAGCCGCGTATAAAGTGCCCGATGCCTTCCAGCCGGGACAAACCTTCACCGCTGACATCGGGGCCCTGCGCGCCTACCTGCCCGCCTATAACCGCACCGGGGTCCTCGCGAATATCGGTTTAGAGCGGCCATGGTCCAAATATATCGATCTTCGCTACGGACTCGGCTATATCGGCGAACAGGTCCGGCAAGAAGGCATAAGTCGTCGTTATAATCTTGTGCAACTGCCCCTATCGCTGCGCTACGACACCACCCATTCGCTCCTCAACCCAACCCAAGGAATGCGGATCACGCTGCGTATTACGCCCTCGGTTCCGTTATCTGGCGGATCGGGCGTGTTTCTCAATACCGAACTGATCGGCAATACGTACATCAATCTCGAAGCCCCCGGCCGTGGTGTGTTAGCGCTGCGCGGCGTGCTCGGGCGCATATTTGGGGCCTCGCAGTTCCAAATTCCTCCCGATCAACGCTTCTATGCTGGCGGCACCGGCACCGTGCGCGGCTTTACTTATCAAACCGTTGGCCCGCTCTTCGCCAATGGCGTTCCGCAAGGCGGCACCGCGATCGATGCAGCGGAAATCGAGTTTCGCCAGCGCATCGGCAAGAGTTTCGGAATCGCCCCCTTCGTCGATGCGGGTCAAGTCGCCGCCAACGGCACGCCGTTCACCGGCACACCACGTGTTGGCGTGGGCATCGGCCTGCTTTATTTCACTCGTATCGGGCCAATCCGGCTTGATCTCGGCGTCCCCGTCAATCGCCCGCCCGGCGGCGCCTCGTTCGCCGTCTATATCGGGCTGGGGCAGGCGTTCTGATGCGCCGCCTCCGCCCCTGGCTGTTGTCGCTTCTCGGAGCGCTGATCATCGTGCCGCTGGGCATCGTGTTAGCCGTCGGCATCGCGTTCAATACCGGTGCCGGACGCCATTGGGCCGCCGCAAAAATAACCGCGATCACCCAAGGCACCGTGCGGATATCCCGCCTCTCTGGCCATTTTCCCGCCTATATCGCCGCAAGCGGGATCAAAATCGCCGACTCCAAAGGGGTTTACCTCACGATCAACCAAGCGACATTGCGCTGGAATCCTCTTGCGCTTCTCCATCGAAAACTATCCATCGCCGCGCTCACCGCGCAGAGTGTCGCGTTAAGCCGGTTGCCAGTCCCTGCCAAACCCAAGGTCAAACCAACCAAATCCGGCTTCAACCTGCCTGTCGCACAAATTGATCTGCACCATCTCGCAATCAACACATTAACAATCGCATCGCCGGTTATCGGCCACGCCATCACCCTGCACCTCACCGGCCATGGCAGCCTATCGGGGCACCGTCACGCCGCCATCGTCCTGCAGGCAACTTCCCCGCACAATCAAGGTCACTATCACATCGCCCTAGCACTAACGCCCAAATCCATCCAATCGACGATAACAGCAACCGAACCACCGCACGGCCTGATCGGCCAGTTCGCCGGTCCAAAACTCGATGATGGCGCTTTAGCACTCCACGCAACGCTCGCAGGCCCGCGCCAAGCCGCCACGCTCACACTCGCCGCATCGCTCGGCGCCCTGCACGCCAACGCAACCGGCACGATCAATCTCAATCCCGCCACCCCTAACGCCAATATCACCATCACGCTGCCCAATATCGCCCCGTTCGCGACGCTCGCCGGTCAAAGCCTGACCGGTAGCGATATTGCGCACCTCAACATTGCTCGCACCAAAGCGGGTCAGTCCGCCCAGTTTGACAGCACCCTGTCGATCACGGGCGGAAAAACCACCCTTGCACGCGTGATCGGTCCAAAGGCGCAGCTAACGGGCGCCATATCAACCCACCAGAGCACCATCACAATTCACCAACTCACACTGCAAACCAGCGCCGTTCATGCCAGGCTGCAAGGCACCGTCGAACCCACCTCGATGGCCCTGCACGGCACCATCAGCGAACCCAACATCACCCTGATCGATCCCCAACTCTCCGGCCACGTCGCCGAACAGGTCGATATTAGTGGCCCCCGCACCGATTTCGCACTCAACACCACAATCAACGGGATCATTGCCGCAAAATCGATGACATCAGGCCCCTTCACCGTCACCGTCGCCGCTGCCCATTTGCCGCGCGCGCCAACAGCCAAACTCACCGGCTCCGGCACGCTCGATGGCGCGCCATTATCGCTCGCCGGCACGTTCGACCGCAGCCTCACTGGCGTGATTAATGCGTCTATGAAACAAGTGGCATGGAAATCCGTGACCGGACACGGAGCGATCGCGGTCAATCCGGGTCATTGGCCGACCGGGTCGTTTTCACTCGCCATCGGCCAACTCGCGGATATCGGCAAACTTCTGAACACCGCCGTCACCGGCAACCTCCACGCGACCTTCACCCATCAGCCCGGCCAACCCGTCGCTGTTCAGGCGCAATTGACCCGCTTCGCGCTCGGTCGATCAATCGGCGTCGCCAGCGCGATCATCGCTGGCCATTTCGATCACCCCGATCATCAACTCACCACGGCCGCAACCGCCACCATAACCGGCGTGCGCGCGCCGCAACTTGTCGGCGGCCTTACCCTCTCCGCCCAGGGTCCGTTGACCGCGTTAGAAATAAAAATGGCCGGTCAGTTCAGTCAATTGGCTGGAAAGCCGGCCCAGATCAACCTCACCGGCTTGCTCAGCAACCCGCATCACAGCTTGACCGTGCAAACCCTCGCGGCCACCGCCCGTGGCGTGTCTCTCCGCCTCCAGCACCCAACAATCGTGCAATGGCAACCCGGCCTCGCAGTGCGAAATCTGGCCATCGGACTAGGCGGCATCGGCGCCGGCGGCTCACTAACGCTCAACGGCTCAATCCGGCCAAATTTAGCTATCGACTTAGCACTCCGCCACATTCCCGCAAGCATCATCCAAGCTGCATCGCCCAAAATCCAGGCGCAAGGTCAAATCAACGCATCAGCAAAGCTTTGGGGAAGTCTTGCCGTCCCGCGAGGCACGGTCACGCTCGCGGTTAATCGTCTGCATCTGCGCACCGGCCCTGCCGCAATCCTGCCGCCCGTCAGTGCATCACTACGCGCCCAACTATCGGCGCACACAGCGACCGGCACAGCAACATTGCAGGCGGGCCCGAAATCTCATCTGCAAGCAAACGGCTCCGTCCCACTCGGCCCGCAAGGCCCCATCGCCCTGAATGTCCACGGCGCGATCGATCTGAACCTGCTTAACCCGCTAACAGCCGCCCAAGGCACCCATGTCGCGGGCATCGTCACGCCCGCCCTGCAAATCGGCGGCACTCTCGCAGCGCCACTGCCGAACGGAACCATCACCCTTAGCGGAGGGGCCGTTCAGAATATCGGCTCGGGGCTCGATCTGTCGTCCATCGCGGCGACCCTCAGCGCGGCGGGTCACCATCTCGCTCTCACCAACCTCCAGGCCAAAGCAGGCAGCGGAACAATCACCGGCACAGGCACAATCGGTCTCGCCTCACCCATGCCGATCGACTTGCATATCAGCCTTAACCAAGCTCAGCCCATCAGTAGCGATGTCCTCACCGAAACACTCAGCGGCCAGCTCCAGATCACCGGCGCAGCGACCACGGGCGCCACGATCGGCGGCACGGTGGATATTGACCGCGCCAACATTAATATCCCAAGCGGATTGCCGCCGTCGGTCGCCAAACTAACCATCTTGCGCCCTGGCGAAACCCTGCCCAAACCCAGCCCCCCTCTGCCGATCGCGCTCAACCTCACCATCATTGCCAAAAACCAAGTCTTCATCCGAGGTGATGGCGTGTTCGCTGACTTGGGCGGCCGCCTCCATCTTGGCGGCACCGCCGCCGCACCGGTACCCTCCGGCGGGCTCAACTTGCTGCGCGGCCATTTTACGCTTGGCGGTAAATCGCTCTCTTTCACCAAAGGCAATATCAGCTTTAATGGCGGCCTGCTCCCCGCCCTCGACCTTGAAGCCTCGCACAGCGCGAACGATGGCACGGTCTCCACCCTCGCCCTCACCGGCACGCCGACCGCGCCAAAAATCACCCTGAGCAGCGTGCCTTACCTGCCATCCGATGAAGTGTTGTCGCACCTGCTCTTTGGTACCGGCACCACCCATCTCTCCGCGTTCCAAGCGGCCTCGCTCGCGGCGTCCTTGGCCCAGCTTGCAGGGATTGGCGGCGGCATCAATCCGCTCGGCGGAATTCGCAATGCTCTCGGCCTCGATGAACTCTCGCTGGGGGGCGGATCAGCGAACGGCGCGCCCACGATCGATGCAGGGCGCTATGTCGCCCCCGGCGTCTATGTGGGCGCATCGCAAGCCGCGTCGGGTCAAGGCTCACGGGTCAAGGTCGAGATCAATCTGTATAAAGGCCTGAAACTCAATACGTCGGTCGGCAACGGAAGTGGTTCAGGCACCTCGAATGGCGAAAGCGTCGGCTTGGGCTACCAATTTAACTACTGACCCCCTGCGCAACCAACCGATCATTCACAATCTTGCCGCGCTCCAGCGTGATCACCCGATCGACATGGCGCAAGCTGGATGGGCGGTGGCTGATCAATATCGTTGTGCGTCCGCGCATCAACCCATCCAAAGCGGCAAGCACAAGGTGCTCGGCAGTCGCATCAAGCCCCTCGGTTGGCTCATCAAGAATCAAAATCGGCGCATCCTTGAGAAATGCGCGGGCAATCGCAATTCGCCGGGCTTCGCCGCCAGAAAAATTCGCACCAGCCTCGCCAACCAAACTATCAAGCCCATGCGGCAAAGCCCGCACCAGCGCAGCCAGTTGCGCCTGCTCTAACGCCATCCATAATTCGGCCTCCGGGGCGTCTGGCTTGGCCAGGAGCAAATTTTCGCGAATGCTCACATTGAACAAATGGGTCTGCTGCGCCACCACGGCAAACAAAGCGCGCGCGGCGTCACTGGTCAAATCGCGGAGCGTAACCCCGCCAATGGTCACCACGCCCTCTTGAAAATCCCAAAACCGGAGCAAAACATTCAACAAGCTGGTCTTGCCAGCCCCCGATGCACCGACAATCCCGACCCGAGCCCCCGCCTCAACACTTAGCGAAAAATGATCAAGCGCCCAAGCCGCCTCAGGCGCGTAGCGCATGCATAACCCAGTAATTTGCAAATCATACCGAAGCGGTGTCGGGGCTGGATCGCTCGGCTCGGCTATGCTCGGCTTGGCGTCGATGATCTCAAAAATCCGCCGCACCGCCGCCAGCGTCTCGCCCAACGCCTGAAAGGCCGCCGGTAGCGTCACCACAGCCTCAAAACTGCCCAGCACCAAGAGCGCCAGCATGGGCAACTCCGGCCCGCTAATGCGCCCATGCACCACCAACGGAATCGCAATTATCAGCGCCAACCCCATGGCGGCCTGGGTGGTGAAACTCGTCAAACCAGTGAAAAACCCATTGAACCCTGCAAGCCGCCGCTGTGCGCTGACCAATTCCTGGCTCTTCGCCGCAATCCGTTCACTCTGGCGTTCGGCAGCACGATAAATCTGCAATTCGCCCAGCCCGCGCACCGTATCGGCCAGATCAGCCCGCAACCCAGCGCGCAGCCAAACCGTGTTGTTAGCAGCCGGCCGGGCGAGCTTGAACGCAAGCCAGGGCAAAACCAGCCCCACCAGCAACAGTCCCGAACCATCAACCAACGCAACCTTGCCGCTCCAGGCCGCAATGAACGCACCGATCATGCACGCCGTGAGTATCGCCGCAAACACCGGCACCAGCACACGAAGATAAAAATTATCAAGACTATCGATATCCGCCCGAATCCGGCTCAACAAATCGCCGCCCCGATAATGCTGCAATCGTGCAGGCGCCAGCGGCTCAAGCCGCGTATAAAACCAGACACGCAGCGTCGCGAGCAGTCGCAACGTCGCGTCATGGGTCAATAACCGCTCGCTATAGCGCCCACCCGTTCGTAAAATCGCCAAGCCCCGAATTGCTGCCGCAGGCGCAAAATAATTCAGCAACGGCCCGCCCAACCCGGATAGCGCCATCGCCGCAATAAACCAGCCCGCCAGCGCGACCAATCCCGCATTGGCCAAAATAACGATGCTGGCCAGCCCGATGCCCGCCAATAATTGCGTCAAAGACGGGCGAAATAGCCGATAAAGCCGCAGCAAATCATGCATCAAACGGCCCCCTGATAGAGCGCCGTCGTCGCCGCATAGGCGCCGCGCAATGCCATCAACTGATCATGAGTGCCCCGCTCAATAATGCGCCCCTCCTCAAGCACCAAAATCAAATCCGCATGTCGCACTGCCTCTAACCGGTGCGCAATGATTAACACCGTCCGATCACGCATCAAGCGTTCGACTGATTGATTGACCAAAGCCGCCGTCTCCGGGTCCAAATGCGCGCTGGCTTCATCCAAAATCAACAACTCAGCATTTTTCAAAAACACCCGCGCCAACGCGATCCGTTGAATTTCACCCCCTGACAAGCCTTGCCCCCGATCGCCCAGGACGGTGTCGAAACCGTGCGGCAACCGGCTAATAAATTCTTCAGCATGCGCCGCCCGCGCCGCCGCCAGGACAGCCGCGTCATCAGCCTCCATGCCTAACCGAATATTGTCGCGCACACTGGCTTGAAATAAAGTCGGTCGCTGAGGCAACCAAGCAATGCGCTCATGCCACTCGACTAGGTTGATGTCGCGCAGATCAAGGCCACCCACCATGATCCGCCCAGCATCAGCAGTCAAAAACCCGAGTAACAGCTTGCCAATTGTGGTTTTGCCAACCCCGCTCGGCCCCACCAAGGCAACGCTCTGGCCGGTGGAAATGGTGAAATTAATATCCTCAATCACCGAATGCCCAGCATCATAGCCAAACCCCACATCGGCAAAACTAACCGCCATCGATGGGCGAACCAAAGTGACTTTGCCGGGCTTGGTCGCCGTTACAGGCACATCAAGCAGCGCCACCATCCGTTCAGCCGCCCCAATCGCTTCCATTCGCGCATGATAATGCGTCCCCATCATCCGCAGGGGTCGATAGAATTCAGGGGCGAGCAACAACACAAAAAACCCAGAGAGAAAAGCCATCTCATGGTAATAGAGGTTAAAACCAATATACACAGCAACCATCGCCACGCTAACGGTCGCAAAAAACTCAAGCACCAGCGAGGAGAGAAACGCAACCCGCAGCACCGCCATGGTCTCTTGCCGATATTGATCCGAAACACGCGCAATCATCGCAGCCTCAGCGCGGCTCGCGCCGAATAGTTTGAGCGTGGTCAGCCCCTCGATCGCATCAAAAAAAAGTGCACTCATCCGCGCCAATTCGCGCCATTGCCGTTGGTTGATCCGCTCTGCACCTTTGCCAACCAGCACCATAAAAAATGGGATCAACGGCGCGGTGATCACCATGATCAGCCCGCCAACCCAATAATTTGGAAATACAAAAACTAAAATTGCCAGGGGCAAAAATCCGGCCAGCGCCATGGAGGGCAAATATCCCGTATAATATTTGTCCAAAATCTCGACGCTATCCACAATATTATTGGTAAGATCACCGGATCGCCCCCGGGCCAGCCAAGCCGGACCCAGCGCGGTCATGTGCTGATAAAGTTGTTGGCGCATATCAAGCTTGATTCGCGCAGAAGCCTCAAAGCCAATCCGCTCGGTGAGCCCTGCAAGGATCGCGCGGAGCAAAAACACGCCGAATAACGCCACGAGCCAGTGGCTCACAGCGCCGAGCCCGCCATGGTCAATCACCACTGCATTAATGACCAGCGCGAGTAACCAGCATTGCAGCACCAGCAACAACCCGTTGCCAGCGCTGATTCCAATTGCAACCGCGAGTGGCCAACGAGCCCGCTGTACATAACTGCGCAACCAGCGTTCCAATGTTTTGCTCGCCGAGCGGGGCAGGGGCGCTGTCGGCGTCGCCATCAATCAACCAGCGCGCGATCGCAAGGACCGTATTTCGGCGCGCAGCAAAATCAACGCCAATAGTGCAGCAAAAATCGTCATTCCCGCCGCAATCAACCACAGATCGCGGGGTAGCCCAAAAATCAGCGCAACCAGCATTACCCCGGCGGCGGGCCCCACCATGAACAGAATCATCCGCCATTGTCGGCGCATAGCGTCAAGCCAAAGGATTGCCGGGACACCCATATCAGTGGCCATAAGCTGCAAGTTTCGTTATTCGTGCACGAAAAACCCAAATCTGATACCAATTATACATCAGCATCACCGGGAAAAATCCTGCCATCGCCAGGGTAAACGTAATGATCGAAACTTGCGGGGTCGCCCCCGAATAAATCGTCCAAGTCTCGGGCACGATCCACGGATACATAGTCGCCATCATGCCGGCTGCCATCAGCGCAATCGCCAGATTAAGCCACAATATGGCAGCAAAATCGCGCTCGTGCGCCGAGGCTTGGCGCATTTTCACAATGGCCGCCATTACCACTATTCCAGCAAGCCCCCATACCCAGAAAGCACCACTAAACCATTTATTCGCCACCCAAGGGAAAATGAAAGCACTAATCGTCACAGTAATTAGCACCGCCATCAGCGCCAGATAAAACGCCCCATTGGTCCAACGCGCCGCCAATTTACGAATCGGCTCGTCATGTTCAAATCTCGCCCGCACAAACAAACCACCTTGTAGTGAAACCGCAATCACCGCGGCAACACCGGTCCAAACGCTAAACGGCGTTACGAACCGCAGCGCCCCACCCACATAGGTCGGCACGGTTCCCACCTCGTGGGTCAACGGAAAGCCGTTTAACGTGGCGCCCACCGCCATACCACCAAAAAACGTGGTGGCAAGGCTCGATAATCCAAATGCCCAGTCGCTGAACCGCTGATAACGCTGCTCGGCCAGATGGCGAAATTCTAATGCTACAGCACGGGTAATGATACCCCAAAGCGCTAACGCGAGCGGTATCATCAAATAGCTGAATAGCGACCCATAGACCGATGGAAATGTGCCAAACAAAACGCCGCCAGCGACAATCAGCCAAGTCTCGTTCGCATCCCACGTTCCCGCCATAGCCGACATAATGGCGCCGCGCTCATCAGCATCCGTCACGAACAGCGAAAATACCCCCGCCCCCAAATCGGCGCCATCGAGCATAACATACAGCAGAATCGCAAGGCCAAGCGACATCCACCACACGAAAGTAAGGATATGCTGGGTTTGAGTAAGAACATCCATGACCGTTTCCCCTTACGCTGGCCGAGGATAGGACGGTGACGCCCCAGCCTGCGGCGCGGGCGCTTCCATATGACCAAGGCTCTGATGTCCCTCCTCAATCACCGGCGAAGTCATATCCGGCCCCTTGCGGATCATCTTCGCAATGAAGTACCAAGCCCCGCCCAGCACCGCAAGTTCAAAGCCCATGTAGCCAACCATCCAGAATATCTCGGCAGCAATCGGCATCCGGCTAACCCCGGCGGAGGTCCGCATCAGCCCATAAACGAGCCAAGGTTGCCGCGCCACCTCGCGGGTCCACCAGCCGGTCCACACCGCGAGATAGGGCAGGAACGCCGCACCGATCACACTCCGCAAAAACCATGTCTGCTCAGCAATCCGCGCGACGCTAAACCGCCGACGCACGACCAGCAACGTTCCCCACAGAGCCACCAGCACGAGCGCCATGCCGCTCGCCACCATAACTCGGAAGGCGTAAAACGGCACTACCACTGGTGGCCGGTCCTGCGGCTTAATGCTGTCTAAACCTTGAACTTTTCCATTCCAACTATGGGTTTCGAGCAAGCTCAGCACGTGGGGGATCGTAATCGCAAAGGCATTGCCGTCACCCTTGGCATTCGGCCATGCCACCACATGCCAACCGGTATTGACCGATCCATCCTTGTTGAACGTGTGGTAATGCCCCTCCATCGCCGCCAACGCCGCCGGCTGATCACGCGAAACCACTTGCCCCAAACCATCGCCGACATAAACCTGCAACGGTGCGATCACCAGCAACGCCAGAATCGCGTATTTCAGCGGTCGGGTGAACAGCGCCACATGGCGCTTGGTCAACACAAACCAAGCCGCAACGCCAGCCATAAAGAACAACGCCAGTTCAAAACACGCAATTAACATATGGGGGAAACCCAAGATCACATCGGGGTTTAAAATCGCGTCATACCAGTTCGTAACCTGAAACATCCCATCCTTAAACACCACGCCGGTCGGTGTTTGCATCCAAGAATTCGCCACCAAAATCCACATCGCGGAAAACGACGACGATAACGCAACGTTAAACGTCGCAAAGAGATGCATTTTCTTGCTGATCTTGCCCCAACCGAAAATCATCAGCCCGATAAACCCGGCCTCATACATGAACGCCGTAATCGTCTCATAGCCCAATACCTGGCCAAAAAACGGCCCCGCCGCTTGCGAAAACGGACCATAGAGAATGCCGAACGCCATCTCCATGGTAATCCCGGTGGCAACGCCCGCGCCGAAATTAATAATGAACAGCTTTTCGAAAAACCGTGTGAGCCGATACCATTGCTCATCCTTGGTTTGCATCCAGCGCCATTCAAACAGGAATAAAATTACCGCAAGCCCAATCGTGAGCGGTGGATATAAAATATGAAAGCTGGTGATCCAGGCGAAATCGAGCCGGGAAAGCATCACCGATAACGGGCTATTGGTCATCATATCCTCGTTGCCTTACGGTCAGAATGTTAGTCTAGAGCACTTCATCAACATCGATATCCACATCGGCACGGCTCTTGCCTTTGCCCAGCAGCGGCAGCCGGTTCTTCAATTCCAGCAGCGCCACAACGCGCCCGCCCAATTTCAGCAATTGCACCAGTTGGGCGGTATCCAGCTTTTGCACATCGTCAGACCAGCGAAGCAGCAATTCGATTAACTCATGCATCTCGCGAAGCCGCCCCTGCGCATGGCGGTCCGCGGGGCTCGCCGGCGTCTCCATGATCAGGTCGCGCAAGACCGACAAAGTCGGGTCAATCTCCCGCCGCCGCCGTTCCTCGGCGAGTGTGCGAACAATCTGCCAAATATCGCCAAGCGTGGCGAAATGCTCTCGCCGATCCCCTGGCAAATGCTGCAATCGTACCAAATGCCACGATTGCAGCTCTTTCAACCCCATCGACACATTTGATCGTGAAAAATTCAGCACATCGGCAATTTCGTCCGCCGGTAACGGCCGTTCCGAGACGAACAGCAGCGCATAAATCTGCCCGACCGTCCGGCTGATGCCCCACCGACTGCCCATTTCGCCAAAATGCAACACGAACGCCTCAGTGATTGGCGTCAATTTCATGGTCGGAACTTTCAGGAATTACTGAAACTCAAGTAACATCAGACGCGAATATGTCAATTGCCAATTTGCGCCAGCTCAGGGGGCTTTCGCCGCCGCCGCACCCCTGATAGGCTGATAAAAACTGCGTCCAATCAGCATGTTCCGGAGTGTATTTGCGTTATGTCAAAATTATCAAACCTGCGTCGCGCCGCTTGCATTGCGCTTTTGCTCAGCGGCATCGGGATCGGAAATTGCGCCCAACCCACAGCACTCGCCTATCCGCCTGCCCATCGCGACAATATTGTGAATGATTATTTCGGCACCAAAGTTCCCGCGCCCTATCAATGGATGGAAAACCTCACCGATCCACGCCTCGCCCCCTGGGTTGCCGCAGAGAATCAACTCACCACCCATTATCTCGCCGGCCTGAAACTCCGCGCCGCGTTCTATGCAAAGCTCACCAAACTCTGGAACTACCCCAAACAAACCTCCCCGCTCCAGCGCGGCAGCTTGCTGTTTTATCGCCGCAATTCCGGCATCCAGAACCAATCCGTGCTCTATATGCAGCGTGGCCCGACCGGCACGCCACATATCCTGCTCGACCCGAACAGCTTTTCGCACCATGGTGGCACCGCGCTCGCCGCCTATGCCCCCTCGCCAAACGGCAAATACGTGGCGTACGCCTTGGCCAAGGGCGGCTCGGACTGGCAAACAATCTATGTGCTCGATGTCGCGACCGACAAAACCCTGCCCCATTCGGTGCGCTGGGTAAAATTCTCCGACATCAGCTGGACCCATGACAGCAAGGGCTTTTTCTACTCGCGCTACCCCCAACCCCCCAAAGGCCAAGCGATCTCCCAACGCTTGAAAAACCAAGCGCTCTACTACCACCGGATCAATCAACATCAGGCGCAAGATACGCTCATCTATCGCCGGCCGGACCTCAGCGAATGGGTCATCAATGGCGATGTTTCGGAGAATGGCCGTTATTTGTTCATCACGCTGGCCTTCCACACCACCCGCAACGAGCTTTATGTCGCGAGCCTGGGCAACCCCAATCACCCCAAGCTCAACGCCAAAATCCGCCCGCTTTTCACCAAGGATGACGCCTCCTACGTCCCGATCGGCACCGAGGGCGATTCGGTGTTCATCCAAACCGATCTCAAAGCCCCGCTTGGCCGCGTCGCCGCCGTCGATATTTACCATCCCGCCCCCGCCGATTGGCGCGTCGTGGTGCCCGAACAAAAAAACGCGCTCCTCGATTCCGCCCACATGGCCTATGGCAAAATTCTCGTGCATCGCATGGTGGTCGATAAAGCCCGGCTCGATCTCTACACCACCGGCGGCCGCCTGATCGGCCCGATCAAGCTGCCGGACCAAACCGGCACGGTCGGCGGTATTTCCACCCGCAATACCAAAAAACACATCTATTTCGGCTTCACCTCGTTCCTTCGCCCCGGCGAAATCGTCCGCTATAACGTCGGATCTGGCAAGGAATCCGTGTTTTTCCGACCCACCGTGCCGTTCAACCCAAATCACTACAGCGTCCAGCAAATTTTCTATCAATCCACCGGCGGTGTGCGCGTGCCGATGTTCATCGTCGCGCGGAAGGGAATTGCCCTTGACGGCAAAAACCCAACCATCCTCTATGGCTATGGCGGGTTCGATGTCACCATCCCGCCCTATTTCAGCCCCAGCATCGCAACCTGGCTGCGCCTCGGCGGGGTCTATGCCATGCCCAATCTGCGCGGCGGCGGCGTCTATGGCCAGTCCTGGCATCAAGCGGGCATGTTGCAAAACAAGCAGAACGTGTTTGACGATTTCGCCAACGCCGCCCATTGGTTGATCGATCATCACTATACCAGCAGCGCCCATCTCGGCATCATGGGCTATTCGAATGGCGGCCTGCTCACCGGCGCCAGCGTCACCGAACATCCGCATCTCTTTGGCGCCGTCTATATCGGTCACGGCGTGCTCGATATGCTGCGCTTTGAAAAATTCTCGGGCGGTGAATACTGGATCTCTGAATACGGCACCGCGAGCAAAGCCAAAGACTTCAAATGGCTCGCTGCCTATTCCCCGCTGCAAAATCTGAAAAAAGGCGTCTGCTACCCGCCCACCATCATCACCACCTCAACCGATGATGACCGCGTGGTCCCCAGCAATGCCTATAAATTCGCGGCCCAAATGCAGCGCGATCAAGGCTGCGCCAACCCCATCCTGCTCCACACCGCCACCGCGACCAGCCATATCTACATGCCAGTGCACAAACATCTGCGTCACGATGCCGATAATTGGGGCTTCATGGGCCACGCGCTCGGCATGAAAGCCCCCTGAACCGTGTTTTGCTCCCCCGGCCCTGGCAATCACCAGACCGGGGGAGCAAAAAATCAACCGTGCAGCTTGGCCGCAATCGCCGCCACATGTTTGCCCTGCGCGCGGGCAATCGCAAGCTCATTGGCCGAAGGTTTGCGTGAACCATCGCTGCCCGCCAGCGTGCTCGCGCCATAAGGCGTGCCGCCGGTAATTTCATTCATGTTGGTGAGTTCAGCGTTCGAGTAAGGCACACCCACCACCACCATGCCGTGATGGAACAAGGTGGTATGGAACGAGGTAATCGTCGTTTCCTGCCCGCCATGCTGCGTACCTGTGGACACAAATACCGAGCCAACCTTGCCAATCAACGCGCCCTTGGCCCACAGCCCGCCGGTTTGATCCAGGAAATTGCGCATCTGGCCGCACATATTGCCAAACCGCGTCGGCGTGCCGAAAATAATCGCGTCATAATCAGCCAACTCACCCGGCGTCGCTACCGGCGCCGCCTGGTCGGTCTTGGCATGAATGGCCGCCAACGTCTCGGCCGGCATGGTCTCAGGCACCCGCTTGACCACCACCTCAGCACCCGCCTCTTTCGCACCGGCGGCAACGGCCTCGGCCATGGTCTCCAGATGACCCCATGTGCTGTAGTAAAGTACCAGAATTTTCGCCATTTTTCGCTCCTTCATGATCCTAAATCCGGCAGTTGGATTTCCTATGGACCGGAGAGAAGGCTAGATTTTCAACGTTTGGTTGTCGCTCAACCTGGGTTGAATCGGAGTGGT
>NCBV01000044.1 GCA_002279355.1 Acidiphilium sp. 37-60-79
TGTGGCGCCAGCGCGAGATTAACCCGGTCAATCGCGTGGCGATCACGCTGCTCTTGGGCGTGCTGATCTCGCCTTACGGCTTTGCCGAGGATTTGGCCGGCTATTCGATTGCGATTATTCTCCTGATCTGGCAACGACGGCGATTGGAGATTGCCGATAGCATTCTCCTGATTTGGCCAAGTTTTTTGCCGTATGTATCGATCGCTCTGCATATCGAATTGACGCCGGTTTTCGTGCTCTGGGCCATTCTGCGGGCAAGGCGGGAATTGGCACCCCGGGCCGACCATGCTAACCGGGAGCACAATCACGCCGGAGCCGAACCAGTATCATGATCGATGATTTTCTCGCCGAGGCGCAAGCGCGCGGCTTTATTTTCCAATGCACCGACAGTGATGGGCTGCGCGCCGCCATGCAGCGCGAAAAAATCGCGGGCTATATCGGCTTTGATTGCACGGCGGATAGTTTGCATGTGGGCAGCATGGTGCAGATTATGCTGCTGCGGTTGCTGCAAAAACATGGCCATACGCCGGTGGCGGTGTTGGGCGGCGGGACCACGCGGATTGGCGATCCGTCATTTCGCGAGGAAGCGCGGCAGTTGCTCAGTGATGCGCAAATTACCACGAACATGGCGGGGATTCGCGCCAATATCGAACGGTTTCTCCGTTTTGGCACCGGCGCCGACAAAGCGATTTTGGTCAATAATGCCGATTGGCTGGATCGACTTTCCTATATTGAGTTGCTGCGCGAAGTCGGCGTGCATTTCAGCGTCAATCGGATGTTGTCCTTCGACTCTGTGCGCTCGCGGTTGGAGCGCGAACAGGGGCTGACCTTCCTCGAATTCAACTATTCCATCTTGCAGGCGTATGATTTTCGCGAACTGAGTCGCCGCCACGGGGTGACCTTGCAAATGGGCGGTTCGGATCAGTGGGGCAATATTGTGCAAGGGATCGATTTGCTACGCCGGACCGATGCCAAGCAGGGTTTCGGCCTCACCGCGCCGCTGATTACCACCGCATCGGGCGCAAAAATGGGCAAATCGGCGGCGGGAGCGGTTTGGTTGGCTGCGGAGAAATTGCCGCCCTTCGAGTATTGGCAGTTTTGGCGCAACACCGAAGATGCCGATGTTGGCCGGTTTTTGCGGCTATTTACTGATTTGCCGCTCGACGAGATTGCCCGGCTAGAGCAGTTGGGCGGCGCTGAAATCAACGAGGCCAAGAAAATTCTCGCCACCGAAGCGACGGCCCTTTGCCACGGCGCTGACGCCGCAGCAAAGGCGGCGGAAACCGCCCGGCAAACCTTTGAGCAGGGGCTAACGGCAGGGTCGTTGCCGAGCATCACGATTGCGCAGAGCGAGCTTGCGTCCGGCATTCCGGCTTTCGCTCTGCTGGTGCGGGCCGGGTTGGCGAGCAGCAATGGCGAGGCGCGGCGGCTGATCCAAGGCGGCGGCGCGCAGGTGAATAATCGCGTGATTGGTGCGGAGACCGATGCTATTTCGCTCGATCATCTGATCGATGGCGTAATCAAGCTCTCCAAAGGCAAGAAAAATCATATCCTGGTCAAGGCAGAATGAGCCCGTTTGTCGCCCCGATGCACGCGACCACGGCGGCCGCGATCGAGGCGCTGCATGACGAGTTGTTCTTGTTTGATGATTGGATGGATCGGTACGAGTTCATCATCGAATTAGGGCGGTCACTGCCGCCCTTTCCTGCCGAATGGCAAACCGAGGATCGGCTCGTGCCCGGCTGCCAGAGCCGGGTTTGGTTGCAGGCATGTGGCGAGGGCGCGAAACTGGTTTTCGCCGGCGCCTCTGATGCAGCCATTGTTAGCGGTTTAGTGGCCATGTTGTTGCGGGTTTATTCGGGGCGCACTCGGGCCGAAATTCTTGCGACGCCAGCGACATTTCTGAAAGATTGGGGCTTGATTGGCGCCCTTTCCGGCAATCGCGGCAACGGCGTTGCTGCCATGGCCGAGCGGATACAGCAATTTGCCCACACCCAAGGAGCGGAACCATGAAAATCATCTTGATTGCTTATGACAAGCCGGGATCGCTCGAGCTGCGCAAATCGGTGCGTCCGCAGCATTTGGCCTATCTCGAGCTCATTTCGGGCCGGATCGCCTATGGGGGTCCATTGTTGGATCATGATGGTCAACCGTGCGGCAGTGTGATCATCTATAATGTCGAAAATCGCGAGGAAGCCGAACAGCTCATCAGCGAAGACCCCTACACCAAGGCGGAATTGTTCGGCCATACCGAAATTCGCGGCTTCCGCACCGTGGTGCGCGATGGTGTGGTGACCGCCTGAATGCGCTATTGGCTGGTGAAATCAGAGCCGGATGCATTTTCGTGGGACCAGCAAGCGGCCAACGGCACCGAGCCTTGGACGGGGGTGCGTAATCATAGTGCCAAGCTGAACCTGAAGGCGATGCGGCTCGGTGATTGCGCGTTTTTTTATCACTCCAATATCGGCCGCGAGATTGTCGGCATTGTCCGCGTCGTGCGGGAAGCCTATCCGGACCCAACCGCCGAGGCCGGTGACTGGGTGGCCGTTGATATGCAGGCGGTGCGCGCCGTGCCAAACCCCGTAAACCTTGCAACCATCAAGGCTGATCCGGCCTTGCAGGACATGGCGCTGATTCGCCAATCACGATTATCCGTTTGCCCAGTGACCGAAGCACAATGGCGGCATCTATGCGCGATGGGCGGCGTCCCGGTCCCTTGATCAACGGAGCAAACTTACGCTAACGGCGCGCCAGTGACCGCTTGAACATCGGCCCGCGATACGCCGGGTGCGCATTCGCGGAGCAAAAAGCCGCTCGGCGTCACATCAACCACGGCAAGATCGGTGTAAACCCGCGTGACCGACCCGCGTGCTGTGAGCGGATAGCTGCAGCTTTCGACTAATTTGGCCGCGCCATCTTTCGCAACGTGCTCCATCAGCACCCAAACCTGTTTTGCTCCGGCGCCGAGATCCATCGCTCCGCCAACCGCCGGCGCTTCACCCGCACGGCCCGTGGACCAGTTCGCGAAGTCACCATTCGTGGCTACTTGATAACCACCAAGCACCGCCAAATCGAGATGCCGGCCGCGGATGACGGCGAAACTATCAGCCTGCCCCATCAATGACGCTCCGGGGCGCAACGTGATGAGCTGTTTGCCCGCATTGATCATCCACGGATCTTCCTGCCCCGGTGCCGGTGCCGGGCCAACGCCTAGCACGCCATTTTCCGAGTGGAAAATCACTTCGCGATCGAGCGGCACGTGATTGGCCACCAACGTTGGCAAGCCAATGCCCAAATTGACGGCCCATCCCTCTGGAATATCAGCCGCGAGCCGCCGCGCCATGTCGGGCCGCGACCATCCTTTGATCTCTGTCATGGCGCACTCCCTGCCACAAAAACCCGCTGTACGAAAAGCCCTGGCGTCATCACATGCTCAGGGTCCAGCGCCCCCAACGGCCGTGCGTGATGGGCCGTCGCAATGGTCACCCGCGCCGCTGCAGCCATGATCGGATTAAAATTGCGCCCGGTGCCCCGATAGGTCAAATTACCCCAGCGATCCGCCTCCCAAGCTTGTACCAACGCAAAATCGGCATCCAACGCATATTCGAGTACCGATTCTTGGCCATTGATCATTCGCGTCTCTTTGCCCATGGCAAGTGCTGTGCCCGCCGCAGTCGGCGTATAAAAAGCTGGCACGCCGACGCCAGCCGCCCGGATGCGCTCAGCCAGCGTGCCTTGCGGCACGATCTCCAGCTCGATTTTGCCTGCCGCTAACAAGGCATCAAACGCCGTTTTGCCGGTCGCGCGCGGATATGAGCAGATCACCTTGGCAATAGCCCCCTGCTCGATCAATTTTGGTAAGCCACCAAAATCGCCCCCCGCATTATTGGCAATCACCACCAAACCGCGCAAGCCGCGCGCGATCAACCCATCCACCAGAATATCGGGCTGCCCTACCGTGCCGAACCCACCAATCATCAGGCTGGCCCCATCACCAATCCCATCCAACGCCGCCTCAACCGATGGCACAAATTTATCGATCATCAGACACCCTCAATCGGCAAACCAACATAATTCTCGATCAGCGATGTGCGACCGGTTGGTGTGTTCACATAGTAATCAAGCTCAGCCCGCTGAATGCGCCGATCAAACGCTGAATGATCGTCAAAACAGTGCAGCATCGATGTCATCAACCAAGAGAATCTCTCGATTTTCCAGATGCGCGCCAAGCAAGTCTGCGTATAATTCTGCAACGGTGCGGGATCATCGGTTAGAATTTCAGCCTCAATCGCGCGAGCCAAAATTACCGCATCGGCCACCGCAGCATTCAACCCTTTCGCGCCCGTGGGTGGAACAATATGGGCAGCATCGCCCGCCAGAAACAACCGCCCCGCCTGCATCGGTTCGGCGACATATGAGCGCATCGGGGTGATATTTTTCTGAAAAATCGGCCCCGTCGTTAGTGAAAATCCCGGATGTGCCAGCCGCGTCGACAACTCATCCCAAATGCGGCTATCGGGCCATTCGGCCAAGTCGGCATCCAGCGGACATTGTAAATAAAGCCGGCTCACGCTGGCTGATCGCATCGAGAGGAGCGCAAAGCCATGATCATGATGGGCATAGATCAATTCATCCATCGATGGAGGCGCCTCGGCGAGAATACCTAGCCAACCAAACGGATATTCCCGATCATACTCACGCACCAAATTTGCGGGCAGGCTTGCACGGCCAATACCGTGAAAACCGTCGCACGCCGCAACAATCTCGCAATCGAGTTCGGCCGCTTCGCCATTGATCCGGTAGCAAATGCGCGGTTTGCCCTGGTTGAAATTCTCGATTGCGTTGACCTCGGCCTCAAACATGATCTCACCGCCCGCCACGAGACGCGCCGCGATCAGGTCACGCACCACCTCATGCTGGCTATAGAGCATCACATGCTTACCCAAAGCACCGAAATCTAACCGATGTAACGCGCCATCGAACAAAATATTGGTGCCGTCATGACGAAATCCAACCTCATCCATCCTCACCCCGACGCCAGTCTCCCGGAGCAACGCAGCGACCTCATATTCGAGAATGCCCGCCCTAATCCGATTTTCCACATATGAGCGGGTATGGCGTTCAAAAATCACCGTCTCGATGCCAGCCCTTGTCAGCAAATGGGCTAACATCAACCCGGCTGGTCCCGCGCCGATAATCGCAACTTTGGTTTGGCGGTTCACGGCATCACCAAGACGGCTTTCACGCATGCACCGGTTTCACTGTCGCGCACGGCTTGATTGATTTCAGAAAACGCATAATGCCGGATCATCTTATCCACCGGGAACCGTCCTTGTTCATAGAGCTTAATCAGTGTGGGCAGAAACAGTGCAGGTTCCGCATCGCCTTCGACAATGCCACGAATTTGTTTGCCGTTGGTCATGACATCGATAATGTTGAGTGTCATGGTTTCGTCGGGATGCGATGCGCCGATGATGCCGAGCGTTCCACGCGGCGCCAAAGCACTCACGGCTTGGGTAATCACCGATGGTACTGCGGTTGTGTCCAGCGCGTAGGCAACGCCGGTTCCGGTCAGAGCCTGAATCTGCGCTACAGCGTCTTCGCGTGTTGGGTTGATCGTCGCCGTTGCACCCAGTTCTGCTGCTAAAGCCAAGCGAGAATCGCTGCGATCAATGGCGATGATCGAGGTGGCCCCGACAATTTTCGCGGCCATCACCGCCGATAACCCAACTGACCCTGTGCCGAACACGGCCAGACTATCACCCGCGCGCACATGCAGGGCATTCATCACCGCACCAGCGCCCGTTTGAATACCGCATCCAAACGGCGCGAGAATGCCGAGCGGTGCAGTATCCGCTACTTTCACCACATTGCTGTAATGCGCGATAACATGGCTGGCAAACGCCGATTGTCCGAAAAAATGACTATGCACCGTCGCGTCGCGTGAACCGGTGTCGCAGCGCAAGGACGTGCTGCCGTCCGCCCGCGCACCGCCGAAATTGAGCGGGAAAAACCGATGGCAATAGCTCGGCGCATGGGCGCTACAGCTTGGGCAAACGCCACAGGCCCGATAACTCATCAGCACGGCATCACCGGGTACGAAATCAGTAACCCCCTCCCCCACCGCGTCGATATAGCCAGCACCTTCATGACCAAGCACAATCGGCAACGGCACTGGAAACACCTGATCGCGCATCGCGATATCGGTATGACACACACCAACGGCGGCAATGCGCACGCGCACTTCTTCGCGCTGAGGCTCATCCAGAATCAGCGGTTCGATCGTGAATTCGGCACCCCGGGATCGCGTCACGGCCGCTTGAATCTTCATTATATGTTCCCCATCCGACAATCGCTAACGACAGATTTACCGTGCATTGTTGCGTCTCGGCATTGCTCAATGGGCCTTGCTTGATGCTATGCATGGCTGTCGAATTGAACGGCAGCCGATGCGGCGGCGTCATGCTGTGATTCTGGCACTAACACCAAACGATAGCCAACAGGGAGCAATCGCCAACCCATCCGCGCCTCCAACGCCCCCCAAATGCCACGCGGCGCAAACAAGGCAAAACCAACCGCCGCCGCGCCAAGCCCGATCAAATACCAAACACCAGTCGCGCCAAACATCGTTTCGAGCGCGAAGAACAAGAGGGCACCGAGAATGGGGCCTTCAAAAGTGCCGATACCACCGACCAGCACCATAAAAATCATATAGGCGGTCCATTGCACACCGAAATATGTGCCCGGTTGAAAAGTGATCGAGGCTGCGAGCCACAACGCCCCTGCCATTCCGGCACCAAATCCTGCAAACACGAACACCAACCGCTTGGTCGGCGCCACCGCAACACCAACCGAACGCGCCGCCTCCTCATCATCACGAATGGCTTGCATCGCCGCGCCCTGTCGACTACGAAGAAGCAAAAATAACAAACCAAGCAACCCAAGAAGCACGGCCAAGGTCAACCAGTACGTATCGGCACGCCGGGCCGCTGGCGAGAAATGATTTAGTACCAAAAGTGACGTTCCCGTTGACCCTTGGATCAACGGGTCTAGACTGACCAATTGCTGGATCAGCGTTGCTAACACCCACATACCGATCGCAAATTCACCGCCGCGAAGCTGCAACATGAACAACGAGGCGACCCATGCTGCAGCAGCACCGGCAACGCCGCCGAGCGGAAGGGCCAGATAAACCGGCATCCCGTAATATGACAATCTGATTGCCGCATACGCGCCGATCCCAAAAAACGCTTGTTGCCCCACCGAGACCAACCCGCCATAACCGGCCAACGCATTCCAGGCAATCGCCAGAATAATATAGATGAACAGCACAATGAGATGATCAAGGTCATTGGCGGAGAGTAACAAGGGTCCGGCAGCAAGCCCTGCGACCAGAATGAGTAAAATAGCGAGCAAAATTCGGATTTTCGAGGTCCCTCGCTCAATCGAGTAGTTTTGGTTCATGTTGGCGCCATCGGTTGCCTGCGGATTTTGCGACGCAAATCGCCCAGCAACCCGCCAGCACCGCGCATCCTGAGAACTAACACCAACAAAAATACCACATGACCGCTGATTTGCGACAAATGCGGGTTGATCGTGGCACCGACATTTTGCGCAATACCGAGCACGATCCCGCCGATCAATGTACCCCAGAGCGAGCCGGTGCCGCCAATTACGACCGCTTCAAACGCATAAATCAGCTGTGCTCCACCCGCATAAGGCTCGAAACTCGAGCGCATGCCAAGCGCCGCACCGGCAATACCCACCATCATCATCGCCATCGCGGCAGCCGCCACCCGCACCCGACGCGGATCAATACCGGAGAGCGCAGCCGCATCGGCATCAATCGCGGTTGCGCGGATCATCCGGCCTAGTTGGCTGCGCGTGAGCAAGAGATGCATGCCGCCCAGCAGACCCAACGCCGTTGCGAAAATCAAAGCATCAAGCTGACTGATATCGATTGAGCGGTTAATCGCCCAACTGCCATAGGACAACGTGCCGATATGGGACGCAAAAGATCGGGTGTTGGCGCCGAACAACGCAAACAATATGTTATCAAGCAGCAGAGAGACACCGAAAGTCGCGAGTAAAGGGATCAGCACGCCGCCGCGTAAACTCCGCTCAAGAACGCCAAGTTGAAACACCACGCCGACGAGCGCCATGGCCGGGAGCATCAGGAGCAATCCAACAAAGGGTGAGATACCAAGCCAATGATCGATCACCAGCAGCAAGAAGGCTGCCAACACGGCAAGGCTGCCATGGGCAAGGTTGATCACGCGCATCACGCCAAACAGGAACGATAACCCCGCAGCAATCAGGGCATAATAGCCCCCCAGCAAAATACCCTGGAGAATTTGATTGATCCAAATCACGCGGCGATCCGATTCAATCCGAAATATGCTGCGGTTACCGCCTCGCGTGTCAGATCCGCCGCCGGCCCCTGCAACACGATCTGGCCCTCTAACATACAGATCAACCGATCAGCCGTAGCCATCGCCCGGCGTAAATCCTGCTCAACCAAGATTATCGCAATGCCCGCCTCGATCAGCCGCGGCAACACGGCGTACACACCCTCAACCGCAACCGGCGAGAGACCCAGCGACACTTCATCAAGCAGCAATAAACGCGGATTCGTCATCAATGCCCGGCCAATGGCGGTCGCTTGTTGTTGCCCCCCGGAAATCTGGCCAGCACGCCTAGTTAGAATGGGCCTGAGTTGCGGCAACGCATCAAGCACCGTTGCCAAACTCCAATCGCCACTTCGCTTCGCCGCGCGTGCCACAAGCAGATTTTCCAGCACTGTCATATCAGGAAACAATCGACGGCCTTCGGGCACGAGCGCGATTCCCTGAGCCGTCCGGCGATGCGCGGCCAGCGACGTGATATCCGCCCCGGCAAATTGGATCTGCCCTTGGCTGGGCCGATGGGCGCCTGCCAGGCAGCGCAGCAACGTGGTTTTTCCCGCTCCATTGGCGCCGACCAAGGCCAGAACCTCGCCCGCCTCAAGTGAAAATGCGATGTTCTGGCATGCCACGAGCAAGCCGTGACCCGCCGTCAGGTGAGCAACCTCCAGCAAGCTCATATCGCGCCGCCGCCGAGATAAGCGCTCATCACCGCCTTATCCGCTAACACGACGGCCGGCAGCCCATCGGCGATGATGCGGCCAGCATCCATGCAAATCAGCCGATCAACCACCTGCACCAATATATGCACAATATGCTCGATCCACACGATTGCGATCCCGCGCTTGCGCAATTGCTGAATGATCTGCACCAGTTCCTCGGCTTCGCCATCGGTCAAACCGCCGCCAATTTCATCGAGGAGCAGAATATCGGGCTTGGTCGCGAGCGCACGTGCAAGTTCGAGCCGCTTGCGATCGAGCAGCCCCAGCGTTTCCGCGCGGCGATTGGCACGCTCCAACATGCAGCAGGCTTGCAGCGCATCCACCCCGCGCTGATAGGCGTCGGGACCATGCGCGTTGCCACCTTGCTGTGCTGCGACCAACACATTCTCGAACACAGTCATGCCGATGAACGGTCGTGGCACTTGGTGCGAACGGCCGATTCCCAAACGACAACGCGCCGCCGCATCATGATCCTTGATGTCCGCGTCGCGATAGGAAATCTGTCCGGCGGAGGGTTGCATCGCGCCAGACAGCAGGTTCAACAAGGTGGTTTTGCCCGCACCATTCGGCCCGACAATGCCAACCGCTTCATCGGCACCTAACCGAAAATCGACTTGGTCGATCACGGTTAGGGAGCCAAATTGCTTGCATAATGCGCGGGCCTCAAGCACCCTAGGCCATCCGATAAGGCAACAGCTTAGCCTGCACCGGCACCTTGCGGTCCTCGATATTCTCGATCGTGTTGTAATCGAGCTTATATTTGCTGCCGGGTTTCGATTTTATCCATTGCGCGCCGATCAAGATGGTGGTTGCAACATGCGGCACCGGACCGGTGGTGAAATCCACCACCCCAACCGTCGTGGTGGTTTTCAGCTTACCCATCGACGCTGCTAACGCGACTTTATTGGTCGGCATACCGCTGGCTTTGAGGGCCGCGATACCGGCATCGATCAACGACATTGATGCGCCAAGCTGTTGCTGCCATTGATGGCCGGATTGATGCTCATAGGCGGTGGCAAGCTGCGCCGATGTTAGGCCCGATACCGGCGAGGCATACGGGAATACCGGATGCCAATAGGCCGCTGCCGCGATCCGGTAGCCCAAAGGTCCCAACACCTCAATTTGCGAGGGAAATAGACCGGTTTTGGCAACTTCGACGATTTTCATCTGGCGTGTCAGCCCCTGCTGCGCAGCCTGTCGCCAAAAACGCGTGAAATCCGGCGGGATCGGGAAGGTGGTAAGAATTTCGCATTTCTCGCGCTTGAAATGTGCAATCTGGGCAGAAAAATCGGTGGCCCCATCCTCGTAGCCACCGGGATCGATCACATCGAAGCCGGCCTTGCGCAAAATTGGGAACAAATGTTGGCGCACCGCGTTACCATCGGCATCGTTGGGTGCCAGCGCTGCAACCTTGCGGTTGGTTTTCACATCGCCGTTCCAGGATGACAGATAGGTTTGGGCGAACTGCTCAACACCAAAGCAAAAATGATAGCTCCATTTGAACGGGCAGGGTTGGCCGGGTTTGGCGCCACGACCAAAATACCAGGATTCCCATGGCTCAATCGTGGAAAGGCACGGCATGCCTGCCGCTTCACAGGCGTCGGCGACGGGGTTCACCACTTCGGGCGTCGAGGTGGTCAACATCATGTCGATCTTCGCACCGTTGATGAGGTCCTTGGCAAGTTGGCTGGCCCGCGTTGGATCCGACTGGGTATCGCGATCAAGAAACACCACCTCATAGGTATCCCCGCCAATCGTCAGCCCTTTGGCCAGCGATTTGCGCGCAAGATCAAGCACAAACGGATCGGCCTCACCAAAGCCGGCCAAGGGCCCTGTGCGTGGGCTGATAAAACCAATTTTCAGCTTTTTCTCCGCCCCAGCCCACGCACGCCGCGTCGGCAGCAGCGTACTCGCCGCGCCCATTCCAGCAGCGCCAAGCCCGGTGGCAAGGACTTGACGGCGGCTCGAACCACCGGATCGTGATTGATCGTTTGATTTTGTCATAAGCGCGTTCCTTCCGTCGTTTCTCGATTATGGAGGTATGATGACTGACGTCTGAGCAGAAACCATAAATTACCCATAGCGCCAAGCAAAACGGTAATACGGTACTGGGCAAGATTATGCACCGCTGCATTCGGGTCTGCGCGCAACCTACAGGATGTGGCGTTCAAACGGCGCAAAGAAGCAGCTCTCACTCCCAATTCATGGCAATCAAATGTTCGTCTTGCGAACATTAGTTTCTTGGACGCACAATTGATAAAACAACCGATTGCGCTGTCAAGTGTTTTCTTTCAGCGAAAACCGACTAAACAACGTCGTGATGGATGACACCGACCCGCCTGAGATTGAGCTGCCCGACCAAGCTGACCGGCGCGATCAGGTCGAAAGCTTCGCCCGGGGCCTTACCGTGCTGCGGGCCTTCGGACCCGGGCGGCGTGCACTCACCCTGACCGACATCGCTAAAATCACCGGCCAGCAGCGCTCAACCTCGCGCCGGTTTCTGCTGACCCTCTGCGCCCATGGCTATGCGGTGCAGGAAGGGCGCCTATTTTCGCTCACCCCGCGCGTTCTCGAACTCGGCTATTCCTATTTATCCAGCCTCGGCTTTCCAGCACTTATCCAGCCGCATCTGACCGGCCTCACCCGCTTGCTCGGTGAGTCCAGTTCCGCCGCCGTGCTCGATGGGGCGGAGATCGTCTATATCGCGCGCTCCGCCGCCCCGCAGCGTTTGATGTCGGTAACACTCGGCGTCGGCAGCCGATTGCCAGCTTATGCGACCTCCATGGGTCAGGCGTTACTCGCCCAGTTATCAGATACCGAAATCGATAAATATTGCGCCATGATATCGTTTGAGAAATTCACTGCGCGCACCGTTCACGATGGCGCATCGCTGCGCGCCAAGTTGGCCGATATACGCCAAGGCGGTGTTGCCATCGCGGATCAAGAGCTCGAAATGGGCCTCCGCTCGATTGCGATTGCCATCGCCGCGCGCGGCGCATCGCCCGCCTTCGCGATCAACGTCGCCACCAATGTCGCGCGGGTGTCGCGCGCCGATATCGAGCAACGCATCCTGCCTGCCATGCGCGAAGTTGCCGCCGCCTGTCGCGAAACGGTCGAGATGGCGCAAAACCGTGATCATTGGACGTGATGCACATCCTGCAAACCATAGACCGGTGTTGGGAGTCCAACCTGCCGGGCCTTCAATTGCAGCGCAAGGTAAAGCGAATAATGGCGCGATTGATGCAGATTGCCGCCATGAAACCAAAGATTTTGCTGTTGCGTTGGTTTCCACATGTTGCGCTGCTCGCCCTCCCATGGTCCCGGATCTTTGGGTGTGTCAGATCCCAAACCCCAAACCTTGCCGACTTTATCAGCAACCTCCTGGCTGATCAGCTCTGCGGCCCAACCATTCATCGAACCATAGCCGGTGGCATAGACGATCAAATCCGCTGGCAATTCCTCGCCATCAGCCATTTTTACGCCGGTTTCGGTAATTTCGGCGATCTGCACACCGCTTTTGAGCTTGATACTGCCATCGATCACGAGGTCGCATGCCCCAACATCGATGTAATATCCTGAGCCCCGGCGGAGATATTTCATGAATAAGCCGGAATCATCGGCGCCAAAATCAAGCATGAAACCCGCCTTTTCGAGAGAAGCGTAGAAATCAGCGTCTTTTTCGCGGATGGCGTTATAGACCGGTATTTGAAATTCATGGATGATCCGATAGGGCAATGAGGCAAAAATCATGTCCGCTTTGCGCGTCGTAACACCGTTCGCCACCGCCTGCTCGGAATAAAGGGCACCAAGCCCAATCTCCATCAGCGAATCTGATCGCACAATATGCGTGCTCGAACGCTGCACCATGGTGACATCCGCACCATGCTCCCAAAGCGCAGCGCAAATATCATGCGCGGAATTATTGGAGCCAATGACAACAACTTTCTTGCCCGCATACGCATCCGGTCCTGGATGGTTCGAACTGTGATGCTGCTCGCCTCGAAAACGCTCCATCCCCTTGAAATGCGGCATGTTAGGCTTGCCAGACATGCCAGTCGCGAGCACGAGTTGGGTTGGTCGAAGCTCGATATCCTTGCCGTCACGTGTCACCGTCACCCGCCACGTGCCGCTCGCTTCGTCAAAGGCAGCATTTTTCGCTGTCGTGCTGCTCCAGTAATTGATTTCCATCACTTTGGTATACATCTCCAGCCAATCGCCAATTTTATCCTTTGGCGAAAATACCGGCCAATTTGCTGGAAAATCGAGATAAGGTAAGTGATCATACCAAACCGGATCATGCAGACAGAGCGATTTGTAGCGCTTGCGCCATTGATCGCCGGGCCGTTCATGCCGGTCAATCACGATCGAGGGCACGCCGAGTTGGCGCAACCGGGCGCCGAGCGCGATCCCGCCCTGCCCGCCGCCCACCACCAGCACGTAAGGCTGGGTCTCCACGCCGAGCGTCCGCGCTTCCTGTGCCCGTTGTTCAGCCCAGCTCAAACGACCAGGCTTAACGCCATGCTCAGCACCCATGGGCCTCCGAAACCCTTTTGGCTCCTCATGGCCCTTGAGTTCAGCCAGCGCCGTCAGCAGCGTCCAAGCCTCCCCATTGCGCAGGCGCAACAGCCCTTCACCACGGCCGACCTTCGTTTCGAACGTCAACCATGCCTCGATAACACCATCCGCCTCATGGGCGGGCTCGGCCAGTGTGAAACGCACCGGTCGGGCCTGGGCCAGCGTTGCTGCCAGCATCGCACGCACACCATCGCGATTTTCAACGGTCTTGATGTTCCAGGTAAAGGCGGCCAAATCACGCCAAAAGCTGACCGGCGCGAACAGCCGAGCGGCGGCCTCGGTATCATCGGCGGCGAGCGCGTGGTTAAATCGGTCAATCCAGCCTTCGGCGTCAGCCTGGACGGATGTAGTTTCACTATCGAGCATAACGTCATTCATGATGCTTGGTTCTCCCTTGGATGCGCTGACATTTGATCAACGGGTTGATCCTCCGCAGACAACTCGCGACGGTCTTGATTTTAGTGACCTTTCGATGCTTCCTCCGACTTCGCCAATTGATAGTGCACCTGACAGCGTCAGCGTGCAAGGCCAAACCACGCGGATACGCAGCACCGCGACCCGCGCTGATGGCCCTGTATTTCGGTCGCCAAGCTTTATCGCTTTGCCCGCGCTGCGCACACTGCTATGACCCTACCGTGTCATCCCCTGCCGTCGCCTCACGCACCTTGCCGCTGTTGCTTGGCTTCCTGATCGCGATCGGGCCGGTATCGGTTGATTTATATTTGCCCGCCTTCCCCACCATCGCCGGGCAGTTTCATAATCAGGCAACCCCCGGCATCACGCTCGCCGCCTATTTCGCCGGGCTTGCGGGCGGTCAAATCATGCAAGGGCCGCTCTCGGACCGGATTGGCCGGCGCACGCCGATCCTGGCGGGACTTGTTCTCTACACAATCGCCTCGGCGGGGTGTGGTGTGGCGTGGAGCGGAGAGTCGTTGACCCTATGGCGGCTGCTGGCTGGCTTCGGCGCGTCAGCATCGGTGGTGATCCCGCGGGCGATGGTGCGCGATATTGCTGATGGTCCTGCCGCGGTGACCTTGTTTTCGCGCTTGACCCTGGTGATGGGGGTAGCCCCGGTGATTGCGCCCATGATTGGCAGTGCGGTGATCGCGCTGGTATCCTGGCGGTGGATTTTTGGACTTGCGGCCTTGTATGGGCTCGTTGCCATTGCTCTTTCGGTGCGGTTTTTGCCCGATACGCTGCCACCCGCGCGGCGGAGTGCGATTGGCGTGCGTTCGATCATGGTGCGCTATGTGGAAATTGGCACGGAGCGAAGTTTTCTGACGCATGCGCTGGCGGGGAGCTTTGCGATGGCGGCGTTGTTTGCTTATCTTTCGGGTACGCCGGGCGTGTTTATCCAGGGATTGCATTGGTCGCCTTTTGCCTATGCGGTGATGTTTGCCAGCAACGCCGCTTTTTATATCGCGATGAGTCAGGGCAATCCGCTGCTGGTGCGCCGGTTTGGAGTGCGTCCCGTGCTGTCCTTGGCCATTGCCGCATTGCTGCTCGGCGCGCTGTGCTTGAGTATAGCGGCATGGTTAGGGGCGGGGCCGATAGTTTTGCTGGCGGCGATTGCGTGTTGCCAGGTCAGCCATGGCTGCTCGCTGCCCGACACGCTGGTCGGCGCACTTTCCGCGCATCAGTCCCATGCTGGTTCGGCTTCCGCGCTGATGGGCACTATGCAATATGTCGCGGGCGCCGGGGCCGGCGCGGCTGTTGGCGCGCTGAGTGACGGCACCGCACGGCCGATGGCTTTGGTAATGTTGAGTGCGGCGGTGCTTGCCGCGATTTCGCTGATGTTTCGACCGACAGGATCATAATGATGCGCCCGATTATCGGAATTCCGGCTTGTACCAAAATCATTGCCGACTTGGCCCAGCACGCGACGCCGGCACGCTATGGCGCAGCACTGATCGCATGTGCGGATGCGATTCCGGTGCTGATTCCGCCGGAGGGCGAGCGGATGATCGCGTTGCTTGATCGGCTGGATGGGATTTTGTTCAATGGCAGCCCCAGTAATGTTGAACCGGGGCGCTATGGGGTGGATGAGGATGCGACGCCGGCCGAGCATGACCCGGCACGCGACGACACCACCTTGCCGATGATCCGTGCGGCGCTGGAGCGCGGCATGCCGATTTTGGGAATTTGCCGGGGGATGCAGGAGCTGAATGTCGCCCTGGGCGGAACATTGCATCAAGAGGTGCATCAGCTTGCCGGTCGCCTGGATCATCGGGCGGGTGCGGGGTCGCGCGAGATGCGCTACGGCGCCAAGCATCCGGTTTCGCTGACCGGTCAGTTGGCCGAAATCAGCGGGGAAGCCACGATTATGGTTAATTCGCTGCATGGTCAGGCGATCGATCGGCTGGCGCCCGGGTTGATTGTCGAGGCGATTGCGCCGGATGGCACGATCGAAGCGGTGCGGGTGACGGACGCCGGGAGCTTTGCGCTGGCGGTGCAATGGCATCCGGAATGGCAGGCGGCGGCGTTTGCCGACCGGGCGCGATTATTTGCCGCTTTCGGCGCTGCCTGCCGGGCGTTTCGCGGCTCCTGACTTTTGCGCCGCGAAGTGCTATGTATGACAAGTTCCACTGAGGAGAGAAACAATGGACGTGCAGACGATCGACGGCCAATACCAGCAATTGCAGAGCCAGGCGCAGCAAACTGTGCAAGAGCTGAAGGATTTGGCGACCAAGCTGCAAACCGCCGCCCAGGCGGGGAATCAGGATGCGCGCGAGTGGCTGCTGGACCTGAAATCGATCGCGCTGGCGATGCAAGCCGAGCAGAATCAAGTCTCGAACGTGTTTCAGGCGCTGCATAATTTCGTGGGCAATCAGCCGAGTTCGGTGCCGGCGACCCAGCCATGGGGCCAGCAGCAGCCGCAACAATATCAGCAGCCCTACCAACAACCCTATCCGCAGCAGCAGCCTTATCCGCAGCAACAGCAGGGCGGTGGATTGCTCGGCGGGCTGATGAATTCCGGCTTTGGCCGGGCGATTGCCATGGGTGCTGGGTTTGGCATTGGCGACGATATTATCAACAGCATTTTCTGATCGACGCCGATGAACTGGTTGACCGAGTTTGTGCGCCCGCGCGTGCGCACATTGCTGGGCCGCAAAGAGGCGCCCGATAATCTCTGGCATCAATGCCCGTCGTGCCAGCAGATGATTTTTCATCGCGAGCTGGAAGCGGGCAAGAAGGTTTGCCCGCATTGCGGCCACCATATGCGGGCGACGGCGTTGGAGCGACTTGGTTGGACTTTTGATAACGGCGTTTATGAGCGCATCGAGCTTCCTAAGGCGCCGGTTGATCCGCTCAAATTCCATGACAAGAAACGCTATCCGGATCGACTGGCAGATGCGCGCAAGAAAACCGGGCTGGAGGACGCGGTGGTGGTTGGCCACGGCGCGGTCGGCGGGCATCGGGCGGTAATACTGGCGATGGATTTTCGCTTCATGGGCGGCTCAATGGGGGCTGCGATGGGCGAGGCGTTGCTGGCGGCGGCGCGGCTTGCGGTGTTGCAGCGTGCGGGGCTGATTGTGTTTTCGGCCTCGGGCGGGGCGCGGATGCAAGAAGGGCCGATTAGTTTGATGCAGATGCCGCGCACGACCATTGCGGTGCAAATGCTGCGCGAGGCTAATTTGCCGTATATTATGGTGCTGACCGACCCGACGACCGGGGGGGTGACCGCTTCGTTTGCGATGTTGGGGGATATTCAAATTGCTGAGCCTGGGGCGTTGATTGGGTTTGCTGGGGCGCGGGTGATTGAAGAGACCATTCGCGAGAAGCTGCCGGAAGGATTTCAGCGGTCGGAATATTTGCTGGAGCATGGCATGCTGGACATGGTGGTTGCGCGCGGGGCGATGGGCGAGACGCTGGGGCGGCTGCTTGGGTTGTTGAAAGTCGCCAAGGTTGACGCGCTCGCCGCATGAGCGGGGTTGAAGCGCGGCTGGCGCGGCTGCATCGGCTCTATCCGCGCCTGATTGATTTGAGTTTGGCGCGGCTTGAGCGGTTGCTGGCTGATTTGGGGCATCCGGAGCGGCAATTGCCGCCGGTGATCCATGTGGCGGGGACCAATGGCAAGGGCAGTGTTTGTGCGTTCATCCGGGCGATGGCCGAGGGGGCGGGGCTGCGGGTGCATGTTTATAGTTCGCCGCATTTGGTGCGATTCAATGAGCGGATTCGGCTGGCGGGGCGGTTGATTGAGGATGCGATGCTCGATGCGGTGTTTGACGCGGTCGAGCAGGCGAATGGGGACGCGCCGATTACGGTGTTTGAAATGATTACGGCGGCTTCGTTGGTGGCGATGGCGCAGGTGCCTGCGGATTTGGCGGTGATTGAGGTGGGATTGGGCGGACGGCTTGATGCGACCAATGTGATTCCGGCACCTCGTGTGGCGGCGATTACCTCGATTTCGATGGATCATCAGGATTATTTGGGGGACCGGCTGGCGGGCATTGCGGCGGAGAAGGCGGGGATTATCAAGACAGGCTGTGTGGCGGTGATGGGGGCGCAGGGCGACGAGGTTGCTGGGGTGATTGCGGGGCGGGCGGCGGAATGCGGGGTTTCGCTCCTGGCGCGGGGGGTTGATTGGGATGTGCGGCGGGTGGGGGCGGGATTTCAGTTTTCTGCGGGCGCGTTTGGGTTGGATTTGCCGATGCCGGGGCTGGCCGGGGCGCATCAATTGGATAATGCGGGGATTGCGATTGCGGCGTTGCGGGCGAGTGGGTTGGCGATGGATGCGGCGGCGGGGATGCGGGCGGTTGAGTGGCCGGGGCGGATGCAGCGGTTGGGCGGGGTTTATCGGGCGATGCTCGGGGAAGGTTCGCAATTATGGTTGGATGGGGCGCATAATCCGGGTGGAGCGGAGGCGTTGGCGGCGGTTTTGCGGGAATGGGGTGGTGAGACGCATTTGATTGTGGGGATGAAGCAATCGAAGGATTGTGCGGAGTTCTTGCGGATTGTGATGCCGTATGCGGCGAGTGTGCAGGCGGTGGCGGAGCCGGGGCAGCATCTTGCTCTGCCGGTTGAGGAGATTATTGCGGCATCCGGCGGGGTGGCGGTGGCGGGACCGACAGTGGCGGCGGCGCTGGCGCGGCTGGCGGCGGATGGGGCGAGGAAGCGGGTGGTGATTTGCGGGAGTCTTTATTTGGCTGGGGTGATTTTAGCGGCGTAGATTTTTTTGGGTATATTGTTGTGATATCGTAATGATTTAGGCGTGCGGCGCGGAAAATCAACGGGGTTTTTCGGGAAAATTGGCGAAATACCAGTTGGCGAGGGGTTGGGGGGTGAATTTGGGGGTTTGGGGTGGGGTGAGGTGCCGCGGTGGGAGGATGGATTTGGCTTTTGGGCGGGGTGGTGAGGCGGGGTTTGGTGATTTGGGTGGGGGGTTCGGGCGGGGTTTTGGGGTGAGGCGGAGCGAGGGCGGTAGCGGGATGCCGAGCATACGACAGAGCGGGCGGAGCGGCCGGCCGAGGGCGGGGTTTTGGCTGAAAAGGAGCAAAAATTCGGGGGTGGTGATTTGGTGGTGGAGTTGAGAGGCGTAGCCGGTGATGATGTGGGTATCGATCAGGCGGCGGAGCCAGTTATGGCTGGTGGGCAGGGTGTAGGGTGCGGGCGGTTTGGGCGGTGAGGCGGGGCGGATTTGGGTGCGGGGGCGGTGCGGCAGGGGGGCGCGGGCGGCGCAGGTGAGAAAGCGGCGGGATAAGCGGCGGATGTAGCTGGCGATGAAGAGGGTGAGTGGGCGTTCGAGGCCGATGGCGTTGCCGTGGCCGAGGACGGCTTTGATCAGCGCATCGATGATGCGGCTGAACAGGTCGAGCGGCGCGGGTTGGGTGGTGGACACGCGCGTAAAAGAGCATGGATGGGGGTGGGTGCGCAAGGAAAATGTTATTTTTCTCCGATTTTTTGTTAGTCCTGGGTAGTGCGCGGGTTTTGTCGGAAAATTTTACAGGCGGGTTCGATTCGCGCGGTGACGCAACGATAATATGCTGATTTATGGGGATATTTTATTTCGGCATAAATTTTGCTTCATTACATTTAGATTTAGATGCCCGGTTACGGTCCATTTGACGAGCGAGCGGGCTGGATTTTGGAAGGGAGTTTATGGATGTATTATTCGAGTAAGCGGGCGGGCAAGCGGGCCGGTTCAGTGTTGGTCAAGCTGTGTGCGGCGGTATTTTTAATGATGGCGGGTCCGGCGATTGCGCATGCCAATGCGTTGCATGGCTTTTGCTGGGGGAAGCAGAGTTGTGCGGATAATGGGCGTAACACGCCGACATCGGTTAATCCGCCGCAATTTGGTTTTGCGACGTCGTCCGCGACGTATTCGGGTAACCTCTTGATTGCGATTTTGGTGCCGAATTCGCCGTTGTCGGCTGGTCCTTCGGTCGATGAATATTTCGGCGGGTCATTGATCAGAAGCTTCGGGACAAAATTGGCTCAGAGCAAGGCGTGGATTCGGGGCGGTTTGGCGAAATATCTATTTCCGACATTTCTTGCAAAGCATACGTCGCCGAAAAATCCGATTAGGGCGTTCACCGGCACGCGGGATGGGTATTATGTTTATCTTGCGGATGTTGGGCTTGCGCAGCTTTCATCGGTCAGCGGCGACAAGCTCAAAGGGCCGTTATTTGGGTTGAGCGGGGCTTTGCCCACAGATTCTTACATTCTGGGGTTCCTGGTGCAGGACGGCGGCATTACCGCGACGGCCAATAGCGGGGCGATTTATGAGACGGGGACGCCGGGTGTGCCGGTGCCGGAGCCAGGTTCGCTGTTGTTGCTCGGCACTGCGGTGGTGGGGCTTGGCTTGGTGTTGCGCCGCCGCCGCTGATTGGGG
>NCBV01000010.1 GCA_002279355.1 Acidiphilium sp. 37-60-79
GTTTCAATCCACGCCCCCGTGGGGGGGCGAACGTAGCCAAGTTCTAGGTAGTACCAGCCATTGATCGGTTTCAATCCACGCCCCCGTGGGGGGGCGAACTCGCACGCGACGAATACGGGCGCGGAGCCGGGCTTGTTTCAATCCACGCCCCCGTGGGGGGGCGAACCCGTGCTCTTTGTGCAGTCGGATGATGTCTCCAGGGTTTCAATCCACGCCCCCGTGGGGGGGCGAACTCCAATCGGCGCGTTTGTGCCGCTGTCATCCGAAGTTTCAATCCACGCCCCCGTGGGGGGGCGAACCTGTCATTTTAGCCTCCTGAGTGTTGAGCAGCGAGTTTCAATCCACGCCCCCGTGGGGGGGCGAACTTAGCCAAGCCCCATATCCTTCAACGCCATAATCAGTTTCAATCCACGCCCCCGTGGGGGGGCGAACGTCCGATTGCACACGCATCCGCTCGCGGGCGCTCTGGTTTCAATCCACGCCCCCGTGGGGGGGCGAACTCCCCGTTCTGTACCATATTGAAAAAATTAAGAAAATCCGCATCAGAACGCGAAACTGGCAGCAGCCCCATTTATTATCAACCAGTTACTGCCGCTGCGAACGTACTGGGAAAATGATGGTCGCTTGGGGTTCGCGGGGCCAGTTCTACAGCAGCAAAGGTCCGCCCAAGTCTAGGGGCTCGCGCACACCAAGATGTTCAATCCGACGCTTACCGTCCGCGCCAAGGTGATAAAAGCGAAGGCTATCATAGCGCTCATCCATCAGACCGACCAGCTGGGCACGCAACTCGACCCATTGGGCAGGCTCCACCTCGCACTCGAACACCGAGAACTGAACGCGTTGTCCAAAATTCTGACAGGCTTTGGCGATCCGGCGCAGACGGCGGCGGCCGGCGAGGTCCTCAGTACGCACGTCATAGCTCACCAGCATCAGCATCATTTAGCTCCAAAGAAAGGCAGGATACCCATCAAGATCCCCCCTAATATTTCGGGCAAGCAGCAATGCCTGCAAATGGAACAGCAAGCCGATCGGCACCGTCTCGCCTAAAAAAGGGTGGATTATTGTGTCCTGCTTGCGCTTCTGCCAAGCCGCCAAGACTTCCTTGCGGGTTTCATCGTCCATCACCACGCCACCACCATCCAGCGTCTGAAACCCGGCCTCATTCACCTGGCGCCGGTTGATTAGCGACAAGGCCAATCGATCAACCAAAAACGGACGAAACTCCTCCATCATATCGAGCGCCAAGCTCGCCCGTCCCGGTCGGTCGCGATGCAGATAGCCGACATAAGGATCGAGCCCTACCCCCTGCAACGCGCCACGCACATCATGGGCGCAGATCGTGTACAGGAACGACAACAAGCAGTTGACTGCGTCACGTGGTGGCCTCCGGTTACGGCCAGTGAAGGTAAAAGCAGGATCATCCCGCCCGATCAGGTGGTTGAACGCAGACCAGTAGGTTGCCGCCGCGTCACCCTCGACACCTCGCAGTCCGTCGAGGTTTGTCTCTCGGTCGAGGCGCATGATGGCGGCAATCTGACCGTCGGCCGCTGCGGTCAAGGCCCCGCGCGCCGAATCGGAGATGGTCTCTCGCGCAGCACGGCGCAGCGATATGCGCGTATTATGAAGCTTTCCTTTGAGTATCCAACGAGCGATCATCGCCGATCTGCTGGGATCATCGGCCCAACGATACTGGGTTCGGCGCAGCAAAACATTCCCCGCCTGCGCTCCTTGGACCGCTGCGAGGAAACGTCCATATATGGTCAAGTAGGTCAAAGCGATGCCGTTTTCGGCGCAATGTGCCATTAATTGGGGGCTACAGCCGACTTGGCCGAAACAGACAACCCCTTCAAGCGAATTTGCCGGGATTTTGGCTTTCGTTTGATGGTCGACTCTGAGCACGATGCACTCGCCTTCCTTGGCGAGATAACTCTCCTGAGTGAGCACGAAGAGCGTGTTCAGATGTTGTTTAATCACTCGATCATCTTGCGGCTGAAATAAGCGGCCACGCACCCTTCGGTGGCCGCAAGCGCTGTCGGCAGGCAAAGCTGGACCAGTGAACAACCCCTACACGCCGGGATAGGAACCGGCGGAGATGTGCGCCCTTCAGCAAACATGGCCCTGACAGACGCTGCTGTCTGTTCCGTCTTATCGCGCAACGAACGGTCGAATGGCACCACTACTCGCCGCCGCGTTGCCGCATAGAATAACGCCCCCTCGGAAATCGTGCAGCCCAGCGCCTCTTCAAGGCAGAGCGCTTGGGCACAAAGCTGAACTCGGTCGCTGTCGTCTGGCTTCGATCTTCCATGCTTATATTCAACCGGATGGGGTACAGGATTCGCACCCGAACCATCCGGGTGAAATTCGACCACATCCGCCTTGCCGACTAGACCGAGCCGGTTCGAACGCAAGGGAATTCCGCGTGTGCTGCGAATCCCAGGTCTGGTTTCCACGTCGCCGGCATCAACCCGAGCGTGGAGCAACCTACCCTCTGCCGTCAGACGATTCTCGGTCCACTGACCTTCGAGATGAATCAGTGCACATTGCCTGGGGCAAACTAGCCAATGCTGCAACGCTGAGATCGGGATAAGGTCGTCATCGTCATCCATGATTCCGCCACGCGGTCAAAACCCCTCGATAATCTCTTCGGTGATACCCTCTATCTTAGTGACGGTGACGTTTCCCTCTGGATCGACCACCAATGACCGGTGCACTTTTGCGGACGAACATAGCCCAGATTTGCTGGGATGTTGCCACCAAATGATTTTCAAAACCTCCATACTGCCTTCAGGCCGAGCGGCAGAGGCATCATTCTCCAGCATCTTAGGAAGAATTACTTTGAGCAAAGCGGCGTCAGCGTCACTGAAGCCCGTCCGTTCGGCAAGTTGTGGGTTGATGCTGCCGAAACTGATATAGATGCCGTGATCGACGCGGTGCTTCATGCCCATGGTGTCCGATCCGCGCTTGCTGCCATCGCCTTCACCGCTGACACTCTTGGTGATCTGCGTACTGGTGACCTCGACGGGTTGTAAGCTGAAAGCGGATTGGATCGTCACCGGCCCGCGAATGCCGATCGAAATGCCGGTATCACCCTCGCTTTCCTCACCCCCCTTGGGTTTCTTGCTTGCCTTAATCGCGAACAGATTGCCAAAGGCGCGGACATCGAACCAGCTCCGGCAGGCCAAAGTCACCGTTTCCGGCCCGCCCAGCTTGGTTCCGAGGATCGCCTTCGCCCGCTCGGCAAGGCTGCGATGCTCGTCAGTCCGGCGGTCGTCCGATTGAACATAGATCGCTTGGCCGCTTTCCTGCAGTCGATCGCGCAGCTTGCGCTTGAGGCAGACATCAGTGATCTCACCGATGCCGTCATAGCTCGTGCGGGGACGATTTCCGTTGAGTGGGTCGCCGTTAGGATTGGCATTGGCGACCCGTAAAACCACGGCGAAGTCGATCTTATGCTGGAGAACTGTCATAGCGTTTCCTCTTGATTGTGGGATAATTCAGGGGCGTCAGGCGCGATCGCAGTTGGCTTGGGCGCGTTCAATGCGGCTCGCTGGCAATGAAACCCCAACAAAAATTCAGCCGTCAGCTTCCGGTCTGCAATGAAATCATCGCCTTGGAACTGCTCGAAAATATGGTCGACCTGTTGTTCCAATTGATGCAGATAGCCAGGACTTCGGCTGCGCAAGCGTGATTTGGCCGGCCCGAGTTGCCCGCTGATTTGTCGCCAGGTGCTGGACGGATGATCGGCGAAACGCTGCATCAATTTAGCCGCATGGGTGTCACGCTTTTCTCCGGCGAGGTATAATGCGCGGCCCTCAATGTGCTCGGCATAGGCCAGCAGGCGTCCGAACAAATAGTCACGGCTGTTGCGATCAGGCTCCAGCGGCATGGTGAAATATCCTTGCTTGAGTTGATGTTGGTTCCCACGAAATAACGCGCAGGCGACACCGAGCGTCTTCTCCCAGTCCCAGGCCGGGAGTCCCTCTCGACGGGTCGCGCGGCGAAAGGTCTGATCCAGGATATCCCTCGGCAAGGGTTGGCCGTCGACCAGACATGGCAACAACCGCTCAACAGCGGCCTTGCGCAGCTTGTCATCCACGCCGGGACCATAGGCAGCTTCGATGATATCGCGTGGCGCTGGCGCGCCAATGAATTTCCGATCCTTTCCAAAATTCTGATGCCACGCAAAATGTTTGTGCCAGGCTTCGATGCGGTCGAGGAATTCGGCACCGCCAAATTCCCGGTAAAAGACAATGGACAGACGGCCAGGCGTCGCAGAATCAAGCGCCATAACGACGATGCTTCCGGCAGAGGATGGCAGGCGCGACCGGTAACCCGCGATCTTCTGTTTGAGGGCCCGCGCGTAGCTCTGCCCGGCATCTCCTAGGTAGCCGGTTTCAGCCGCTGGCCCCTGGAACCCGAACAGGGAGAACGAATCGGCCAATGGATCCGGAATTTCCTGCCCACCCACCGACCAGGAGATCACGACTTGGTCGCCATTGCGGTAGGCCTGCCGCCCAATCAACCAACGCAGAGCAAGGTGGGCCTTTTGAGATGCTTCGTAGCCGATTGTGCAGGCCTGACCGCCAGAATCATCGGTAAACCGCCCCCGAAAAGTAAAGCCCGATTTGTCGTTGGAACTGATCAGCTTGGTCCCGTCGCCCGGATGGCGCAGCCGCTTCGGGTGGCCGCTGGCCAGTGCCGCTTCTGCTTCGCCGGAAGCCATACAAAGCCCCTTTTGCGGCATCTGCGACGCGTAGAACCGGACCCAGGCAGATTGTAGTTCGGGATCGCCGGAAACGATCTGAGCGTCCCCATCCCGACGAAAGCCGACCGTAAATGAAGGATCATGGGGAAGTTCAACCTGCCAGCGGACGAAGCTGTTGCCCTGATCAACGTTGCCGGCGGGGAGCAACCGGAAAATATCTGGCTTTGGACCAAGGATTGCGGGCCATTCCGTCAACAGCAAGCCATCACTCCCCAGATATAACAGATGTGCTCTAACCAGATCCTCAACCACTCTGCCCCGCCGGACGTAATCCAGCACAGCTTGCGCTTTGGGGTGATTAAAGGGTGACGCGCACCAAGCACCAAGCAGGGCTAAATATTCAGCCTGAAATGAAGGTTTGGCGCCGCCAAAAGTAGGGTAGTCTGCTGCAACGTACTGGATCTTGTCGCACAGAGGATGGGGGGGTGGCTTGGTTCCTGTACGGCCCGCAGACTCTTCCGTGGCGGGAATGAGCGATTCTTCCTTTTGCAGAATGCGGGCCCGGCGGAAGTTTCCGCATTCATCGAGAACAATCTCGATGTGCGCCTGCTGCGGCGTGTGGCTGATCGGCGGCAGTGGGGTTGTCGCGAATTGTTTGGCGCCCGCGCAAGCGTCGTAGGTTTCGATAAGTTTCGGCAACCAGCCCATATCAGGCCCCGCTCGTTTCGGTCTCGACGGCCCTTTGGTTGCGCTCCAGCGCGAAGTCCTTGGCATACATAGGGCGCACCAAACGACTGATCGTACAGCTTTCTGGACGGGCGAAGCGAAGAACGCCGTTTTCCATCTTCGGCATCCAGAACCGGCTACGCAGCTCGTCTCGGCCGGTTTCGTCGGGATAGTCGAAACCATGAAAGGTCAAGCCGTATGCTAGTTCCCCAGCGCCGTCGTAGGCGCCGACGCCGTTGCCAAAAACACAAGGCTCGACGTAGCCTTGGCAATCCCTGGTCCCAAGAAAGACATCCTGGCGACCACCTCGCTCCAACATACGCTTCGCGATGGCAAGGTGCTTGGCCGTGTTGCGATCCTGAGCAAGATCTACCCGATGTTCGTTCCACTCAAAGTGTGCTCTCACCTGATATTCCACATCAGCCAGAAAGGTGTAGATCGCCAGAGTATTTCCGCCGTGAATATCACGTGGCTTTGTACCTTTGGTCTGGGTGCGGATCGGCTTCATCACACGAACCTCGTCGATTACCCAGATCAATGTCGGCTTCCAGGAGATCGATTTTGCAATCCCTTTGAGCGCCTCGTAGGTTGGGATCTGATAAGAACATTTCTCACCGCCAACCCTGGTCACCGGATCGGTAAATAGGGCGTAGCGCCCCCAGGTGCGAAACTCGATGCGGGTGCGTTCGGGGTCAACCAAAATACATCTCCATAGGGGATACAGGCGTGTCGCTCAGACCAAACGCGTTACTGTAATATGCTTCGTTAAGGTAATATATTCCAACACCTTCGCTGATTTCTAAAATTACTCCGATTTTTAGAAGTTTATCAAATACATAAGGGAATACATTGATCGAATACTGCTGGGCGCGGCGCAACAGGCCGAACTGCTGTTCAGGGTGCTCGGCACAGCAAAGCTCGGCAACCAGTTCTTTGCCCTCAGGGCCAAACTGAACGATCAGACTGCGTGTTGGCGCGTCGATCGCCTTAAATGCGGTGGCCGCTGTCATAAAGGCTTGCCGCAAAAGGTTTGGGGGCGCGCTGCCGCGCCTCTGCATGTATTCATCCACGGCGAAATGGTTGTCGGCCAGCAGGCGCAACAGCGTTTCATCACGCGTGGCGCCCGTCGATAATACCTGATAATCCATCTCGTTGGCGCGTTCAAAGAAATAATAGCGGAAATAAGCGTTCATCGCTTTCGGGCCGAGTAGGTCTGCGTTAAAGGCGGCAGGATCATGCGCGAACTCGTCCAGCACCCGCAGAGCCTTCTCGCGGCCGATACGAATGTCGTTCAACCTGGTGAGCCCCTCCTCCGCAGGGTTGATGACATGCACCCGGCCCCTGGCCTGCCGACCATTGCGGTTGCAGCGGCCCGCCGCTTGGGCAATCGAATCCAGGCCCGCGACGTGGCGAATGACGGCGCCGAAATCGACATCAACGCCAGCTTCGATCAGTTGCGTGCTGATGCATAGAGTGGGGGCGTTGTCAGCCAATCGTTGGTGGATCTCGGCCAGAACAATTCGGCGATGGACCGGGCACATCGCCGTGCTCAAATGATAGATCTCCTGATCCCCTCGCCCAGCGCAGGCTTGATAGAGTGACAAAGCGGCCTTGCGAGTATTCACGATGACCAGGCAACTACCAACAGCGGTGATCTCTTCGGCGGCCAGTTGGGCGACATCGTTATCCGACCAGCCGCCGGGCCGGCAGCTTGACCGGATTTCGACCCGCCTCAGCGCATCGAACAGGTGCTTCGCATCGGGCATTATTTCGTCGCCAGATTGAAAGCGCGCGGCCCCTTTTTGGGGATTGACCCCATTGAGCAATGGTTGCGTTGCGGTACACAGGACGACGCTGCTACCGCACTGCTCGACCAGAAAATTAATCGCGTTGTTGAACATATGGATGCAGCGCAACGGGATAGTTTGCGCTTCGTCGAAAATGATCACCGACTTGGCCAATTGGTGCATCCGTCGCGCACCGCGTGTGCCCGCACCAAATAGAGTGTCCAGCAGTTGGACGCTTGTGGTGAACACCACCGGAGCATCCCAATTCTCCGATAGGATCTTGGCGCGCCAAGTCTGCTGTTCCGGGGTGAGGTTGGAATGATGTTCGAGCACGATGCTGCAAGGCTCGATCCCTGCGTGGGCGGGCTCCAGGATCCCACGCACGACATCGGCGTTCTGGTCAATAATTGAGGTAAAGGGAATTACATAGATCACCCTATCGAGGCGATGAAGTTTGGCATGGTGCAAAGCGAACCGAAGGCTTGCCAGCGTCTTGCCCCCACCGGTCGGGACCGTCAGGGTGAAACAACCCCGCCCACGATCCGCAGCAGTCCGACAATGGTCGGAAATCTCTCGCCGCAACCGGTCTATGGGGTAACGATCCTCGAATGTCCTAAGCTTGGCTTCGAGACGGTCGATCAAAATATCCCAAGCTGGGTAATCCCCCTGATACCGTAACCTTCCTGACCGGGGCTGCTCGAAGTCTGCGGTATCGACGCGGTCGGCGTCGATCAGGGAGCTGAACAGCATCCGAGCCAACAGCCCAATTTTGAATGCGACGATCGTATTGCTTCCCGCGGCCCTGCTTTCGCCATTGACGATCGCTTTGATAATCTCAACAAAATCATCGACGATATTGCCGTGATGCACAAGCTCGTCCACCCGCTCTGCAATCCCGTGCTCGAGTTGCGCCACAGCCTCGTCCAGATGGGCATTTTGTTCGGCCTTACGGAGACGCTTGGCGAAATTATCTTCGCCGTCGGCCCCCAGACAATCGATCAAGCCGGAATGATGCGACGCGATACAGAGTGCCAGCACTTGCCCGGCAACTTGGCCTTGCTGACCCGCGTTGGCAAGCTTTCGCCAAATCAATTGCGCCCCGGCAGTGGAGTGATCGATCTTACCACGCAATCGGGTCGCGTCGACGGAAACATCGTCATCCTGATCTATCAGACCAGTAGCGGACGCTAAATAATTCTGAAATTCTATGCTGTACTTGCCAAGATCATGCAGCAAGCCAAGCACTTCACCGGCAGCGCCGAGGTTGAATTTTGCTGCATTGCGCGCCGAAAGACGGCCAACGGACCGAAGATGTTGCGCCAGTGTCTGGATTGAGCCATCGGCTTCACGCCGATGAGCGATGAACGTCCGCCTTTTTCCTTTCAGCGCTTCCACCATAGGCGCAACCCTTTGTGACGATAATGCTCAACCATAGCTCACTGAAGTTAATTTTCAAACACGAGTTTATCAGCGTTTCAAATTGTTTTTCAATGATGTTTTTTAATGGCGACCGAAGTGCTTGGTGTTGAAATACGTCGCGCTGCGCCATGTAGAGTATCGCGACGTGAAACTTGGACCTTTTTGCGACACCACAGGCCAACTTTCCTTTGCAGACAATCCGTCGGCCTGTCACAATAACGAGAGCCAATCAGAAATTTAAAATGGCTAATTGTTAAACCTAAATCCGGCAGTTGGATTTCCCATAGACCGGAGAGAAGGCTAGATTTTCAACGTTTGGTTGTCACTCAACCTGGGTTAAATCGGAGTGGTGGCTTACAGGTGGCAAGGATGTTGAAAAACAGCTTGCCCATCGGATCTGTTGGATCGTGGAGGCTAGCGCCGAGCTGAAGCTTCACCCCACGGGCGGCCAAGCTATCCCCGATCGCCCGAGCGTCCGGCACGGCGCGGGCGAGCCGATCGAGTTTCGGCACCACCAGCGTGTCGCCGCTCCGCACCGCCGCCAGCGCCTGGTCATGACAGGGTCGATCCCGGTTGGTGCCGGTGAACCCCTTGTCGGTATAGATGCGATCCGCGGTTACCCCGAGCTTCAGCAGCGCGTCTTGTTGGACGGCAATGTCCTGTTTGTCGGTCGAGCAGCGGGCGTAGCCGATCAACGTGTATGTCATGTGACATCTGTAACGTATAAGGGGCCTCAAACGCAAAATAAATAGTACCACTCAAAAGAGACTCGGCTTGCGGCGGTTTTGCGTATTCGACGCGCCATGCTTTTTCGTGTCCGTTGAACGGTCCCCTTGCGGACAGCGCTACATAGCGCTGAAGAAACCCCGCCGCTTATCTCTCAAGGTTACAGAGATATCAATATGTTGCAGCTTGCAAATGATATGGCCGAAACACGGAAGACATCTCTTTGGTCGATATTCATCTCAAGAATTCAATCACTTCCTACTGTCAGAGCGTTTTCCAAGCCAAATGGCAGCTATCTGCGCTATTTCAATCCGAAGCCGGTTCGCTTCTCCGGGTGCTCGCCCGCGGCTGGGCTCCGGTGCGGCTTGCCCGCCCTAGACCCCGCCTTCACTCATTCAACTTCCGGCAAGCCAAAGTTGCCGGCGATCCTTATCCGCTTCTCCGCCTTGTTGACGCTTACATCACCCTCGCCGGTGATTTTTTTGATCGCTGACACATATCCCGGCTTGAAAATCGCCCGGCCCTCCTCGTTGATCACGCGCCCCTCGGCGTCCGTCGTCCAACCCTCGTCGTTGAGCAAACGATCACTCACGGCGTGGCGCAAAGCTTCAATCTCGGACGGATACAGGCCATTTGCCGCAGGCAGTATTTGGATGGTTTCGCGTGGTTCTGCTGAACGAGGACGCATGTCTATCAAGCGATTGCCTTCAGCCTTGAGCAGGGTGATTTCCCGGCGCATCTGCCGGTTCTCGGCCAGGATGCCATTCATCATCGAACGCAGTGCCGGATTTTCGATTTTGTCGATCAGCTCAGCGTAGGGGTTCTGTCTGACTTGTTGCACCTTGCGGGTCACACCGCCTGTGTACTCGGCCCATGCCTTGATCAGTCCCTTGTAGTCATCCCCAGTGGCATTGTGGATAGCGCCCTTGCTGGGACCCCCGCGATCAGCTGCAATGCGTGCAATGGTTGCTACGGAGAAGTCTTTGCTGCCGCGCTCGTACTGCTCGCGGCAGACTTCGTAGATGACGTCCAGCGTGCGTTGCTTACGTGGCGTGGCGGTTTTCTTGAGTTGGTCGAGCAGGACGTCAGGACGCATTTGAGCCTCTTTGGGGGAGAGCGGGTTTGCGTTTCGTCTTGGCGTGGTCGATCAGCATCTGGGCCTTGACGTGTTCGATTTCGTTGAAAAGCTGGCTTTTGGCGAGCCCAATTTCCTTCAGCTTGAGGTGACATTCGGCGAAGGGCAACGCGTCTCGAATTGATCCGGTGCGGGCCTGAATGAGTTGCATCACGGCATTGCCCACCAGCAACTGTTCGTCCTGATTAAGATACATCATCACCGGATCCATGCCGTTGTAACGCAGCATCGCGTCCAGCATCTGCGAGCGCCGAATGGTGGCGAAACCGGGATCAATATCGGGATAGATCACCGCGTTTTCACAGACGACTTCGAGTTGGTGCAGGACTGACTGTGACTCAATGATACTCACCTTCAGGTCGCTCATGCTGCCCATGGTGACGAGCTTCACGCCGTCGGTCGTCCTGTCCTTAGCAATCTGAATGGAGCGCTGAATCAGGTGGTAAGTCGCCCGCATTTCATTCATGTAATTGTTGAGGTTCAGTGCCTCGGTCTCGGCGTATTTATTGATCGAATCCAGTTCGCGTATGCGCAGGAAGGTCCGGTTCTCCCTCTCGGCCACGCGTTGCTCATTCTCTAAAAAGGTCAACTTATCTTGTAGGGCGCTGTAGTGGTCGCTCTGGCGGTGGGTTTTTTCGCTGACTGTATTGAAGTGGGCGATCAGGCCGGGCAGGAAGGCGGGGCCGGTCAGGAAGAAGCGGCAGCAAACGCAGTTGCGCTCCTGGGGGAAGCCGGGGACCGGGGCGTAGACGAGTGCCGACGGTCTATCCTGATTCAGCTCACCGCCCACATCGCACAGCGTCGCGCCATTGGGGCAAATACCCTTGTCGTCGAATACGTATGCTGCAACCGCACCCTTGTTGGTGATCGCGGACAGCACACCGTCCTCGGACACATAGGCGAAACGCTGGCTCACCTGCTCGAAGCTCGCATCCTGTAAGAAGCGGCGGTGGTTGATTTGCTCGGCTTCTAATTCGTTCTTCTCTGCCTCGCCCAACACCTCCCGCATATAGGCCTTGCCGAACTTTGTGTAGTATAGGGTCATTATGATGTTCGCGTGACCGGCGATCATCTTGGACACCACGGCAATCGGGAGCTTAAGGTCGAGGATAAAGTAGGAGATCAGCGAGACGCGCAGGGCGTGTAGTGGAAAAGAAGTTCCCACTCTGGAGTTCGGATCGACGAAGCGCAGCGGCGTGCCGTCATCCAGGGTTTCGCCCCGATCTTTGCAGCGCCGTTCCAGCCTCGCCAGCAGCTTGTACCACATAAGTACCAAAGAATTTATGTTTAGCGGTTTTTCGCCCAAGCCACCTGTGGGATCACGAAACAGGAAGCAGACCGGGGCGCGTTGCGCCAGCACATCGGGATGGGGTGGTGTTGCGCCGAAGTGTTTAGATTCCAACTCTGCCCACGGCGTCGGCTTGTCAATCCGGTTGTAGCGTTCTTGCCAGTTGCGCAACTTGTCCAGCCAGTAAAGCGCTTCGCCGTGGGCCCAGGGGATAACGTACCCTTTGTCGTTTTCAGCCCTATTTATATCAGCGGTCTTGTTGGTGTTGATGTAGATGCCTGCCTCTTTCTCGTTCGTGGTGCGATGGAACACGCCACGCTGGGAGGGGCGTTTCTCGCTGCCGGTGGCGAGCGGCCCATCGTTGAGCACAAACTCGCCGCCATCCGGTCCGTTGACGAAGCGCCAGGTATCCGCCTCGCCGGAATCCAGCATGCGAATCTGGGAAGTGCGCAGCGGCAGTTCTAGCTTGATATAGAGCGCGACCGCGCGCACGGGCGACCACAGTTCCCATACCTCGAATGGGTATCCCTTGATCTCCCTTTCGTAATGGGTGGCGGCACGCTGCCGGGCCACGCAGTCAGGGTCCTCGGGATCGATCAGCGTGGGATTGACCACGAACCATTGGCCTCCGGCGTTCCCATCTTCCATTACCTGTTGTGCCCATGTCCAGTCGCTGAAGTTGCGTCCCTCGGCCAGCATGCTGCGCAGCTCGCGGATATAACGGATAGAAAGCGAGGCCTTGTCCGATTGGGCGTTCGTGGCCAAGCCAGCTTTTGTCAGCCGCTGGAAGGGGTTGTGGAAACGGGATCTATCCCAGATGCCGGTCTCGGGATCGCCCAACTTGGCCGTCAATACCCAATCGAGGAACTCGGCGATAATGTTGTTTATTTTTACATCTTGCGTTTGAAGCGTCTGACTGCCCTCGCTTTTGGAACTAATGAGCACTTTGGCAAAGTCCGGCTTCTCGGTCTCGCGTAGTAGAAAGCGACCGTAGTTGTATTCCAGATTCTGCCCATGGATGTAGCGGATGAGAAATTTTTCGAGGGCTATGCGGCGCGCGTCGACACTGCGTTTCTGACCGCTTAACCACTCGGTCGCGAGGCTGCGCCAGTCCTCCAACTTGGGATTACGTTCGAGTACATGCGTAAAGCTGAGGTCCGATGCCATGCCGTACCGCTTTGGTTTCGTTCTCGGAAAGGGATTGGTCAGGTGCGGCGGCACCACGCGGTGGCCGTCTTTATCCAGCACGGAGAGCTTTTGGCGGAGTATCCAGTCGAGGAAGTCACTTACGATGTCGTGCTTGCTCTCATCGTACCGTTTCTTACATGACTTTTCGTTGTTGTTAATTAAATTCAACCCCAGCGCATTATCGAGAGCGGGCAGCCCACCATGCCGCGCAAAGAACGCCTCTGGCGACACGTTACGCAGCCCCAGGTCGTGCAGGTAGGTCACAAGGAAGGCGGTCAGTGTGGCTTGCACCACACTTGTTTGCCCCGCGGACACCCCCGCAAAATATTCTGCCGCCCACGTCCGCCAGCCTTCCAGCCCCGGATTCACAACAAGTAGGAAGCGGAATTCGGCATCGAAGGTTCCGGCGCGTTTTTTGTGTCGCTTTGGGGGCATTAGTTTCTTCTCATCAATTTCGGATCGTGGCCCGAGAAAAGGCCCCGTGGATCAACATCCCTGAAGCCATAGGCGAGGAAGTCGGGAGGCGGCAGTGCAGTGCCTTCCTCGGTTTTTTCCGCACGCGCCTCGGCGGTGGCCATAGCTCGTTTGAGCTTCACACGGTCCGGTTCGGTATAGACGGCCTGTGAACCCAGCGATTTGTGATGCAGCGCTTTTTTCACAAAGATGGCGTCAAGATTCATATCGGCCAGTCGCTGGCCATAGGCATGGCGGTGGGCGTGCGGCGTGGTGCCCAACGATTTCGCCGGCACCAGTCCGAGGCGTTTGATAGCCTTGGCATGGGCGTCCTCGAACGCCTTAATGCCATAAGGCTTGCCTTCGCGCGTGACGAAGGCATACGGGTGGTCCTGGGGAAAATCCTTCAGCGGATCGCGCTGCGTCATAATCAGTTCGCGCTGCGCCATGTAAAACACCCACAGCTTCCAGAACAATTCCCCGGCCCAGCGTGGCGCCCAATGCACGTGCATGAAGTGTTGCCTGCTGTCGAGTGCGTTGCCCTTCCATCCGGCGCGTAGGGTATGCGAACTCTTGTAGTCGGTCCGTGGTCGTAGACCGTACTTGTCGCGCAGGTAGGTGGCACGGTCGCAGACCACCACCTTGCCCTTTGCATCGCGCAGATCAGGCGGGGCCAGTCCGAGACTCGGGTGATAGATTTTGACCAGGGCCTCTCCCGGGGCGGTGTCGTCGGGAATCACATCGTGCACGAAGAGGTGGAAGGGCTCGCTCATCCGCAGTCCACCGTAATGCATCAACATCGTGATCAGGATGTCGCGCAGGTTAAGTCGGTCCTCAATGCGCGGGCTCTTCCGCTTGCCCGGAACGATAAAACCATTGAACAGAAAATCGACCATGCGATCTTCCGGGAAGAACTTGACTAGCTCGTGATCAATGACCGGGTTTCTCTTGAGCAGCACACTTCGGGCCTGGCTGACGTTCAACGCCGCGACGTCAACGTCCATGGTGTGGCCGAGGAAAGCGCGGCTCTTCTGGTGCTGCCACGCTGCCCATGCCAGTCGCTCCTCGGCGCGCGTGGCCTGCCGCCATGGGTTGAGTTGCTGGCTGCCTTGCTGCTGCGCCATCCAGTCGCTGAACTTGGAGAGGTGACTGACCAGCACGCGCACGACCGGCGGGGTGCGGGCATTCCAGTACAAGTCGCTAGGGTCGTTGCCATCGACACTGACCGTACCGCTATAGAGTCGCTGCACAAAGGTATTGAACAGGTCATTCGGAATTTCGAATGCCTGATGATTGGCTTCCACGTAGTCGATCAAGAGGCCGACCGCTTGCACCAGTTTGTTCAAATTGCTCTCCGAGAGCATGTGCCGGTGCTTAAGGACGTAGTGGATCAGCGGTTGCAGCGGGCCGGACTCGGTTAGGATGACCGGAATTTCCGTACAGATGCCGGTGTTGTCGCGTGCGACCTTGTAGTAAACGACGGCGTGGGTCATGCCATGCCCGCCAGAACTTCAGTCAGCATCGAACCCAGAGCTACCTGACGCAAGGAGGCATGGGGCGGTGCTTCGACGGAATACTTGGCTGCCGCCATGTCACCCACCAGGATCACTTGGGTCTGCGCACGGGTGATGGCGGTGTAGAGCAAGTCCCGATCCAGCAGCCTGGAGCGTCGCACCGGGATGATCACCCGCTTGAACTGGCTTCCCTGGCTCTTATGTACAGTGACGGCGTACGCCAACTCCAGATCGGGCAGCCTTTCGGCCGTGATCTCTCGCGTGATGCCATCGTCCCAGCGGACGTGCCCATAACACACCCGAGAATCTTCCCCCACGACCGGCTTGTTCGCGCTCACCACGAACCCTAGCGAGCCGTTTTGCAGGTTCTTCTCCCAATCGTTGACCAGACAGATTACCGGCGAGCCCACGCGCAAGCCCAAGCTCTGCAAACACCCGTACTCCGCATTCCAGCGTATAAGCTCTTCGTTTTGCCCGTGCAGCGCGGTCAGACACAAGGCGTTGATCGCCGTTACCCCGCCATGCACTGCGGCACGGGTGGCGCTCAGAATCTGGGTGTTCAGCGGGTCTTGCCTAAGCAATTCTAGAACCGTGGCATTGAGTTGCGGCAAAGGGCACTCGATAGCCGCAATGCCGCAACTCTCATCGCTGGGCAATTGTGGCCATTGACCTCTCAGTATGTGGCTGGCCGCAATTGCAATGTCACCTCCGTAGCGTTGCACCTTTTGAAGCTGTACTCTGGGCACTGCCTTGCTTTCCCCACGGGCCAACTCATGCAGCAGTAAACCCGGCCCGACTGGGGGCAGTTGGTTAGGGTCGCCCACCAGCACAAAGCGCCAACTCGGTGGCAAGTGTCTAAGCAGCCGGTAGGTGGATGGTAAATCCAACATACTCGCCTCATCAATTACCACCACCCCGCGCTGCGGCGCATCTGCCGGGTCAAACTTGACCAAGAAGCCCGCAATGGTGCTTGCCGCCTCTCCAGTGGCCTCCCCGATGCGGCGCGCAGCCCGTCCACTGAGCGCCATGGGGTAAATTTGCCAACCAGCCTCCTGGTACACCGCAAAGATCCCGCGCAGAACCGTGGTCTTGCCGGTTCCTGCTTCCCCTGTGATGACCGCAAAGGCGTAATCGTTGGCAAGTTCAATGGCCTGTTTTTGGCTAGGTTCCAACCGCAGTCCAGTCTGCGTTTGGTGCCGTTGCACCACGGCATCCAAGCTCGCTGGGTCGAGCAGGGGTTGCTTGTGCGCGCAGCGCTTGCCGATGGCCTGAGCCACCGCAGACTCCATTAGGTAAGGACCGCTAGCGTGCAGGCGCACCCCTCGCGATCCCTTGATTTCGGTTCGCACCAGGCACCCGCTATCTTGAGCTTGCCGTAAGCAGCGCTCCCATACTTCCGCTTTCCCCTGCGCGCCAAAAGCCGAACCTAAACCCAGCAAACGATCCAGGCGGGCATGGAGTTCAGTTTGGGTGACCCATGTATGTCCGGCATCAAATGCAGCGTACAAGGCTTCTTCCACGGCCCCGGCGAGCCTGCGCGGATCATCCTCCTTGATACCAAAGGTTTCCCGCGCCATGCGGTCTGTGGTGGGCCAATCGGCTGCAAAGCTGACGAGTCTGTAGGGGTCTTCCTCGATTCTTTGTGCAGCGTTGGGACTGAAGAAATCCAGGACCTTCTTGCCCAGATTCACAGGTATGCCTTTGGACTGTAGCCATTGCACAGTGAAACTGTCTCCCCACACGCGCCACTCCTGGGCAAGGCGTTGCGCTGCTTCAAAGCTCAGAACTTCTTCGAGCCGTGCGGTGAGCCCATGGTCAAGAATCTTGTACAGGTCTTCGCCAAAGTGGCCCCACAGCCTGCGGGCCTTGACCACGCCGATACCGGTGAACACCTTGCCTTGCGCCAAGAGTGTCACGATGTGCTCGCCGGACGGGCGCATCAGCTCCATGTGCTCGGCCGTGAGGGTAGATTCGGTGAGTTTATAGCCATTGACGATGATGGTGTTTTGTTCCGACGTGCCAATGACTCGCCAGACCTGGCCCGGTTCCACTGGGGTCTGGATCATCCACCGCGCGACACGCACCACGAGATGTTGCTTGGCATCAATTCGCCCGCCGTTTGCATCAACTTCCACGCCTACAAAGATGGCACCACCACCTGTACTGGAGCGAAGGGCATTGACCCGAACCAGAACCGATGACGCGCTCAACGAGGCAATCTCCCTGAGGACGCCAACACTGCTTCCATCGCCGCGTAGCGCTGTAACTGTGCTCGAAGACTAATCAACTCGGCCTTGAGTGCGGCGTTTTCTGCTTCAAGCCGCTTGAGTCTGGCCTTGTCCGCAGCGGCGCGCGGGTTCGTTGCATCGGTGCTCACCACACTAGCTGGCTCAATCACTGCCGACCGATCGACAAAGGGCGGCAACACTCCCTCTGCGCGCAGGCGGTTCTCCAACTGCTGCAAACACTCTCGCACCCGAGGGTTCTGTGTCAGCACAGATTTGGCAAAGCCCGTTTCCGTGGCGATCTCCGTGCGGTTGAGCTGACCGCGCGTGACCATCTCCCTGAAGTCCGCAGCGGTTTTGGACGCTGCCCACGACAGAAAGGTGCTGAGATTCAGCTCGGCCCTTTGCTGGCCAGAGAGATTGTTAACGCGAGTCATAATGGTATTTATATTACTGCATACCAAAAAAGTTTTCAAGCAAAAAAATACCGCCTCGGCATCCGAAAGCGGTATTTTTAGCTCTAAATATTACTGTGCACCCACTGCATATAACTTCGGGGGCATAAGCCTTTTTTGTGCGCGGGTTGTTGCCAGGGATTATTCGGCGGCGGGAAAACGCTGTCCGCGCACGTCCTCGGCGTAGCTGTTGATCGCTTGGGTGATCAGGGATGCGCCGTCGAGATAGCGTTTGGCAAAGCCCGGTAGGTAGGCGGCGTTGAGGCCGAGCACGTCATGCATCACCAGAATTTGGGCATCGGTGCCGGGGCCAGCGCCGATACCGATGGTGGGGATGTCGAGCGCTTGAGTGACGCTGGTGGCGAGGGGCGTGGGAATGGCTTCCATCAGCAGCATGCGAGCACCGGCCTGGGCGAGGGATTGGGCGTCGGCAGTCAGTTGGGTGGCTTGGGCGTCGGTTTTGCCCTGGCGCTTGAAGCCGCCGAGTTGGCGCACATGCTGCGGGGTGAGGCCGATATGGGCACAGACCGGAATGGCGCGGGCGGAGAGAAACCCGACGGTTTCGATCATCGGCGCGCCGCCTTCGAGTTTAATGATGTCCGCACCCGCTTTGATCAGGGCGGCGGCGGCGGCGAAGGCTTGGGCGGGGCTGGCTTCGAAGCTGGCGAAGGGCAGATCCGCCATGATCAGGCAATCCGGTGCGCCGCGCGCGACCATTTCGGTGTGATAGATCATGTGCTCAAGGCTCACCCGCAGCGTGTCGCGCCCGCCTTGGATGGCCATGCCGAGCGAGTCACCGATCAGCACGCCATCGATCCCGGCGTCCTGGGCGAGGCGGGCGAACGGGTAGTCATAGGCGGTGATCAGCACGCGGCGCTGGCCCTCGCGCTTGGCGCGGTCCCAGCCGGAGAGGGATTTGCGGGTGCTCATGCGGTGGCCTCGTTGAGGGGGGTGACGCGGTCGGATTGGACATGGCTGAGAATGCCGGTGCGAATATCAAAGTAAAAGCCGAGCACGGTGAGTTTTTGCGCGGCGCTGGCTTGCGCGAGCCAGGGAAAACTTTGCAGATTTTCCAGCGAGACCCGGATATTTTCAATCTCGCAGCGATGCTGAGCAGCCTCGTGGTCGTGCGGGCAGGCTTGCAGCGCACGCTGCTTGGCGGGCTCAGCGGTTTTGATCCATGGGAGCAAAAAATCCTGCGCCTGTGCGGGCGCATCACCCATCAGGGCGGCCACGCCGCCGCATTGGCTATGGCCGATCACCGCGATGCGCTTAACCTTGAGCACCCGCACAGCGAATTCGATGGCAGCGGAGGTGCCGTGGCGTGCGCCGTCGGGCTCGTAGGGCGGGACGAGGTTGGCGATGTTGCGCAGGCTGAAAATTTCGCCGGGCGCGCAATCGAAAATCAGCTCCGGGGCGGCGCGGGAGTCTGAACAGGCGATGGCTAATGTGTGGGGCTGTTGGCCCTCGCGGGCGAGATGTTCGCGCAGCCCGCGCTCATCGGGCCAGCGATGGGCACGAAACCGTTGATAGCCTTTGATCAGCTCGTCCATGCCGTTTTTGCCCTGTTCTGACTGGCGGTGCCGTTTGGCGTTGCGATGCAGCATGGATAGCAAGGCCAGGCGATGCGGGCAAATAGCGTGGCTCAGGCGGGAATTTTCAAGTTTTGGATTGATTCCTCGAGTTCAAAGAAATCCGGCATATGCATGTTCGGCACCATTTTGCGACCCACCTCGACGCTGACTTGTGGGGCGTTGCCGTGCAAATGCGCAACCAGCACGGCGCGGATGACTTCGAGAAATTTGGCGTCTTCCTCGACCACCGCGCGCAGCCGGATCGACCAGGGGCCAACGATGCCATAGGCCAGCAGCACGCCGAGAAATGTGCCGGTGAGCGCCTCGCCGATCATTTCACCCAGCACTGCCGGGGGTTGGGCGATATGCGCCATGGTTTTGATCACACCGAGCACGGCGGCGACGATGCCGAGGGCGGGCAGCCCGTCCGCCATCACTTGCAGCGTATGGGCGCCGTGCAAATCCTCGATCAGCGATTTGCGCAGTTCGCGCGCCAAGACATCCTCGACCTGATGCGGATCATCGACATTCATGCCGACCATGCGCAGATAATCGCAGATGATAAAGGTTGCGCGCTTATTGGCCAGAATATTGGGAAAATGTTGGAAGACCGCGCTTTCATCGGGCCGTTCGATATGGGTTTCGAGCGACATTGCACCTTTGGTGGCGGCCAAGCGCACCAAAAAATACAACAAGCCGAGCAAGTCCACATAATCGGATTTGTGGAACCGCCCGCCTTTGATGATTTTGCTTAAATCTTTCAGCGTGTGTTTGACGTCATGGATGGAATTCCCTGCGATTAGCGTGCCGATCGCGGCGCCGCCGATGGTAACGAATTCCAAAGGCAAAGCCTGCATGAGCGGGCCGATGGCGCCGCCGGTGGCGGCAAACACGCCGAAGACGCAAATGAGCAAAAAGGCGATACCGCCGATAGCGAGCATGAGACACCAATGATCGTCGAGCTTGGTTATGGATGCGTCTGCGCCGGAGGCGGCAGAACGGATCCTGAAACCGGCCGTTTTGGCAGGATTTTAGGTAATAACGCGTGTTGCAGGGCGATCGCGATGGCCGCCTGCGGTAATGGATGCACCACCAAAATCGCGACGCGCCGATTGGCCGCCGCGAGCGGCTTGTGCGGGAACAAGAGATTTCGATCAGCATAGCCGGTGACCGAGGCGATGCGATTTTTGGTCAGCCCAGCCGCGAGCAGCAGACGGCGCGTTTCATTGGCGCGCCCGATCGAGAGGTCCCAGTTGCTATAGCCAGGGATGAGATAAGGCCGCGCATCGGTATAGCCATTGACTTGGATCGGGTCGCTCATGGTGGTGAGAAACGGCGTGATGGTCGCGATCAGGCGGCGGGTGGTGGCGTTGGGCTGCACCGAGCCGAGTGGGAACATTGGCCGTTTATTGGTGTCCATCATGTCGATGCGCAGGCCCTGCCGGGTGATGCGCATGTGCACCTGATCAGCCAAGCCGGATAACACATGATCCGAGCGGATCGCCTGCTGCATGTTTTGGATCGCGGTTTCGAAATTCCGGGCGGCGGCGATTTGGGTGGGTGATGCGGTGGCTTGCGCGGTGCCGGGACCGGCACTGACGGCGACGCGCTGCGCATGATTGCTGTGGGCGCTGGAGAAATGACCCGATCGAGCGTGATGTTCGCCGCGCGATTGCTGGCCGCTGGCGGCGGTGGGTTGCGGAGTGATCCCTGTGGGGGAGGGGCGGGCGCGAATCGCCACGGGCATATTGCCGGGGCGCACTTGGATGGCGCCGCGATCAGACGAAAGCGCACCTTTATCGTTGGGGGTGCTGCCCCCAAAAATTTTACCCTCGCCCGAATGCCCATCGTTCAACACGTTGGATTGGCTGAAATAATCAGACAGGCCAATCCGTTGGACCTCGGATGTTGCGTTGATCAGCCACATGAGCAGGAAAAACGCCATCATCGCGGTGACAAAATCGGCGTAGGCGACCTTCCACGCGCCGCCATGGCCACCGCCTTCAATGATTTCTTCCTTGCGGATAATCAGGTTCGGCCGTTCCGACCCTGCTTTGCCGCCACGCTTGCCCTTGCTCGCCATAATTCGTTGATCGCCCTTGATCGCTGTGGGGTGGTGATGGGCGAAGTATCGCGGGCGCGGGTTAAAAAAAGATGAAGGGAAGGCGTCAAAAAATTACCTTCTGTCAGGACGGCCGAGCCGTGCCGCCGGGGCGCCGGGGCGCAGCGTCACCCGATAGAGCGTGTAGGCTTGCACGGTGACGCCCTCGCTTTGCCGATTGAGCGCGCCGAGCCGGGTGATCGCGCTGAACAAAGCGGAGGGCGGCGGCCCATGCCGGTTGGACTGGATCAGCAGGGCGGTGCGTGCGCGTTGCGGATGGGGCAAGGCGAACCAGTGCCAGCGTGGCCCGGCGGCAATCAAACGGTTGCGCGCAGGCAAACCCCAATCAAGCTCGGCGATGGTGGCATAATCGGTCGCGATGATCGGCGCGCCCTTGGCGGCGTGGGCCACGGCGCGCGACCATGCCCGCCAGCCGCGCATTTGCAGGGCGATCGGGTCACGGGCGGGGGGCAGCGCGATGGGGCGGGCGGTCACTTGCAGATAGACGAGGCCGGTCAGGGCGAAGCCGAGCGCGAGGGCGGGCGCGAGCCAGCGCCGCCAGCTTGCATCCAGCGTCCCGGCGGCGGCGAGTGCCGCGCCCGGATAGAGAATTGCCGGCCAATTGCCTTGCACCACGCCGGAGAGGCTATGTTCGAGAAAAATTACCGTTGGCAAAATCACGCTCAGCGCCAGCAGGCGCAGGCCTGCATCGCCCGATCGGATCGCCCGAATGGTGCCGATGACCAGCACAAGAGCGATCAGCGGCGTCGCCAGCCCGATCTGGCCGAGGATGAGGTCCGCCAGATGCAACCCGGCATGGCCGAGATCGAGATGCGCGGTGCGCCCGCCTTGTTTGAGCAGGCTGACCCAGTGATGGGTGGCGTTCCAGGCCAGCACCGGCAGGAACAGGGCGAGGCCAACCAGCACACCCAGCCACGGCCAGGGGCGGCGCAAAGCAGCCCGCCCTTGCCGATCAGCGAGGAGCGAAAAACCAGCGGCGGCGAAAATGAGCAGGCCGGTATATTTGGCATCCATCGCCAAGCCGCCTGCCGCACCGGCCGCGAGCCACCAGCGTTCATCGCCGCTCGCCTGCCGGCGGGCGAGTGCGGCCAGCGTCGCGGTCCAGAATAGCAGCAAAGGCGTGTCCGGCGTGGTGATGATGGCCCCGGCGCCGAGCAGAAGTGTCGCGTTGAGCAGCAGCGCCGCCACGAGGCCCGGATGGTCGGTGCGGGCCCGAAAAAAATCATTGCCCGCCTGCCAGAGCAGCAGTGAGCCGACCAGAGCGCCGAGCGGCGAGAAAAACCGCACGCCGAGCGGGGTGGCGCCGAACAAGGCCGTACCCGCACGGATCCAAACAGCGATCAGCGGGGCATCGTCATAATAGCCCGGCTGCAAATGGCGCGACCATAGCCAGTAATAGGCCTCATCCGGGGTCAGCGGCAGGGAGGCGGCGAGGGCAAGGCGCAGCGCGGTCAAGCCGAGCAGGAGCAGCAGCCCGAGCCGAACCCTCACGCCCGGCGCCAGACCAAGGTAGCGGACACCGCGTAATTCCACACCACGCCGATCACCGCCCCCGCCGCACCGGCGAGCAACCCCGCGGTGTTTTCGGCATAGAGGGTGCGGGCAATGCCGATATTGGCAATCGCGCCTAAGCCGCAGACCAGCAGGAACAGGATCAGGCCGCGCCAATAAAGCGGGCCTTTGAGGCGCACGATGCGATAGGTCAGCCGGTTATTTAGCTCGAAATTGACCACCATAGCGGCGATGGTGCCGATGGTTTGGGCGGTGAAAAAATCGAGCCCGCTGGCGCGCAAAGCCGCCATCACCGCCAGATTGACGATAATGCCAAAGCCGCCAACCAGGGCGAACGCGACAAAGCGCAGCGGTACCGCGCCGCCTAAGGATTTATCGATCATCAGCCCGGCAAATTGCGCGAGCACCAGCGCATCGAGCTTGCTTTCCCCCGCCACGCGCGGGCGAAATTTATAGGGGATTTCGGCAATATGCAGGCTGCCGTTCGCCGCCAGCACCAAATCGAGCAGGATTTTGAACCCCTGGCCGGTGAGGGCAGGCGCTAAACCCTCGAACCGTGCGCGGGCGATCATGAAAAATCCGCTCATCGGATCGCTCAGCATGGTGCCGGACAGCGATTGCGCCAGCCGCGTGCCGCTGCGTGAGAGCCATGTGCGAAATGGCGAGGCCAGACCCGCCGCATCACCCCCTTCGACATGGCGGCTCCCCACCGCAAGATCCGCCCCGCCGCGCAGGGCCGCGAGCATGGCGGGCAGGGCGGTCTCGTCATGCTGCAAATCGCCATCGATCACGGCGATAAACAAAGCCGAAGTCGCGAGGGCCCCCTCGATCACCGCCGATGACAAGCCGCGCCTTCCGATGCGCTTGAGGCAGCGGACCCGATGATCCTGCGCGCCGATGGCACGCGCAGCGGCGGCGGTGCCATCGGGGCTGTTATCATCGACGAAAATCACCTCGAAATCGATGCCGGTAAGGGCTGCATCGAGCCGGGCGATCATCGGGGCGACGTTCGGCGCTTCGTTATAGCAGGGCACGATCACCGCGAGCGTGGGCCAGGCGGCCGCACGCAAGAGGGGATCGTCGGCGCGACCGAGAGGAGAAACGCTCACGCGTTCAAGGCGGCCAGCACAGCTTCGGCGCTGGACACATCAAACCCGCCGGGCGCTTCCACCGCCAGATGGGTCACCACACCACCCCGCGCGACCAGAGCGAAACGCTGGCTACGCACGCCCAGACCCCGGGCGGTGAGATCAAATTCAAGCCCGAGCGCCTTGGTGAAATCGCCCGAGCCATCGGCCAGCATGGTGATGCGCCCCGCGCTGTTTTGGCTCTTCTCCCAGGCATCGAGCACGAACACGTCATTCACCGCGAGGCAGGCAATCACATCCACGCCCTTGGCGCGGAACTGATCGGCATGGTCGAGAAAGCCGGGCAGATGGCGCACGCTGCAGGTGGGGGTGAAGGCGCCGGGCACGGCGAACAACGCCACGGTTTTGCCCGCGAAAAATGTGCCGGTGTCGATTTGTTCGGGTCCGTTGGCGGTGGGCGTCATCAGCGTCATGGTGGGTAGCTGGTCTCCAACCTTGATCATCGGGCGGTCCTTTATCGGTGAGGGTTGCTAGTGGTCACTGGAGTCGGCGCGATCAGCCGATCGAAGGCGGTTCCTACAGGATCACGGCTTGATGGTGAAGCGGGGCAGATGGCGCTTGCGTCGCCGCCGGATTTTGTGGACATTCAACCCATGGCCCATTCGACTGATCGCCCAACCCGCAGCCCCAAGCGCGCCTCCTCGCGTTCACCCGAGCGGCCACCGGCGCGCGCGCCATTGGAGGCGGGGGTCGCACGCGGGCGGCGGCGTTTGGCGCGGCTGAGCACCAGCCTGGCCGGGCAGTTATTGATCGCGATGCCGGGTCTGGCCGATCCGCGCTTTGTGCAGACTGTGGTGTATATTTGTGCCCATAATCACGATGGCGCGATGGGGCTGGTGTTGAACCGGCCTTTGAACGAGCCGCGGTTTGTTGATTTGATCCAGCAGCTCGATATCGAAGCGGCGACCCCGCAGGATATTCGCATTTGCGCAGGCGGGCCGGTGGAACAGACACGCGGCTTTGTGCTGCATTCGCCGGATTGGCAGTGCGAGGATACGCTGCATATCGATGCCGGAAGCGCTTTGAGCACCAGCATTGATGTGCTGCGTGCGCTGGCCATCGGGGCGGGACCGGCGCGCTCGATTTTGGCGCTGGGTTATGCCGGTTGGGGCAGCGGGCAATTGGATGCCGAATTGCACCGCGATAGCTGGCTGGTTGCTCCCGCCACGTCGGCGATTTTGTTCGATGCGCGGTTCGACACGAAATGGCGCCGCGCCCTCGGGCAGATCGATATTGACCCTGCGGCTTTATCAACCGAGAGCGGTCACGCTTGACGCGAAAAGATGGCGCCTACCCCGCGCGCAGGGGGCGCTGCATAATCACCACATCGAGCCAACGGCCAAATTTGAAGCCGACATCGCGCAAAAGGCCGACGCGCTGAAAGCCAAGACTCGCATGCATGCCGATGGAGCCGATATTTTCGGCATCGCCGATCACCGCAAGCATTTGTTGAAAACCGGCCCCCGTCGCATCGGTGAGCAGGCGCGCCACCAGCGCCTTGCCAACGCCCTGGCCGCGCACATCCTCGCGCACATAGACGCTGTCTTCGGCGGTGAAGCGATAGGCCGAGCGGGGGCGATATTGGTCGAAATAAGCAAAACCGAGCAAGCCGGTCGCATCGGTCGCGACGATCCAGCCACGCCCGGCGGCGGCGATCGCACGGTGGCGGGCGCTAATTTCTTCGAGCGAGGGCGGGATTTCCTCGAACGTGCCGGTGCCTTCGAGCACATGATGCGCATAAATCGCCTGACACGCAGGCAAATCGGCAAGGGCGGCGGGGCGAATATCCATCAATCCGACTCCAGAGCGGTTTCGCACCTAGTGTTGATGGTTGGCGCGACGCTGGCAAGATCACCCGGTCGAATGAGGGTCCCCATAGCAAGGCGGGCAAAATTGCTGTAGTGTGCAATGCAATAAGATGTTAACTTAATCTGGATATGAGGGACTAACACCGTCTCTTGCCAAAAGGGGCGATAATCGGTTTATGGTGTCGAGACATCATATAATTTTGGCAGAACTGTTTGATTTTGTTTGGATAATGTCATCGCGCGTGAAAAAAGGTCGAACCTCGGATGAACGATTCTGTCGATAACGTGACGCCGGAGCGGCCAAGCGAGCCTGAAATTCATGTCCGAATTGCCGCTGTGCAGTCGGTGGCCAAATTTCATGGTGTGACGCTGGATCTCGATACGTTGCGTAAGGAACCGACGGGCGGGGCGCCATCGTCGCCGCATTTGGTTGATTGGGCGCGTGAGAGCGGCTTGTGGGCGCGGGCGATCCAAATGAATTTCCGGCAATTGCTGAAGGTGGAAACCGACGCGCCGGTGATTTTGCTGCTCAATGATGGCGGTGCGGCGCTGATGGTGGCACGCGGCGCCGATGCCGGTCGATGAATTGCAAATGCGCCAAGTATGGGATGGCACGACGCTGCTGATCCGTGCTGAGCGGTCTGGCGAGGCGGTGGAGCCGGTGTTTAATTTCGGCTTGCTGATCCGCATGGTGATGCTCGAGAAAAAGATCCTCCGTGATGTGGCGATCAGTTCGATCACCCTGACCATTTTGCAGGTGTTGCCGATCCTGATGATCATGGTGGTGCTGAACACCGTGATTGTGTTCCATAGTATCAATACCTTGATCCTGATCACGCTGGTTTTTGTGGTGGCGATCACGTTTGAGGCGATGTTGACGTGGGGCCGACGATTAATGTTGGTGATCTTGTCAACGCGCATTGATGCGCGGCTGAATTTGATGATTTTTGAACGCTTAATGACGCTGCCGCTGACGTTTTTCGAGCGTAATCGGGCCGGTGAGACCGCGTATAAAATCCAGCAAATTTACCGGGTGCGCGATTTCATCACCGGGCGGCTGCTTTCCACCTTCATCGATATTTTCATGATCGCGCTGATTTTGCCGATCCTGTTTTATCTGAATGCGTTCATGGCATGGACGGTGTTGATCGCGGCGGCGATCATCGCCTTGATCATCACAGCGTTTTTGCCGGCGATGTTCCGGTTGACCAGCAAGATCATCGAGGCGGAGTCGAACAAGGGCGCGGTGATGGTGGAAAGCGTCTATGGGATTCGCACGGTAAAATCCCTGGCGCTGGAGCGGGTGCGCGGCGAATTATGGGATGCGCGGGTGGCAGAAACCAGCCGGTTGAACATGCAAATGGGCCTATTATCAAACTGGCCGGTGGTGCTGTCCTTGCCGTTCGAACGCTATGCCCAGGGCGGTGTGTTGCTGTTGGGCGGGTATATTGCGCTCACCTCGCATAATCCGTTGGCGATTGGCGGGCTGGTCGGGTTCATGCTGCTGGGCGGGCGCGTCGCGGGGCCGTTGGTGTCGTTCGCGCGGCTGATCCAGGATGCGCAGGAAGCACGCGCGGCTTTTGCGATTGTGGGTGCGGTGCTCAACCGGCCGACCGAGCGGCGGGCCTTGATGACCGGGCTGCGGCCGCGTTTTGCCGGGGCGATCGAGTTTGATTCGGTAACGTTCCAATATGAAGGCACCAAATCGCCCGCGCTGAACAAGGTGAGTTTCAAAGTGCCGGAAGGCACCATGCTGGGCGTGGTCGGGCGGTCGGGGTCGGGCAAATCGACGGTGGCGCGGTTGCTGCAAGGCATCAACACTGAATATACCGGCGCCATTAAGGTGGATGGCACTGAGCTGCGCGAGATCAATTTACGGCATTTACGCAAGAGTTTTGGCGTGGTGCTGCAGGATAATTTCTTGTTTCGGGGCTCGGTGCGCGACAATATCATCGCCGGTCGCCCCGGGCTTGGCTTTGAAGACGCGATCCAGGCCGCGCGCTTGGCGGGTGCCGAAGAGTTTATCGAGCGGCTGCCGCATGGTTATGAAACCTTCATCGAGGAAAACTCGCCCAATCTCTCGGGTGGGCAAAAGCAGCGTCTGGCGATTGCGCGTGCGCTGATTGCCGATCCGCGCATTTTGCTGCTCGATGAAGCGACCAGCGCGCTTGATCCGGAAAGCGAGGCGCTGATTAATGCCAATTTGCTGCGCATTGCGCGCAATCGCACGATGGTGATTATCTCGCATCGTCTGGCGTCATTGATCGATTGCGATCAGATTTTGGTGATGGATTCGGGTGAGGTGGTCGATCTCGGCAAGCATGACGAGCTGGTTGAGCGTTGTGCGATCTACCGCCATCTCTGGCTCCAACAAAACCGCCACATGAACCCGGAAGGAGGGCGCCATGGACCAACTCCGGCACTGGCTCAGGGCGATTAATGATCGCTTCGGCCGCAAACCGACCGATGAGGACAGAGGTGATCGATCAACGTTAGCCAAGCCCGCAGTGGGCGATGGCATTGGCGGGGGCGGCACCGCGACGGCTTTGGCCACGGGTGCTCAAATGGGCGAAATTCCGGGGGCGCTGCTGGAATTCCAATCGCCCACCGCAGCGGTGATTGCAACACCGATTCCAGCCAGCTCGCGCTATACCGGGCTGGTCGTGACGGTTATGGTGTTTTTGCTGCTGTTCATCGCGTCGGTGGTGAAGGTCAGCAAAGTCGTCACCGCGCCCGGACGGCTGGTGTCGACCGCGCCGACCGTGATGCTGCAACCGTTCAACACGTCGATTGTGCAAGCTGTTTATGTGCATGAGGGCGAGATTGTGCGCAAAGGGCAGTTGCTGGCCAAGCTGAACCCGACCTATGCGCGTGCTGATTTGACCGCGTTGCGCAGCCAAGTGGTGGCATTATCGGCCGAGCAGGCGCGGCTTGAGGCCGAGGCGAATGGCACCGATTACGCGCCGAAGCATCCCTCGCCACCGGCGGCGTTGCAGGCGGCGATTTTTGCCAGTCGACAGGCCGAGCGAACCTACACCATCGAAAATTACAATCAAAAAATCGCCGAATTGCGGATGATTGTCGCGAAAAACGAAGGCGAGGCAGGCTATTATAAAAAGCGCGTGAATGTGGCGCAGGCGGTGGAGAATATGCGCACTCAGTTGCAGAAATTGCAGGTGGGCAGCAAGCTCAATTCGCTGATCGCGCTGAATGATCGGTTATCGGTCTCGAGTTCCCTGGCTGGCTCAATCGCGACGGCGGGGGCGGGTGAGCGCGATTTGGCCGCCCAGATTGCCGAGCGTGACGCCTATAAAAAGAAATGGATTGCGCAAGTCTCCGAACAGCTCGCGCAAACGACGGCTAAATTGGTCACGGCACAGCAAGATTTGTCCAAGGCGCAGTTGCAGGATCAGCTGGTGGTGCTGCGCGCGCCGCGTGATGCGGTGGTGCTCACGGTGGCGCATGTCTCGGTCGGGTCGGTGCTGGAAACCGGGCAGAAATTCATCTCGCTGGTGCCGATTGACGCCCCATTGACGGTCGAGGCGGATGTGAGCGGGTCAGAATCCGGCTATCTCCATGTCGGTGATCCGGTGACGGTGAAATTCGATACGCTGGATTCGCTCCGCTACGGGTCGGCGAAAGGTGTCTTGACCTCGGTGAGTGCCGATAGTTTCAGCCCGGAAACGCCACCGTCCGAGGGTGGGTCGTCGCTGCCGAGCCGTCCTCACAGCCTGTTTTATCGGACCCGGATTTCGCTGGGCGAATTGCTGCTGCATAATACGCCGCCGGGCTTCCGCCTGGTGCCCGGCATGCCGTTGCAGGCGGATATTAAAGTGGGTCGACGGTCGGTGATTTCGTATTTCGTCACCAAAATCATGCCGGTGGCGACCGATAGTTTGCATGAGCCGTGAGCATTAGATGTAAACGCTCAAGGCGGATTGGGTTGCGATGGCGCTGACACTCCGTGACCGGCTGATGGCGCGCACGCCCGAGCGTGCGCTCATCCGTGGGATCGAGGCGGCGGCGGTGCGTGACTGGAAGCGGGCCACCGCGTTATATGCCATAGCCGCTGAGGCCGGGCTGGCCGAAGCCCAGTTTCGAATTGGTGATTGTTATGTGGCGGGCACCGGCCAAGTGCGGAATTTGCAGGAGGCGGCGCGCTGGTTTTTGCGCGCGTCCAATGCCGGTCATGTCGAAAGCCAATGCCGACTGGCGAGCCTCTATCTGCACGGCATTGACGGGGAACGTTTGCAGGCCAGCGCGTCGCTATTCGCCAAACCATCAGCTAACCAAGCCGAGGTCCGGGCTGATTTTGATCTGGCCTTGCACTGGGCGCGCAAGGCTGCGGATGCTGGATCGGCCGATGCGCAGGCGATTGCCGGGTATATCCTCGCGAACGGGCCGGAGCATCTTCGCGATACTGACGGGGCGCTGCGCTACTATCAGCACTCTGCCGAGCAAGGTTGGCCGCAAGGGCATTTGGGTCTTGGCACGATGTTGATGCGCGGTGCGGATACGGCCGAGAAAACCTTCGCAGCGAAGGCGCAAATTGAACTGGCGGCCAAAGCCGAGTTGCCGACGGCGCATTATTTGCTGGGCGTCATTCACGAGCAGGCGGTTGGCACCTTGCCCGATCCAGCGCAGGCATTGGTGCATTATCGCAAGGCGGCGATACAAGGCATTCGCAATGGGCAGGCGAAGCTGGGCGCGATGCTGATCGCCGGGCAGGGTTGTGCGCCGGACCCGATTGAGGGCGAATCCTGGCTGCGGCGTGCGGCCTTGGCGGGTGATCCGGAAGCAGCAGCTTTGGTGGGCGATTTATACGCGCGTGGTGGCGCTTTGCCGCCCAACTATGCCGAGGCGGCCATTTGGTTTCGCGCGGCGGCGGACGCGGGGCATCGCAGTGCCGCGCGTGCGCTCGGCATGCTGTATTTGACCGGGGCAGGAGTCGCGCGCGACCCGGACGAGGCGGCACGCTGGCTGGCCCGCGCCGCCGAGCAGGGCGATACCCAGGCTCAGGCCGATTTGGGCAATTTGTTAATCAGCGGCGAGGCGCGCACCGTGGCGCTCGATGGGCTGCCGATCCATCAATGGTTCGAGCGTGCGGCGGAGTCGGGCGATTTGATCGGCGCGTTCAATTTCGGCGTGTGCCTTGCTGAAGGTATTGGGATGAAGCGCGATGATGCGCGCGCCGCGATTTGGCTAAAGCGGGCGGCGGAAAAAATCGTCAACGCGCAATATTGGTATGGGCGCATGCTGCTCGATGGGCGCGGCATGCCAGCCGATCCGGTGGCGGCGGCGCACTGGATTGGCTTGGCCGCCGATGCCGGGATGGTCGAGGCGGTGGTGACGCTCGCTGATATGAAATTATACGGGCGTGGCGGCCGCCGCGATCACGAAGGGGCGGCTTCATTGTTCCTGCGCGCGGCGCAAACGGGGCATGCCGGGGCAATGTTTGCGCTCGGCGCGCTCCATGGCGGCGGGCATGACGTGCCGACGGATCGGGTTGTGGCGTTTGGCTGGTTCCAGCGGGCGGCCGAGGCGAATCATCCGATCGCGCAAATGATGCTCGGGCGCTATTTGGCGCGCGGCTTGGCCGGGCCGGTGGATGTGGCGGCGGCGCGGCAATGGTTTCAGCGGGCGGTCGCGCAGGGCATTGCCGACGCCAAGGCCGACCTCGCTGAATTAGACGCCGCCGCTGCCTTCGACCCATCAATGGATTCCGCGCCGCATCGCGCTGCTGGCGATTGAGCGCGGTGACCGAGCTGGATGCGGTGCAGGCGCGTCGCGCGGCGGATGCCGCCGATGCCTGGACGCGCGGACGCTCAGCGCCGGATCCCCAAGACGCCTTGTTTTGGTTGGAGCGCACGGCGCGTCTGGCGCCCGATGATCCGCGCCCGGCGCTGGAAGCCGCTTTGGTGGCGGCTTCGATGGGTGCCACCGATGCGGCAACCCAGCTTGAACACATTGCCCGACATTATGAGTCCGCGACGGCATGGCGGGCGCTAGCCCGGCTGCGTTGGCTCGCGGGCGATGCCGCAGGGGCCGCTGAGGCACTCCGATGTTTCTGCGCCCGCCATGTCGCGCCGGAGGATTTCGCACCGCTCGCCGATGCGATTGCGGCGCAAGCGGGGGCTGCGGGCTGGTGTGGCCTACGCGCAGACGGGCGGCTGGTGGTGGGGGCGGTGCGCGTAAAACCGGTTTTGCGCTTGGATGGTCACGGTGTCGCCCGTTTCGATGCGCGGGCCGCGCAACAGGGCCGGCGATTGACGGTGCACATCGAGGGGGCGGATTTGCTTGGCTCGCCGATGGATCTCGCCGCGTTGCGCCGGGTTGAAGGGTTGGTAACGGCCGAAGGCGGTGATCTGGTCGGCTGGGCGTTTCGCCGCGCCGCAGCCGAGCAACGCCCGACATTGGTGCTGCGCGACGCCAAGGGCGCGGAATGCCGGGTGCGCCTCGGTGCGGCCCTGCCACCCGTGCAAGCCGCGCCGTTTCATCCGCGCTTTGGTTTTCGCGTGCGTGCGGCAAGCTTGGCGAATTTAACCGCGCCTTTCACGGTCACCTCATTGGCCGGCGAGGCGCTGTACGGAACGCCGATCGACCCTGCGCTGCTGGGCCGCCTGCGGCCGATGGCCGTGCGAGCCCGGCGCAGCGCCCCGGAAACCGCACCGGCGCGCGCCGGTTTGTTGGTGTTGATGCCGGTCTATCGCGATGCGGCGCGCACCGCAGCGGCGTTGGAGTCGCTGGCGCGATCCACCCCTGATCTTCAGGTGCTGGTGGTCGATGATGCCAGCCCCGAGCCAGCCTTGCGGGATTTATTGAACCAGCGGGCACGTTCGGGCGCGATTATGGTGCACCGGCTGCGGGTCAATCGTGGCTTTCCCGGCGCGGTCAATCGGGGCCTAGCGGTGGCGGCGGATAAATTCCCCGGCAGCGACATCGTGCTGTTAAATGCCGACACGCTGGTGCCTGATTTTGCCTTGGCGCGACTGCATGCGGCGCTCTACCAAGCGCCGGATATTGGCAGTGTGACGCCGCTCTCAAACGAAGCGACCATTGTCAGTTACCCAAACCCGCGCGGCGGCAATCGCGCGCCGGATCTGGCTGCGACCAATGCGCTGAACGCATTGGCGTGGCGGGTGAATGGTGCGGCGCTGACGCCGGTGCCAACGGCGGTCGGATTTTGCATGGCGATCCGCCATGATTGCCTCGCCGCGACGGGCGGCTTGCGGGCGGATGTGTTCGCGCAGGGTTATGGCGAGGAGAACGATTGGTGCGCACGGGCGCGCGCGCTCGGCTATCGGCATATGGCGGCGAGTGGGGTGTTCGTGGCGCATTGCGGCGGCGCTTCATTTGGCGCGGCGGGGCGGGCTTTGCTTGAGCGAAATTTGACGCTGCTCGATCGGCTGCACCCAGATTATGCGGCCGAGGTCGCGGCGTTCCAGGCGGCGGACACGCTGGCGCCTGCCCGCCGGCGGCTTGATCGGGCGCGCTTTCTCGGCGTGCCTGCGGCCAAACCGGCCGTAGCGCTGATTACCCATGATCATGGTGGCGGTATTGCCCGCGTGGTGGCGGCGCGGATGGCGGCGCTGCGCGAGGACGGGTACCGGCCCGTTCTGCTCCAACCCGATTTCACCGATCCGCAGGCCCGCGCATCCGGCATTGGTGCCGTGCGGCTCGGTGATCAAATGATTGCTGATTTCCCGAATTTGCGGTTTAACCTGCCCCAGGAATGGCGGGGCCTACTCGCGCTGCTGCGGGCTGCTCGGGTGCAGCGCGTCGAGTTCCATCATGATCTCGGCCATCATCCGCTGCTGCATGAGCTGGCAGCAGCGCTCGCGGTGCCGGTGCGATTTTTTATTCATGATTACGGTGTATTTTGTAAGCGGTTTCATCTGATCGGGCCGGGGCGGCGCTATTGCGGCGAGCCGGACGCGGCGGGCTGCGTGCGCTGCCTCGCCAGTGAGGGGAGCGAATCCACCGATCCAATCGCACCGGCGGCGCTGCGGGCGCGCTCGGCGTTGCATTTGCAAGCAGCTGAGCAGGTGATTGTGCCATCGGCTGATGTCGCGCGGCGATTGCGGCGGCATTTTCCCAAGGTCCGAACCGCGCTGCAGCCATGGGAGGATGACCGAACGGCGGTGCGCTTGCATCCGCCGCGCACGGGGCATCGGCGCATTGCCGTGCTGGGTGGGATTGGCCCGGCCAAGGGATTTGATGTGCTGCGTGATTGCGCGCTGGACGCCGCCGCGCGCAATCTGGCGCTCGATTTCGTGCTGGTTGGCGCAAGCGAGCGTGACAGCCTGTTGTTGGAAACCGGGCGCGTGCGCATCACCGGCCCGTATCCTGAGGGCAGCGGTGCGGCCTTGGCTGCGCAAATGGCGGCGGATTTAGCCTTCATCCCCTCGATTTGGCCGGAAACATGGTGCTTCGTGCTGAGCGAGGCGTGGCGTGCCGGCCTGCATGCGGTGGTATTTGATTTGGGCGCGCCCGCAGATCGGGTGCGCACCAGCCAGCGCGGCATGGTGTTGCCGCTGGGCCTGTCGGCGGGGCGAATCAACGATGCTCTGCTTGCGTGGCGGCCGGATTTGGGCAATCTCTCGCCGATCCGTTTGGTGCCCTTGCCGGGCTGAAAATCCTGATGCAAACAGCGTTGCAAAGATTTTGTTAATTATTTGCCTCAATAACCGTCTGACCCTTGCTTGAACGGAGACCGCCTCGATGTCGAAAGCTGCTATTGCCCATAAAAATCAGGCCGAAGCGCCGGTTGCCGTCGAGGGTCAGCCGCGTCCTGGCGAGGTGCAGGAATTGAAAGTGTCCGCCCATTTAATGACGCTGGATGCTGGATTATTTTGTATCGTCAATGAAGCTAACCCGGCGGCGGGCATGTCCGGCGGTTTGCCCGGCGTGCGGATTACCCCGGCGCCGATGGCTGGGGATGCGCTGGAGGTCATCAGCTTCCGCGCCGATGGTTGGTTGGCGGGTTCGGGGGATGCGGCATTGGTGCGGGTGCATCGGGCACCGGCGCAAGTTTTGGTCACCGTGTATCAACGTCCGAACGCCCCGGAAGCAGCACCACGCCTGCAAGTGATGCGGCTGGCTGGCAGCCCGGCGCCCGTCGCGCCTGCTGTCGCCCCGGTCGCGCCGGAGGTGATGGATGTGCTCGCTCATATTCAAACCCGAGGCGATGTCGGTGCGAAATTCGGCACCTGGCTCGGTGAGCCCGGCTCGGGCCATTGGATCGAGGGTATCGCGGTGGCGGCGCCTGAAGGGATCGCCGCTGAGGACATCGCTTATCAGGGCGTATTGGGTCGCGGCTGGCTCTCGCCATGGGTGGAGGCGGGGGCTTATTGCGGGTCGCGCGGGATGGCGCTGCCATTGCTGGGCTTAAGGGTGCGTTTGCAGGGCGAGGCGGCGGAGCAGTTCGATCTCAAAATCGAGGCCAGCTTCGTCGATGGTTCACGGGTTGGTCCGGTTGGCAGTGATGAAACCTGCGAGGCGGAAAGTCTGGCTTCGTTGGAGGCGGTGAAAATCACCCTGGAGCCACGCCGCGGTCGGGCTGGGAAAGCACGGCGCTGAGCGGTCGGGCGTAGCCGTGCGCTTCCTGTTCGTTCACCAGAATTTCCCGGGGCAATATTTGCATTTGGTCCGGCATCTGCTGGCGGATGGCGGTCATGATATCGTGTTCATGACCGAGCCGAACCAGAATGAAATTCCCGGCGTGCGTAAAGTGACCTATGCCCGCCCGCCAGCGACGCATCAGGCGGTGTTTCCGAGCGCACGGGAATTTGATGTGGCGATGCGCCGGGCCGAATCAGCCTATCATGGCGCCAAGCAAATCAAAGCGCTGGGGTTCGAGCCGGATATTATTCTGGGTCATCATGGCTGGGGCGAATTGTTGAATTTGCCCGATATTTATCCCGGCGTGCCAATTTTGGGCTATTTCGAGTTCTATTATCGGATCGATGGCACGGATGTGAATTTCGATCCGGAATTCCCGATGGCCCCCGAACGTTTCGGCGCGGTGCGGGCCAAGAACGGGGTCAATCATTTGGCGATCGGGCTGGAGCAGTACGGCCAAACGCCGACAGAATGGCAGTGGAGCACCTATCCGGCCTGGGCGCGTTCACGCATGTCGATCATCCGCGAAGGGGTCGATCTGCAACTCTGCGCGCCCAAACCGGCTTTGCGTCAGCAGACGCTGACTATAGGCAAGCTGAGTGTCACGCCCAAGCAGAAATTAATCACCTTCGTTGCGCGTAACCTCGAACCCTATCGGGGTTTCCATGTGTTGATGCGCGCACTGCCGGCGATTTTGGCGGCGCGCAAGGATGTGGTCGTTTCGATCGTCGGGGGTGATGAGATCAGCTACGGCGCGCCACCTGCGCAAGGCAATTGGCGCAATGTGATGATGCAGGAGGTCGGGGCGGGGATCGATCTGTCGCGCGTGCGTTTCATGGGCAAAGTCGCCTATGGTGATCATTTGCAGCTATTGCAGCGCTCTGATGCGCATATCTATCTCAGCTACCCGTTCGTCGCCTCCTGGAGCCTGCGGGAGGCTTTGGCGGTCGGCGCGCCGGTTATTGGTGGCGATACCGCGACGGTGACGGAATTCGTCAAACATGGCGAAACCGGGTTGGTGGCGCCTACATTGGACCCGGCTTCGTTGGCGCGGACGGTGCTGGGCTTGCTCGAGGATCGCAAATTAGCCCAGCGCTTGGGTGCCAATGCCCGAAAATTTGCCGAAGCGACGCTCGATTTGAACGCTTATTTGGCCTATTATTGTCAGGAAATCGAGCGTATTACTGGCAAATCGCTGGCCGATAAACCTTCGGCGCGACCATCCGCTTCATCGCGTGCTGCGCCGACGGCAAAGCGCCCGGTCAAAAGCCGTGTGCAGCCCGCCACCCCGTCAACCGCGCCCGCGCCACGCCCAAAACAGCGGAGAGCCAGGCCATGAGCGATGCGCAAGGTTATAATCAACCGCTTGGCGGCAATGAGATGCCCCGCTTCGCCGGCATAGCGACGATGATGCGCCTGCCCTTGGCCACGTCGGCGGCGGGGCTCGATGTCGGGTTTGTCGGGGTGCCGATGGATATTGGCACCTCTAACCGGTCTGGCACGCGGTTTGGCCCAAGGCAGATTCGCAGCGAGTCCGTCATGCTGCGGCCTTATAACATGGCCACCGGCGCGGCACCGTTTGAGCGGCTGCGCGTTGCCGATCTCGGCGATATCGCGACCAACCCCTATAATTTGGAAAAATCGGTGGCGCTGATCGAAGCCGGGATCGCCGCGATTTTGGCGGCGGGTTGCGCGCCGTTGATTCTGGGCGGTGATCATACGTTGGCCTATCCGGTGCTGCGCGCCATGGCGGCACAGCACGGGCCGGTCGGGCTTGTTCATGTCGATGCGCATGCCGATGTGAATGACACGATGTTTGGCGAGCGCATTGCCCACGGCACGCCGTTTCGCCGCGCGGTTGAGGATGGCGCGGTCAATCCGGCGCGTGCGGTGCAAATTGGCCTGCGTGGCACCGGCTACGCCGCCGATGATTTTGATTGGCAACGCGCGCGCGGCTTTCGCGTTATCCAGGCCGAAGCGTGCTGGCATCGCTCGCTCACGCCGTTAATGGCGGAAATTCGCACCCAACTCGGCGCGGGGCCGGTTTATCTGAGTTTCGATATCGATAGTCTCGACCCCTCGATCGCGCCCGGCACCGGCACGCCGGAGATCGGCGGGCTCACCACCATTCAGGCTCTCGAGATCATCCGTGGTTGCGCGGGGCTTGATTTGGTCGGGGCTGATCTCGTAGAAGTTGCACCGCCGTATGACATGGCGGGAACCACCGCGCTGATTGCCGCCAACCTACTTTATGAGATGCTATGCGTCATGCCGACCCCGAATCGTCACGAAGTCGTTTGAGGCACATGCTTGCATACGGCACTATTTCCACTAGATGAATGTCTGGACCTGATTTCGAGATTATCCCGGTAACAATCGGCAAGGAAAAACCATATGTCGTCGACCATCACATTCGATACCGGTTTGGCCACCGTGAACGGCGTGGCCGAAACTACCACCGCGAGTATCGCGGTCGGCAATGCCGTGAGTGCGCAGGCGGGTACGCTCTTGAGCGCGATTGATACTCTGATTGTCAATGGTATTCCGGGTCAGGCTTCAGCGGCCGTTGAGGGTATCGTCACCACGGCCATTCCGAGCACGATCACGGTTCCCGATCCGTCGATTGCTGGTAGCGGCGGCACAGCCGGCTTTACCCAGCAAACTTACGCCTACATTACCGGCGGCCCCGGTAGCACCATTGAGCTGCCTGCCTACAGTTCCGTAACGGGTGCTGGTTTCTCAGGGATGATCGTCGATGTGGCTGGTGTGGTCACGATTACTGGCGGTGGCTTCAAGACCGGACGCGTGGTGTTGAGCGCACAAAGCGATGTAACCTTTGATCCGCAAGGCGGTCCGGCCAGTGCTAGCACCATCATCGGCGGCGGCGGCAATAATAACCTGACGCTGGATTCGAAAAATTACACTGTATTGCTCTCCGGCGGCAATAATACTGTCTCGGCTGACAGCTATTACGGCTCCACCGGCACGGCGACATTCAACAACATCACCACCTATGCTGGCAATAACGTCATTCGTTTGAACGCCGGCACCGATATTGTGGCCTCGGCGGGCACCGATTCGATTTTTGCTCTCGCCAACAAGGCTGACATCACCGTCACCGGCGCGGGCGCCTATGTTGGGTTGAACAAAGTGCAAACCGAATCGTCGGTTACGGCTTCAGGAACCAACCAGACCATCAATGTGAATGGCACACGCGATGTCGTTGATGCATCGAACCTCGGCGCGGGCAGCTATGTCTATGTGAATGGTCAGTCCAACACCGTGACGCTGGGTGCAGCAGGCAATGTGCTGGTCGGGCCGACCGGGTCGAATAACACCATCACCGGCGGTGCTGGAGCACCGGTCGCAGATTTCGGCACGCATGATTTAGTTTCGATGACCGGGGGCCTCACTTACGAATATGGCACGAACTCGACATTGATCGGGTCGAACTCTGCCCGGGTCTATGCCGATGGCACCGGCGATACGGTCAATATTTCAGGGTCGGCGATCGGCACCGGCACGATGACCGGCGGTACGTTTAATGCTTCAGGCAGCACCCATCTGGCACTCGGTGGCAAAAACGCTGGAAATTTGGTCAATTTGAGCGGCACGGCCACGGCGGGGATCAACGGCGATTCGGTGGTCACCAGCGGCAATAATTTAGTGGCGAGCTACAGCAACGCCAATAGCGTGACGGTCGGCGGTTCCAATGCCGCCTTGTTCACCTTCGGTGGCTCCACCACCGTGACGGTCACCGGTTCAGCCACGCTTGCCGTTTATGAAGGCGGCGGCACGGCCGACGTGCAGAATGGCGGCACCGGCACGATTGTCGCTAATCAGGGGGCGGGTTCGGTTACCATCAATGCCGGTGCCGGTGCGGCCACCTTATTTGGCGGCACCAGCGGCAGCAATTTGCTCATTGGCGGCTCAAGCGGCGCGAACTATCTCGCGGCGTCTGGCAATTCCACCCTTGAGGCGAGTGGTGGCGCTACCACCATGGTCGGCGCTGCGGGCACCGAATCGATGATGGGCAGCGCGGCAACGGGGGCGACCAATCTGTTCTTGTTTGGCTCCCTGGCGACCGGTGCCGCCACCATCAGTGGCTTCGCCGCAACCAACGGCTCGATTGTGTTGCAGGACGGCGTCACTGTTACAGGAACCGGCACAGTTTCTGGCGGTCAGACGCTCAGCCTGTCGAACGGCGGATCGATTGAATTGTTCGGTTTCAGCGGATCACTCACCTCGGTCACCGCAGCGGGTGGGATCACCACCCTCACCTAACCGATCAAAAAACCCGGCGGCGCCGCAAGGTGTCGCCGGTTTATGTCCGATCATTTAGGCGCGAGGCGCTTGTGAAGCGGCCAGCACAGCTCATTTGTCGATTATGGGTAAATTCAGTGCGTGCCAGTCGTGACCAGCGCTTACCTTAATCGGATCGGCACTGCGGTACCCGATCATAATGTTCACCAAGGCTTCGTCGGCTACGCGCAAAGCAAGCTAGCGCCGCGCGATGCCCGGCTATTTGCCCGCATGGCGCAACGAGCCGGCATTGAGCGGCGATACTCCACCCTCGCGCTCGGTGATTTGGCGCAGGGCGGGGACGACGCGCAGGGATTCTACCGTCCTGGCTCATTTCCTGACACCGGTGCGCGCATGGCGGTGTTTGAGCGCGCTGCACCGGTGCTCGCCGAGCGGGCCATCGCTGATTTGAGCGCCGATCTCACCGATATTACCCATATTATCGTCGCGTCCTGCACCGGCTTCACCGCGCCGGGTCTCGATCAGCATCTGGTCGCACGGCTCGGCCTGCGGCGTGATGTGCAACGCACTCTGGTCGGCTTCATGGGCTGTTCGGCGGCCGTTCCCGCCTTGCGCTTGGCCCAGCAGGCGGTGCTCGCCGATCCGGCCGCACGGGTGCTGGTCATTAACCTTGAACTCTGCACCCTGCATTTGCAGGAAACCGACGATCTGGAAACCGCGCTCACTTTTCTGCTGTTCGGCGATGGCTGTTCGGCCAGCCTCGTCAGCGCGGACGCCACCGGCCTCGCCCTCGGCGATTTCCGGGCGGCAACCATTCCCGATACCGAAGAATTGATCACCTGGCGCATCGGCGCCCAGGGCTTTCTGATGCATCTTTCCGGTGGGGTGCCCGCAGCGATTGCCCACGCGCTGCGCGCCGAGCGCGAACGCGGCGATGCGGACGGGCTGCTGCGCGGTGCAGGCACCCAGGATATCGATGTCTGGGCCGTGCATGCGGGCGGCCGCACTGTGCTCGATGCGGTGGAATCCGGGCTGGCGCTCGCACCCGAGGCGCTAGCAGCATCGCGTGCGGTGCTGGCCGACCACGGTAATATGTCTTCCGCCACTGTCATGTTCGTGCTCAAACGCATCATGGCAGAGCAAAATGCGGCGCTGGTTCCGGGCGCACGCGGCATGGCGATGGCGTTCGGCCCCGGCATGGTCGCTGAAACCTTTCGCTTCGCCGCCCTGTGAGGGAGCGACCATGATCGATCTATCGCGTCGGCAAATGCTCGATGAGGTGATGGATGACCCGTCGCTCGACCCCGCGATTTACGCCCGCTGCATCACCGACCTCGCCAAAGTCAACCAAATCACGATGACCCACCGGCCAACCCTCGCATGGCTCGCACGGGGCCTGCGCGATTGGCCAAGGGCGCAGCCCATTACCCTGCTGGATGTGGCCTATGGCAATGGCGATTTGCTGCGCGCCATTGGCCGTTGGGCCGCAAAGCACGGTTACATCGCGCAGTTGAGTGGCGTCGATTTGAACCCGCGTAGCGCCACCGTCGCCAATGCGGCCACACCAACCGGCATGGATATCACTTATCACACCAGCGACGTGTTCACCTTCGCCCCGGCGCAAAAGCCCGATTTCATCGTCACCTCGCAATTCACCCATCATCTCGACCAAGCCCAGCTGGTCGCGTTGCTGCGTTGGATGGACGCAACCGCGCAGCGCGGCTGGCTGATCGCCGATTTGCACCGTCACCTGATCCCCTATTACGGCTTTCGCTGGCTAGCGCGGTTGTTTGGCTGGCACGCGATTGTGCGCCTGGATGGCACCGCCTCAATCGCGCGCAGTTTTCGCCGCGCCGATTGGCAGCACGCCTTGGCCGAAGCCGGCGTTGCCGCTTCCATTCGCTGGAATATGCCGTTTCGCTATTTGATCACCGCCCCTCCTGTTCAATGATCCCTGAGCCATGATTATTGTCGCGGGCGGTGGCCTTGCGGGCGCCGCGTCGGCCTGCGCGCTCGCGCAAGCAGGCCAGGCTGTTACGCTGATCGAGCGCGATCATGCGCCAGTCGACAAAATATGCGGCGAGTTTCTCTCCATCGAGGCGCAAGAATCGCTCGCCGCCTTGGGGCTTGATGTGGCGGCTCTGGGCGGTCACCCGATCGGTCGGCTGCGCCTGATCTACGGCAGCGCCGCCGTCGCGGTTGATTTGCCGTTCACCGGCATCGGGCTCACCCGCAAACGCCTGGACGCCGCGTTGCTCGATCATGCGCAGCGTGCGGGCGTAAACATCCGGCGCGGCGTGGCGATCAAGCGGGTGGAGGCGGGCGCCGCGCTGGCGCTGGATTTGGCCGATGGCACCCGGCTCGAAGCCACGACGCTGCTGCTGGCCACCGGCAAGTACGAACTGCGCGGTGCCGCGCGGCCCGTTGCCGCGCCGGGCGATCTGGTCGGCTTTAAAATGTATTTCCGGCTGAACCCGGCCGCGCGAGCGCAGGTCGCGGATCATATCGAGCTATTTTTATTTGATCGCGGCTATGCTGGGTTGCAGTTGGTGGAGGGCGGGGTCGCTAATCTGTGCCTGCTGGTCACGCGGGCGCGCCTCGCCGCGCTGGGGGGCAGTTGGGTTGCGCTCCTCGCGGATTTGCAGCGCGAAACCCCAATCCTCGCCGAGCGCCTCGCCGGGGCAACGCCGCTATTGGATCAGGCGTTGACCATTGCCCGCGTGCCTTACGGGTTTATCCATCGCCCGACCGAAGCGGACCCCGCGCAGCTATTCCGCTTGGGCGATCAGGCAGGGGTGATCCATTCCTTCACCGGCGACGGGATGGCGATTGCGTTGCACAGCGCTGCCCTGGCCGTGGCCGCTATCACCAACGGTGAACCATCCGCGCTCTATCATCAGCGTTTGCGGCGCGATATTGCCGGGCAAATCACCCGCGCCTCATTGCTCTATCGCGCCCAGCAATCAGCCTCCGCGCAACGCGCTTTGTTCGCCCTCGCCCAACGCGCCCCGTTCGCCCTGCGGTGGGTGGCGCGCTATACCCGCGTGCCGCTGCGCGCCCGGCGCCGGGTCAATCAGGATCTGCCGCGTTGATCGCCGCCTGCAAGGCGCGCACGCCCGCCGCCGGGCCATCCGGATGGTTCCAGATCGCGCCGATCACCGCCAGGAATTCCGCGCCTGCTTGGACCAACGGGCCACAATTTACTGCATCGATGCCCCCGATGGCCACGGCGGGCACCTCCATCGTCTCGCACCACCAAGCCAACGTCTCCAGGCGAGCGGCGCTCGCTTGCTTGGTGCTGGTTGGGAAAAACGCGCCAAACGCCACATAATCGGCCCCGGCATTGGCGGCCTCAATCGCGAGATGGCGCGAATCATGGCAGGTCACGCCGAGGCTGAGTTTGCCCAACGCCGCTCGCGCCGCAGCAACACCGCCCGGCCCGAGATCCTCTTGGCCCAAATGCGCGCCATCGCAGCCGGTCGCAACCGCCAAATCGGCCCGATCATTGAGCAAAAACGCCACCCCGCGCGCATGCACCATCGGGCGGAGCGCATCGATCGCCCGCCGCCATTGTGCGTCATCGGCCTGTTTCAGCCGGAGCTGCACGCAGGCAATCGGTCCGGCATCGAGCGCCGCCGCCAGTGCGGCGGGAAAATGCGCCAGATCGATCTGCGGCGGGGTGATCAGATAAAGTTCGCTCAAGCCTTGCCCTGATAGATCGCAATCACCTGCGCGAGCAGCGCCAGTGCCTCGTCACGCGGACGGGTAAAGGCGTTGCGGCCAATGATCGAGCCGGTAGCGCCGCCATCGCGCAGGGCGCGGACGGTGGTGAGCAGGCTCGCCTCATCGGTCGCCTCGCCACCGGAGAACACCACCATCCGGCGGCCCGCGAAGCAGGATTGCACCACATGCTCGATCCGTTTGGGCATGGTGGAAATATCAACTTTTTCATAGGCTTTCTTCGCGGCATCCAGCCCGATATGGGCGGTCGGCGGCTTGACCTTGATAATATGCGCGCCGAGCAAGGCGGCCATATGGGCGGCATAGGCGCAAATATCGATGGCGGTTTCCCCGGCTTTGTCGATCAGCGGGCCACGCGGATAGGACCAAAGCACCACGGCAAGCCCGGCGGCTTTCGCTTCCTCGGCCAATTCGCGGAACTCTTCCATCATGTCGAACTGATATTCCGACCCCGGATAAATCGTGAAGCCAATCGCCGCACAGCCAAGCTGCAGCGCATCCGCGACCGAGCCGGTGATGGCTTGATCTTTCTCGGTGGCGAGGCTGTTGGAGGAGTTCATTTTGAGAATGGTGGGCAAGCTGCCCGCATAGCTGTCGGCGGCGGCTTGGAGCATGCCGAGCGGCGCGGCATAGGCCGAAAGCCCGGCATCAAGGGCGAGTTGGAAATGATAATGTGGATCATAGGCGGCGGGATTGGCGGCAAAGCTGCGTGCCGGCCCATGCTCAAAGCCTTGATCGACCGGCAAAATAACCAAATGGCCCGATCCGCCCAGCTTGCCCTGCATCAGGATGCGCGCAAGGTTGCCCTTGCTGCCAGGGTTGTCGCTTTCGTACCAGCCGAGGATTTTTTTGACCCGTTGTGTCACGCGCATGGAATTCTCCCGTTCGCTCAGATGTTGCGCGCTGGGTCTAGCCTAGTTTTTCGCACGCGTCAGCCCCGCGCCAGCGAGCGCTGGTCCGATCAACCAATGGCGCAATTCAGCATCGTCGCTGTTTGCGGTCGCATCGAACGCTGGGGGTGCCGCATGCCATAAGTCGGCGTCGGTTTCGCGCGCAATCGCGGCGATTTGATCAAAAATCACCGTCTCGGCCGACAGGATCACGCCGCGCAACCCGATACGCAGCGCCTCCAGTGCCCGCCCGGCGGCATCGCCGCAATCAAGGAGCGAATAGCCGGTAAACGACGCTTGCTCCAGCAAGGCCCGCCACCAGGGCGCACCGGCATAGAGCACAAAGCCGGGCGGCGAGAGTAATGTTACCGGCAAACCGGGTGCCAGGGCGCGGGCGATGGTTCGGTGATCATGGACAATAACCGCCGGAGGCGCGGGCGCAAACCTATTGATCGCGATCCACCGCAATCAGCACTTCGCGCTTGCCCACATGATTGGCCGGGCTGACCACGCCCGCTTTTTCCATCTGTTCGATCAATTTCGCTGCACGATTATAGCCGATTTGCAAATGGCGCTGCAAAAAGCTGGTGCTCGCCTTGCCTTCGCGGGCAACCACCGCGACCGCCTGCTGATACAGCCCGCCTTCGCCGGATTCGGCGGCGGCGAGGCCGGGTAGGGCAGGGGTGTCGTCATCGACCGCCTCGGTAACCGCCTCAACATAATCAGGCTCACCCTGCTCGCGCAGGAACGCCACCACATCCTCAACCTCGCGGTCGGTCACGAACGGCCCATGCACGCGGGTAATCCGCCCGCCACCGACCATATAGAGCAAATCGCCCATGCCCAGCAGCTGTTCGGCGCCCTGTTCACCCAAGATGGTGCGACTATCGAACTTGCTGATCACCTGAAACGAAATGCGGGTGGGGAAATTGGCTTTGATTGTGCCGGTGATCACATCGACCGAGGGGCGCTGAGTGGCCATAATCACATGAATACCCGCAGCCCGCGCCATTTGCGCAAGCCGCTGCACGGCGGCTTCGATTTCCTTGCCCGCGACCATCATCAGATCGGCCATTTCATCGATCACCACCACAATCAGCGGCAGCGCTTGCAGCGCAATCGGCTGGTCTTCCAGGATCGGGCGGCCGGTTTCCTCGTCAAACCCGGTTTGCACCCGCCGGGTCACCACCTCGCCTCGCGCCAGCGCCTCATTCACCCGCTCATTATACCCGGCGATATTACGCACGCTGAGCTGGCTCATCGAGCGGTAGCGCCGCTCCATTTCGCGCACCACCCATTTCAACGCAGCCACCGCCTTGGCAGGCTCGGTCACCACCGGCGCGAGCAGATGCGGGATGCCTTCATAAACCGATAATTCGAGCATTTTCGGATCAATCAGGATCAAGCGGCACTCTTCGGGTGATAGCCGATAGAGCAGCGAGAGAATCATCGCATTAATGCCAACCGATTTGCCCGAGCCGGTGGTGCCGGCGATCAGCAAATGCGGCATGCGCGACAAATCGCCAATCACTGGGATGCCGCCAATATCCTTGCCCAGCGCGAGAGCGAGCTTGCCGGAATGATTGTCCCACTCCGCGACTTCCATCAATTCAGAGAGAAACACCGTCTCGCGCTTGGCGTTGGGCACCTCAATGCCGATCACATTGCGCCCCTGCACCGTGGCGATGCGCACCGCAAGGGCGGACAGGCTGCGCGCAATATCATCGGCAAGCCCGATCACCCGCGCCGAGCGAATGCCCGGGGCTGGTTCAAGCTCGTATAACGTCACCACCGGGCCAGGGCGGATTTCCACAATGCGCCCCTGCACGCCATAATCGGCGAGCACGGTTTCCAGCAGCCGCGCATTGGCTTGCAGCGCCTCAGCGGACGGGCCAACCTCGCCACGCGGCGGTGCGGTGCGCAGCAATTCCAGCGGCGGCAGCCGCCAATGCGCGTCCGGCAGCGGCAACCGTTCTTGCTTCGGCGGCGCTTTTTTCACCGGCGCGGCGCGGGTCAGCCGCACTTTCGCGGCATCCGTGCCGGGCTTCACCGCGCTTAGACCCATCTCCGCACCACGCAGATTGGCCGGGCTCGGCTGATCGGGCGGATCAAACAGGCTGGCCTCAATGCCGTGCATCATGCCCGCGCCATCGCCCACCCGACCATGGTTGGCTGGTGCGCCGGATGATGACGCGCGATCAAGCGGCGCGCTGGCCAATACCGGCGCAAGCCAAGCGGAAACGCTGCCCGCCCCGCCGCGTGCGCCTCGCACCGATCCTTGCGCCACCCGTGCCGCGCGCGATCCGGCGGCCCGCCATTCGCCGAAGGTCAGGCCAATCGCATAGAGCGCCGCCGGCAGGCCGATCACCAACGCGATCAGCGGCGCCACTAGCCCGCCGATGGCCCCCCAATTTGATTGACCGAGATGGCTGCCCGTCTGACCCAGCAGCGCGCCCACCACGCCGCCCAACCCGGCATAGGCGGGAAAATGCACCGAAACCGTCGCATGCCAGGCCCCCAGCGCGCCCGCGAGGCAGGGCATCGCGATCAGGGTCGCGAGCGCCCGCCACCGCCAACGGCGCAGCACGCCACGATTGATCAGCACGAACGACCAGCCGAACAACACCAAGGCGGGCAGGGCGCCCAACAGGCCAAATCCTTGCAGCAACCCATCTGCCAGCACCGCTCCCGGCGGCCCGAGCAAATTACGCACCGGCAGATTGGAGGCGGTGTTGAAGGAAGGGTCACTCGGATGATAGCTGACCAGGGCGATCAGTAAGGTCAGCCCGATCAAGGTTAGCACCAGAGCCAGAATTTCCGCAGCACGGCGGCCCAGCCGCGCCTTCAGCGCTGGCGACAAAAACGGACGGGATTGCGTGGTCACGGACATTAATTGCGGCACTCCGAACGGTCTTGCGCGAACTATACACCGAAACCGTCTGATTCCACAAAACAAATCAGCCGGACCCGCAAGGGCCCGGCTGTTGGGAGCAAAACCCCGACCCGCGAGCGGATCGGGGCAGGCGAGAAAATTAGTCGCCCATCACCGGCACGCCGCGCGCGCCATCGGCAAAGATTGCGTAGGCTTCTTCGCCGTGCGCCGCTTCGTCGCCCATGGCCAGCATTTCGTCATCCATGCGCAACGGCACAACCAAGCCGATCAGCTTGAGCAGAATGAACGTGCCAACCACGTTCAGCACGATGATGAAGGCTGCGCCATAGAATTGCAGCACCAACTGGTGGAAATTACCGAAATACCAGCCGGTGATGCTCACCGCACTGTCCTTGCCGGTCGCGAGATACTCGACCATTTTTGGATCGGCCATCACGCCGACGCCAAGGCCGCCGATCAACGCCGCGACACCATGGGTGTGGATGACCCCCAACGTATCATCGACTTTGGCAAACAGTTTGGTCTTGCCGAGCTTGTTCCAGGTCAGCCAGGGCAAAGCGCCGGAGAAAATGCCCAGAATGATTGCTTCAAGCCCGTTAATATAGCCTGCCGCCGGGGTAATCGCGACCAATCCGGCGATCATGCCGTTTACCGCGCCGAGCACCGAGGGCTTACCGAAGGTGAACACGTCCAGCATCAACCAAACCAACAGCGAGACGGCGGTGGTCAAATGCGTATTCAGCACCGCCGCACCGGCATCGGCATTGGCGAAGTATGGATCGCCGCCGTTAAAGCCGGACCAGCCGAGCCAGAGCAGACCCGCACCCACCAGGGTAATCAGCAACGAGTTCGGCGGAAACACTTCGCGATCGCGCTTGAGGCGCGGACCAATCACTGCCGCCGCCGTAAAGCCCGATGCCGCGGCAGCCAAGTGAATGACATAGCCGCCCGAGTAATCGACCACGCCGAGCGAGCCGAGCCAGCCGCCGCCCCAGAGCGAATAGGCGCCGATTGTGTAGACGAAAGTCGTCCAAAGCGGGACAAAAATCATCCAGGCTTTGAAATTCATTCGCCCCAGCACTGAGCCGGCCAGAATGATCGGGGTGATCGCGGCAAACACGAACTGGAAATACACCAACGTCGCCATGCCATAGCCCAAAGGCGGCATGCCGCCAGCAGCCGAGGGAATGATCGCTTGTTTTTCCTCATTCCACGCCGAGGTAATCTGGCCAGGATGGCCGATAAACGCCCCTAACTTGCCGACATTCAGCCACGGCTTGCCGAACGACATATTATAGGCCCACAGCATCCAGACGATCAGCACCACGGCAAAAGCATAAAACGCCATGAAGGCCGAGTTGATCGCCCATTTTTTCTTGACGATGCCACCATAAAGCACAACCAGCCCTGGCACGCTCATCAACCCGACCAAGGTGGCCGAGGTTAATTGCCATGCGTTATCACCCGTATTGAGCCAACTCGGTGAAGGTACAAGCGACATTCGGTTTCTCCGTATTTCCCAGCCGTCTATGTTGCGGGCCCAAGCGGACCCGAGGCAGCAAACTGCACCAGCGGGGAACAAGCAGGGATCGTGCCAACCATCATTGGCCGCATAAAAATGATGCGACGTGACCAATAAGCCCAATATTTTCAGGCTAATTTTACATGATTGCGCGAATTATTATCGAATTTTGTGCAAAATTTAGGCAGCTATTTCGGTAGAGCGCTGCGCCAGGTCTCCGCCTCGATGCTGTTAAGCATGGCGCTCCCCGCCCCGCCGAGCAGCCTTGCGAGGCTGAATTTGCGCCGGGGCCCAATAAAAGCGGGTTTTGCGTCCTTCCCGGCTTCGGCATGGATGATACTGCGCACATCGCCCAGCGCATCGATCAACCCGAGGCTCAACGCTTTGCTGCCCAGCATGTACGACCCGTCGAAAATCGCCTCGTCATGGCCCTCAATCGCCGTGCCGCGCCGCTCACGCACCCAGCCTTTGAATTGCGCGTGAATATCATCGAGCAAATCCCGATTGAACGTGGCGTCATCGGGTCGTTCCGGGCTGAACGGATCGTTGCGCAATTTATTGGCGCCCGCCGTCACCACGCGCCGTTCCAGCCCAACCCGCCGGAGCAAATCCACCGCGCCAAACCCGCCGCCAATCACCCCGATCGAGCCGACAATGCTCATCCGATTGGCAAAAATCCGGTCCGCCGCGCACGCAATCCAATAGCCGCCGGAGGCCCCAACATCGCCAATCACCGCTATCACCCGCACATCGGTCTCAGCGGCCTTGCGCCGAATATAGGCGCCGATCAGGTCGGATTGCACGGGCGAGCCGCCCGGGCTTTCAATCGCAAGCAGCAATAATTTCTGGCCCTGCTTCGCCCGCGCAAATCCCTGATCCAGCACCGGTGCGAACCGATCCAGATTGATCGCGCCTTCGCGTGTGGCAATCACGCCAGATAGTCGCACCACCGGAATCGTGATCGGGCTCCAAGGCATTTTCGCCGGAACGAAACGGCGCCAGGATTCGGGCAATTTGGTGCGCAAAGCGTCGAGCATAAGATATCCTTCCGGTGGGCGCGCCAACCTTATGGCAGGAGCGCAAGTTCAGTCAGGGCGCGAAGCATATCCAGCGGTAAATCATCGGCGAGCGTGGTGGTTCCCGCCGCGAGATCCGCAGGCGCATCCTCTGGCTTCAAATAGCGCCAGCCCTGAAACGGCTTGGTGCTCCGCGCCACCACCCGTACCAGCATGGGGTCGAGCACCAGTCCGGCGCAGGGCGAGCCATCGTCCCACATATCCTCAATCACGTCGATCACCCTCTGGCGCACCAAAATCGCCCCGGTAATCACCCAATAGAGTGAACCGCCATCGGTCAATTCCGCCGCCCGCTTGGGCATTGAGCGGGTCTGGTGGCGCAGCGGGGGGTCGTGGCTCACACGCCGACGCTGGATTTCGGCCAGATGGCTGATATCGCGCACGCCGACGGCGAGTTTAACCAGATGGATCATGCGGCCAGGCGCGCCTGCGCAATCGCGGTCCACACGCGCTCAGGCGTCGCGGGCATATCGATATGGCGCACACCATCTTCAGCCAACGCATCGAGCACCGCATTGATCAATGCCGGCGGCGAGCCAACCGCCCCGGCCTCGCCCGCGCCTTTGACACCGAGCGGATTGGTGGTGCAGGGAATTTCCAGGAATTCCACCTCAATATCGGGCATGTCATCCGCGCGCGGCAAGGCATAATCCATAAAGCTGCCCGCAATCAGTTGGCCCGATTCTGGGTCATAGGCGGTGTTTTCCATCAGCGCCTGCCCCAGCCCCTGCGCGACCCCGCCATGCACCTGACCGCGCACGATCATCGGGTTCACGATTTTACCGACATCATCGCACACCAAATACCGCTTCACCGCAATCGTCCCGGTCTCCGGATCGATCTCGACTTCGGCAATATGGCAGCCATTGGTGAAGGTGTGAAACGGGATTTTGGCAATCTCGGCAGTATCGAGCGCATTGCCGTCGGTCGCGTCATCATGCAGCGTTGCTGCGAGATCCATCAGCGTGATCGATCGATCGGTGCCGACGATTTTGAAGGCACCCTCGGCAAATTCGATATCCGCCACCGCTGCTTCCAGCGCCTCGCCCGCTGCTTGCTTGGCCTTTTCAATCAGGCTGGTGGTGGTCACCAAAATCGCCTGCCCCTCGGAATAAAGGCTGCGCGCCCCGCCAGTGCCGCCACCCACCGGGATCCGATCCGTGTCGCCCTGCTTGATCCGAATACGCTCCGGGTCAATGCCGAGCCGGTCTGCGGTGATTTGCACATAAGCCGTCTCGTGGCCCTGACCGCTCGATTGCGTGCCGACATAGACATCCGCATAGCCATCGCGGGTGAAGCGAATTTCTGCACGCTCTTCCGGCGCACCACCGGTCGCTTCCAAATAATAGGCCATGCCAATGCCGCGCCGCTTGCCCGCCGCCCGCGCCTGCGCCCGCCGCGCCGGGAAGCCAGTCCAATCGATCATCTCCAGCGCCCGATCCATCACTTGGATGAAGTCACCGGAATCATAATTTTGCTGCATCGCGGTCAAATATGGCATTGCGCTGGCTGGCACCATGTTGGCGCGCCGGAGTGCGGCCCGATCAAGCCCCAATTCCCGCGCCGCAGCATCGATCAACCGCTCGACCAGATAATTACCCTCCGGTCGTCCCGCCCCCCGATAAGCATCGACCGGCACGGTATGGGTAAACACGCCAAAAACCTGCGCATGGATCGCCTTGAAATCATACACCGAGGCGAGAACCTTGGTGCCGAGCATGGTCGGGATATAAGGCGCGAAATTCGACAAATAGGCGCCCATATTGGCGATATTGCGCACCCGCATCGCCAGGAATTTATGCTCGGCGTCCAACGCCAACTCGGCTTCGGTCACGTGATCGCGGCCATGGGTGTCTGAGAGAAACGATTCGCCGCGCTCAGCGGTCCAGCGGACCGGTCGGCCCAACTTCCGCGCCGCATAACAAACCATCGCATGTTCTGGATAGACGAATAATTTCATCCCGAAGCCACCGCCCACATCCGGCGTAATCACCCGGAACCGGTCGGCGGGCACCTGAAATACCGCCTGGCTCAGAATATTTTTCAACAGCCAGCCGCCTTGGGTGTTCGAGGTCAGCGTCCAGCGCTGGGTCTCGGTGTCAAAATCGGCCAGCGCGGCGCGCGGTTCCATCGCATTCACCACGATGCGATTATTGACGATCTTGATCGCGGTGACATGCGCGGCCTTGGCAAACAGCGCGTCAACGGCAGCCTGATCGCCGGTTGCCCAATCAAACACGGTGTTGCGGGGCACATCCGCGCGAACTTGCGGCGCCGCCGGATCGCGGGCTTGGGCCAGCGTGGTGATCGAGGGTTTGGTGTCATAATCCACCATAATCGCCTCGACCGCATCGCGCCCGGCACTCGCCGTTTCAGCCACCACCATCGCCACCGCCTCGCCCACATGGCGCACCGTGCCCTTGGCCAAAATTGGGCGCGGCGCATCTGCCCGTGCCGAGCCGTCCCGATTGGTAATCGGCACCATGCATGGAATCGGCCCCACCTTGTCCGCGTCCAAATCGGCCGCCGTGTAAATCGCAATCACTCCTGGCAACGCTTCTGCCGCCTTGGTATCAATAGCGATAATCTCGGCATGGGCATGCGGTGAGCGCAAAATAAGCACATGCAGCGCGCCGGGCTGGTTCACATCATCGGTGTAGGTGCCATGCCCTTTGAGCAGCCGCACATCCTCGACGCGCTTGACCGGCTGCGCCATCCCAAATTTCACCATAATCGCTATCCCCAATTAATGCATGATCACCTGAGCGCCTATCGCGATTGCGATCAGCGCTGCAAACTAAGGATCAGGATATGGCGTTACCGCAAAAATACAATAGTGCAGCGCCCGCGGCGCAGGTCTGGCCGCAACTCAAAGTAGCGGTTGGCGCGGCCAAGTTTCGCGACTATTCCCGGAGGTGTCGATCACGAGTTTGTGTTTTTGCGCCATGGAATAATCCACGGAGCAGACGAGTCTTCTAAATATCAATAATTAAGGAGACCCCGATGACTGATGACAACGACACGTCGATGCCGCAAAATCCTGCGCGCCGCCGGGTGATGGAATGCGCAAGCTGGATCGGCGCTGGATTAGTTTGGACGCTGGTCGGCGGTGTGCCGACAACACTCGCATCACTCGGTGAAGCATCGGCAGCGGAACAGAAATTTAGTTTTCTGCAAATCAGCGACAGCCATATCGGGTTCAAGGCGCCAGCCTATCCTGATGTCGCAGGAACCTTGGCCAAGGCGATCGGACTCGCCAAATCGATGCGCCACGATGCCGCCTTCATTCTGCATACGGGCGACATCACCCATTTATCGCAACCTGCGGAATTCGATACGGCTCATGGCATCAATCAGGGCGCAGGCTTGATGATCCACCATGTGCCCGGAGAGCATGACATGCTCGACCCCGGCAAAAAACTTTATCTCTCGCGCTACGGCCAGGGGACCAAGGGCATGGGCTGGTATAGTTTCGATGCAGGCGGCGCTCATTTCATCGGTCTGGTCAATGTGGTGGATACCTTGCCCAATGGACTTTGGCTGCTCGGTGCCGAGCAGTTGGCTTGGTTGAAAGACGACCTTCGAGTGGTCTCGTCCTCAACGCCCATCGTGATTTTTGCCCATGTGCCCCTCTGGGCGGTCTATCCAAAATGGGGTTGGGGTACTGCCGATGCCCATGTAGCGTTCACTATGCTCAAGCGGTTCGGCTCGGTAACGGTACTGAACGGCCATATTCATCAAGTGCTGCAAAAGGTGGAGGGAAATGTGACATTCCACTCGGCCTTCGCCACCTCGTTCCCGCAGCCCGCACCCGGCTCGGCACCCCATCCCGGCCCGATCATGAGCATGAAGGCCGATCAAGTCACCAGCCATCTCGGCATTCGCACCGTAAAACTCCGCGCGGGCCAAACGCGCTTGGCCACCATCGATACGACGCTCGCATGACGGCACCGAAGATGCGACGATTTTGGATGATGCTGATGCTCGCCGGATGGTTGGCACCCCTCGCAAGTCTTGCGGCGGTGGTGCCAGTCACCATCGATAACTACGCGTTTAGCCCGCGTCAGCTGCGGGTTCATCCAGGCGACATCGTGGTATGGACCAACCGTGATGACGTCGCGCATACGGTGGTGGCTTTCGGTAAGCAGTTTCGCTCCGGCGTGCTCGATCCTGGCAAAAGCTTCCGCTTCACCGTCAAACAGGTCGGTGTTTTCCATTATCGCTGCTCGATCCATCCAGAAATGGTCGGCACGATCACGGTTAAGCCTGCCTCGTAACAATGGCGTTGGCCGAGGACGAGCAGCGGCGGTTCCGAATCCTCGCATTGCCAGCCTTGCTGGCCCTGCATCGGCTGGCCCGCGCCCTGTGCGCGGACCGGTCGGCGGCGGATGATTTGCTGCAAGAGACCTACTTGCGCGGGCTTCGTTATTTTCGAACCTATAAAGGCGGTGACATGCGCGCTTGGCTTGCGACGATCATGCGCAATTTGTATCGTTCCGGTTTTGGTGCAGATCCACCCCTGGTCGATTTGAGCATGGCGGAAGCCGAGGCCGATCATGCACCGACCCCCGAACAAACCACCCTGCGTCGGCATGAAGACGCGGCGCTGCGTCATCACATCGCCGCGTTGCCGGATGCGCAGCGCGAGGCTTTGGTGCTGCGGGAGTTTTCCGAATTGTCCTATATGGAGATCGCCAAAATCCAGAATGTGCCGGTCGGCACCGTCATGTCACGTCTCGCCCGTGCGCGGGCAAGCCTGAGGGAGAGTTTAACGCCATGAGGTGCGAAGATCGGATACTTGACCTAAACGCCCTGCTCGATCTCGAATTGTCGGATGCGGCGGCGACCGATTTGGTGCAGCATATATCAGCCTGTCCCGCTTGCGCGGCCGAGTTCGCAAGCCTTCTTTCGCTTCGCGGTAAGCTTGCTCGCCTCGTGCCCGTTGAAATGTTAGAACCGGCTTTGCTGCGCCGGTTGGACGTCGCCACCATCCCCCCCGCACCGGTTCAAGTGCGAACATGGTCTCGCCCATGGAGGTACCCTGCATTGTTCGGCGGCCTGACCGCTTTTGGCGGCTTCGCCGTAGCGACGGTGATGGTGCTGCTATTGTTGGTCGGCGGCCATCAAGCGCCAACAATCCGCGCCGTTGCCGATGCCGGACTGCGCCAAAGGATCCCCACTCAGGCCGTTTTGCTGGCGAATGATCGCCCCGGCGGCGCTGATGCCTGGTTCGCCCGGCGTCATTTGGCGCAACCGCCAGTGCCCAATTTGACGAAGGCGGGCTTCACGTTCGCCGGGTGCCGCACCGACATTATTGCAGGCCATGCGGCGTCAATCCTGGTCTATCGGCAAGCCAAATCCGACATCACCCTCATCGTGTGGCCAGCCGATGGCGAGTCCGCCCATCCGGCTCGGATCGGTGCGGCAGCCGGCGAGACCGTAACATACTGGAATAATAAAACTTTAGAGTTTTGGGTTACCGGCAAGAAGCGAGGGGCGGTTCGGCGTTTCGCCGCCGCCTATCGAACAAAAACATGATCCGCTGGGCCCCACCTTGTCCGCGTTCGATCGGCCGCCAGATAAATCGCAACAACCCCCGGTAACGAAGCCGCCGCCTTGGTATCAATCGCGATAATCTCGGCATTGGTGTGTGGCGAGCGCAAAATAAGCACATGCAGCGCGCCGGGCTGGTTCACATCATCGGTGTAGGTGCCATGTCCTTTGATCAGCCGCACATCCTCGACGCGCTTGACCGGCTGCGCCATCCCCAATTAATGCAAGATCACCTGAGCGCCGATCGCGATTGCGATCAGCGCTGCAAACTAACGACCAGGATATGGCGTTACCGCAAAAATACAATAGCGCCGCGCTCGCCGCGCAGGCCCGAGTTCAACGCGGCGCTGCAACCGGCAGAACCGGCTTTCGCGACCAGCTTGGCTGGCGCATCTGATGCAAAACCAGCGGCACACCACAGAAAAACACCGTGCCCACGACCACCAGCGTCACATACAACACGGGTGAGCCAACGGGTAATTGATCGGGCGGGAAAAACGCCACGACAAAACTGAACAACACGCCAACAAAGCCCACCCCGGCCACCAGCCACATGCCCGGCAAGCCCCCCGGCACCCGAAACGGCCGCGCCAGTGCGGGCTGACTGTAGCGCAATCGGATCGCCGCCGCATACATCAACATATAAGCAATCAAATAGAGCGCGATGGTCATCGCCGAGACCAGAAAAAATACCACGGAGACGTCCTTGATCACAAAGTATAGGCTCGACATGATGGTGACAATCACGCCCTGCACCAGCAAAATATGGGTCGGCATGCCGTTTTTGTTCTTGGCATGCAGAATCGGTGGTAATTCCCCATCATTCGCCGTTGCCAACAGCCCCTTGCTTGGGCTGCCGAGCCAGGCGAACACGCCGCTGATCGCGCCAATACCGACCAGGAATGACAGCAGCGCCGTCAGCCAACCTTGATGCCACAAATTACTGATCACCGCGGCAAAAGCCTCAAACACGCCCGCCTGCATCGAGATTTTTTGATAGGACACAATCGCTGCAATCGGCACTGCGCCAAGCGCAAAAATCAACAGCGAAATAATCGCCGCAAGCCCAATCGCCGCCGGATATGATGTGCTCGGCTTGTCCATGTCCAAAACATGTACCGCCTGCACCTCAACGCCCGCAAATAACAGCACAATCCCGGCCAGAAACGCAATCGTGCCAAGCCCGCTGATCGCCGGCCAGAACCTTGCATGCCCCTGCAAGGACAAGGCCGGATCGGTCAAATGCTGCCACGCAATCGGGTGGCCGGTCATTACCCAATAAATCCCCAACCCCACCAGCACCAAGCCCGGCCCGATCGTGCCGATCACAAAGGTCCAGTTGGTCACTTTAGCGAAAATCTCGACCCCGCGCAGCACCACAAACGTCGCCAACCAATAGGCAATGATGCAGAACAGTCCGACATAAATACCATTATCCGCCATTGCCGGTCGGCCAATCGTGTAGGCCAGCGCCGCCGCCGCAAAGGTCAGCGCCACCGGATACCAGACAACGTTTTGAATCCATTGCAGCCAGATCGCCAAAAATCCCCAGCGCTTGCCAAACGCGGCGGTAACCCAGGCATAAATTCCGCCATTTTTGTCAGCAAACGCCCCGCCTAACTCTGCGGACACGAGCGAGGCTGGGATCAGATATAAAATCACCGCGAAGCCCAAATAAGCAAACATGGTCATTTCTTCTTTGGCAATCAGCGGCAAGCCCCGCAGGCTGGTCACCACCGCAGCCGCCGTCATCAGCGCAATCGCGCCAACGCTAAGTTTTGCGGTTTTCGTCTTCGGGACGACTTTAGGCGAACTAACGGGTTGGTCCATGGGGAACGCTCCTGTTCAACGGGCGATATTAATGAGCGATGTCAGCGGGCAACCGCGCAACGGCGCTATGGGTAAAGCCACCGCCTTCAGCTTCGGTGATCGGCGTGCTCGGCGCATGATGCTGCAAATGGGTGATCGAGCGCGCAAAATCCTCTAACAACATATCCGCCATATCGCGGCTGAAGCCGTGGCGGATCAGCAGCCGCATCACCACCACATCTTCAATATTCGCCAGCATCGTATAAGCCGCCGCCTGCCAGCCCCGGGTGCGCAGCCGGTCCGACAAATCAAACAAGCTATAGCCCGGATCGGCCCCGTCCTTGATGCTCCAGGAAATCGCCGGAATCCCATCGTGCGGATTGCCATCGAACGCGAGTTCAAAGGGCCCGAGCTTGGTAATTTCGCGGCCAATATATTGCGCCGTGTCATAGGCATTTTGATGAATTCGCCGATAACCCTCGCGGCCCAGACGGAGAAACAGATAATATTGCGAAATAATCTGTCCGCCGGGGCGAGAAAAATTCAGCGCAAATGTGGGCATATGCCCGCCTAGATAATTAACATCGAAAATCAATTCCTTCGGCAAATCTGTGCTGTCGCGCCATACAACCCAACCCACGCCTAACGGTGCCATGCCGAATTTATGCCCCGATCCGTTGATCGAGCGCACACGCGGCAGCCGAAAATCCCAAACCAAATCCGGCGTTACAAACGGCGCGATAAACCCGCCCGAGGCCGCATCGACATGCATCGGAATATCAAGCCCGCCTTTGGCGGCCAGCGCATCCAATGCCGCCGCAATCTCCGCCACCGGCTCATATTGGCAGGTAAACGTCACGCCAAAAGTCGGCATCACGCCGATGGTGTTTTCATCGGTGCGTTTCAGCACTTCCTCAGGCGTCATGCTCAGACGCCCGCGCTCCAGCGGAATCTCGCGTAACTCAACATCGAAATAGCGGGCAAATTTATGCCAGCACACCTGCACCGGCCCGGTAATCAAATTAGGCTTGTCATAAGCTTTGCCAGCGAGCTTGCGCCGCTGGCGCCATTGCCATTTCAGCGCCAAGCCGCCCAGCATTGCTGCTTCGCTCGATCCGGTGGTCGAACAGCCAATGGTGTTGGCCGCTTGCGGCGAATTCCATAAATCGGCCAAAATATGCACACAACGATTTTCGATCTCGGCGGTGGCCGGATATTCGTCTTTATCGATCATGTTTTTATCGATCGAGGCATCCATCAAGCGATGAATTTCATCATCAAGATAGGTCGTGCAAAACGTCGCCAGATTTTGCCGCGCATTGCCATCGAGCATCAGCTCATCGCGCACCAACGCCATGGCAATATCCGCTCGCAATTCACCCGAAGGCATCTTATATTTCGGCACCGCCGCATCGGTTTGCCGACTGCCGTAGATATCGGCGTCAATGTCCTCACGAATTGCGTTTTTCTCATGCAGGGCCATGTAAAATTCTCCGCTGGGTCACCGTGTCGGGCTGGTCTTGTTGCGTTGGCCTATCATGGCGCGTCGCCCCCCGGCAGGCTCGGACATTACGTAGAATAATCACGCCAGCCCAACGGAACGTGGAGACCCGCTACCGTTTGCCCCCCCCCGCCCCAAGCCCCTTGCCCCGCCGCCTTATTCGGCGTAAGGTGCTAAAAATCACGCTCCTGCCCGTTCGGAGGTGGCCTTAACGGGCCGCCTTTTTTATTGGGCGGTGCGTCAGTTTGCGAGTTGATCCGATGCATGAGACCCGTCCGTCCCATACCGGCCTTGAAGGCCGAATTGCCGATATGATCATGCCTGGCCTCGAAGCGCAGGGCTATGAGCTCGTGCGCGTCTCGATCATCGGGCGGCAGCGGCCAACCGTGCAAATCATGGCGGACCGGGTGGATGGCAGCCAGATCAGCGTCGAAGATTGCGAAAAAATCAGCCATTTGGTCTCCGCCCGGCTCGATGTCGAAGACCCGATTGAGGGCGCGTGGACGCTGGAAGTCAGTTCCGCCGGGATCGACCGGCCTTTGACCCGGCTAAAAGATTGGGTCCGGTTCGCCGGCCATTTGGCCCGCATCGATATGGCGGTGCCAACCATGCAAGGCCGCAAGCGCCTAACCGGCACAATTCTCGGCGCGGAAGCGGGCGTGGCCCAGCTGAAGCTCGATACCGGCGAGACGATTGAGGTGAATTTGGCCGATGTCCAGCGCGCCCGGCTGGTGCTCACCGATGAATTGATCCGCGCGACGGCGCAGCCGCCGGCCGCGAACTAAACGCGTCAACACGATAGTTTTTAGGAAAAGCGAGACAGATCATGGATACCGCAATAGCCCGCCCTGAATTGCTGCTGGTCGCCGACGCGGTGGCCCGCGAGAAGCAAATCGATCGCGAGGAAGTGCTGGAGGCGATGGAGCAGGCGATCCAGAAAGCCGGCCGCGCCAAATATGGCCATGAAAAGGATATTCGTGCCACGATCGACCGTAAAACCGGCGATGTCCGACTGTCGCGCTGGACCGAGGCGGTGGTCGCCGTGGAGAATGAGGAAACCCAAATTCCGCTCCATATCGCGAAAAAATTCAAACCCGATATCGAGCTCGGCGGGCATCTGGTCGATCCGCTGCCGCCGATCGATTTCGGCCGCATCGCCGCACAAACCGCCAAGCAGGTCATCGTCCAGCGCGTACGCGAATATGAACGCAAGCGCCAATATGACGAGTTCAAAGACCGCGTGGGCGAAATCATCACCGGCACCGTCAAGCGCACGGAGTATGGGAATTTGATGGTCGATCTCAGCCGCGCCGAGGCATTGCTGCGCCGCGACGAAACCATCCCGCGCGAAAATTTCCAAAATGGCGACCGCGTTCGGGCGTTCATTTACGATGTGCGCGATGAATTGCGCGGCCCGCAAATTTTTCTCTCGCGCACGCATCCGGGCTTCCTCGCCAAATTATTCGCGCAAGAAGTGCCGGAAATTTACGAGGGTATCATCGAAATCAAAGCGGTCGCGCGTGATCCGGGTTCGCGGGCGAAAATGGCGGTCATTTCGCGCGATTCCTCGATTGACCCGGTCGGCGCCTGCGTGGGTATGCGCGGCTCGCGGGTGCAAGCGGTCGTGGCGGAATTGCAGGGCGAGAAAATCGACATCATCCCCTGGAGCCCGAACCCCGCAACCTTCGTGGTCAACGCCTTAGCACCCGCCGAGGTGACCAAAGTGGTGATCGATGAAGAAGGCGGCAAAGTGGAAGTGGTGGTGCCCGATTCCCAGCTTTCCCTGGCGATTGGTCGGCGGGGCCAGAATGTGCGCCTCGCCTCGCAACTCACACGCTGGGATATCGATATTCTGACCGAGGCGGAAGAAGGCGAACGCCGTCAGGAAGAGTTCCGTCGGCGCAGCGGCCTGTTCGTCGAGGCGCTGGACGTGGATGATGTGATCGCGGGCTTGTTAGTGACTGAAGGCTTTGAAGGGATTGAGGATTTGGCGAACACACCGATTGAGGATTTGGCAGAAATCGAGGGTTTTGATGAAGCCATCGGCACCGAATTGCAGCGCCGGGCCATCGTCGCACTCGAGCGCCGCGCCGCCGAGCACGAGGAACAGCGCCAAGCCTTGGGCGTGAGCGACGCGCTGGTCGCCATCGATGGGCTAACCCCCACCATGCTGGTGGCCCTCGGCGAGGCGAAAATCCGCACGCTCGATGATCTGGCCGATCTGGCAAGCGATGAGCTGATCGAAATCGTCGGCAAGCCGAACATGGATGAAGCCACCGCCAACGCCATCATCATGGGTGCTCGCGCCCATTGGTTCGAAGGGGACAACCAAGCTGGCTGAGTCCATCGCCCCATCACTGGACACGCACGACCACGCGGCTGATCTCGATCTGCCGGATCTGCCGGATCTGCCGGATCTGGATGATCCGCGTGCGCCGGAGCGCCGCTGCCTAGTCACCCGCCAAGCCAGCACACGAGCGGCGATGCTGCGTTTCGTTGTGGCCCCGGATCGATCGCTGGTGTTTGACGCGCCCGCAACCCTGCCGGGACGCGGATTATGGTTGAGTGCGCGGCGCGATGTGATACAGGAAGCGTTGAAGCGTCGGGTGTTCCAGCGCGCAGCTGGACGGTCGTTCAATATCCCGGCTCTCACTGTCCCGGATGATTTGGCCGATCGCGTGGTATTCGCTCTGCGCGACCGGTTGACCGCATCGCTCGGTTTGGCGCGGCGGGCCGGGCAGGCGATTGGCGGATTTGAAAAAGCGCGTGAGGCTTTGGCCGCAGGGCGCTGTGCGGTGCTGGTTGGCGCCGCCGATGGCAGCGTGGCGGAGCGGGGGCGGGTGCTGCAAGGGCGCGATGTTCCCGTGCTCGACCTGCTGGATGCGGCGACGTTGGGTGCCGTTTTCGGCCGTGACGCGATTGTGCATGTTGCCCTGGCGCCGGGGCGGCTTGCCGCGATGATTTTGACGGACGCAACCCGGTTGCGCGGGGTTCTGCCCGGGCAGGGCGTTGCGCCGGGCGTGCAGAGCGGGCAGAGAGACGCCGGATGACGACGGCGAATTCCGGATCAGCGGGGCTTCCCGCTGGTTGGACCTATCAATGACGGATCGGATTATATGAGCGACGATAAAGACCAAGGCGAAACCAAAGGCCGCTTGACGCTGCGGCCAGCCAATCGAACCGAAGTCGGCCGCACGGTCGATGCCGGGTCGGTGCGGCAAAGCTTTAGCCATGGGCGATCAAAAGTGGTGCAGGTCGAAGTGCGCAAAAAGCGCAGCATCGCCGCCCCTGCCGAGGCCGATCCCGCGCACCCCACCCCCCAAGGCGCACGCCCTGGAACGCACGCCACCAGCCCCGGCCCGGTTCCGCGTGCCTTGACCGAAACCGAACTGGCCGCCCGTCAGCGCGCTTTGGTCGAGCAGCGCGAGGTCGCCAAGCGCGAAGCTGAGCGCCGCGAGCAAGAAAAAATGTCCATCCTGTCCGCCGCGGAGGCCGCCCGCCGCAAGGCCGAGGAAGAGGCCCGTGTCACCGCCGAAGCCGCCCGCGCCGAGGCCGAGGCCGCCCGCGCCCAAGCCGAAATCGAAGCCAAAGCCATGACCGACGCGGTCACGGCTGCGCCGCACCCCGCCGACGCGAACGCCGACGAACCGGCCGATGATACGCGTAACGCCAGCCAGGCCGGATCCGGCTCAACCGTCACCGATGACAGCATCGTCGCCAGCGAGCTGGTCGATAATGTCGCGCCGCTGCAACCGGCCAACCGAGTGCCGCCCGCTGCCCCGCCGCAGGCTCGCGCCCATGCCGAGCGCACGAATTTCAACCGCACCAATGGTGATCGCTCCGGTCCGTCGGATCGTAACGCCCCAGGTCGCCCGGCTCCCGGACGTGATGCAGGCCGCGATGCCGGTCGCGCCGCACCGCGCCGCGATGGCGTCGCTCCGGGCAATACCGGGCCGAATAACGGCCCCGCCCGCCGCCCCGCCGCGCCGGGTAGTGCGCCGGTGCCGTCCGAAACCTTGCGGCTCAAACCCGGTCGTCCCGGTGGGCGCGATGATGATGACGAATCGCCCCGCGTTGCCCGCCGCCCCGGCGGCGGCGCAACCCCGGCGCGCAAGCCCGTGGCGCCGGTTGCCAAAAAACTTCCCGATAACCGCCGCAGTGGCCGGATTGATGTGCAAGCCGCGCTGGAAGGCGAGGATGAACGCGTCCGCTCGCTCGCCTCGGTGCGCCGCCAGCGCGAGCGTGAACGTCGGCAAGCCGAACTCGAAATGCTGCGCTCGGATCAGGTCCGCGTGGTGCGCGACGTCACCCTGCCGGATAATATCACCGTGCAAGACCTCGCCAGCCGCATGGCCGCCCGCGTGCCTGACGTGGTAAAAGCGTTGATGAAACTCGGCGTCATGGCTGCCGCCACCCAGTCAATCGATGCCGACACTGCTGAATTGGTGGTCAATGAATTCGGCCACCGGGCGCGCCGGGTATCAGAAAACGACGTGGAAATCGGCCTCGCCGGCGATACCGATCGTGACCAAGACATGCAGCCCCGCCCGCCCGTGGTCACCGTGATGGGCCATGTCGATCACGGCAAAACCAGTCTGCTCGATGCACTGCGCGCCAGCAGTGTGGCCGCCAGCGAAGCCGGTGGCATCACCCAACATATCGGCGCTTATCAAGTCACCCTGCCGGATGGGGGCCGCATCACCTATATCGATACGCCCGGCCACGAAGCGTTCACCGCCATGCGCGCGCGCGGCGCCAGCGTGACCGATATCGTGATCCTGGTCGTTGCCGCCGATGACGGGGTCATGCCGCAAACCATCGAGGCGATTAAACACGCAAAAGCCTCCGGCGCGCCGATCATTGTCGCGATCAACAAAATCGATAAGCATGATGCGAATGCCGATCGGGTCCGCAACGAATTGCTCCAGCACGATATCGTGGTGGAAAGCATGGGCGGCGAAACCCAGGATGTCGAAGTCTCCGCACTCAAGCGCATCGGGCTTGAGGCATTGCAGGAAGCCATTTTGCTGCAAGCCGAAATCCTCGATCTGCGCGCCAATCCGGATCGCCCGGCCGAAGGCACCGTGATCGAAGCGCGGCTGGATCGCGGTCGCGGCCCGGTCGCCACCGTGCTGGTGCAAAAAGGCACGCTGCGCCAGGGTGACATTGTGGTCGCGGGCGGCGAATCCGGCCGTGTCCGCGCCATGCTCGATGATCGTGGCCGCACCATCGCCGAGGCCGGTCCGTCCATGCCGGTCGAAGTGCTTGGCATGTCCGGCGTGCCCTCGGCAGGCGAGGTGATCGTGGTGGTCGAAAATGAAAGCCGGGCGCGCGAAATCGCCGAATTCCGCCAGCGGCGTGAGCGTGATCGCAGCGCCGCCGCCAGCGGTGCCGCCCGCGGCACGCTCGATCAAATGCTGGCCCGCATTCAGGCCGGCGTGCAAAAAGAAGTCGCCGTGGTCATCAAAGCGGATGTGCAAGGCAGCGCCGAAGCGATCCAGGCCGTCGTGGAAAAACTCGGCAATGAGGAGGTGCGCGCCCGCGTGCTACTCTCCGGCGTCGGGCAAATCACCGAAAGCGACATCCAACTCGCCCGCGCCTCCGAGGCGCTGGTCATCGGCTTTAACGTCCGCGCCAACGCCCAAGCCCGGCAGCTCGCCACCCGCGATGGGGTCGATGTGCGCTATTATTCGATCATCTATGAGGTGGCGGACGATATCGAAAAACTGGTCAAGGGCAAGCTCGCGCCGGTGCATCGCGAAAAATTCCTGGGCTATGCCGAAATCCGCCAAGTGTTCAACATCACCAAAGTGGGCAAAGTCGCGGGCTGCTACATCACCGAAGGTCTGGTCAAGCGCGGTGCCGGCGTGCGCCTGCTGCGCGACGGGGTGGTGATCCATCAGGGCGAATTGTCGCAACTCAAGCGCTTCAAGGACGATGTCAAGGAAGTTGCGCGCGGCTATGAATGCGGCCTGTCCTTCGCGGGCTTCAACGATTTGCGGGAAGGCGATGTGGTCGAATGCTACGAAACCGAAATCGTTCCGGCATAGCCGTCGGCGAGCCCAGCCAACGGCAGCGGCGGGTGGCGGAAGAAATCCGCCACCGGCTAGCGGAAATCCTTATCCGCACCGAATTCCGCGATCCCGCCTTGGTTGGCGCGCAGATCACCGTGGCCGAAGTGCGCATGAGCCCGGATTTGAAACACGCGACCGTGTTTGCCTCTGTACTCGGTGGCGGTGACATCACCCCCATGCTGCCCGCCCTCAAACGCGCCGGCCCGTTCCTGCGCGGCGAAATCGGTCGCGGCCTGCGGCTGCGGGTCACGCCGGATTTGCATTTCCAGCCGGACGCAGCGTTGGATGAAGCCACCCGGATCAATAAATTACTCGCAGCCCCCCAGGTCCGCCGCGACCTCGATCCGTGATGGAATCCGTGACGGATCAAACCGCCTATCTCGCTGACACGCCCGACGGTATCGCCCGCGCCGCACATTGGCTCCGCACGGGCGAACTCGTCGCTTTCGCCACCGAGACCGTCTATGGGCTGGGAGCTGACGCCACCAACGCCATAGCGGTCGCGGGTATTTTCGCGGCGAAAGGACGTCCCCGCTTCAACCCGCTCATTTGCCATTTTGCCACCGCCGACGCGGCCTTCACCCATTGCCTGCCGGATCACCGCGCTCGCATCCTGGCCGATGCGTTCTGGCCCGGCCCGCTCACCTTGGTGCTCGCGCGCCACCCGGCATCGCCGGTCGCCAGCATCACCGCCGCAGGCCTTGATTCACTCGCGGTGCGCGTGCCCGATCATCCGGTCGCCCGCGCTTTGCTCGCCGCCACTGATCGCCCAATCGCCGCCCCTTCCGCCAACCGCTCCGGCCGCATCAGCCCCACCCGGCCCGAGCATGTGCGCGCCGAACTCGATGGCCGCATCGCCGCCGTGCTGCAATCCGGCCCCACCATGGTCGGGTTAGAATCAACCGTGCTGGACCTCACCGGCCCCGCCCGACTGCTACGACCCGGCAGCATTTCCCGCCATGCGATCGAAGCCTTGATCGGCCCCGTCGCCCTCATGTCAGCCGCCGCAGGCACTCCAGAAGCACCCTTGCGCGGACCCGGCCTGTTAGCCTCGCACTACGCGCCCACCCTGCCGGTGCGCCTGCACGCCCACAGCGTTGCCCCGCACGAAGCCCTGCTCGGTTTCGGCACCAACCTGCCGCCAGCCCGCCTGCTCCACAACCTGTCCGAACGCGGCGATCTGCTCGAAGCCGCCGCCAACCTATTCGATCTCCTGCGCCGCCTCGATCACGAGGCCACCTGCCAAGGATTAACTGCCATCGCCGTCAGCCCAATCCCCACCCACGAGATCGGCCTCGCCATCAACGACCGCCTAACCCGCGCCGCCGCCCCCCGCTGATCAAAAGCGCTGATTACCCGCGCTGATCAAAAGATCACGCACCAAAATTTTACCAAAAATTGTCACCACCATGGATCGAGTCGTGCTAAAAAATTCGCATGGGTCAACCCGCCGCCCGCGTGACCGATCTGCACACCTGCCCCATGGTCGATGGGGTAGTGCCCCATGTCGGCGGCCCTATTATCAATGGCTCACCCACCGTGCTCATCGGCGGCCTGCCCGCCGCGCGTGTGACCGACCCAGTCACCTGCGTCGGCCCCCCGGACCAAATCATCAAAGGCTCGGCCACCGTCATGATCAATGACCTGCCCGCCGCCCGCCTCGGTGACAGCACCGAACATGGCGGCGCCATCGTGCTCGGCTGCTTTACCGTTCTGATCGGGGGTTAAACGCTGCGCACAGCATTGGGCGCAAAAAATTTTCACTCATTTTGCGCTTCCCATGTCAAATCCCGTTCGCGAACTCGTTATCGCCTGCAACTTGAGTATTCGGGATTTAATGGGAGAGCGATATGGCAGCAGCATGACCAGCAATGGCCCCAACTCACACCAACGGCGAGTCTGACATGCGTAACCGCAATATCGATAACGTCATGATATTGCCGCAAGACGCAGCCTGTCGCTCGACGAGCTCACCGGCGAACGTAGCAACTGCCGTATCGGCCTCGCGCCCTTCCGGAACAGTATCGATGAGGATGAATGCACGGCGTATTGTCCCATCGGCGCAATCGCGTGAAGGCGCGACCGCCTCGGGCGGCCAACCCAAAATCGCGCGAAATACCCGGTCATTGCAGCGTTCAGCACACGTTTTTGCAATTCATTAGGTATTTTCCGAGCCTGTTCAGCCCCCGGTGCTGCCCAAATGTATCCCCATAGCGATCGCACGACCCAACCCCACGCGAACTCCGAGGAGCCTGTCATATGCCATCAACCACCCGCCCATCAGATGCAGCCGACAAACCTGTTTGGTTCATCACCGGTTGTTCGACCGGCTTTGGCAGGGCCTTAGCCGAGCATGTTCTCAAGCTCGGGTATCGCGTTGTCGTGACCGCCCGCCAAACGGCCGAGATTAACATGTTGAAGCAATATGGCGCGGCGCTGATCCTGCCGTTAGATGTTACCGACGAGCGGGCGATGATTGCCGCCGTGGCGGCAGCGGAGCAAACATTTGGGCGGATTGATGTGCTCGTCAATAACGCTGGCATTGGATATTTCGCGGCCGTGGAAGAAAGCGAAGAGAAGGCGGTACGCCAGATGTTTGACATTAACGTGTTTGGGCTTGGCGCCATGATTAAGGCGGTGTTACCAGGAATGCGCGCCCGCCGCTCCGGATTCATTGTGAATATTTCGTCGATCGCCGGCATCCGGTCCTTCCCGGCCATGGGGTATTATTGCGCAAGCAAAGCCGCGGTCGAAGGGCTATCGGGGTCACTGGCCCAAGAGGTCGAACCGCTGGGAATTAGGGTGATGGTCGTTGAACCGAGCGGCTTTCGCACGGATTGGGCGGGACGATCGGCTGAGGAGAGCGGGTTGCAGATTGCTGATTATGCCAAGACAGCTGGTGCCGCGCGGCATCACTTACGGACCGATTCTGGTGAGCAACCGGGCGATCCGTCGCTTGCCGCGCAAGCGATTGTGGAGGCAGTGGAATCGGGCAAGGCGCCGCATCATTTGCTGCTTGGCAGTGATGCTTATGACCAAGCGGTTGCTCAGCTGGCGATGTTAGGGAAAGATTTCGCGGCTTGGCAAACCGTCGCACGGAGTGCCGATGGGCCCAAACGCGCCGCATAACGATAGGAGCGAATATTGGCCAAACTAACAACCGCTGAACGCAACGCATTGCCCGATGCGGCATTTGGCCTGCCGGATCGGCGCGACTATCCCATGCCGGATGTCGGCCATGCCCGTGATGCCAAGGCGAGGGCGGCTGAGCAATTCAATCGAGGCGCTCTAACGGCCGCCGAAAAAGCACGGATCGATGACAAGGCCGATCAACTGATCATCGACGCCAAAACGGCCGCCAAAACGGCCGCCAAGACGGCCGACTGATGCACGCAAACAGGATATTGCCATGCACGCTATGGTGCTGACTAAGCTTAAAACACGGCTCGAATGGACCGAGATTGCGGACCGGCAGCCAGGGCCTGGACAGGTCCGGGTTCAAATTGCCGCCTGTGGTGTTTGCCGGACGGATTTACATGTTGTGGATGGTGAACTCCCCAATCCACACATCCCGATCATTCCTGGGCATGAAATTGTCGGTCGGATCGATCTGATCGGGTCTGGCGTGGAGGGTCTAACCCTTGGTGAGCGCGTGGGCGTTCCCTGGCTCGGCCACACATGCGGCGTCTGCCCTTATTGCCGGATAAATCGCGAGAACCTGTGCAATCATCCCATCTTTACCGGATTCACCCGCGATGGCGGTTTCGCGTCGGCAACCATTGCTGATGCGCGCTTCGCCCTGCCACTGGGCGAGAACGGCAGCGATGCCTCGCTCGCGCCATTGCTATGCGCCGGGTTGATCGGCTGGCGGTCGCTCGGCATCGCCGGCGACGCCAAGCGGTTGGGGCTTTACGGCTATGGCGCTGCCGCCCATATCGTGGCGCAGGTCGCGGCTTGGCAAGGGCGAACAATATTCGGCTTTACCCGGCCAGGTGATTTAGCAACCCAAGCCTTCGCCCGATCCCTCGGCGCGGCCTGGGCTGGCGGCTCGGATGAGCAGCCACCCGAACCGCTGGACGCGGCGATTATTTTTGCGCCGGTCGGCGCGCTGGTGCCCATGGCGCTTCGGGCGGTGCGCAAGGGGGGTCGGGTCGTTTGCGCTGGCATCCATATGAGCGACATTCCGAGCTTTCCCTATGCAATCCTGTGGGAAGAACGCGAACTCCTCTCAGTCGCTAATCTCACCCGGCAAGACGGCATCGCGTTTCTGGCGCAGGTGCCCAAGATGGGCATCATCACTCATACGACGACCTATCCTCTGCAAAAAGCGAATGAGGCACTAGCCGATTTGCGCGCCGGTCGCTTTCAGGGGGCAGCCGTTCTGCTGCCTTGAGCGAGCGGCAATCAGCAGTAATCAGCTTACTAACGCAAAAATCTTTGATAGTAATGACGTGCCCATGCCATCATCAGTGATCGACGATGGGCCGCCGAATCCCCTTACGGCAAGTGCTTGCCGATATAAGGCGGCAGGTGAAACGCCGCCGCATGGATCTCGGGTGTCCAATATTCAGTGGTCCCCGTAATGCCGGCCGCCTGCGCCCGGGCTGCCAGCGTTGCCGCAGGCTGTTGCGTTAGGCTCGCATCCTTGCCCGCCCAGCCGAGCGTCATATAACCGCCCACATAGGTCGGCACCGCCGCCACATAAGCGGTCACATGCGGGAAAAATTGCCGCCGCCGGGCTGAGGTGTCGCGCAGCTCATCGGCTTGCATGGCGGGCACGCCGCATTGATTAACAATAACGCCGCGATCCGTTAGAATCCGCGCGCAGTTTTGATAAAACGCGTCGGTAAACAGCACCTCGCCCACGCCAATCGGGTCGGTACTATCGACAATAATCACGTCAAAACTCGCATCCGGCGCCTTTTTCACATAATCGATGCCATCGCCAACAATCACCTCGGCGCGCGGATCGCTCCAGGCGGTGCCGCCAATGCCGGGCAGGAATTGCTTGGATAAGCGGATCACCTCGCCGTCGATCTCAACCATCACCGCCTTGGTAACACCCGCATGCATCAGCACCCGCTTGAGCACGCCGCCGTCACCCGCGCCGATGATCAGCACCGATCGCGCCGCACCATGCGCCAGGATTGGCACATGCGCGATCATTTCCTGATATACGAATTCATCGCCCTCGGTGATTTGCACCACCCCATCGAGCGTCATCACCCGGCCATGGGTTTCACTCTCAAAAATCGCAATATCCTGAAAATCGCTGCGCACCCGCGCCAGTTCGCGCACCACGCGAAAACGCTGGCCCCACGCAGGATAAAGCGTTTCATTGAACCACATATCGGTCATGATTTTGCTCCACAGCAAAACGCCGCCCGATCAGAAACCGGGCGGTGATTTCAACAAAAAACAATTTTGCTTAAGACGTCAGGCCGCGCCGTTGTTCGCCAACCTGAACATCGGTTGGGGTGAACGCAGCTTTAATCAGCGGGATCGCCTTGTACGGGTTGCAGTCCCCGCACATGAAAATATCCAGCGCCGCAAAGCCACGCTCCGGCCATGTGTGGATGGAGATATGGCTTTCAGCCAGCACCACCACGCCCGAAACGCCGCCATTCGGAGTGAAATGATGGAAATGGCTATGCAGAATCGTCGCCCCGGCGGCGAGTGCTCCTGCGCGTAACGTTTCGTCGATCAATTCCGGCTCATCAAGGCGGCTCGCGCCCCAAATATCGATCAACAAATGGGTGCCGGCAAAGCGGACCCCATCGCGCTCGACAAAATAATCCTTTGGCACGGCATGATCCTCACCGGTACCATTGGAACAAACGGCGGTATTTATCATCGTCTGGTTTTCGCTCGGAATCTCCGAGACCATCCCCAGTCGGGCAAGTGCGTTCATCGCGAACCCCCTCAACCAGTGACAGCCTGTAGAACGCAACACCGTGCTGCGCCCCCCGGGGCTAAGAGCGCGCGATATGAGGCCAAACGCCCGGCGATGCAAGCGAATTTTGCCCCCGCACCCATGAAATTTTCACGGCAACCCCATGCAACCTTGCTGGCGCGGCGCTGCGAAGCGTTTATGATCCCCCAAACAGAACAATACCATCAAAACCAAGCCGGGAGCGACAGGATGCAACAAACGGCCATGCCAGCCTATGATCCCCGTGATCCCAAGGAATTCGCCTCGCGCGATGAAATCATCGCCGTCCAAACCGCGCGGCTGAAAGCAACGCTGCACCGCGCCTATGCCCATGTCGCGCCGACGCGCGTCAAGTTCGATCAGGCCGGGGTCCATCCCGATGATTTTCGCACCCTGGCCGATTTGGCAAATTTCCCGATGATGGTGAAGGATGATTTGCGCCAAGCCTACCCGTTTGGCCTGTTCGCCGTGCCGCGCACAGCAATCCGGCGCCTGCACGCCTCATCCGGCACCACCGGCAAGGCCGTGGTGGTTGGCTATACCGAGGCCGATCTCGATGTCTGGGCCAGTCTGGTCGCACGCTCGATCCGCGCTGCCGGTGGGCGCGCCGGCATGACCGCGCATATCGCCTATGGCTATGGTCTGTTCACCGGCGGGCTCGGCGCGCATGCTGGCGCCGAACGGCTCGGCTGCGCGGTGGTGCCGGTCTCTGGCGGCATGACCGAGCGGCAAGTGCAGTTGATTATCGATTTCGAGCCCGAAATTATCATGGTCACCCCCAGCTACGGGCTCGCGATTCTCGATGAGTTCCGCAAGCGCGGGCACGACCCACGCGACACCGCATTGCAAATCGGTATTTTCGGCGCCGAACCCTGGAGCGGCGCCATGCGCGCCGAGTTGGAGGCCGGATTTAACATCAACGCCACCGATATATACGGCCTGTCGGAAATCATCGGGCCGGGGGTCGCACAGGAATGTGTGGAAACCAAAGACGGTCCGCATATCTGGGAAGATCATTTTTATCCCGAAATTATCAATCCGCGCACCGGCGCGGTCCTGCCCGATGGCACGCCGGGCGAGCTGGTTTTCACCACATTGAGCAAGGAGGCGATGCCGATTATTCGCTACCGCACCCGTGACCTGTCCTGCCTACTGCCCGGCACCGCCCGGCCCGGCATGCGCCGAATGGCGCGCATCACGGGCCGGTCGGATGACATGATCGTGCTGCGCGGCGTCAATCTGTTCCCCACCCAGATCGAAGAAATCCTGTTCGAACAAGCTTGGTGCGCCGGTCATTTCGTTATCGAACTGAGTCGCCCCCATCGGCTCGATGAAATGTTGATCCGCGCCGAATGCCGGCCCGACCATTGGGCGGGCACGCCGATGGAGGATGCTGCGCATCGCTGCGCGCATTTGATCAAACAGCGCCTCGGCGTCTCCTGCACCCTGCAAATCGAACCGCCGGGCGCGCTCGAACGCTCACTCGGCAAAGCCAAACGCGTGATCGATCGCCGTCTGAAATCCTAGTGTCCTGCCCCTGAAATTCATTAGATGAATTTCAGGGATAAGCAGGCCGCGAAATCATTGAAATTGATCGAAAAAACAAACTTAGAGCGCGTCGTTGTCAAACGATCGCGCTCTAAGCCCGCCGCGTGCGAATAATCCCCTCCGCCTCCAAGGCGGCCATTTCATCCGGCGTAAAACCATAATCGGCGAGAATCTGCGCTTGATCGGCCGCGAAAGAAGGGGGTGGTGTCCAGGTGCCGGTCTCCGGCCCGCCGGGCGTGCGCGAAAACTTGATCGGCGTGCCGAGTGTCTTGATCCCATCCAAATCGGCCACCATCGCCCGATGCGCCGTATGTGTGCTGCCCAGCGCCTGATCCACCGTTTGCATCGCTCCGGCAGGCACACCGGCCTTAATCAGCGCCTCCGCAATGGTCGCACCATCCTGATCGGCTAACGCCGCCTCAAGAGCGGTGATCATCGCCGCCCGATTGGCCAGCCGCGCCGCGTTATTCGCAAATCGCGGATCATCGGCCAAAGCGGCACAGCCCAAATGGGCGCATAATTTACGAAATTGCCCATCATTGCCAGAGGCGATGAAAATAGCACCGCTGCCGGTGCGAAACACCTCATAAGGCGCGATATTCGGATGCGCATTGCCAGAGCCGACCGGCGTTTTGCCCGAGAGCAAATAATTCGCCGCCGCCGGATGCAACAAAGCCAACGCGGTATCATGCAAGGTCATGTCGATGAACTGGCCCAAGCCCGACCGTTGGCGCTCATACAGCGCCATCAAAATCGCCACCGCCGCATAGAGCCCGGTTCCCATATCAACCACCGGCGCTCCCATACGCACCGGGCCGCCCTCCGGCGTGCCATTGATACTCGCGAGACCAGACATCGCCTGGACAATCGCATCATAGCCCGGCAGCCCCCCCAACGGGCCATCGGCGCCAAAACCCGAAATCCGGCAATGGATCAAACGCGGAAAGGCGGGCGCCAAATCGGCATAGCCCAGGCCCCATTTTTCCATCGAGCCCGGCTTGAAATTCTCGGTGAGCACATCGGCGTTCGCTAACATGCGGCGCAGCACGGCGCGGCCTTCCGGGCGGGACAAATCAAGGCTCATCGCCCGCTTATTCCGATTAGCCCCCAGAAAATAACTGGCATCGCGCGCACCATCCTCCCGCTCCAGAAACGGCGGCCCCCAATCGCGCACCTCATCGCCCTGTGGCGGTTCAATTTTAATCACCGTCGCGCCGTGATCGGCAAGAATCATGGTGCAATACGGTCCGCCTAGCACGCGGGTCAGGTCAATCACATTGAGGCCGTCAAGCGCACGGTCAGACATCGGCAAGCTCCTGCAACGGCACAAATGCGCGCCATTTGCCGTTTGCTGTAATCTTGGTCCAAACTGTCGACAAGGGACGGATATTCAGGAGCAAAAAATGGATTTGGGATTACACGGGCGCACGGCTTTGGTTTGCGCTGCCAGCAAAGGCTTGGGCCGTGCTGTGGCTTTTGCTCTTGCCCGCGAGGGCGTATCGCTGGTGATCAGCGCGCGCGGCGCTGAAGCGCTCAACGCCACGGCCGAGGCCATTCGGGCTGAAACCGGGGCACGTGTGCGCGTCGCCCCCGGCGACATCACCACTGAGGCCGGGCAGGAAGCCGCACTGGCGGCGGCCGGCGAGCCCGATATTTTGATCACCAATGCTGGCGGCCCACCCCCCGGCGATTTTCGCGATTTCACCCAAGCCCAATGGCTGGCCGCGGTGCAGGCGAATATGCTTACCCCGATTGCGCTGATGCGTGCGGTGATCGATGGCATGATCGAGCGGCGTTTTGGCCGCATCGTCAATATCACCTCCGCCTCGGTCAAGTCACCCATTCCCTCGCTCAGCCTCTCCAACGGCGCCCGCGCTGGCCTCACCGGCTTTGTCGGCGGGGTGGCGCGGGAGGTTGCGCGGCATAATGTCACCATCAATAATCTTCTCCCCGGCCCGTTTCTGACCGATCGGCTCCGCGCCAATGCCCAAGCGGCGGCGCAGGCCGCAGGCCGGACGGCGGATGAGGAAATTTTTCGCCGCGCCCAATCAAACCCAACACAGCGGGTTGGCACGCCAGAGGAATTCGGCGATGCTTGCGCCTTTCTCTGCGCCGCCCAGTCAGGCTATATCGTTGGGCAAAATATCTTGATCGATGGCGGCGCTTTCAACGCGTCATTTAATTGAAGGAAAATCCAATGGAACTCGCTTACGCAACAGCACGGCAAATCGCCAAAGCGATCGCCAGCGGAAAAATCTCCTGCACCGAGACGGTGAAAGCGCAAATCGCTCGTATTGAAGCGCTGGATGGTGCGGTGAATGCGGTGGTGGTGCGCGATTTTGACCGGGCCTTGACCACCGCCCGTAGCCATGACCGCAAGCGCAAAAAAGGCGACAAGCTGCCCCCGCTATTCGGCGTGCCGATGACGGTGAAGGAAAGCTATGATGTCGCCGGTCTGCCAACCTGCTGGGGCGTGCAGGAGGCTTTGCATACGGCCAATGCCGATGCGTTGGTCATCGGGCGGTTGAAAGAGGCCGGAGCCATCATCACCGGCAAAACCAACGTGCCGGTCATGCTGATGGATTGGCAGTCACGCAACCCGGTTTACGGGCAAACCAATAATCCGTGGGATGTCACCCGCTGGGCTGGCGGTTCCTCTGGCGGGTCCGCCGCGTCGCTCACGGCTGGTTTCGCCGCATTGGAGGCAGGGAGCGATATTGGCGGCTCGTTGCGCGATCCCGCGCATTTCTGCGGCGTCTATGCCCATAAACCCACCTGGAATCTCCTGCCGCTGCTCGGCCATTCTCTCGCGGGTGGCATCGTGCCGACCGATCTGTCGGTGATCGGGCCGATGGCCCGCAGCGCGGGCGATTTGGATATTGCCCTCCATGCAATGGCCGGACCCGCACCGATCGAACGCGGCCTCACTTTGGCGCTGCCCAAACCGCGCCAGCGCGGCTTGAAAGGGTTGCGTGTAGCGATCCTGGCCGATCACCCATCCGCACCGGTCGAGCGCGAGATTGTCGCCACCCTGCACGAGTTGGCACGCCATCTGAAAAGTGAAGGCGTCAAAATCTCGCTCACGGCCCGCCCGGATCTCGATCTCGCCGCCGCTAACGAGACCTATCTGACCCTGTTGAACGCCGCCCTGTCGGCGCGGATGCCCGACGACCGGATTGCCGCGATGCGCGCATTACTGGCCAAAGCAGGCCCCGCACGCGCGGATGAAGATTTCGCCGTGCGCGATTCGCGCTCAACGCTGGTGGAACATCGGATTTGGCTCAGGCTGAATGAGGAGCGCCACCGCGCCCGCCGCGCATGGGATGCGTTTTTCCAGGATTGGGACGTGCTGATCGCCCCGGTCGCCTCCATGGCCGCACAGCCGCATGACCCGGTCCATGGGCTCGCAGATCGGCGGGTGATGATCAACGGGGTCGAGCGTGCCTTCATCGAGCAGCTATTCTGGGCCGGAATCGCCACCATGCCCTTGCTCCCCGCCACATCAGCACCACTTGGCTTTACCGAGGGGGGCCTGCCTTTCGGCATGCAAATTCTAGGCGCGCCCTACGAAGATCGGACCACCATCGCGGTCGCGGCGGCACTGGAAAAATCCTGGCTCGGTTTCCAGCGCCCTCCCCATTTCTGAACGGCCCATTTCCAAAAGGCCCATTTCCGAAAGGCAGCGCGTGGATCATTTCGACGGTGAGCACTTCTTCAACCCTGAAGGAGCGCGGCGCAATGTCAGTCGGTTTCGCGCCTTCAAATGGCTAACCCGGCGCGGCACCCGTTCGCCCTGGCCAAAGCGGCGGCTGAACCAGTATTGGCCGCCGCCGCACGGCCCGGTCGCGCCGGGGCACGCGGCGGTGACCTTTATCGGCCATTCCAGCTTTTTGCTCCGTCTGCCCGGGCTAACCCTGCTGACCGATCCGATTTTTTCCGAACGCTGCTCACCGTTGAGCTTTATCGGCCCCCGCCGCGTGCGCGCCCCCGGCCAAGCAATGTCCGCCCTGCCGCGCCCCGATGGCATCTTGCTCTCGCATAACCATTACGATCATTGCGATCTGCCCAGCCTGCACGCTTTGCACCATCGTTTCGGGCGCATACCGATTTATGCGCCTTTAGGCAATAAATCCTGGCTGGAAGCCAAGGGACTTGGCCCGGTCATCGAACTCGATTGGTGGCAGAGCGCGTCCTGCCGGGATCGCAAAATTACCCTCACCCCGGCCCGCCATTTCGCCGCCCGCACCCTGCGCGATCGCAACACCACTCTCTGGGGCGGCTTCATGATCGCCCATGCGGGGGGAGAAGAGCGGATCTATTTTGCCGGCGATACCGGTTTCACCACGCATTTCGCGCCGATCCGCGCCCGCCTCGGCGCGCCGGATTTGGCGCTGTTGCCCATCGGCGCGTATGAGCCGCGCTGGTTCATGGAATCGGTGCATATGAACCCGGACGATGCCGTGCGCGCTTTTCATGTGCTGGGTGCGCGGCGCGCGCTCGGTATGCATTTCGGCACGTTTCAATTGACCGACGAGCCGGTGGACGCCCCGCTGGAAGATCTCGCCACCGCCCGCCAAGCCGCCAACCTCACTCATGACCAATTCGACACGCTGGATTTCGGTGAAACCCGCTATATTGACCTGAAAGCCTGATATTCGATCACCGATAGACGAAATGGCCCGGAATAAACACGCCGCGCGGCGTATAATGCGGCGGGATCCAAACGCGCACCGGCGGCCGATAATAGGCAGGCGGATAATAGGTCACCGGTGGCACATAAACCGGCGGGGCAACCGGCACCGCGATGGGCACGCGAATGCCAATGGCAAAGCGCGGACCCGGCCACCAAGCATAAGCGCTCTGCGGCACCAGCAACACAGCCCCGATCATTGCGGCGAAGGCAGCACCAAGAACACGGGATTGGCGTCGTGAAAAACTCATTTTTGCTCCTGACGGTTCCAAGGGGATCATGCAATTGATATAGGAGCGAGAACGTAACAGGATGATCTCAATTGGTTTTTAGTTGTATCATCACGCCTGATCGATAAAATCGCCGTCGCCCCTTTCAGATCGGTGCGAAATACCGACATAATCGGTCAACGGATTGAGGAGCAATCATTATGGACACTGCCACCATCGACGCCGCCGATTTCGCTGCGCGCCACTGGAAAAGTGCTGCGCCCGGCCCGCTTAAACCCGGCTCTGAAGCGCATAAAGAGGCTATGTGCCGGATGTTTCATGAAACCTTCAACCCGTACAAACCCTCGGTAATCGCTTGGCCGAAGCTGGACGATGAAACCCGCAATAAAATTATTTCGCTCCCCATTTGGGACATTGCGGTACAAACTGAAGGCAAAGCCCGGCTGCGCATGGCGGCCTATGCCGCGACCATCCATGATCCCTCAATGCGCGCGGTGATCGCGCTGAATGGTTGGGAGGAAAACCGTCATAAGGAAGTGCTCTCCAAGCTGGTCGAAGCCTATGGCATCCCGCTGGAACCCGAGCCGGAGTATAAACAGCCACGCGATCCTGAATGGGCCTATCTGGTCACCGGATTTTCTGAATGCGTGGATAGTTTTTTCGCCTTCGGCCTGTTTGAACTGGCCAAGCGTTCCGGCTTTTTCCCCGCTGAGTTGGTTGAGACGTTCGAGCCGGTGATCCAGGAGGAAGGGCGGCATATTTTGCTGTTCGCCAATTGGCTGGCGTGGCAGCGCGCAACCATGCCCTGGTGGCGCCGCCCCTGGTTCGAGTTGCGCGTCCTCGCGGTATGGGCGTTCCTCGGGTGGGAGCGCATCGGCATCGCCCGAGGAATGGATGACGGCGGCAAGGGCGCGAAACCGCAGGATAACAACTTCACCGTCACCGGCAGCAAGGCGGTGAGTTCTGAGGATATCAGTGTGCGCGGCCTGATGGAGATTTGCCTCGAAGAAAATGATCGCCGTTTCTCCGGCTACGATCCGCGGTTGCTCCGCCCGACCACCATGCCGTTCCTGGTGCGTCTCGCGCTAAAAGTGATGCCCAAAGGCAAAACGCCAGGCGCGCAACCGGCATGAACGAAAAGCAAATCGCCTATTGGAACCAAATTGCCGGTCCCAAATGGGTGGCGATGCAAGCGGCGATGGAATCGCGCTTAGCACCGGTTAACACGCTCCTGCTCGCCCATGCAGCACCTTGCGCTGGCGAAACAGTGCTGGAAATTGGTTGCGGCACCGGCACCACCACGGCCTTGCTGGCCGCAGCGGTCGGGCCCACCGGCCGGGTTCTCGCCGTCGATGTTTCACGCCCTATGCTGGATGCCGCCGGCATCGAATTGGCCGCGCACTCGAACGTCACGCTGGCCGAGGCCGATGCGGCGACGCACGTGTTCGAGCCGGTCTATGATCTGGTGGTGTCGCGCTTTGGCGTCATGTTCTTTGAAGACCCAATCAAGGCGTTCACCAATATCCGCAAGGCGCTCAAACCCGGTGGCCGCCTCTGCTGCACCGCCTGGGCGCCGGTCGACCAAAACCCGCATTGGTCAGTTACCTTGCAGGTCGCGATCGCCCATCTCGGCGCCCCCAAACCCCGTAAGCTCCACGCCCCCGGACCGCTCGCTTTCGATGACGCGGAGTATGTTACGGCACTGCTCACCGAGGCGGGATTCGCCATGGTTGCCGTGCAGCCAATCGAATTTCACCTGCAAGGCGAATCACTGGACCGCGAAGCGGACATCGCGACAAAAATCGGCCCGTCCGGCGCCCTTCTCGACGAAAAAGCCGCTGACCCGGCCATGCGCGCGGAATTGTGCGCTGCTTTCGCGCAAGCCCTGGCGCCGATCACCGCGCCGGGCGTGCGGCTACCGGCGACCCTGCATTTGATCACCGGTCACCAAGCGCGTCACTGACAGGCCAGACATTCCTCATAATTGGTCGAACTCACCGGCACCGCTGCCAGCGGTGCTGGAATATCAGCAACGATATTAATATCATTCACCCGCGCCACTTTTTCGCTCACCGTATCTGCACGCTGGATCGACAGCGACCGGCAATAATAGAGCGATTTTACCCCACGCTTCCACGCCTGATAATGGATTTGATGCAGGTCCCGCTTATGCACATTCCAAATATAAGGTGTGCGATCAGCCGCATGCTCAATCACCCAACGCTGGTCAAGCTCAAACGCGGTTTTGAACACGGCCTTCTCATCATCGGTGAAAAAATCAAGGTGCTGTACCGAGCCTTTGGTCACTGTGATGTTCGACCAAGTCTCATCATCATCGCGCCCCTTGGCCGCCAGCAATTGCTGCAAATGCCGGTTGCGCACCGAAAAACTGCCCGAGAGCGTCTTTTGCAAAAACACATTGGCCGCAATCGGCTCGATCCCAGGGCTGGAATTGCCCGCAATAATCGAGATCGACGCCGTCGGCGCAATCGCAATTTTGTTGGAAAACCGCTCCATCACCCCATAATCAGCGGCATCGGGGCAGGGGCCACGCTCCTCGGCAAGCTTGCGCGAGGCCGCATCGGCACCCACACGAATATGTTTGAAAATGCGCAAATTCCAAGCCTTCGCCATCGCACTTTCAAACGGAATATTTAGCGCCTGCAAAAACGAGTGAAATCCCATCACCCCAAGCCCAACCGAGCGCTCGCGCATCGCCGCATATTTCGCCCGCCCCATACTGTCAGGCGCCCGATCAATGAAATCTTGCAACACATTATCAAGGAACCGCATCAAATCCTCGATAAATTGCGGATTATCGTGCCATTCCAGCCAAGTTTCTAAATTGATCGAGGAAAGGCAGCATACCGCCGTGCGCTGCTGGCCGTGCTGATCAAGCCCGGTGGGGAGCGTAATTTCCGAGCAGAGATTCGAGGTTTTCACCTCAAGACCGGCAAGCTTGTGATGCTCCGGGCGGGCATTATTCACATGATCGGAGAACACCAAATACGGCTCACCGGTCTCAATCCGTGCGGTCAAAATCCGAATCCAGAGCGAGCGCGCAGAAACATTGCGCACATGCGCGCCATCTTTGGGCGAGGTGAGCGACCAGGTTTCATCCGCCTCAACCGCGCGCATAAACGCATCCGACACCAAAATACCATGATGCAAATTCAGCGCCTTGCGGTTCGGATCGCCCCCGGTCGGGCGACGAATCTCGATGAATTCTTCAACTTCGGGATGCGAAATCGGCAAATACACCGCCGCCGAACCGCGCCGCAGCGAGCCTTGGGAAATCGCCAAAGTCAGGCTGTCCATCACCCGAATGAATGGCACAACCCCAGAGGTCTTGCCGTTTTGACCAACTTTCTCGCCAATCGAGCGCAAATTGCCCCAATAAGACCCAATGCCGCCGCCCTTCGAGGCCAGCCACACATTCTCATTCCAAAGATCAACAATGCCCTCAAGACTGTCCGACGCTTCGTTCAAAAAGCACGAAATCGGCAACCCACGGGTGGTGCCGCCATTCGACAGTACCGGCGTCGCCGGCATGAACCACAGGCGGCTAATATAATCATACAGCCGCTGCGCATGAGCAGCATCATCGCCGTAATAGGATGCAACCCGGGCAAACAAATCTTGATAGCCTTCGCCCGGCAGCAAATAGCGATCATCAAGCGTCGCACGACCAAATTCGGTCAACAGCGAATCGCGTGACCGATCGACTCGAACCTGGAATCGCCCATGCATTTGCACAGTATCGTCGAGCATCGACGGCTCAGCCGAAAGTTCGGCGGTTGCGGATTTCGAAATTGCGTTCATTGCCTCGTCAGCCTTCCTCAGTCGTAGCGACTATATCAACATATAGAGGGCGCGTCGCGCAATCGCATACTAGATGCAGTGACAAAGATTTTTTGCGCAAAACCGACAAGGTGCCCCGGCAAGCCATGGCCTCGCTCTATGTTCCATTTTTGTTCTGTATCCTAGAAGCCACACTGACGCAAGCCGGACTCGCTTTTAGTCGTCACGCCAGCGCCGCCGCCACCGATTCGATCGGCGCTGACCAGTCGCCGAGCCGCTCCTGCCGGTGCAGCCGCACCGAGCGATACCAGGGCGAATCGGTGCCGGTAACGCCCCAGCGCCAATCGCAGACCGATGACAATAAAATATGGCACGGCACGCCAAGCGCACCGGCAAGATGCGCAACCGAGGTATCAACCGTCACCACCGCATCCAGATGCGCGATGATCGCGGCGGTATCCGCATAATCCCGCACCAACGGCATCGCATCGGGAATCGCATAAGCGCCGCGTTGCGCACCAAGCTGTAGCGCAATCGCGCTAAAGCGGCGTTCCGTCAGCAGCGGCGCGAGGGCGCCCGCCGGCAAGGAGCGCCGCCGATCATTATCATGAGTTGGATTCCCCGCCCACACAAAGCCGATCCGCGCTCGCCCCGGCACGGCGCGTTGGTCCAGCCAAGCCTTCGCCGCTGCGGCCAACGCCGCATCGGCGGCGAGATAGCCGTCAGCGGCCGGAATCGCCAAGGGCGTCAAATCAAGCGCGAGCGGCAAACTCATCTGATCAATGGCATACTCAAAGCCGCCACCATCCGCCACCGCCTCCAGATCAATCAAGGTTGCGGGCAGCGTGCGCAGCAGCCGATGCAGCGCAGGCGCACAGGCGAGGGTGATGCGCAGCCCGCGCGCGGCAAGTTCAGGAATGAAGCGCGCAAACATGATCGTATCGCCCAGGCCCTGCTCGGCGCGAACCAGCAGCCTTTGCCCAGCGCCCGCCTCGCCCTGCCAGATCGGTGCGGGCATCGGCGTGAATGATCGCCCATGCACAGGATGGCGTTTGCGCCATTCATAGGCCGCAAACCCCGCCGGATAGTCACCCTTCAGCAGCAACGCGATGCCCCGATTCCAATGGGCTTGGGGATGATCCGGATCAAGGCTGAGCGCCCGATCGGCAAAGCTGACCGCCTCATCCAGCCGCCCCGCCAAGCACGCAGCGTAGCCCCGTGTAACCCAGGCCGCAAAACAAGTTGGGTCCAGCAGCGTCGCCATCGTGAGGTCGTGATCCGCCGCAGCCAGCCAATCAAGGTCCAGCTTCGCCGCGCCGCGATTGAGCCAAGCCGCTTGATCGCCGGGTTGGGCCGCTAGCAGCGCATCATAGGCGGCAATCGCCCCGCGAAAATCCGCTCGCGCAGCGAGGCTCGCCGCCTTGGTGCCTTGTGCATGCAGGCAACCCGGATCGAGCGCCAAAGCCACATCAGCATGCGCTTCCGCGCCAACCGCATCGCCCCGCGCCAGCAAGGCAGCGGCCAAACCAGCATGGCCGCTCGCAGCGCCGGGCCGACAGGCCGTGGCCGCATGATAGGCATTGACCGCGCCACACGCATCGCCCCGCGCCAGCCGGATCGCCCCATTGATCATCCAGGCTTCAAATTCGAGCGATTCTGCGCCTTGCGCGCCCCCCACCTGCGCCAGTGCCGCCTGCGCGATATTGGCCGCATCATCCAGCGCCCCGAACGACCAAAGCGCATTGGCGAGGTTGATCCGTGCGGCGTTATCCGCAGGGTCCAGACACAGCGCCTCAGCAAAGCATCGTGCCGCCAGCGCGAAATCTTTGCTCCGATAGGCCTCGATCCCTGACCGGGTGAGCGCAACGGCGGACTCATCATCAGGGCGCGCAATAACCGACATACGAGCTGATCTAGCCGATAAAACCAAATTTCAGGTTAACGACCTACGCTCATCATGGCCGATTTGCCGGAACAGGCGGGTGCGAAATCTCAACGCGAAGCGAGCGTGGTGCCTTGATAACGGGTCAGGCGCGGAAAACGCCCCTCGGCGAGCGCGTTCAAACTATCAGGTGTTACGCCGAGTTCGCGCGCATAAATCCAGCTCTCCGCCAGCACCTGCCGCACGAAATGCCGCGTCTGGCCGTTCGGGATCGATTCCATAAAAATCAGCGGATCGCCGCCATGCCGATAGCGTGCCGCCCACGCAACCGCCGCCGCGGGGCCCGCATTATAACTCGCCAGCACATCAAGCAGATTACCATCCACCCAGTGCTGATTTCCCAAATACTGCAAATAAGTCTGCCCCAGCGCCAAGCTGACTGCCGGGTCATTGAGACTACCCTGCACACCACTCAGCCGCGCCATGCTGCCCGCCGTCTCCGGCATCAGCTGCATCAGCCCGCGTGCGCCAACCGGCGAGATCGCGTTGGTATTAAAGCCCGATTCGGTGCGGGCGAGGGCGTACATGAGCGAGGGATTAACCTGAAACCCGCCGCTCGGCTGCAAGCCCGGCAGCGGCAGGCGTGCCGCCGAATAAATCGTGTTGGGCGCCTTGGCGTTGAATGCAATCGCCACATCGGTCAAACCCGCCCGGCCCGCCACCCGCGCAATCGCGTGCGCCATGGCTGGATTGCGCTGAACCGACGGCCAAAGCGCGCGTAATGCCGCATCGGCCTCTTGCGCACGGCCGACCTGGATCAAGGCGAAGGCAAGCTTGCCCTCCGGCTGCGCGTCGACCGCCTCAACATCCGCTTCGGAGAGGGTGCCCGCCGAGCCAAACTGGTCAAAGCCCTGACCCAGCAGCCGCCCCGCCAACATGCCATAAAAGCTCGTGCGGCTCTGCGCAGCGCGATTCAGCCACGAAAGGTAGGTCGTCGGCTGGCGCAGCCGCAACGCGGTGCGCGCCGCCCAGAATGCCCCGGCAGCATGCTCGCCTTTCGTGCCGTGCGCCGCCTCAGCGGCCGCGACAAAGCAGGGCAGGGCGCCAGCCAAATTATGCATCTGCCACGCCGATAGCCCGGCCACGAAATCCGCCAGCCAGGAATTTTCACCCGTCGCCACCATCTGCCCATGCGCGATCCGGTAGGCGCTGACATAATCAGCGCGGGAGAATAGGGTGCGCGCCTCAATCGCCTGCGCATTCGAGGACGCCCGCACCGCACCGGTCGATCCGCTCGCGACCAGCGGCGGCGTTGGCACATCACTCACCAGTGCTGCGGGCGGCAGGGCTGCGCCGCGGGGCAGGCGGCTGACCAGCAAAGCGCGAATTCGGCGGGTATCAGGCTGGCCATTATAGCGTGTGAGCCAAGCGGCAAGCTGCGCTGGCGTCGAGACATGATGGGCGCCGAGATATTTCTGCGCCTCGACCTGACCCATCAGCACATGGCTTTGCAAACGCGATTCCAACGCGGCGGCCTGCGCCATCCGGCCCGCATGCTGATCGGCAAAAATGCGCCGATACAGCACCACATCGCTGGGCGCGAGCGGCCGCGCAAGCACCACTTCAGCCCCATTGGCTGGGGTTGAACGTGGTATCGCGTAGGCAACGCTGCCGGAGGACGAAACCCCGGACTGCCGATCTGGTGACCCCCTTTGCCCAGCTAGCGCCACGGATGGAGTTCCGGCGGTAGCGGACCATGCCATCATGGCGATCAACGCGACGATGGCATGTCGGCGGGAGAGCGTTTTGAGTGCTCCTCGCATGGGTTGAATGGCTACACGGTGAGTATCAGGGTGAGCAACCCCTCTGCATGAGACAATTCTTATTATTTAGGCAAAATATCGCATTAGAATGGGTTCTAAGGCGGTGTTAATATCACAATATCGTGATGGAATGCGTTTTTTGTGATGCAGCATTGCACAAAACGCCGCAAAACCGCGTTTAGAGATCGATTCTGCGCCGCAGCGCCAGCAAATCGGCCCAGGCTTCGCGTTTGGCCTCTGGTTTCCTCAATAAATAGGCTGGGTGAAAGGTCGGCAGCACGGGCAGCGCATCATTGCCATCAGGAACGATAATCTCCTGCCATTGACCACGAATTTTGGTAATCGGCATCGGCCGTCCCAGCACCGCCCGCACCGCGACGGCCCCCAACAGCAGCACTGCGCGCGGGCGCACCAGCGCAATATGGCGCCATAAAAACGGCAGACACTGATTAATCTCCGCCTCCGACGGTGTGCGATTCCCCGGCGGCCGCCACGGCACCGCATTGATAATCCGTACATTTCCCCGATCCAGCGCGATGCTCCCGAGCATCCGGTCCAGCAGCTGCCCGGCCGGGCCGACAAAGGGCCGACCAACCCGATCCTCCTCCGCGCCCGGCGCTTCGCCGATCAGCAACACCAACGGCGCCGCCGCGCCATCGGCAAAAACCAGCTGCGTGGCCGTGCGCTTTAACGCGCACCCCTCAAACGCCGCCAAGGCTGCGCGCAACGCATCCAGATCATGAATATGGCTCAAATCCACCGACCCGCCGGTTGCTGCAACCGCAGCACGCCGCGGCGCCAAAATCGGTTCCGCACGCTCGACCGCTGCCGCTCGCCCGCGCCGATCCTGCGCCGCGTCCAGCAACGCCTCATCGGCGCCCCAATCGGATTGGAGTTCCAATAATTTGATCAATGCAGACCGTTCCGCCACGCCCATCGGCTGATTTGGCTCGCCTGCCACCAATAATGCAATGGGGCTAATAGCGAAGGGGCTTTACGAGCCGATCACCCTTTCCGTATACGTCAATCGACGACGCCATCAAAATCACTTTAAATCAGCTTTGGCCCCACCAATTCAGTCAGTCACGGAGCACCGCTATGACCGATCCAACCACCGACACCAGCGATAATGCCTGGCGCACAACGCCCCGGGAATCGATGGCGTTTGACGTGGTGGTGGTCGGCGCGGGGCCGGCCGGCCTTGCCGCTGCCATTCGGCTGAAACAGCTCAATAGCGAAATCAGCGTCTGCGTGGTGGAAAAAGCCAGCGAGGTCGGCGCGCATATTCTCTCCGGCTGCGTGCTAGAGCCGCGCGCCTTCGCCGAATTATTGCCCGAGGCCAATATCACCGACATCGAATTTTCCGTCCCCGCCGGCGATGATCGGTTTTTGTTCCTCACCGAAAAATCCAGCTATAAAATGCCGACGCCGCCGCAAATGCATAATCACGGTAATTACGTGGTCAGCCTTGGTAATGTCGTGCGGTTTCTCGGCGCGCAGGCCGAGGCGCTGGGCGTGGAAATCTATCCCGGCTTCGCCGCCGCCGAAATTCTCACCGAAGCGGGCCGCGTGATCGGCGTCGCCACCGGCGATATGGGTATCGGCAAAGAGGGCCAGCCTACCGAGCTCTTTCAGCGCGGCATGGAATTGCACGCCACCTACACCGTGTTCGCCGAAGGCTGCCGCGGCAGTCTCGGCAAACAACTGATCGCCACCTACGGCCTCAACCAGGGGGTCGATCCGCAAACCTATGGCATCGGCATCAAGGAATTATGGGAGGTGCCTGCGGCCAATCATCACCCCGGCATGGTCATGCATAGTATCGGCTGGCCAATGGACCGCAAAACCTATGGCGGCTCCTTCCTCTATCATCTGGGCGGCAATTTGATGGCCTACGGTTTCGTGGTCGGGCTTGATTACGAAAATCCGTATTTCTCGCCGTTCGAGGAAATGCAGCGCTTCAAAACCCACCCCGCAATTCGTCCGTTTTTCGAAGGGGCCAAACGCATTTCCTATGGCGCGCGCGCGCTCAATGAAGGCGGCTTCCAGTCGATCCCAAAACTCATCGTCCCGGGCGGCGTGCTGGTCGGCTGTGAAGCCGGGTTCTTGAATGTGCCGAAAATCAAAGGCACACATACCGCGATGAAATCGGGCATGCTCGCCGCCGAAGCCATCGCCGACGCCCTGGCGGGGGCCAAGCCCGATTTGCTCGAAGACTTCCCGACCAAAATCCGCGCAAGCTGGCTCTGGCCCGAACTCGAATCGGTACGCAATATCCGCCCCGGCTTCGCCAAATTCGGCCTGTTCGGCGGGCTCATGAATGCCGCCTTCGAAACCTATATCACCCGGGGCAAATCGCCCTGGACGCTGAATAACCACGCCGATAACACCACCCTCAAACCGGCAGCCCAAAGCACGCCCATCGCCTATCCGAAACCCGATGGCAAACTAACATTTGACCGGCTATCCTCGGTCTTTATCTCCAACACCAATCACGAGGAAAACCAACCCGCGCATCTCACTCTGCGCAATCCCGATGTCGCGATCTCGGTGAACTGGGCACAATATCGCAGCCCCGAGACGCGGTATTGCCCAGCAGGCGTCTATGAAATTATCGGCGCTGATACGCAAAATCCGCGCTTGCAAATCAATGCGCAAAACTGCGTGCATTGCAAAACCTGCGACATCAAAGACCCTACCCAGAACATCAACTGGGTTACGCCCGAAGGATCGGGCGGGCCGAATTATCCCGGCGGCATGTAATCATCATCCATCCGCGTGAGGCTCACACTCACATGCGGCGTATGCGCGCCCCCGCCCAAAATCACCCCGCGCACCGGGCTGATATCCGCATAATCGCGCCCCATCGCCAGGATCACATGATCGGTATCGACAATTAAATTATTGGTCGGATCAAAATCACGCCAACCGAGCGCCGGGCCAAGCCACACCGAGACCCAAGCATGGGTTTGTTCCGCGCCCCGGCTATCATCGGGCACCAAATGATCAGCCGCACTGCGTAAATAACCCGAAACATAGCGCGCCGGCACACCGCCCGCGCGCAACGAAGCGATCATCACATGCGCATAATCCTGACAAACCCCCGCCCGCCGCGCCAATGCCGCCGCTGCGGTGGTGGCAATCGTGGTAACGCCCTGTTCGTAGGAAAAATCGGCATAAATCCGCTGCATCAGCGCCATAACGCTCGCCCCCGGCAGGGCGGTGCCCATCAGTGTTTCATCACCCAACCGGATCAGCGCAGGATCAGCCTCGGTGAGCGCTGTTGGTTGCAAAAATTCAATCAGCGCTGGATCGCTCAGCGCTTGAGCGCGCAGCGCCATCAATGTGATCGGGTTTTGGGCCTGCGCCTCAGCGAGTGCTTGGGGCCAAGGCTCGATCAGGATGTGTGCTTCTAACACCGTCTCGAAAAATTCATGCGCCGCCAAACATTCAACCGAAATCACGCTATTGCCAAAATAATCTTGCTCCTCAATCCGCTGATCGGCCGCCGGCGTCATTTCTAGCGCCGCCATCACAACCTGCTGACGGCCCAGGCTGCGCGGCAAAAGATGCAGCAAATGCCGCGCATGATGCGCAGGCGCCGAATAATCATAGCGCGAGCGATGGGTCAGCGCGTAGCGTATCATCGTGGCCGATCCTGGTTCGATTGGCCAAGCTGATGCCCGGCCGGGCGCGGCGCAAACAAATCGCGCATCATCTGGTTCGAGAGTTGCCGCAACGCCTCGGCTTGCGCGTGCAACTGCCCGATCATCATTGCCGCCGTTGAAGTGGGATCCAGCGGCGGCGGGGTCAAATCATGCGCAAAAGGGCTTGCCGCCTCTAACAACGCAAAAGCACGCTGCAACGCCCTGCTCTGAAACGCGAGGCTGCGCGGATGATCAGCGGCATTGAGCAAAAGCCGCAAGGCCGCATCCGGTGCAATCGCCCCGCCATATTCCGTCTCATAACTCAACCCGGCATCCGCCAATTCCACAGCGAGCGCGATGCCCAAATCCCGCCGTGCCGGCTTGCCCGCAATCAAATGCGCCAGCGTATCAGCAATGGTGATCCCACGCTCTAACCGCCGCCCAATTTCAACAAACAAAAACGCCCCACCCCCAGCGGCATCTTCCGCCATCACGCCACTGAAACTCGCCAAAGCCTGAGCCAAGGCCGGCCAAGCACGCTCGTCATCCGCATGGGTCGCCAGCGCCTCTCGCGCCGTTCCTAACGCCGCTTCAACACTGCGCAACATGCGCGGGCTGAACCGTTCCGCCGCCGCCGCCACCAGCCGCGTGACCTCCTGCAATAACCCCGAAACAGGCCGATTCCGCGCTAACGCCCGACGCAAGGCCGAGGCCGGGCGCAGGCTACCACTCCATTCTTGCGGCAGCAGCTTAGCCGCAACTAACAATTCAGTGAGCAATGCCCGCTCGGTCGCCTCATGCGCAAGGCTGCTGACATCGGCAAAATGCACCATCGCCACATTGAGCAAACGCTGCGCCTGATCCAGCCGCTCGACCATGCGCCCCAGCCAGAATAATGATTCCGCAATACGGCTCGGCAAATCCAAGCGCGGGCGCGACGGGCCAGGCGCTGGCGGTGCCGCACGCGGTGGCGCAACACGCGGTGCGGTGGCATCGCCCGATTCAATCACCCAAATATCCTGCATCACCAATGCGCCCGCTGCATCGTGGCTCAGCTTCAATCCGCCCGGCAATATTTCCCAGCCGCTCGCGAGCCGCACCGCAAAAAACCGGTAACGCACCGCCGCCTCCGTCGCATCGGTCGCGGCGCAAATCGGCAAATCAGCCGAATCCGGCAAAAACGCCGCAAGCGTCTCCGCAAGCCCAGCCCCCGGCGCATTCACCATCACCGTCCGGTCGCGCCGCAACGCTGAAAACAGCCCGGCAATCCCACGATCCGGCCGCCCGCCTTGCTCGAGCGGATCAATCGCCGCATCGCCCATGCAGCGCAATATCAGGCGCAAGGGCTGGCTGCCGCCCAGCGTCTTCACCTGCACCTCATCGCCAATAATCGCCAAATCGCCTGGCCGCAGCACCAATGCGCCCAACAGTCGCGCAACAAAATGAATATCCGCCAAATCGCCAACCCCATCGGTGAGCACCGCAATCGGCCGCCCCCCCGCGAACCCGTGCAAATCCTCGCGCAGCCGTTCAATCAACGGGTTCGGGCTGGCCAGCGTCACCGCCGCGCGCATTTCCGGCATCATTTCGGCGGTCAACCGGCGCAGCATCATCGCATGGCCCAGCCCCGCCGGTGCCGCGCAATGATCGCGCAACATCGCATACCCACCCTCAGCCTTGCGGATCAAATCAATCGCGTAAAACCCCAGCCGAGGTGCTGCCAGCGGCCCGCTTACCATCGGGCGGATGAATGTCTCTGCGCGAAATAATGGCGCGGGCGGCACCGCCAATGCGCTCAATGCCCCGCCGGTATAAGCCGTTTCAATCAGCGCCTCGCACGCCCAAGCCCGGGCCACGATCGATCGCGCCAATCCCGAAAAAATCGCCGCCGCCATCGGCACCGGCATCGGATCATAACCGCCCGCCAGCATCGTCGGCTGTTGCATTGGGCTGAGCAAGGCCGCCCGGCGGCGCAGCGCAACTCCGCGCGCAGCGAACTCCTCCGCGCCAATCCGCTGCAAGGCCTCCGTCGCAATCCGCGTCGCCGCCCGCTCCGCCGCCCGCGTCGCCACGGTTTCAATGGCCCCGAGCGCCCGCGCTTGTCCGCGTTGATCGACCATCGGCGTGGTAAGCGCATCATTGCTCATCGGTGGATCATAGGCGAGCCTGGGTTCGAGGGGAATCAGCATCAACATGATCCTGTGCATCGTCGTTCGCGAATAATCCGTAAGCAAATTTCCCCCGTCGCGCCACGGCCCCGCAAAAAAATCGACTATTTTAACGCCAACCGGCGCAAAAATCGGCGCGCGACAATTTAAATTTGCCTAAAATCACGCCGAATTGCCACCGCACGCCATTTTTTGGTTGCATCCCGCCGCCGCACCGTTGAACATGGCGCCGAGAATAGGAGTGCCTTGGATGGATCCGCATGCGACAGAATTATTCGCCGTCTACCAACCCGGACGGTTTTTTTGCGAACTGACGCATGATCGCCCGGATGATGCGGGCGTCTCAGCCCTCATTCGTCAGCGACTCGAACAAATCGGCGGCGCCGCCCTGCGCGCCCGCGCCACGGCGGCCGAGAGCGACCTGATCGATCTCGGCATCACCTTCACCGTCTATTCCGATGCCCAGGCGATTGATCGGATTCTCCCCTTCGATTGCATCCCGCGCATTCTCACCGCCGCCGAATGGGCGCGCCTTGAGGCGGGCTGCCTGCAACGCGTGGCCGCCCTGAATGCCTTTCTTGGCGATATTTATCACGGCGGCAAAATCGTCAAAGACGGCATCATCCCCGCCGATCTGGTGTTCGGCAACCCGAATTTCCGCCCCGAAATGCGCGATTTCCCAGTGCCCCATGGCACCTACGTCCATGTCTGCGGCATCGATATTATTCGCGACGAATTCGGCGCCTTTCGCGTGCTCGAGGATAATGCCCGCACCCCTTCGGGTGTGTCCTATGTAGTGGAAAACCGCCATCTGATGCTGCGCGCTTTCCCCGATCTGATGGCCGGCGTGCGGCTGCGCCCGGTCGATGATTACGGCTACCGCCTGCGCGTCGCGATGAACGAAATTGCCCCCGACGGCACCGATAACCCCGAAGTCGTGCTGCTCTCGCCCGGCATTTATAATTCGGCCTATTTCGAGCATGTGTTCCTCGCCCGCGAAATGGGCGTGCCCCTGGTGCAAGGGGCCGATTTGATCGTCGAGAATGACCGGGTATTCATGCGCACCAGCGCCGGGCTGCGCCGGGTCCACACCGTCTATCGTCGCCTCAATGATGATTTTCTTGATCCGGAAATATTCCGCGCCGATAGTCTGCTCGGCGTCCCCGGACTCATCCGCGCCTGGCGTGCCGGTCATGTCGCCATCGCCAACGCCGTCGGCACCGGCGTCGCCGATGACAAGGCGGTCTATGCCTATATGCCGCGCATCATCAAATATTATCTCGGCGAAGACCCCATTATCAACAACGTCCCCACCCGCATCTGCCGCGAGCCGGACGCCCTGGCCTATACGCTCGAGCATATCGATGAGTTGGTGATCAAACCGGTCGGCGAATCCGGTGGCTACGGCATCACCATCGGCCCGCGCGCAAGCCGTGCAGAGCTCGATGCCGCCCGCATCGCGCTCCGCGCCGATCCCGCGCAATGGATCAGCCAGGATCTCATCGGCCTGTCCGTCGCCCCCACCCTCACCGATGAGGGGATCGGCGCCCGCCATCTCGATTTGCGCCCCTTCATCATCACGGGCCGCGATAGCTGGGTGCTGCCCGGCGGCCTCACCCGCGTCGCCCTCAAGCAAGGCAGCCTGATCGTCAATTCCTCGCAAGGCGGCGGCTCGAAAGATACCTGGGTGCTCGCGGAGCAAGGCCGATGATGCGCGCCGATCCCATCCTGCTGGCCCGTGACGCCGAAAACCTGTTCTGGGTCGCCCGCTATATGGAGCGGGTGGAAAATCTCGCCCGGCTGATCGATGTCGCGCAAAGCTTCGAAAGCCCTGGCCGCGAGGCGGAATCCTGGGCCGCTCTGGTCGCGATCAACGCCGATGAAGCGAATTTCGCCACCTGGCTCGGCACCGAGGCCGAAACCGACCCAATGCAGGTCAAACGCTTTTACCTCCTCGCCCGTGATAACCCCACCAGCATTCCCGCCTGCGTCGAGCAAGCGCGCACCCTCGCCCGCACCCTGCGGCCGCTGATCTCCACCGAAATGTGGCGGCAAATCAACGTGATGCACCGCTTCGTGCTGCGCATCCAACCGCTCGACCTCGAAGGCGATTCGCTCTCGCGCCTCTGCACCCGCCTCAAGGAAGCGGTGCAAACCCATACCGGCGTCACCGAAGGCACCATGTATCGCGATCAAGGCTGGCAATTCTACCAGCTTGGCCGCCAGCTCGAACGCGCCGATCAAACCACCCGCCTGCTCGACATCAAATACCGCCTGCTCGTCCCGCGTGACCGCGAAGCGCGGCGCGTCACCGAACTCACCCAATGGAACGCCGTGCTGCGCGCCGCCGCCGGCTATCACGCCTTCAAGCGCCTCTCGCGCGGCGCCTTCAACGTGCAAGACGTCGCGGAGTTTTTGCTCCGCGATCCCTCATTCGCCCGCTCCGCCTTGCATTGCGTGCGCCGCTGCGAAACCCATCTCGATGATCTGCGCCGCATGCATCATTTGCACGGCATCGCCCCCGCCATTGAACGCGCCGAATATCTCCGCGCCTATCTGCTCGACCCACCAATGGCCGGGATTCTCGCGGGCGACCTGCATGATTATCTCGATCGCGTGCAAATCCTGCTGATGGAGGTCGCGAGCGCCATCGGTCGCGGCTTTTTCCGCAACTGGCAGCCCCCGGCCTTGATCCACGAATTAGAGCAATATCAAGGATAAGATCGGCTCAATTCGGCGCCCGCGTCGCGGCGGGCAACGCCCGCACTCGCCAGCGCCGCCCCAATTCCGCACGACCCGAATCAAGTTGCTTCGGTCAGATCATGCGCGTTTCTGGCGCCTGCGGATCACGAGACCCAGCCCAATAAGACCGGTGCCAAGCAGAGCAAGCGAACCGGGTTCAGGAACACTGGTCCCCGGCGTCGATGAATTCAGTGTTACATCATTAAAGGCGATACTGGCAGCCGACCCCGCAAAATCGACCGATTCAGCTGTGCCGGCAAAGCTGACGCCAATCGGCGTCCAGTTCGAAAAATTCTGACGGAAATTAGGATTGCTTCCATTGGTCGCAAGACTCAAAGTCGCAAGTAAATTTCCGGTCCCATTGAGTCCAGAATAGACACTCACACTACCGGAATCGAGTGCAGCCGTGTAATAGAACGAAAATCCTGTGGTAAACCCGTTCGCAACATTCATATAGGCACCGCTGCCGGTCAAAAACGCCATCACGTTAGGGCCAGTTGGTTCGTTGGCCGCATTACTGAACAAGCCATTAGGTGCGCCGCCTGCGGTGGCATTGACCCAATCAACGCCATAATTCGGCCCACCAGTGCTACCCAGACTTCCAGAACCACCGTCGTAATATGTGTTTACGAGCTCACCTCCAGCTTGGAGACCGGCAAAACTCATAACTTCAGGACCCGCCATCGCGGTGCCTGCACTCATGGCAAACGCACCAAAGGCAAGTACGGAAGCAAGTAGAACATGTTTCATTTGAAATCTCCATTTTGGAAATTGAATCAGCCCATTACATTCAAGCAATTTCTGGGCCATAATAATTTATATATTTTTATCAATATGTTAAATAATTCAAACATGCCAGTGTAAAAAATTCCGACAACCTTTGTCACGACATTGCGGCTAAGATCGTCTGGCACGGTCCGTTTCTATGTGACCGGATCAAAAGGCTAATGGGAAGTGTAATGCAGATCGTTTGCGGACCGGAGGCTGCATCAGAATCGCCAATTATGGAAAGTACGCGAAAGTCGCGGCGCAGTCACGGCGTAGTCGCCGGATCAGGGGCGGTGCCGGGCGATAGCCACAGGCGCACGAGGACTAGTCAGGACCCCCCGTCAGCCCCGCGCCAGGTGCCCGCGAATATTTGGTGACGAGGTCCGGGGATCACCAACAAGCGAATGTGAGATCGCCCTACGGCGCGTAAATCATCTTACGCGTCATGCCGCCATCAGCAACAAACTCCGCGCCGGTGACAAACCCAGACTCAGGCCCCAGCAAAAACGCCGCGAGCCGCGCAATGTCCTCAACCATTCCCACCCGCCCCACCGGATGCTGCGCATGATCCGCAGGCGTGAGTGTCTCGCCTCGGCTGTTAATCCATCCAGGGCTGATCGCATTCACCCGCACATCCGGTCCCAATGAAATCGCCAGCGCATGGCTCAATGCCAACAACCCGCCTTTCGCCGCCGCATATGATTCCGTGTCCGGCTCTGACATATGCGCCCGGGTCGAACTCATCATCACCACCGAGCCTCGCGCCGCCCGGAGTAATCGCTCCGCCGCGCGCACCAGCAAAAATGCGCTGGTCAAATGCGCATCCAGCACCGAGCGCCAGTCGGCTAGGCTGAGTTGCGCGAGCGGCGTGCGCCGCATGAACCCCGCATTGCACACCAACCCATCAAGCCGACGCTCCGTCGCGGTCACCTCGGCCAGCAGGCTTTGCACAGCCGCCTCGTCAGCAACATCGCAGCGCACCAGCCGCACACCCACCGGCGCCGCGATCCCGGCAATATCCCGATCCGCCACCACCACGCGTTCGCCACGCCCGGCTAAGTGCGCCGCAATCGCCGCCCCAATCCCGCGTGCCCCACCCGAAATCAGCGTCACGCGCGGATCGGTGGCCATTACGCGGTGCGGTCCGTTCCCGCCCCAATCGCCGCTTGCGCCGCCGCCAACCGCGCCACCGGCACCCGATACGGGCTGCAAGACACGTAATCGAGGCCAATTTCCTCGCAAAACGCAATCGAGGCCGGGTCGCCGCCATGCTCACCGCAAATGCCCAATTTCAAATCAGGCTTTACGCTCCGGCCCTTTTCCGCCGCAATCCGCACCATCGCCCCAACCCCTTCAATATCCAGCGTCACGAACGGGTCTTTGGCGAGAATGCCGGTCTCGATATAGCGTGGCAAAAACTTGCCGGCATCATCGCGGGACAAGCCAAACACCGTCTGGGTCAAATCATTGGTGCCGAACGAGAAGAAATCAGCCGCCGTGGCAATCGTATCGGCGGTAATCGCGGCACGCGGCAGCTCGATCATCGTGCCGATACTATAGGCAATTTTAGCGCCGCGCTCGGTAAACACCGCCTGCGCGACCGTCTCAATCTGCCCACGGGTGATTTCCAATTCGCGCTTGAGCCCCACCAGCGGGATCATGATTTCCGGCACCGGCGCATGGCCGGTTTCCACTGCAATATCCAACGCCGCTTCAAAAATAGCCCGCGCCTGCATCTCGTATATCTCCGGGAACGAAATTCCTAAGCGGCAGCCGCGATGCCCGAGCATCGGGTTGGTCTCGGCCAGCTCCGCCGCCCGCTGATGGATCGCGGCTGTATTCATCCCCAGCGCCTCGGCAATCTCCGCAAGCTCCGCCTCGCCATGCGGTAAAAATTCATGCAAGGGCGGATCGAGCAGCCGGATCGTCACCGGCATTCCCGCCATAATGCGGAATAAATCGGTGAAATCCCGCCGCTGAAAGGGCAGCAGGCGGTCCAACGCCAAACGGCGGCCACGCTCATCGCCCGCCATAATCATCTGCCGCACCGCGCCAATCCGCTCTGGGTCGAAAAACATATGCTCGGTGCGCGACAAGCCAATGCCCTCCGCGCCAAATTTGCGCGCGGTCTCGGCATCCAGCGGGGTCTCGGCATTGGCCCGCACTTTCAGGCGGCGAAACTCATCCGCCCAACCCATCAGGATCGAAAACTCGCCCGACAGCGCGGGCTCAATCATCGGCACCGCACCGACAAAAATTTCCCCCGTCGCCCCGTCAATGGTCAGCATCTCGCCAGCTTGCACCGTCACCCCACCGGCTGACAGCGTCTTGGCCGCATAATCAACATGCAAACCACCCGCCCCCGCCACACAAGGTCGGCCCATGCCGCGTGCCACCACCGCCGCGTGACTGGTCATGCCACCGCGCGTGGTCAAAATGCCCCGCGCCGCATGCATCCCGTGAATATCCTCAGGGCTGGTCTCAATGCGCACCAAAATTACCGATTCGCCCTTTTGCGATCGCATCTCCGCCTCATCAGCCGAAAACACCGCAATCCCACTCGCCGCCCCCGGCGAGGCAGGCAGGCCGCTCGATAATTTCCGGCGCGGCGCCTTCGGATCAAGCGTGGGATGCAGTAATTGATCGAGCGATTGCGGATTAATTCGCCGCACCGCCTCGCGCTCATCAATCAAGCCCGCCTGCGCCATCTCAACCGCCATACGCACACCCGCCGCAGCGGTGCGCTTACCATTTCGAGTTTGCAACATATAAAGCTTGCCGCGCTCAATGGTAAACTCAATATCCTGCATGTCGCGATAATGCCGCTCCAGCACATCGCGCACCCGCACCAATTCGGCATAGGCGTCCGGCATCGCCCGCTCAAGGCTGGTTTCGCCCGGCTTGGCATAGGTTTCAGACAGCGGCAGCGGCGTTCTAATCCCGGCCACCACATCCTCGCCCTGCGCATTGAGCAAATACTCGCCATAAAACGCATTCAACCCGGTGGACGGATCGCGGGTAAAACACACGCCGGTGCCGCAATCATTGCCCATATTGCCAAACACCATGGCCTGCACATTCACCGCCGTGCCCCAATCGGCCGGGATGTCGTGCAGGCGCCGATAGGTCACTGCCCGCTGGTTCATCCACGAGCCAAACACCGCGCCAATCGCGCCCCAAAGCTGATCCTGCGGGTCTTGCGGAAATGGCTTGCCGGTCTCGGCATGCACCACATCCTTGTAGCTCTCCACCACCCGGTGCCAATCCTGCGCGGAAAGCTGGGTGTCCTCGGAAACCCCTTTATCCTGCTTGACATGTTCAATAATGTCTTCGAAGCGATGATGCGGCACATCCAGCACCACCGAGCCATACATTTGAATAAACCGCCGATAGGAATCCCAGGCAAACCGCGCATCCCCCGCCCCTTCGGCGAGCCCTTGCACGGTCACATCATTGAGCCCCAAATTCAACACCGTATCCATCATCCCCGGCATCGAAACCCGCGCCCCGGAGCGCACCGAAACTAACAATGGCTTGTGCTTATCGCCAAATTTGCGCCCGGTCGTCGCCTCGATTTTGGCGAGCGCCGCCTGCGCTTGTTCGGCTAAATCGCTTGGATAACGGTGGCCATTGTCATAATAAGCCGTGCAAACCTCAGTGGTGATGGTAAAGCCCGGCGGCACCGGCAGGCCAATACTGGCCATCTCGGCCAAATTCGCCCCTTTGCCCCCCAACAAATTGCGCAACGCCGCGCTACCATCGCTGGCACCGGGGCCAAAACTATACACATACTGAGTCATGGCAGACCTACCCTTCGAGTTTCGAGAAATCGGCAACGCGATGCATCACGTCCCGCAATTTAGCCAGCAACCGCAACCGGTTCCGACGCACCGCCGGATCAGCCGCATTCACCGTCACCTCATTAAAAAATGTTTCCACCGGCGCGTGCAATGTTTCAAGTTCGTTCAAAACGAAGTCGAAACCATTCTCTTGGGCGAAAACATTGAATCCTTGTGCGATCTGATTCAACCGCTCATTGAGCTTTGCTTCTGCGCCATTCGACCCGTCGAACCGATCGGGAATAACCTCCGTTTGATAAGGCCCATCCTTCGCCTCCTCAATCCGCAAGATATTTGCGCCCCGCCGATAGGCTTGAAGCAAACGATCACCGGTTTCCGTCGCGATGAAACGCTCTAACGCCTCGGCCCGTTGTGCAATCCGCACCAAATCATCATCATCCGCCGCGGCCAAAATCGCATTCAACACATCAAACCGCTTGCCCTCGCCCCGCAATTTCACCCGCAACCGCTCGATAATGAAGTCAAACACCGCGTCATTCTCAAGCAACGCCCGCAGCCGCACGCGCAGCCCATTCTCCAGAATAATCCGAATGACCCCGAGCGCCGCCCGCCGCAGCGCATACGGATCGCCCGATCCCGTCGGCGTCTCGCCGATCCGAAAAAATTCCCGCAGAGTATCGATTTTATCCGCCAGCGCCACCGCGCACGCGACCTCGCCCTCTGGCACGCCATCGGTTGGCCCTTTCGGCTGATAATGCGTGGAAATCGCCGCCCCGACCGCTGGATCATCGGCATAATACCCGCCCATAATCCCTTGCAACTCAGGAAATTCCCCCACCATCCCGGTGACCAAATCCACCTTGCATAACCGCCCCGCCTGCACCGCCAGCTGCACGTGATCGGCATCCGCGCCCAGTGCCTCGGCAATCCGCCCGGCCAATCCCGCAATCCGCTCCGCCCGCTCCAACTGCGTGCCCAATTTCGCGTGAAACACCACCGATTGCAGCCGGGGCAAGTAATCCTCTAACGCCTGCTGCCGGTCCAAATTCCAAAAATGCTCAGCATCCGCCAGCCTGGCGCGCAACACCCGCTCATTCCCGGCAATAATCGCCGCCCCACCATCATCCGCGGCAATATTCGCGACAAACGCAAAAAACGGCGCGGGCTGCCCCGCCGCATCACGCGTGGCAAAATAACGCTGGTTGACCTTCATCGAAAGCTCGCGCACCTCCGGCGGCAACGCCATCTGGCTCGGCTCAATCGCACCGATCAACACCACCGGATATTCCACCAGCCCGGTCACCTCATCCAGCAACCCCGCATCCTCAACAATGCTCAAGCCTTTTTCGCCCGCCGCCGCCAGCAACCCCTCGCCGATCATCCGCCGCCGCTCATCGGCATCAACAATAACATACCGCGCCTGCAAATCCGCCTGCCATTGCGCAGCGCTCGTCACCGTAAAAGCACCCGGCGCCATGAAACGATGCCCCTCGGTCTGATCGCCGCTCGCCACCGGCCCCAACACCACCGGCACCACCGCCCCATCCAGCAAACACACCACACCCCGCAACGGCCGCACCCAGCTAAACGCGCCGCTGCCGCCCCACCGCATCGATTTCGGCCAAGGCAACGCCGCCAAACTCGCCGCAAACGCCGCCCCCCCAATCACCGCCGCCGCCGTGACCGGCGCAATCGCCCGGCGCAAATAATAAAACTCGCCCTCTTGCACCAAATCATCGCGGCTGGCCGCATTCTTGCGCAAAAACCCGTCCAGCGCTGGCCCCGGCGCACTCACCCGTGGCCCGCGCACATCCTCATCGCTCGCCGCCGTCGCCGATCCAATCCGTGCTGCAAACGCCAACCGCCGTGGCCCATACCAAACCCGCGCATCCTGCGGATCAAGCAGCGCCAACTGCGCCACCATCCGGCGCATCAGCTCCGCCGCCGCCTCCGCTTGCATCCGCGCCGGAATCTCTTCGGAGAAAATTTCCAGAAAAAACTCAGCCATCACGCAGCCTCACCGGCAACCCACGCCTCCGCGCACGCCTTCGCCAACGTCCGCACCCGGCCAATATACGAAGCCCGCTCCGCCACCGAAATAACGCGCCGCGCATCCAACAAATTGAACAAATGGCTCGCCTTGATGCAATAATCATACGCAGGCAACGCCAAACCCCGCCCCACCAACGCCGCGCATTCGCGCTCGGCATCGCCGAAATGCCGGATCAACATATCGGTATCGGCAAACTCAAAATTATGCGCCGAATATTCCCGCTCCGCCCGGAGAAACACATCCCCATAGGTCACGCCCTGCCCCGCCGGCGCGTCGTTAAACCGGAGCGAATACACATTCTCCACCCCCTGCACATACATCGCCAGCCGCTCCAGCCCATACGTCATCTCAAAGCTCGGCAGATCCACCGCAATCCCGCCAACCTGCTGAAAATAGGTAAACTGCCCCACTTCCATCCCGTCGCACCAAATCTCCCAACCCAACCCCCACGCCCCCAGCGTCGGGCTCTCCCAATCATCCTCAACAAACCGGAAATCATGCCGCTTTGGATCAAGCCCAATCGCGCGATAGCTCGCCAACAACAAATCCTGCGCATCCGCCGGACTTGGCTTAATAATCACCTGATACTGATAATAATGCTGCAACCGATTCGGGTTCTCGCCATACCGCCCGTCCGATGGCCTGCGCGACGGCTGCACATACGCCGCCCGCCACGGCTCGCCGCCCAGCGCCCGCAACGTCGTCGCCGGATGGAACGTGCCCGCCCCCATCTCCATGTCATAAGGCTGCAAAATCACACAACCCTGCCGCGCCCAAAACCGATGGAGCGTCAGAATAATGTCCTGGAAACTCAAAGCCGATGCAATCGGCGTGTCATTTGTATCGGCCATGCTCGCGTGCTTGAACCCGTGCTGATGGATTTTCACGTATGGAAAGGCGTTTTCGCAATGCACCATTACGAGGCACCCGCCCGAAGGGCAAGGTGGCGATCATGAAGCCCCGCATCAACCGTGGCGACCTGATCGGTATCGCCATAATCCTGCTCATCAGCACCGCCGCCTTCGCCTTCCGCGACGCAACCATCGCCCCGCGCGCCTTCGTCGCCCTCTGCGCCGCCCCGCACGCCCCGCTGGTCTGCATCCCCCGCCACGCCGTGCTCTGGGCGCAATATCAGCGCCTGTTCGGCATCACCGCCCTCATCCTCGGCCTGCTCGCCTTCGCCTTCGCCAACCGCCCCCTCGGCGTCGCCGCCCTCGCCATCGGCACCACCGCCATCATCAATTACAACGGCACCGAAGGCATCATCGGCGCCGCCCTCGGCCTCTGGGGCTGGCTCGAAGCCCGCTCCCCGCGCTATCATCCCCCCAACCAACTCCCGGGAGACAAAAATGCTCGCCAATAGCCAATCCATGCTCGATTTCGACCTCGGCCCCGAAATCGACGCCCTGCGCGACTCCATCCGCCGCTTCGCCCAAGCCGAAATCGCCCCCCGCGCCGCCGCCATTGATCGCGATAACGATTTCCCCGCCGACCTCTGGCAAAAATTCGGCGCCATGGGCCTGCTCGGCATCACCGTCCCCGAACAATATGGCGGCGCCGGCATGGGCTACCTCGCCCACACCATCGCCATGGAAGAAATCTCCCGCGCCTCCGCCTCCGTCGGCCTATCCTATGGCGCGCACTCCAATCTCTGCGTCAACCAAATCAACCTCAACGGCACCGAAGCCCAAAAACAAAAATACCTCCCCGCCCTGCTCGATGGCACCGCCATCGGCGCCCTCGCCATGAGCGAACCCAACGCCGGCTCCGACGTCGTCTCCATGCGCCTGCGCGCCGAAAAACACGGCAACACCTACATCCTCAACGGCACCAAAATGTGGATCACCAACGGCCCCGACGCCGACACCCTCGTCGTCTACGCCAAAACCGACCCCGCCGCCGGCCCACGCGGCATCACCGCCTTCATCATCGAAAAAACCACGCCAGGCTTCTCCTGCGCCCAAAAACTCGACAAGCTCGGTATGCGCGGCTCCAACACCGGCGAACTCGTGTTCGAAGACTGCATCATCCCCGAACAAAACATCCTCGGCGGCCTCGGTCGCGGCGTCAACGTCCTCATGAGCGGCCTCGATTACGAACGCGCCGTCCTCGCCGGTGGTCCCCTCGGCCTCATGCAAGCCGCCCTCGATATCGTCATCCCCTACGTCCACGAACGCGAACAATTCGGCCAAAAAATCGGCGAATTCCAACTCATCCAAGGCAAACTCGCCGACATGTACGTCACCCTCAGCGCCAGCCGCGCCTATGTCTACGCCGTCGCCAAATCCTGCGACCAAGGCAAAACCACCCGCAAAGACGCCGCCGGCGCCATCCTCTACGCCGCTGAACGCGCCACCTGGATGGCCCTCGAAGCCATCCAATGCCTCGGCGGTAACGGCTACATCAACGATTACCCCACCGGCCGCCTGCTGCGCGACGCCAAACTCTACGAAATCGGCGCCGGAACCTCCGAAATCCGCCGCATGCTCATCGGCCGCGAACTCTACAAAGAAACC
>NCBV01000097.1 GCA_002279355.1 Acidiphilium sp. 37-60-79
GCCGTCGTGCAGATCGCCCAGTGGGGCGTCGGTATTGCCGATCTGGTCTATGATGCCGGGCTGACCGCCCTCGGTCCGGGTGCCCTGCCGATCGCCACCCCGCAAGTTCCGAACGCGCAGCGTATCGTCGCCGGCATGGTGGAGGACGAGGCGTGTCGGGATCTCATCAACGATGTCTCCGGCTCGAACACGCGGACACTGATCGTACCGGAACCCGCGCCGATCTTCCGGCAAAGCTCCTACGGCAGCGAATGGGGTATCCCATCGAGCATCGGCAGTGCGATCAGCAAAATCCCCTACATCGGACCTGAACTCAACGCCTTCGTGAACCCGGCGGTGGGCACCGGAGGCACGCTGATCTATCCCTTCGCAGCCACCAGTGGCGATAGCGGGGGAACGCCCGTCTGCGGCGAAATCACCCTGCGCACCCCTGCACCCACCAGCGGATCAGCACTGAATGCCACGGAAAATATCGCGACCGATCAGGAAGCGGCCCTCGACAAGGTATACTACGGCGACATCGAGCCCCAGGTTTCGACGATCATCGCCAATTATTTCCAGTCGGATAATCCCCAGCTCCTCACCGGTCTGATGAACGTCATGACCACCGCAACGTCAGACTATTCGAGCGCTCTCACCAAGGCCGCGTCCAGCGTCGTGAAGGAGGAGGGACAGAGCACGATCCAGAAGGAGAACCTCAATCAGATGAAGGCGCTGGGATGGAGTGGCGCCGGCGCGTATTTCATCCAGATCGCCGCGATGAACGGCCGCAACCTCAGCATTCTCGACAATACCGCCAGTGTCGCGGCACCCAGCTGGAGCGGACTTCCCGCCGATCTCAAATCCGATCTCGCCCAATATATGCCGCCGGTGACCAGCTTCCTGAACGAGATGCAGATCGACACCAATGTAGATGCCGGTGCTACCCCCCCGACCGCCCTGATCAGCAATCGCCCCTCATCGAGCGGGCTCGGGATCATCAACACCGTCTTCGATGCCATCGGCATCAACCGTCGGCTGTTGAACTTCATGGCAACCGCCGTGCTGCCGACCAACGGTGAATGGTCCGATCCCTTCGTGCCGATGATCAATCTCGGCCAGCACATGGTCGAGGCCGGTATCTCCGCGATCGGGCTTTCCGCTCTGCTGAATAC
>NCBV01000045.1 GCA_002279355.1 Acidiphilium sp. 37-60-79
GCTCCGCATTTCTCTCCCCACCCACCTAAAATTGGAGCGAAAACCCCAAAAACCCCGCAAACCCCGCCCTAAATCGGAGCGAAAATCAGCGCGAAAACCCCCGCTGACGCTCCTAGAACACCTGCTCCAAAAATATCCTCCGCTTCCGCCCCGCCCCACACTCCCCGGCCACCGCTACGCTTTCACTCCACCCTTCAAAAATCGCCCCTAAACGCACGGCGCCAACGAGCGAAATAATCGTTACGGAGAAGAAACGACAATGAACAAAAAATCGGTTAATCGGTGTATTTTTGCAGTCGGATCACAAACCGAGCCCCGATAATATGGCCATCGCTCGCCCGCCGATTTTCGGCGGTAATCCGGCCTTGATGGGCTTCAATAATTTGTCGGCTGATCGACAAGCCAAGCCCAGAATGGCTACCGAACCCTTCATTTTGTGGTCGTTCAGAGTAAAATCGGTCAAAAATCCGGTCGAGCTTTGCGTCTGGAATTCCCGGCCCTTCATCGTCGATGGCAATTTCAATCACATTGCCGGTTGCGCGCCCGCGCAGCCAAATATGAGCGCCGCCGGGCGGGCTGAATGAAATGGCGTTGCCCAGCAAATTGCGCAAAACCTGCACCAGCCGCCCTTCCGCGCCGCGCACCACCAGCCCGTCGCGTGGCGCATCGAGTTCCAAAATCGGCGCCTCGGCGTCGCGTGTCGCCTGATGAATTTCCACCAGCGCGGCCAGCACGGGCGCCAAATCAACCGGCTCTTTCGCCACCCGCGACATTTCCGAATCCAACCGCGAGGAATCGCTAATATCGGAAATCAGCCGGTCCAACCGCCGCACATCCTGCGCAATAATCTCCAACAGTCGGGCGGCACGGGCCGGATCGGTCATGCGCCCAATCGTCTCAATCGCCGAGCGGATAGAGGAAAGCGGATTTTTAATCTCATGCGCCACATCGGCAGCAAACCGCTCGATCGCATCCATTCGCGCCCACAGCGCCTGCGCCGAATTTTCCAAGGCCCGCGCCAACGCGCCAATTTCATCCTGCCGGGCGGCAATACTCGGCGGCACCGGCTCGGCCATCGCCATCCGTCCCTCGCGCAACCGCGTGGCCGATTGTGCAAGCCGCAGCAACGGTGTGGCAATGGTGCGCGCCAAATACAGGCTGAGCAAAATAGTCAGCGCAATCGCCACCCCAAACAGCCCCAAAATCGAAACCCGGATCGAAAACACCGCCCGGTCGACCCCGCCCGCCTCGCGGGTCAGCAGCACCACCCCCACCTCATGCCCCGCCCGCACAATCGGCTCCGCCACCGTCACCAGCAACCGCCCATCCGGCGCACGGCGAATAAAAGGCGGCGATTCATGATGCACCGTTGCTTTGGTGGTCAGGCGCAAGGTCTCCCGCACCCCTGGCTGCCAGCCCGATTTCAGCGCCTCATCGGTCCCGGAGGGCAATTCATGTCCGCGCGGCAAAAAGCTGGAAAACTGGTCATAGACCGCGCTCACCAGCGTCGCGAACAATCCGCGCGGCGCGGCTTGCGGCAATTTCTCGGTAATAATCGCCCCGCCCGGCCCTTCGCGCACCCGCGAATTGGCAATCACTTGCCCGTCCGGCCCGTAAATCAGCGCCAGCGCATTCGGTGTCGGTGCAATCAGCCGATAGAGCAAAGGCCGCGCCAAATCCGGATTGAGCACCGGCTGATTAGCCGCATTGGTCTCCAACGCCGACTCCGCCAACGCCCCGGCATAAATCCGCGCCTGCTCGCGCAGCGCCGTCACCTCAGCGGTCAGCAATCCCCGCTGATATTGATCGAGATACAGCAGCGACACCACGATCAACGCGATCGGCAACACATTGACCAATAGAATCCGCAGCAACAGCGGCGAAAGGCGGCGCCGCATCTGCACGATGCTCACGCCTCTTTATAGCGATAGCCAATGCCATAAAGCGTCTCGATCTGATCGAACTCCTCATCGCAGGATCGAAATTTTTTGCGCAGGCGTTTGACATGACTATCAATGGTCCGGTCATCCACATAAACGCTCTCGCCATAAGCGGCATCGATCAATTGATCGCGCGACTTCACCATGCCCGGCCGCGCCGCCAGCGTCTTGACCAGCAAAAACTCGGTCACCGTGAGCTGAATATCCAGCCCCTTCCACAAACATTGATGCTTGGTCTCATCCAGCGTCAAATGCCCGCGGGTAATCACCCCGCCCGGCGGCGCGCCGGACCCTTCAGCGCGCGAGGTTTCATTGCGCCGCAACAGGGTGCGAATCCGCTCCAGCAACAAACGCTGGCTGAACGGCTTGGTGATATAATCATCCGCGCCGAGCCGCAGCCCCATCAATTCATCCAGCTCATCATCCTTGCTGGTCAAAAAAATCACCGGCATCGCCGAGCGGGTGCGCAGTCTTTGCAACACTTCCATGCCATCCATGCGGGGCATTTTAATGTCCAGCACCGCCAGATCGGCCGGTTTGGCGAGCAGCCCCTGCAGAGCCGATTCGCCATCAGTATAGGTGCGCACGATGAACCCTTCCTGTTCCAGGGTCATTTGCACACTCTCAAGGATATTGCGGTCGTCATCGACCAGGGCGATGGTATGTTTCATGGAACTCGCTTTGCCTGAATTGGTCTTGCAGGGATCTGACCAAGACGTGACTTGAATGGAAGGACAACGCAAGTGGTACAAGACCTCGACGCAATTTATCACGCTGCCCGCCGTCTGTTGCGCGGCTGCCGGGTGGGCAGTTTGGCGGTCATCGCGCAGGATCAACCCCTGCAAGCCCTGGTCACCCCCGCTATCGCCGAGGATGGCGCGCCTTTGCTCCTGCTCTCGACCCTATCGGCCCACACCAACGCCTTGCTGCAAAATAGCGCCTGTGCCCTGCTGCTGGTCGGCCAAGCCGCCGGAGCGAACCCGCAAACCAGCCCGCGCCTGTCGCTCACCGGCCATGCGCAGCGCAGCGATGATCCGGCGGACCGCGCCCGCTATCTCGCGATCCATCCCTATGCCCAGCTCTATGCCGATTTCGCTGATTTCAGCCTGTTCCGGCTGGAGATCACCCAAGCCCGCTTCGTCGGCGGCTTCGCCCGCGCCGCCTCGCTTGACCCCGCACGCTTAAAGCCCGGTGCGAGATGGCAGATAAGCCGTGGCGCCTTGCCTGCTCTTGATCAAACCTTGCTTGATCAAATCACAGCCCGGCGCGGCATCGCGCAAACCGGCTGGACGCTCGCCGCCATCGACCCGGACGGGTTCGATCTCGCCCATGGTGATACGGTGCTGCGGATTGACTTTGACCGAAAATTATCCAATCTGGCCGAATTGCGGCAAGAAATCATCAGTATGGCGCGGATCGGCGATGCTGCAGCGCATGGTTGACACTTGCCCAGCGCATTGCCAGATCGATTTAGATTTGCCGAAATCCCGGTTTTGGCCGTACCACGAAATGTCTAACCGGGCTGTGGCTGATGCTGCGACCGCGAGAGGAAACCGACCATGAATAACTTGACGCCGAGCGGCGCAGTCGCGCCGCATGCCACCACCCAGCCGCCGAATTCCGCGCACGGCCTTGGCCCGCTCGCCGGAACCGGCTTGCATTGCGGCGCCGCGCGTCAGGCCGTGGGCCAAAACCAAGTCCACGCCAACCTGACCCGCCCCGCTCTGGTCGCTCATGCGCTGCGCCGTGGCGAGGGGCGCTTGTCAGCGGATGGCGCGCTGATGGTTGAAACCGGCGTGCACACTGGCCGCTCGGTCGCCGATAAATTCGTGGCCGATGAGCCGGCAACAACGCAGGATGTGTGGTGGGGCAAGGTCAATCAACGCCTTCCCGTCGAGAAATTCATGGCGCTGCGCGGGCGGGTGCAGGCCTATTTGCAAAACCGCGAACTCTTCACCCAGGATTTATTTGCAGGCGCCGACCCCAAGCAGCGCATCCGGGTGCGGCTGGTCACCACCAATGCTTGGCAGGCTTTGTTTGCCCGCAACATGTTCATCCGCCCCACCACCCAGGAACTCGCGGTCTTCGAGCCTGACTACGTGATTTTCCACGCCCCTGAATTCGAAACCGATCCCGTGATCGATGGGGTGCGCTCCAGCACCGCCATCGCGCTTTCGTTCGCCGAGCGGCAGATCATTATTGCCGGTTCGCAATATGCCGGTGAAATCAAGAAATCGATTTTCACCGTGATGAACTGGATTTTGCCCTCCACTGGTACGCTGCCCATGCATTGCAGCGCCAATATCGGCAAGGCCGACGATGTCGCGCTGTTTTTCGGCCTGTCAGGCACCGGTAAAACCACCCTCTCCTCCGACCCGCAGCGGCGCTTGATCGGCGATGACGAGCATGGCTGGAGCGTCGATGGCGTGTTCAATTTCGAAGGCGGTTGCTACGCCAAAGTGATCGATCTCTCCGCCGAAGCCGAGCCGGAGATTTTCGCCGCCAGCCATCGTTTTGGCACCGTGCTGGAAAATGTGGTGGCCGATCCGCGCGGTGTGGTTGATCTCGCCGATCGCACCCTGACCGAAAATACCCGTTCCTGCTATCCGATCGATTTCGTTCCCAATGTCGAACTCAGCGGACGCGGTGGCCATCCGAAAAACGTCGTGATGCTCACCGCCGATGCATTCGGCGTGCTGCCGCCGATCGCCAAGCTCACCCCCGAACAGGCGATGTATCATTTCATGTCCGGCTATACCGCCAAAGTCGCCGGCACCGAGAAAGGCCTTGGCCGTGAGCCGCAAGCCACCTTCTCCACCTGCTTTGGCGCACCCTTTCTGCCGCGCCATCCGAAAGTCTATGGCGAATTACTGGCGAAACTGATCGCCGAGCATCAAGCCTCGTGCTGGTTGGTCAATACCGGCTGGACCGGCGGCGCCTATGGCACCGGCAAACGCATCTCCATCAAGCATACCCGCGCCTTGCTCAACGCTGCCCTCTCCGGCGCACTCGATAGCGGCGAGTTCCGCCGCGATCCGGTGTTCGGGCTGATGGTGCCCGTCGCGGTTGAGGGTGTGCCGTCAGCCATTCTTGACCCGCGTCAATCATGGTCCGACGCCACCGCCTATGACCGCACGGCAGCTGAGCTGGTGGCGCGTTTTGAAGCCAATTTCGCGAGCTTCGCCGATTTGGTCGATGATCGGGTGCGCGAGGCAGCGATCCGCTCTGCCGCTTAATGGTTTAGCTGGGGCGCCCGTAATATAGCGCCGCCACATGGGTCGCCTCAGCAAAAAACAGCCACCGTTCACCAAACAAACCGATCGCGGCAAATATCACGGCAAGCACCGTGGCAAAGCCGGGCACCAGCCCGGCTAAAGCCAACACCAGCAGCAGGGCAGGGGCGGCAAAACCCACCAGCAATACCAGTCGGCGCAGCTTGGCTGCATGTTTACGCGCAATCTGATAGCCCATCTCGCGCAGAATGTAATTCTCAGTGAAATGCGGCTGATCCAGCGTGGTCACGGTGCCAAAGGCCGCAAGGCCGGTGGCCGAGGCGAGGGTAGTTAATGGCGTTTGCCGATCGATGAAGCGCCAATAAGCAAGTTTCGCCAACCCCGCGATCAACGTACTCGCCAGCGCGAGTGACGCCGCGAGAGCGAGCGGTGCGCTGACTAACGCCAAAGCGGCCGCGAGCAGCAAGCCGCCGGAGAATAGCGCGTAAATCAAATAATCCGGCGCGGTATGCTGATTATGCCATTGGCGGATCGGCTTGAGGCTCGCATAAATCATCGCCGTGCAATAAACCGTGCCCAACCCGGCCAGTGCTGCGAACAGCCCCATCATCCGGGTGATGCCAGCATCCGGCCCGACCCACCACCACAAACCCGCAAAACCTAGCGCGGGAAGATAGGTGAGCACCGCCGCCACACCTTCTCGCGACAGCCAGGACGAACGCCATTGGCTGAACGCCCGCCAAGCGCGTTCCGGCCGACCCAGATGCAGCGTGGAGGCCAGCAAACCCGCACTCGCCAACCCAAGCGCCAGCACCATGCAAATCGGAACCAGCCAAACGCGATGCGGCAAAACGCCCAACGCCGCAAAAGCGCCGAGCCATGCCAGCAGCCCATATCCAAAGCCGGTCAACGTGGTCAGCAGCAAAACCGAATTGGCTGGCTTCATCGTGATAATACCTTATCAAGCAGCGATAACAGCGCCGAGCCGACGCCTGTCCCTGCACGCATCGGTGTTTCACGGGGTGGTGTCGCAATCTGCGCCTTGCGCGGCGGCAAATACCGATTGGTCGGCCGATACCCCAACTCTGGCATAAGCTCGACACCGCCTCGGGCCGCCACCAGCTTCGATACCGCGCTGTCAGGGTCACCCAAATCGCCAAAATGTCGTGCGCGCGACGGGCAGGTTGCCACGCAGGCCGGCTCACGTTCGGCTTCCGGTAACGCGGTGTTATAAATCCGATCGATGCAGAGCGTGCATTTTTTCATCACGCCGGCATCTTCATCAAACTCCCGTGCGCCATACGGGCAAGCCCAAGAGCAGAGTTTGCAGCCAATGCAAATATCGGTGTTGATCAGCACAATGCCATCCTCGGCGCGCTTATAGGACGCGCCGGTCGGGCAAACCGTGACGCATTGCGGTTGTTCACAATGCAGGCAGGAGCGGGGAAAATTCACCGTGCGCCCGCCACATCCGGGGGCTTCGGCCTCGTAGGAGTGAATTCGGTTGAACCAAACGCCGTCAGGTTCCGCGCCGTATGGCTGATGATCCGGCAACGGCGCGTGATGGCCGCCGGTGTTCCATTCCTTGCAATTCACCGCGCAGGCATGGCAACCCACACACGTATCCAGATCAATAACAAGGCCGAGCTTGGTTGCCCCAGGTAATGGTTGCGGCAGGCTGGTCATGCGGTTGGCTCCGGCGCACCGTGGCGCAGAATGATCGGATGATTGAGCGAGAAGGGGGCTTCAAGATCGGGCATACTCGGCTCGGTTTCGGGATTGGTGTCAGCGGCGCATTTTTCCAACCGCACGGTTAAATCGAACCATGCGGCCTGGCCGGTCACCGGATCAGAATTACTTGCGCGATGGCCGGCCTCGCTCGCGGGCAGATATTCCGAGATTAAATGATTGAGCAAAAAGCCCCGCCGTGCCTCGGGCGCGTCTTTTGCTAACGCCCAGGCCCCCGCGCGCTTGCCAATGGCGTTCCAGGTCCAGACCGTATTCGGGTTAAGCCCGTCCATCAGCCGCACCTGACATTTCAGCGTGCCGTTGCGCGAGGTGACCTGCACCCAATCCTCATCGACGAGCCCGTGTTTGGCCGCGAGGCTGCGATGCAGATAGAGCCGATTTTCCGAAAGAATTTGGCGCAACCAAGCATTTTGCGAACCCCAGGAATGATACATCGCCATCGGGCGTTGGGTGATCGCATGGAGCGGAAACGCCACCGGATCGCTCAGCGCCTCTTCAACCGGCGGATACCAAATCGGCAACGGGTCCATGAATCGCACAATCGATGCGCGCAGCCGCTCGGGGGGTACCCGCGTGCCGTGCCCTTCACCGGCAAGGCGAAATTTTTGCAGGATTTCACTATAGAGATTGAGCGTTATCGGTGCATCAGAGTCGATGAACCCCATCGCCTTGGCGGTCTGCAAATAGGCTTGATTATGGTGTTTATAGTAAAGCTGCTCGGCGGGCAGATGATACTGCCAGAAACCGTGATTTTCGATATATTTATTGAGCTGCTCCGGATTGGGCGCGCCGCGCCCCGGCACATCGCCTGCCGCGCCGCGAAATCCAGCGAGCGGGCCAAGGCCCGGTTTGCGCTCATGGCGCACCATATAATCGGCGTAGCTCGAATAGAGTTTTTGGCCCTGTTGATCAACAAAGTTTGGCAACCTCAGCCGACCCGCAAGATCGATCAAGACGTCCTGGAACGGCCTGACATCGCGGTCCGGGACGAGCACCGGAGCACGGATGGCATCGGCGGGGCCGTGGGCTGAGCCGATGGGCCGGTCGAGCAGCGAAATACAATCATGGCGCTCTAAATAGGTGGTATCGGGCAGTACTAGATCAGCATATGGCACGGTTTCCGAGAAAAACGCATCGGCATAAATCACGAATGGGATGCGATATTGGCCATCAGCATCCTGATCGGTGAGCATGCGCGTAGTCTCGCTGGGGTTCATTGCCGAGTTCCACGCCATATTGGCCATGAACAAGAACAAAGTATCGATTTTCTCCGGCCCCGCCGCGTGCGCTTCGGCGATGGCCATATGCATCAGGCCGTGAATGCCGAGCGGTGCCGCCCAGGAAAATGCGCGGTCGAGCCGTAACGCTTCGCCTTGATCATCGACCAGCAAATCATCAGGCCCGGTTGGAAAACCGAGCGGCGCACTGGTCAGGCTGCCATTTTCGTTGCGTTTGGCACCTCCCGGCGGCGGGCCGGCTGGAATTGACTTTGGATAGGGCGATTTGTAACGCCACGAACCCGGCGTATCGACGGCGCCAAGCAGCATTTGCAGCAGATGGATCGCCCGGCAGGTGTGAAACCCGTTAGAATGGGCGGAGATGCCGCGCATCGCATGCATCGCAACCGGGCGGCCGGTCATGGTTTTATGAGCGCGTCCGGCGCTATCGGTCCAAGGCTGATCGATCGAAATGGCTTGGTTGAAGGCGATTTCGGCGATTTCTTCGGCAATCCGGCGGATCGTTGCGGCCTCGATGCCGCAGCGCGCGGCCACCTGCTCGGGGGCAAAGGCTGGATCGGTATAGCGTGCGGCGAGCAGCGCGAAGGAAGGTTGCGCAATGCGGCCATCGGGCAGGGTGAAGTGCCCGAGCAGAGCAGGGTCGATATCAATGGCCGTCGCTGACACCACATCACGCCGCGTGCGGTCGAAGGCGAGGGGTTGACCCTCCTTGTTGCGGGCGATCAAACCATGATCGGGCGCACCCGGCGCATCGATCACCAGATGATGGGCGTTGGTGTAGCGCACCAAAAATTCGGTATCGATTTTGCCTGCTTCAAGCAGACAATGGATCAACGACAGCACAAACAAGCCGTCAGTGCCGGGGGTGATGCCAACAAACTCGTCGGCGATGGCTGAGTAGCCGGTGCGCACCGGATTGATGGTGATGATTTTGGCGCCGCGCTCTTTGAGCTTTGCCAAACCCAGTTTCATCGGGTTGGAATCGTGATCCTCCGCGACGCCGAACAGCAGAAATAATTTCGCATGGTCCCAATCGGGCTCACCAAACTCCCAAAAAGCGCCGCCCATCGAATAAAGCCCGGCGGCGGCCATGTTGACCGAGCAGAAACCCCCATGGGCGGCGAAATTCATCGTGCCGAACATTTGCGCGAAATAGCCGGTCAGCGATTGTGATTGATCGCGCCCAGTGAAGAGGGCGAGCTTATTCGGGTTGGTTGCGCGAATGTGGGCGAGGCGGCTGGTGGCGATCTCCATCGCCTCGTCCCATTCGATTTCAACGAACTCGCCAGCGCCGCGCGGCCCCACGCGCTTGAGCGGTTTGCGCAACCGGGCGGGCGATAAGGCGGTCATGATCCCGGCGGAGCCTTTGGCGCACAGCACCCCGCGATTGACTGGATGGTCACGATTTCCTTCGATATAGCGCAGCTTGCCATCGTTCAAATGGACTTTGATGCCGCAACGGCAGGCGCACATATAGCAGGTGGTGTAGGCAACCTGATCGCCAATCGGCGTATCGTACTCAATCGAGTCTTTGGGCATGGTGACTCCTCTGGCTTCCTTATGAGGCACAGAGGGGTCGATGAGCGATGGGCTGCAGCCGATCAATTCAATCGTTGCAGCCGATCAATCAGAGCAAGAACGTGCCGATGCGCCTATCGAAGCGGGCGACCGAGATTAATCGTGTTTGGATTGGTCACCGCACCGGCGACAGCGCCGAGCGCGCCGCCGATCAGCGCGCCACCTGCCGGGCCGGTGCCGGTAACCGCGCCGATCACCGCACCGGTGCCCGCACCAATCGCGCCGCCCGATAGCGCGCGCTGGCCAGGGGTGTAGCCACAGCCGGACAGGCCAAGAGTGATGCCGATCAGAGCGGCGGGCAGGAGGGATTTACGGATGATGTGGGGCATGACGGGTCTCCAAAAATTGGCTTGAGCGATGATGGCTTGGTCAGCGGTTTGGTCCAACCCGATCTGACTTTGCGATGCTTAGATCCCCTATGAATATGATCAAAATAGGGCAGCCTTCAGCGCGTATCATGCGCGTGACGCAAAATGGCCGCAGCCTGCACCCTATGATCGCGTGCGGCGCGCACTTCCGGCCAATGGCGGGTTTTCAGCCCGCAATCGGGATTGACCCAAATTTGCTGGGCGGGCGGTCTGGATCGAGATGGCATCGGCACCCGCTCGATTTAAGTTAACGTCATTCGTCAGGATCGGAAATTATGCGCAAACTTGATCAGCTTACTGATCGCGACCTCGAGTGAACGGGCTGATCATCTGGCTGATGATTGATGGCGGCATCACCGTGTCGATACCATATCGCGTGGGCCAAGCTTTAGGTAAATGAAGTGTGCCGAAGGCCAGATCGACCAGGGGTAGCATGGCGGCGTAGTTGCGATCCCGCATGGCATCATTGGTATGGTGCCAATGATGGAAAAATGGTGTGGCAACGATCGATTCCAGAAAACCGAAACGCCAGCGCAAATTTGCGTGAATAAAAAACCCCCAGATAGTTCCTATAACAATCACGATCGCGGGCGTGCGAACGCCCCCTGCAAGGCCAAGTGCGAATAGCGGTGTAAAGCCGCAGAGCCGGACAAACACGATATCGATCGGGTGAGCGCGGGTGTTGGAGAGAAAATCAAGCTGCTCCGCGCTGTGATGGACAGCGTGAAAGCGCCAAAGAAACGGGATTTGATGGGTCAATCGGTGTCCCCAATAAAATCCGATTTCCGCGACCAGAACAGACAAGACGAGGGATGCCCAGAAGGGCAGTGACGTAATCGCGTGTTCCAAGGCCGGCGGCATGGCATTATGGATCGCCGCGCCAACCATCGCGAGCGGAACAGCCAGCAGCGCACCGGTTAGAAATGAATTAAGGGCGTAATAACCCAAATCCACCGCAAATTGTTTGCGGAAAATTGGCTGCCGATCAATCGACACGACCCGCTCGAGAGGGACAAAAATCGCCACGAGCAACAGCAGCCAAGCAGCAAGCCTCAACACTTCAACGAAAAAAACTTGCATCCCGTCATTCAACCACAAGGCAAACCGGCCGTCCAGGCGAGAAACCTGAACGACCGGTATTTTATCAGACTTTGGTGATCGATTGCTTCTTCGCGGCCCGACGGCGACGCAGAACCAACCCAAGACCAACCAAGCCACCACCGAGTAGCGCCAGAGATGACGGTTCGGGCACTGCAACCTGTTGCATCGAGATGTTGGTCAGCAAGGACATCGGCGGCAACCCGGACGGCGAACCAACCGCCAAAAACGACAGGGCTTCGGAGGTGCTCGACGCGATGAAGCTCAACGTGGCGGATTGCCAACCGGTAAAGCCTTTGCTCGCGTTGTTCAGCACAGCGGTATCCTGCGTTGAACGACCCAGGCTGACGGCCAGCTGCTCTGTCGTTGCACCGGTCCGGCTTTGCATCTGCGCGCCAGCCCAGTTGAAGCTGACGTCATAGGTGCTGCCAACCACCAAGTTGTTGATCGTTTGGCTGATCGAACTCTGCACCCCGGAAATTTGAGAACCATCAAGACCAACAAAGGTACCAGCCTCAGTCGGCGGCGCCGTGACCGACCATAATTTTTCATGACCTGTATAGGTATATTGCCCGATCGCATTCTCGCTGGTCGCTGCTGATGCAGACGGATACCAAATTTCATATCCGTTATTACCGGTCCAGCCGGTCACAAACTGTTTGTTACCAACAGTGGCCTGGGTTCCAAACTGCGTGCTGACAGTCACGCCGGACGCGTTCGAAAAATCACCGTTGGAAACGAGGTTCGCACTGCTCGGCGGTGTAGCATTGGCAACGCCAACCGTCAAAGCGCCGAGGGCGCAGGCCGCGAGTATGGATGTTTTAACCTAAATCCGGCAGTTGGATTTCCTATGGACCGGAGAGAAGGCTAGATTTTCAACGTTTGGTTGTCGCTCAACCTGGGTTGAATCGGAGTGGTGG
>NCBV01000046.1 GCA_002279355.1 Acidiphilium sp. 37-60-79
GAAGCGGCGGGCGAAAAAGATGAGGCGGTGCCAGATGGCCCATTTGAGGGTTTGCTCGATGGCGCGGGATTGTTCGTGGGTGCCGAGGATTTGGCGGAGGAGCGAAAGAATCCCGGAGAGACGGTCGGTGAGGGATTGTGCGCGTGTGTTAATTATGCTCGCCATGCGTTAATATTGCATAGGAGCGGAAGGGTGCGCAAGGCGCAAAAACAAAAGGGTTGATGGGGCGTGACAATGCATTATGGTGCTGGTTGAGGAAAAATGGGGAACGGGCCAATGTCGAATGACAATGCGGTGGATTATTTTATTGACCGGCATGTGCGGGATGGGCGTGGCGGGTGTGTGGCGTTTATCGATGATACGCGGCGGGTGACCTATCAGGCGTTGTTGGAGCGGAGCGCGCTCTTTGCGGGGGCGTTGCGGCGGGCGGGCATTCGGCGGGAGGCGCGGGTGGCGCTGATTATGCTGGATGCGATTGAGTTTCCGGTGGCGTTTTGGGGGGCGTTGCGGGCTGGGGTGGTGCCTGTGCCGGTGAATACGATGCTGCCTCCTGAGCAGGTGCGTTATATTTTGGAGGATTGCCGGGCGGAGGCGGTGCTGGTGTCAGCGCCGTTGTTAGAGGGGCTTGGGGCGATGTTGGGCGCTTTGGCGGGGCTGGTGCGGGTGATTGTGGTGGGGGCGGCGGGACGGGCGGACGGGTTTGATGAATTTGTGGCGGGGGCTGAGACATTTGGTGAGCCGGTTGGGGTGAGTGCGGATGAAATTGGGTTTTTTCTGTATTCATCGGGCTCGACCAGTGCGCCGAAGGGGGTGCGGCATCGGCATGGAAGTTTGCGGGCGACGGCTGAGACTTTTGGTGCGCAGGTTTTGGCGGTGCGGCCTGACGATGTAGTTTTTTCGGCGGCGAAGCTGTTTTTTGCGTATGGGTTGGGCAATGCGATGATTTTTCCGATGGCGGTGGGGGCGTGTGCGGTGTTATCCGTCGAACGGGCGAGTGCTGCGCATGTGGTGGCGGTGATGCGGCGCGAGCGGCCGACGCTGTTTTGTGGGGTGCCGACTTTATATGCGGCGATGGTGCATGCCGGGCTTGAGGCGGGGGCGGGATCGGATCGGTTACGGGTTTGCACCTCGGCGGGGGAGGCGTTGCCTGCGCATATTGGTGCTGCGTGGCGGGCGGCGACGGGGGTGGATATTCTTGATGGTGTGGGGTCCACCGAGATGTTGCATATTTTTCTCTCGAACCGGCTGGGTTCGGTGCGGTATGGGCATTCGGGGGTCGCGGTGCCGGGGTATGCGCTGCGGCTGGTCGATGAGGCGGGGGCGGAGATTGAGGGGCCGGGTTTGGGCGAGTTGTGGGTGCGCGGGCCGAGCATGGCTGAGGGATATTGGAATCAGACGGCGAAATCGCGGGCGACTTTTATCGGCGAATGGATGGTGACGGGGGATAAATATACCCGCGATGCTGAGGGTATTTACACATATTGTGGCCGTAGCGATGATTTATTTAAGGTGAGTGGGATTTGGGTTAGTCCGTTTGAAGTGGAGACGGCGCTGGGCGCGCATCCGGCGGTGTTAGAGGCGGCGGTGATTGGGACTGAGGATGACGATGGGTTAGTCAAGCCACAGGCGTTTGTGGTGCTCGCCGAGGGGTTTGGGGGTGATTTGGCGGAACGCGAGCGGATGGTTGCGATGTTGCAGGAGCATGTGAAGCAGACGATTGGTCATTGGAAATATCCGCGCTGGGTGGAAATTGTTGAGGCGTTACCAAAGACCGCGACGGGGAAGATCCAGCGTTATAAGCTGCGGAAGGGATGGCGCGGATGACGGACGGGGCGGGGCGGGCGATATCGCTGATGGTGGCGGGGCGCCGGATTGCGGCGCGGCTCTGGGGTCAGATTGGTGCGGGGCCGACGATTGTGCTGTTGCATGAGGGGTTGGGCTCGATATCGATGTGGCGGGATTTTCCGCAAGCGTTAGCGCAAGTCACTGGCTGTGCGGTGTTTGCCTATGACCGGATTGGCTATGGGCAGTCTGATATCGGCACATTGCCATGGCCGTTAGATTATATGACGATTGAAGCGTTAGAGGTTTTGCCAGCTATTTTGCAGGCAGCTGGAATTGAGCGGGTGATATTGGTCGGGCATTCGGATGGCGCTTCGATTGCGTTGATCCATGCCGGGGGGATGCAGAATTTCGGGTTGCGCGGATTGGTGTTGATCGCGCCGCATTTGTTTGTGGAGGATGTCTCGATCAAGAGTATTGAAGCGGTGCGTGAGGCGTTTCGTAGCGGCGATTTGCGGGCGCGGTTAGCGCGGCATCATGATGATCCGGACCATGCGTTTTGGGGTTGGAATGGTGCGTGGCTCGATTCTGGGTTTCGCGATTGGCGCATTGATGGCTATGTGCCGACAGTGCGGGTGCCGATTTTGGCGATTCAAGGTGATGCGGATGAATATGGCACGCCCGCGCAGTTAGCGCCGCTTGAACAGGATGCGTATTGCCCGGTGGATGTGCAGTTGGTGGCTGGGGCGCGGCATGCGCCGCATTTATCGCATCGTGCGGAAATTTTGGCGCTGGTGGCACCGTTTGTGGCGCGGATATGTCGGATGGAGAGTGTATGATAATGCATAATTCACTTGACGGTCGAGTGTCATGCAATATTATGCAGTTTATGGAGCAGCAAATGACCGGTCCGGTTGAAAAGCCAATCATTGAGTTTCGCACCGAGCCGGCGCGGTATCGGCATTGGCGGATCGAGATTGAGGGGCCGGTGGCGCATTTGATTATGGCGGTTGATCCAGCGGGCGGGCTGGTGCCGGGCTACGAGTTAAAGCTCAATTCCTATGATTTGGGCGTGGATATTGAGTTACATGATGCGGTGCAGCGGTTGCGTTTTGAGCATCCCGAGGTTGGGGCGGTGGTGTTGCGCTCGGGCCGTGAGGGGGTGTTTTGCGCGGGCGCGAATATTCGCATGTTGGGCCAGTCGAGCCATGCGCATAAGGTGAATTTTTGTAAATTTACCAATGAAACAAGGCTTTCGATTGAGGATGCGACGGCGCATTCGGGGCAGCGTTATTTATCTGCGGTGAAGGGGGCGGCGGCGGGCGGCGGGTATGAGTTGGCGCTCACGGCGGCGCATATTATGCTGATTGATGATCGGAAATCATCGGTTTCGCTGCCTGAATTGCCGTTATTGGCGGTGTTGCCCGGCACCGGCGGGCTCACGCGGGTGACGGATAAAAGGCAAGTACGACGGGATTTGGCCGATGTGTTTTGCACGGCGGAAGAGGGTGTGCGGGGCAAAAAGGCGGTGGCCTGGCGGTTAGTGGATGAGGTGATTGCGCCGTCAGTGTGGGACGCGACGGTGGCGCAGCGCGCGCGCGAGGCGGCGGCGCGCACTGACCGGCCGACTGATGCGCAGGGGGTAAAATTACCTTGGTTAGAGCGAAAGATTGAGGGCGGATCGATTACGTATCCTCATGTCGAGGTGCGTTGTGATGCGGGGCTGCGCCGGGCGGAGATTTTGGTGGCGGGGCCGAGCCTGCCGGTGCCGGGCGATGTGGCGACGGCGGTGGCGCTGGGGGCGGATTTTTGGCCGTTAGCGATGGCGCGGGCGTTGGATGATGCGATTTTGCATTTGCGCACCAACGAGGCGGAATTGGGGTTATGGATGCTGCGCACGCGGGGCGATGCGGCGCTCATGTTGGCGTATGATGCGTTTTTGGAGGCGCATCAGAATCATTGGCTGATGCGCGAAATTCGGCATTTCATCAAGCGGGTATTGAAGCGGATTGATGTGACGTCGCGCAGTATTGTCGCGCTGATCGAGCCGGGGAGCTGTTTTGCCGGGACGCTTGCGGAGCTGGCGTTTGCCGCTGATCGATCGGCGATGTTTGTGGGTGATCGGGGTGGTGAGGCATCCGCGATGCTGACGGTTGGGCCAGCGAATTTTGGGGCCTATCCGATGGGCAATGGGCTGACACGCTTGCAGACGCGGTTTTTGGGTGAGGCGGCGACCATCGAGCGGGTGCGGGCTTCGTTAGAATTGCCGTTGGATGCGGAGGCGGCGGCGGATTTGGGGTTGGTGACGTTTACGTATGACCAGACCGATTGGGATGATGAAATTCGGATTATGTTGGAGGAGCGGGCAAGTTTTTCGCCCGATAGCCTCACCGGGATGGAGGCGAATTTGCGGTTTCCGGGACCCGAGACGATGGAGACGCGGATTTTTGGCCGGCTGACGGCTTGGCAGAACTGGATTTTTCAGCGCCCGAATGCGGTGGGGCCGGATGGAGCGTTGAAGCGTTATGGGAGTGGCCAGCAGGCTGCTTTTGACCGCCAACGTGTGTAGAATCAGTAAAATGATAGGAGTGTTCGATGCCTGATGGGATGAATATTGATTATGATGGGTTGATTCCAAACAATGTAGGTTTGGCGGAGGATCAGCGGGTGCGGAAGGCGTTGGAGACGTGGCATCCGGGCTATATTGATTGGTGGAAGGATATGGGGCCGGAGGGTTTTCAAGAATCGTTGGTGTATTTGCGCACCGCGATCGGGGTTGATCCGAAGGGCTGGGCGAAGTTTGATTATGTAAAAATGCCTGAATATAAATGGGGAATTTTGTTGGCGCCTGCGGTTGAGGGGCGGACGATTCCGTTTGGCAAGCATAAGGGCGAGCTGGCTTGGCAGGAGGTTCCGGGGGAATATCGGGCGCTGTTGCGGCGCTTGATTGTGGTGCAGGGCGATACCGAGCCGGCTTCGGTGGAGCAGCAGCGGCATTTGGGCGCGACGGCGCCGTCATTGTATGATTTGCGCAATCTATTCCAGGTGAATGTGGAAGAGGGGCGGCATTTATGGGCGATGGTGTATTTGCTGCATAAATATTTCGGCACTGATGGCCGCGAGGAAGCGGAGGAATTGTTGCAACGGCGTTCGGGGCATGCGGATACGCCGCGCATGTTAGGGGCGTTTAATGAAGCGACGCCCGATTGGCTGAGCTTTTTTATGTTCACTTATTTCACCGATCGCGATGGCAAGATGCAGTTAGAAGCGCTGGCGCAATCGGGGTTTGATCCGTTGAGCCGGACCTGCCGGTTCATGCTGACCGAAGAAGCGCATCATATGTTCGTGGGTGATAGCGGGGTGCAGCGGGTGGTGGAGCGGACGGTGCAGGCGATGCGCGATGCGGGCATTAATGATCCCTATGATCAGGCGGCAGAGCGCAAACTTGGTGTTATTGATTTGCCGACGATCCAGAAGAAAATGAATTTGCATTTTTCGCTGACGTTGGATTTGTTTGGCAACGAGATCAGCACCAATGCGGCGAATGCGTTTAATGCCGGTATCAAGGGGCGGTATCGTGAGGATAAGATCGAGGATGATCATGATTTGATCGGTGCGACGTATCCGGTGTTGCGCTGCGTGGATGGTGAGATTGTGCGCGAAGAGGCGCCTGCGTTATCGGCGTTGAATATGCGGCTGCGCGATGATTATGTGAAAGATTGCGAATCGGGCGTGGTGCGGTGGAATCGGGTGATTGAGAAGGCGGGATTTTCGTTCCGGCTGGCGCTGCCGCATGTGGCGTTTAATCGGGCGATTGGGGAGTTTGCCACGATCAAGGCGGGCCCTGATGGTGTGGTGATGGATGCGGCGGCGTGGGCGGCGCGGGCGGGCGATTGGCTGCCGGATGCGGCGGATGCGGCTTATATTGATAGTTTGATGGTGCCGGTGCGCGAGGCGGGGCAGTATGCGTCCTGGATTGCGCCGCCGCGGGTGGGGATTGACAATAAGGGTGGTGATTTCGAATATGTGCAGATTGTACAATAAGGTTGGCGGATGTTAGAAGCGCCGGTCAAGCAGCATCTGATCGACCCGGAAGTTTGTATTCGGTGCAATACCTGTGAGGCGACCTGCCCGGTGGGGGCGGTGACGCATGATGATAATAATTATGTGGTGGATGCGGCGAAGTGTAATTATTGTATGGATTGCATTCCGCCGTGCCCGACCGGGTCGATCGATCATTGGGTTGTGGTGAATCAGCCATTTTCGCTGGAGGCGCAGTTTTCCTGGCTGGAATTGCCGCCGCAGCCAGAGATGGGGGAAGCGGAGGCCCCGGATGCGCTCGATGTTGAGGCGCTGCGGTTGTTGGATGCGGCGCATCAGGGGGCGGGCGGGCATGCGCGGGCGCCGGTGAGTGCGGCGAAGCCACGGATTAATTTGTTTAATCGGGCGCGGCCGGCGGTGGCGATTGTGACTGGAAATTTGCGGATTACCGGGGCGGGGACGGAGTCTGACGTGCGCCATATTATTTTGGATTTTGGCGCAATGGGGTTTCCGGTGTTAGAGGGGCAGAGTATTGGCATTGTGCCGCCGGGATTGGATGAGCGCGGGCAGACCCATGCGATGCGGCTTTATTCGGTGGCGAGTGCGCGCGATGGCGAGCGGCCAAACACCAATAATTTGGCGATTACGGTCAAGCGGGTGCGCGAGAGGCGTGAGGATGGCCGGGTGTTTGAGGGGATCGCGTCGAACTATCTGGCGGATTTGCCGTTAGGGGCGCGGGTTGAGGTGATTGGGCCGTTTGGCGCGACGTTTTTGATGCCCGATGATTTGGATGCGGATATTTTGATGGTGTGCACGGGCACTGGGTCTGCGCCGTTTCGGGGCTTTACTGAGCGGCGGCGGCGTTTGGGGCAGGCGGGGCGTGGGCGGTTATTTTTGTATTTTGGCGCGCGCACGCCTGAGGAATTGCCGTATTTCGGGCCGTTGCAGCGTTTGCCGGATCGTTTGATTGACAAGCAGTTGGTTTTTTCGCGGGTGCCGGGGCAGGCGCGGGAATATGTGCAGGATCGGATGCGGGGGCAGGCTGAGACGTTGGGGGGATTGCTCAAGCAAGAGGGGCTGCATGTGTATATTTGTGGGGTGCGCGGGTTAGAGGCGGGGGTTGATGCGGCGCTGAGTGAGATTGCAGCGGGGGTGGGGTTGGATTGGGCGGGGTTGCGCGCGGTGATGCGGGCGGCGGGGCGGTTTCATGTGGAGACCTATTAGGCGGCTCTTGGAATAGGGGCTTGGTTGGGCCATAATCCGCTGGGTTTTGGAGCGGAAACATGGCGGATGAGTTTGATTTATTTGTGATTGGTGGCGGCTCGGCGGGGGTGCGGTTGGCACGGATCGCGGCGGGGCATGGGGCGCGGGTGGGGGTTGCGGAATCGCGATTCTGGGGCGGAACCTGCGTCAATGTGGGCTGTGTGCCGAAGAAATTCATGGTGATGGCGGCGGAATATGGGCTGGCTGCGGATGATGCGGCGGGGTTTGGCTGGCCGATTGAGCGCGGGGCGCACGATTGGGCGCGGTTTATTGCGGCGAAGGATCAGGAGATTGCGCGGCTGAACCGGGCTTATACCGGGCTGTTGGAGCGGGCCGGTGCGCAGATGTTTGAGGGTTATGCGCGGTTTGTTGATGCGCACACGCTGGAGATTGGTGAGCGACGGGTGCGTGCGGCGCGGATTGCGATTGCGACCGGCGGGTTGCCGACGCGGCTAGAATTTCCGGGCTCGGAGCTTGCGATTGTTTCGGATGATGCGTTTCATTTGCCGGGGCGGCCGCAGAGCGTGGTGATGGTGGGAAGTGGCTATATTGCGGTGGAGTTTGCCGGGATTTTTGCGGGGTTGGGGGCGCGGGTCGAGCAGGTTTATCGGCAGGATTTGCCGTTGCGCGGGTTTGATGCTGATTTGCGGGTGGGGGTTGCTGAGGCGCTTGCGGCGAATGGGGTGGTGCTGCATCCGAGCGTGACGCCGGTGCGTTTGGAGGCGCATGGGGCGGTGAAAAAACTATTTTTGTCGGATGGCACCAGCCTAGAAGCCGATTGCGTGTTCATGGCAACCGGGCGGGCGCCGCATGTGGCGGGGTTGAATTTGGCGGCGGCGGGGGTGGTGACCGCGCCATCGGGGGCGATTCCGATTAATGACCAGTTCCAGACGAATATTGAGCATATTTATGCGTTGGGGGATGTGACGGACCGGCTGAATTTGACGCCGGTGGCGACGGCGGAGGGGCATGCGCTGGCGGATCGTTTGTTTGGCGGGAGCGAGCGGATTGTTTCGTTGGTGGGGGTGCCGAGCGCGGTGTTTGCGATTCCGCCGCTCGCGAGTGTTGGGCTGAGCGAGGCGGATGCGCCGGTGGGGACGCGGGTGTTTGTGGCGCGGTTTACCCCGATGCGCCATGCGCTGAGCGGGCGGGAGCGGCGGAGTGTGATGAAATTATTGGTCGATCCGGTGACCGACACGGTGCTGGGCGCGCATATGCTGGGTGAGGATGCGCCGGAGATTATTCAGGGTTTGGCGGTGGCGATCACGGCGGGGGCGACCAAGGCGGATTTTGATCGCACGATTGGCATTCATCCGACGGTGGCGGAGGAGTTTGTCACGATGCGCACCCAGACGCGGGTGGTGGGTGGCTGAGGCGCGGCTGCGTTGCGCAATGAGGGTCGCCAAGGAAGGGCGTTTGCGATATAAAGGTGCGTTGAAATTGGCATTGGCGCAATATCCGAATGGGGTGATTGCGCGACTGGAGCGGTGTGATGAGTGGTACGACCAAAGCGGGGCTTTCGGCGGGCTTGGCGACGGGGATGTGGATGCCTCAGTCTTGGCGTGAGCGGGCGATTGCGCAGGCGCCGGTTTATCCGGATGCGGTGCGGCTGCAGGCGATGGAGGCGCGGCTGCATCGGTTTCCGCCGTTGGTGTTTGCCGGTGAGGCGCGGCGGTTGAAGAAATCGCTGGCGTTGGCGGCGCAGGGCCAGGCTTTTGTGTTGCAGGGTGGGGATTGTGCGGAGAGTTTTGGCGATTTCACCGCGAATGTGATTCGCGATACGTTCCGGGTTTTGCTGCAAATGTCGGTGGTGCTCACCTTTGGTGGGGCGTTGCCGGTGGTGAAATTGGGGCGGATGGCGGGGCAGTTTGCCAAGCCGCGTTCCTCGGATGTTGAGACAATCGAGGGGGTTTCGTTGCCCTCGTATCGTGGGGACATTGTTAACGGGCCGGAATTTTCGGCTGAGGCGCGGATCCCTGATCCGGCGCGGATGGAGTTTGGCTATTTCCAGTCGGCGGGGACGCTGAATTTGTTGCGGGCGTTTGCGTCGGGCGGGTATGCTGATTTGCATCAGGTGCATCGTTGGAATTTGGATTTCGTGCGGCGCTCGCCGCTGGCGGAGCGTTATCGGGATTTGTCGTCGCGGATCGATGAGACGCTGCAATTCATGGCGGCGTGCGGGATGACCAGCCAATCCACGCCGCAGATTCATGAGACTGAGTTTTATACCAGCCATGAGGCGTTGTTATTGCCGTATGAGCAGGCTTTGACCCGGATTGATTCGACCACCGGGGATTATTATGCCTGTTCGGCGCATTTTTTATGGATTGGCGATCGCACGCGCCAGCCGGATGGAGCGCATGTGGAATTCATGCGCGGGGTGCAAAATCCGATTGGGATGAAGGTTGGCCCGAGCATGGGCGAGGACGAGTTGCTGACGCTGATTGACCGGCTTGATCCGGCGAATGAGCCGGGGCGGCTGACCTTGATTGCGCGGATGGGGGCGGAGCAGATTGGCGCGAAATTGCCGCGTTTGGTGCGCGCGACCAAGCAGGCGGGCCGGCACGTTGGCTGGTTGTGTGATCCGATGCATGGCAACACGATTTCGACGGCGGGGCGGATGAAAACCCGGCGGTTTGACGCGATTTTGGCGGAGGTGCGCGGGTTTTTCGATATCCATCAGGCTGAGGGGACGGTGCCGGGCGGGGTGCATGTGGAGATGACTGGACAGGACGTCACCGAATGTATTGGGGGGGCGCGGCAATTGACGGAGGCGGATTTGTCGGCGCGGTATGAGACGTTTTGTGATCCTCGGTTGAATGCGGAGCAGGCGTTAGAGCTCGCGTTTTTGATTGCGGCTGAGTTGAAATCGCGGCGCGCGCCTACGCGCACCGATGTTGCCGCTGAGTAGGCGCGCCAAACCGTGAGTGCGCCGGATGATCGGGTGATTGCGGCGCAGACTGACGCTTATTTCAATCGGACGCGGGCGATTGTTGAGAAGTTTGGCGATTGCCAAGTTACCTATGCGATGTTTTTGCGCCGACCGGTGTTAGCGGCGGCAAGGCTGATGGTGGATTGGCTGCGCTTGGTTGCGGCGGCGCGAGGTGTGGCGATTGAGATTGAGTTGCTGCATGCCGAGGGGAGTTGGGTGGGGGCGGGTGAGCCGCTGGTTTATCTCACCGGCGCGTTTGCCACCCTGGTCGATCTTGAGACGATCCTGTTGCAGAAATTGGGCGCGGCTTGTGTGGCGGCCCATAATGCCTATCAGATGTGCATGGCGTTGCCGGGGGCGGCCTTTATGGCGATGGGGGCGCGCCATTGTGCCGGGGCTGAGATGCAGAAGATGATGGAGTATGCGGCGTCCGTTGGGTCGCGGGCGGCGCAGGCGGAGGGGGCGGTTGGGTTTGTTGGCGGGGCGAATGATGCGACGGCGCATTATTTTGGTGCGCATGAGGGCTATGGGACGATGCCGCATGCGTTGATTGGTTATGCGGGTTCGACCTTGCGGGCGGCGGAGATGTTTGCGGCGACGTTTCCGGGTCAGAGGATGACGGTGTTGGTGGATTATTTCGGGCGGGAAGTGACGGATGCGCTGGAGATTTGCCGGCATTTTGAGGGGATGGCGAAAGCGGGTGAGATATCGATCCGGCTGGACACGCATGGTGGGCGGTTTTTAGAGGGGCTTGATCCGCAGGCGAGTTATGCCGTGTTAGAGCGCCATGCGCCGGGGGCGATCAGGCGGTATCGCAGCGAGCAGGAATTGCGACATTTGATTGGCACGGGGGTATCGGCGGCGGCGATTTGGCGGCTGCGCGAGGTGTTGGATGGGGCGGGGTATCGGGCGGTGAAGATTGTTGCGTCATCGGGGTTTGGCGTGGAGAAATGCGGGGTGATGGCGGATGTGCATGCGCCGATTGATGTGGTGGGCACGGGGAGTTTCATTCCGGAGCGCTGGAGCGAGACGTATGCGACGGCGGATATTGTGGCGTATGACGGGGTGGCGCGGGTGAAGGTAGGGCGGGAGTTTTTGCTCCGTGGGGTGGGTTGACCCTGGAGGTCGGGCCGTGCCGAGCTGAATGGCGAGCAGTAAACCATTCTGACGATATTAACATCATGGTTTACTTATATTTATGTTGCGTTTGCTTTATTTTCGCTCTTATAGCGTGATCGATCAGCCGATCCATCCGGAGATGCGCGTGCCTGAGGCGTCCCCTACGCCGGACGTGATATGGCGCCGGGTGGGTGATTTGGGCTAAGGGGGGGGGCGGTTTGATTTTGGGGATCAGGCCGCGCAGAGCTGAATGAGGAGCAGATCATGGCACGCAAGCGCAATCCCATGGCGCGCGATTTGCTGACCAATCCGCTTTATCGGTCGAAACGCACGAAATCGCGGTTTGAGCGGGAGGCGCAAAAGGATCGGTGGAATCGGCGCGGCAAGCATAAGGGAGCGACAAAATCGTTCGAACCGGGGGCCGGTTCGGGCGATTTTTTTTGCGTGGGTGAGGGTGTTGAATTTATGAATTTTGCGGCGTGGTTTGTCTCGGTGGTGGAGTCCGGATGACTGCGGGTATCAGCCGAAACGTCGGGATTGCGCTTCAACTCGGTCGTTCACGCAGGCTGGGAGCCTCCCCGGAAGTGGCCGTTTAGAGTAAAAAATGAGGCGCCCGTGCCGCAAATTCTGTTGCAAGTCAGACATAAACCCGCAGCAAAGATACGCGATAACAAATATAAATTAAAACAACGACTTAAATATTCGAGTTGCGTCGTCGCGTGTTTTACGAAAACCGCGACACCGTATGCCGCAGCCGACTTTCGAGCGGTCAATTCAGACGCCATTAGCCGAACGCGCGGACTGTCAGAGCCTGAACGTTTCGCGGATTAAGCGGGCGCATTTCTCAGGCGTCGCTTTCACGGTGTCCAGTTCCAAGTCGGTAAGCGCCGTTTCTCTGACCTTATTGAACGACGCGGGTAGCGCGACTACGCGGCGGCTTGGACGATTTCGGTTACGGCGCGATCGGCCTTCCAATGCC
>NCBV01000047.1 GCA_002279355.1 Acidiphilium sp. 37-60-79
AACCACAACCCAGTCGCACAGGCCGCCTGATAACCCCACCCCAGAGATCCGCAAACGCCGCGCCGCTATCAGGCCGCGGTCCTCACCGGATGGATACGACACCTCGAACCAACTGCCGTCATTTCTAGTACCGTGATAAAGGCCCATATAGGAGCATTGACACTCATGCCCGGTCGCTTTCTGATACGCGGGGAGCATTTTTCGTGCTCACGGTAGGGCCGAATAACCTATGGTACTTTCTCCATCTATCCCCTGTTCCGATCTGAATAGTCCGAAGCCGCTTTCCTGATACTATTGTGCGCTACTTGTCGTAGGCCATGATGCCGCTTCCATGCCAACAGAAACTCTAATCTCAGATCGCCCAGCGCCACGCTTTTCTACGCGAACCTGCACGGCGATCCGCTCGATCATGGCAGCAACGTGCGTGATGACGCCAACCTTCTGACCTCTGCCCTGTAAGGTCTCCAGCGCATCTACTGCCAAGTCGAGCGTCTCCGCATCGAGCGATCCAAAGCCTTCATCGATGAACAGCGTGTCGACAAAGGACGATCGTCCTTCGAGACCCGACAAAGCCAGCGCCAGCGCAAGGGAGACCAGGAACCGCTCACCACCCGACAGGCTTCTGGTCCCGCGGACCTCGTCACCCATGTCGCTATCAATAATATGCAGTGCGAGATCGGATGCGGCCCCCCGCGCGAGCCTATAGCGGGGTGTCAACGCATGGAGGTGTTCATTCGCCAGTTGAACCATGTGGTCGAGCGTGATGCCCTGTACAAAGCGACGGAAACGATCACCGCTGGCCGAACCGACGGCATCGTCGACTGCCTGCCAGATTGCGAGCTCCGCTTTCGCGGTGTCGATTTCAGCAGATAGGTCTGCGGCTGCGCGGCGCGCATCATCGTCGCGCGCGAGCGCGGCGGAAAGAACACCAGTTCGTTGGTGCAAGTCGCCTATTTCCGTTGCAAGCGCGGCAACCAGGGTGGTCAATGCGTCTGCATCAGTTGTCTCGTCGAATCCTTCCAGCGCCCGACCTAAGTCGTTCTGGCGCGTCAGAGCCGCAGCATCCGCATCGTTTATTGTCCGCTCGATCTCCTGAATTCGTGACCGCAACGCTCTGCACACACCCGGATCGGTGGCGATCAGTGCGGAAACCTGATCCGGCGACCGAGAAATATCCTGGCAGGCCGCATTGAATGCCAATTCGGCTGAAGCGCGACGGCTCTTCACGGCCTCCAACCCAGAGGCGGCTTCCTCACAACGAGCGCTGGCCGACTGGAACGCAGCAGCGGTAGAGGATTTCGCCTCGCGCGCCTTGGTGAACATTTCGCGCGCCGTCCGACGAGCTTCATTAGTCCGTGTCCGGTGAATGGCGGTAGCCTCGCCGCCAAGAAGTTCGGTTCGGGCGCTTACCTTCTCTTCCACGACCAAACGACGTTGATTGAGACGGGTCGCGCTCTCCGTCACGTGCGTCCGCGCATGCTCAAGCGAAGCGGCGGCCGCCGCGCGGTCAGGCGCCAGCCGCTGCAGCGTCATTTCGAACTCGCCAACCTGCGTCCGCAGGGCATCGTACTCTTGTGCGACCAATGAGAGCCTGATGGAAACGTTGGCGGGATCGGCTTCGAGTGCTTCGCTGGTTAGATCGGCCACAGCGAGAAATGGCGCGATCTCACGGTCGATGGAACCTAGGCTCTCAGCAAGGACTGCCTCCCGAACCATTTGCTCATTTGCCTTCAATTGCGCAGCGTGCAGTTCAGAACGTCGTTGGTCGACATCGCGGATTATCGATTCGATTGCACGAGCGAGCGCGTCATGCTCCCGCTGCAACCCATCGATCTCTGCCCGAAGACGCTGGGCGGCTGCGAGTGGACCAGTGATGGTGATCCGTTCCGCCTTTGCGGCCGAGGCGAGCGCCGCCAATTCGGATGCGCCTTGGCTGTCAGGCGCTCGGGGCACACTCCCCCCCACGTTCGCCTTCGACCAGAGATCGCTCAATATTGGCCTCTGTTCGATATAAGCGCTCTTGGTCGCCGAAACTTGGCCGCGCGCGACTTCGATCACGCGCTTCGCTTGTGCGCAACGCACCTCCGCGGCGGCAAGTACACGCGTGGCCGCGCCTAGACGCTGGTTTATCGCAGCCAGTGCGGTATCCAGTTCTTCGCGACGACGCCGAACCGTAGCGACCATCTCGTTCAGCGCGCTGGGGTGCGCAAGATGAGGATGGTCTGTGCTGCCGCACACCGGGCAGGCTAAATTCGGGGTCAGCAGGCTGCGCAGATGAACGGCTTCAGACGAGACAGCTTCATCGGCGAGTTCCGCCAGAGGCACGATTTCGGCGCGCGCGGTCCGCTCGCGGAGTTGATCGGATTCGGATTCGGCGATTTGTTTACTCGCCGTGGTCAACTCCTGCGCCGCAATGGCGAGCTCTGATTCCCCGCGCGTTAGATCCGCCGACGCGCGAAGATGCTGTTCGCACGTGGCGCTCACCTCACGCAAAGACTCAAGCGCGCGCTGGAGATCTGTGTCACGTTCATGGAGCGCCGGCTCGTCGATTGCGGCAAGACTGCTTCGACGTTCACTAATGTCACGACTGAGGCTGTCCTTCCGATCACGATCTGCCGCGAGCTTTTCCGACAGCTCGGTTATTTCGCCGTCCAAACGCGCCGTTACTTCCGCGGACTCAGCCGCCCCGGACGCCGCCGTGCCGCGCCTCTGTTTGAGATTGACCCGCTTCTCCAGCAGAACAACCGCGTCATCAAGGCGATCGGCAAGGAGAACGCGACCCGATTGATCTCTCAATTGGACCGCTGTTGCGTCGAGCGACTCTGTGGCTTGGCGAAGAGCCTGATCAAGCGCGGCCAGCGCGGCCACACAAGATCGCAACGTCTCGTCAGCTTGCTGCGATTTCTCGGTCGCATCATTGAACTCGATTCGGGCAGTTGCCAGCTCTGCGTCGAGCTTTTCGGCCTCGCTCCAGAGAGGCCCAAAGCGCTTGAAGAGGTCTTCCGCAGCCTCGTTGGCCGTTGTCGCATCCGTTAGCTGAGTTGCAGCCGTCTCGTCGAGAGTCCACGCTTCTTCGCGGACAACAAGCAAATCACCGAGGCGTGATTCGGCCTCCGCCGCAGCCCGCAGCGCATTGTTCATCTCGACCGATAGTGGGCGATGCGGTTCGACCAGATCGAATTCGGCAAGCGACCGGTACTCCTCGGCGGCTACCTCACGCGCTGAACGCGCTGTCGTCGCTTGAGCCGCCGCCTGAGCGAGATCGCTTCTGGCGGTAGCGACCCTCTTGTAATGATCAAGCCGCCTATTGTGTTGATCGCGCTCGGCGGCTTTCAGGGTAATGGTAGCAGCAAGCTGGCTTTGTTCATTCAGCACCTCCAGCCTGGCGTCGCCATCGAGAAGGCCGATGTCGTTCCGGCGCTGCTCCAACTGCTCGACTGCTCTTCGTCGAACCTCTGTGCCTTCATGGACGCGGATTGAGATTATTGCGTAGATTTCCGTACCTGTGATCTTCTCAAGCAATTCTGCGCGCTCACTCTCGGCAGCGAGAAGGAAGGCATCGAATTCGCCCTGGGCAAGTAGTACCGTCCGGCGGAACTGATCGAACGTAAGGTCGGTTCTCGCCTCTACCGCGTCGCGAACCTGAGTCTTGCCCGTTGCCACGGCACTGCCGTCGTCAAGGCGATGCAGCGCGCGCTGCTCATTCTGAAGCCGCCCATTTGCCCGACCGCGCGCGCGATTGGCTTCCCAGCGGACGCGGTAGCGCTCGCCATCCTGCCCGACGAAATCTACCTCGGCATATCCGCCGCCAGTGCCTCGGCGCAAAATCGCGCGGCCATCATGAACAGAGATCGCCTCCCCACTGGGGTCGGGAACATTCTCGCGACGGCTGACTGAAACGCGCGGATATTCGCCATAGAGCGCTAGGCACAGCGCATCGAGGATAGTGGATTTCCCGGCGCCTGTCTCGCCTGTGATGGCGAAGAGGCCCGAACCAGCAAGCGGCTCTGCCGCGAGATCGATTTCGAACGGTGCCGCAAGACTGGCTAAATTTTCGCCGCGGATAGCCAGGATGCGCATGGGTCAAACCTCCGCCCGCGCGCGGTGAAAGACATCCAAGTGCGCGGCATTCGGCGCCGCGCCAAACTCGCGTTCGAATGCAAGCTTGAACAGATCCTCCGGATCTCGTTCCGCCAACCGGATCAAGGGATCGGTAAGGACCGCCTCATTCAGCGCGCCGGGGATCGCCGCGACGCGGGCATCAACGATGCGTACAGGAAAATTCTCGGCTATACGGTCGATCTCCTCTCTGAACCCAGATGGCAACCCGTCACGCGCAAGCCGGATCTGGACGAATGGCCGCTCGTTGATCGACAAATCCGGTTGTAGATTCAATGCCGCCAGGTAATCGCCAAGTTCAGTCAACCGCATATCGCCGGCCTCTGGAAAGCGGAGGAACGTTACGGGCCGACCGATTGGGATGTGCTCAGACCAGACCTGCGCGCCGTCGAGGCTCACAAGCGTGACTCCATGAGCGTAAGGCTGCTCCGTCGCCGACAAGGGGATCAATGATCCCGAATAACGCACCGTATCGCGGCCTATGGCTTGAGCCTTGTGCAGATGACCAAGCGCCACGTAACTCGCTTCGGTCGGAAACACGTCATGCGGCACGGCGTGTTGACCGCCAACTAAGATTCTCCGCTCGGCACCCTCCGACTCGATGCCGCCCGCGACATGGAGGTGCCCCGTAAGGACAAAGGGCAAACCATTCATTTGCCCGCGTAACGTGTCGAGCAATTCCGCGTAGAGACTGCGTACCCCTGCGACGACGGGCGAGCCCGATTCCACATCCAACCGCGTCAAATTCGGGAGGCATGCGGCCGTCGGGTAAGAGACCGCCAAGACGTGAGCGGCCACAGCTCCGCTGGCGTCAACGATCGGCACGAGGTGGCGTGCCGCCTCAACCCGCCCGTCATGCCGCCGCACATTTCCGACGACGCGGATATTGAATGCCTCCAGGAGGGGCCGCGGCGCCTCCAACCGACCTGCGGCATCATGATTGCCGGCGACGATCACGATTGTCATTCTTGGCTGTGCGCGGCTCAGCCGCACGAGCGTATTGTAGAAGAGTTGTTGCGCTTCCCCGGAGGGGTTTTGGCTGTCAAACACGTCGCCGGCGATGACGAGGGCATCGACATCCCGCTCCACGACGATCTCTTCGAGCCGCTCAAACACCTTGCGGTGCTCGTGCTCCCGAGAGAACCCGCGTAAAGTTTGACCGATATGCCAATCAGCCGTGTGAAGGATACGGATCATTGACTTTATTCCTCCGGCTCTTGCACCGGAGGAGCGCCCGACCACGCTTTCGAGATTGCATCCCAATCCACGCTTCGCTCTTCGGTCAATGTCCACACCTTCCAGAAATCTGGATCTGCCGACTGCGGTCGCTGCGCATCGGGCAATTCATCGACCTCAACCAACACCGGGATTGGCGTTGCCCAGCCGAGGAGGACAGCCTGTCTGGACGGTAAACTCGGCAATTCGCGCAGCAACCCACCCACATTATCGGGGACAAGGCGCGCGACGAGATTCTGGTCTGCGTCGTTGACGATGCGGTGCAACAGAAATGTGTTGCATTGGGCGAGCACCGTCGGCGAAAGCTCCGATGGGCGCTGTGACGAAAGCACTAGCCCAAGCCCAAATTTGCGACCCTCGCGGGCTATACGCTCGAACACTTCGCGGCAAAGCTGCGTCGGAGATGAGGCAGGGCCGTCATCGTCCTTACCGCGCCGAACGAATGTGTGCGCCTCCTCAAGAACGAGGACGGTCGGCAAGGTCTGGCCCTTCGGATGGCCCCGCCGATACCTCTGAAGGGATTCGAAGATCAGCCGCGCTAAAACGGACACAACGATGTGGACGATTTCGGATGGGACGAGAGATAGGTCGACAACCGCGATCTGTCCGTTGCTTGCGCCATCGTCACCCACATAATCCTTCAGCCAGGTCTCGAAGGAAGTCGGTGGATCACGGCCAATTACAGCGCCAAGTCTCTGGTCTGCGAGCATTCCGCGAATGCGGAGCCCGAGTGTTGAGATAAACCCTGCAAGGTTTCCCCCTTGCTCGGTTGCCACCCGGTCAAGGTGTTCGGCGAGGATGTTAACGTCAAAGAACTGGGGCGCATCTTCGCTGATGGGCGCTGCGTGGTCAGCATCAGGCAGCGTCTGCGCTAATGTGTCCAGCGCGCCACGAACCGTCTCTAAGTCAGCAATCGCGAAGTCGTTGAAGTAAATACCCGATCGGCGGCTGTCGACGACACCCGCTGTCGTGGTTGCAATTGCAGCAAGTTCGCCACTCGCGTGCTCCTGAACCTCACCGGCGAATTGAGAACAATCTGAAGCGATTGTTTCAAGGAGCCGCGCGCACTCGAATCTCGGTCTCGCAGCCCCCGCGAAGGCCTGCGTGCCGGTGTTCAACATCGCCGATATCCGAATCGAATAGGAACCGAGGTAACGGCGGATCATCGCCTCTCGCGGCACACCTTCCGTCTGACCGGCCTTCAACTCGCGTAAACCTTGCATCAGCAGCGGACGTTGCGCGCCGGGCTGGGCATGCGCGACCGCAGTCCATTCGTGCCCGCTCCAGAGCCACGCAGGGACGTCGAGCGGCCGCTCTCCTTGTGCAACGGGAGGAACGCGAAACAACCGCAGTTCGTCTCCCCGATCAGCGAACGCCCTGGCGTATTCACCATTGGGATCAAGGACGATGAACCGCGCGTTGGGCACCCCCGTCTTGCCGGCATCTTTAATAGCCTTCTCGGCGGCCTCCATGGACCATCGAATTAGACCCGCCACGGTGCATGATTTGCCGCTGCCGGTGTTTCCCAACACCGCTAAGTGTCGACCGAAAAGCTTGTCGGGATCGACCATGATGGCTGCATTTGATGCCATCGGAGAGGAGCCAATTCTGACTCTCTTATCGTCGTCCCTCGCGCCTACGATAGCTTCGACCTGGGAGGGCGTCGGAATGAGAACCTGGTCTCCCACCGACGGAAATGCGACAACGCCACGGGAGAGTTCGTATACTGTCGCTCCCGAAGCACGATCGCGCCGGGATGTCAGCGTTCCGACCGGGGAAAGCGACATTTTCCGCAACGGAAACGGCAGATCGATCAGGCCGAAATCTTTGAGCCCAGCGCGCTTTGGATAAGGCGAACGCTCGATCCCAATCCAGGTGATGTAGGCTACCGTCGCACCGGCTTCATTGGGTATGAGTACATACCCATTGAGACGCGGAAACCCGGCCGGCACCCCGGTGTTCAGCGCCGTGGAGTGCGGAGCGTCCAGCTCAAGAAGCACCCTAACTTCGTCAGGCGCGACCGACTCGACGACACCGACCACAAGACCAGACAAACGTTCGATTGGAGTCGTCATGATCGCCTCATACCGCACCGGTTGAAGACGCTGCAGGCGCCGCCGCAGGTGGGTCGCTGGCTTTAGGGTCGCCCGGACGATGCTTCAACAGTTCGGTCATTCGGCCGGATATGTAATCGAGCGCCGGCTTTGGCAGGTAGTTTGCGACCAATGTTTCAAGATCTCCAAAATGCGAACCGATCAACAGCGAGACCTGTGCATCTCGCGTCTTCTCAATGAAGGCTTTGAGGCGAACATCGGCCTCATAGGCCATGACCACCAAATGGGTTGATGGGATGGTGAGCATATCGAGCAGCACTCGATTCACATGATCGTCACCGAAGCCATAGCCGTAGGTCACAACAACCGCGTTGGGTCGGCAGGTTGCAGCTGCGAAATCGCGAAAGAGCTCCGCATAAGGATATTGGGTTGTTTCGATGTCCTTCGCGGGATTGGGATAGATCATCACTGTATCGACGGGCTTTTTGGGAATGTCGGTATGATCCGCAGGCGCTCCGAATGGGATGCCCTTGCGATAGATCCGCCGTTCGTCCTTATCGAAAAACCAGTCCAGTGAGCCGTGGAGCTTGGTCAGGCGAATGACGCCCTCCATGAACCGGGGCTCTCCTCGAATGCCGGGTGGATTATAGTGGACGTCAACTTCCACGCGCGACGCCCGAAAGACCGGATTCAGAGCGCCGACAAATCTGTCGATGATCCGAAGACCCGCAAAATCGCAACCATGCTCGATCAGGCGGTCGTAGTTGGTTGTGAAGACGTGCAAACGCTCGCGAGACGCAGCGCGGCTCGCAAAACTCAACAGGAATGATTGCAGAGCTCCTTGGGCAGCAACCTTCGATGTCGGATTCTTTCCGACGACAATCCCGCTTTCCGTCTTCAATAATGAAGTGAGAAAGCCGGACATCTGAGCATCAATGCCGTCCTTGAGGGTTTGCTCTGCCGCCTTGTCAATGACTCCGAGGCCGTCAAGCAGAGCAAGAGCACTTCGAAACTGATCTTCGATGTTTGCCGCACCTCTTTTCATGGCAGTCGCTCCGGCCTGGGCGTGCGCATCGATGGCGACGTCATACGTAGTGCCAAATGTAACCTTGGCCATTCCGGTGGCCCCTACACCCGCGATGTAACCGACCGCGGTTGTGAACCCGCTGCCAAGCAGCAGATTGAGGTGCTCTGCTTGGAAAACAGCGGAGAGCCATGGCTCGATGTGCTTTCGAGCACTATTGATCAAGGAGTTCAGTTCATCGGGGTCTGTCGGCAGATCGTCCCAGGCGCCTGTATGGCTGCCCACGCGATAAAAGTGTTTCTTATCCATACTCCGCCCCTAGACCCCTATCGCGGCCCTTTTCTTCATTAATTGCGCCACTCGGGACGAAGTAATTTGTCGTCCCTTCATGTCTCATCGATTACTGCTTCCGGCGACCACGGCCCGCTCGGCGGCCAGACTCGTTTTTCATTCAACCCGACGACCAACGGCATCAAGAAGACGCGAAGGTCGGCGATGGTAGCGGCAAAAGCATCAGGTGCGGCTGCCATCCGATCGCGGCCGAGGAAGGCGCGCCATTGAGCGGCCCACGCCTCCGCGAATTCATCGGTCAGGCCAACCGGAATTTCGGACGGAAGGGCCGTTCCGCGTTGTTCGAAAGTCCGCTGAACGGCCGCGACAAGGGCGGCCTGGCGAAGCTCGAATGTCCGGGAAATCACCCAGAGATCATAAAAGTCCTTGAGCCTGCTATTGGCCACACCGAGGGTAACAAGAGCCTCGAATTTCTCGGCCACTACCGTTTCGACGGGATAGGCTCGAAGATGCGGCGCCGGTGCGTCGAGCAGGGCGGGATAGTCGATCTCTATAGCTGCGGGCGTAATGGCGTCGCCAAAACCGATGTCGACCTGGATCGATATGCGCGCGCCGGCGATCGTCGCCGTCGTGCGAACACGCACGCCACCATATTCCACCTCCTCGCGGGTCGGCGCCGCCGTCAAGGCGGCGACGTCAAACGTTACGCCGTCGTCGGCAACCGCCTGCGCACAGATCGCCCGAAAGGTTTCGGCGATGGCCTCGGCGTCGTTGTCGCCGTGGCCAAGCAGATCCAGATCGCGAGTGGGCCGGAACGGGTCGGCGACCCAGGTCACGAAGAGCATCGCACCTTTGAGGATGAAGCGATCGCGATGTGGTGAGACGCTCAGCCGGTAGAGGAGACGCTCGAGTGCATATCGCGTCAGGAGAATTTGGAAATCCGACCGCTCGGCGCGTGCCCGGTCGAGGAGCCGCGCCCGCACTGATGCGCCGATGTTGCGGGGCTCACGCGACATCGGACACCATTGCTTCGACGTAAGGGCGCATGATCGACCAGACCCGCGCCTTGCGCGCGTAACGCCAGAGCTGATCCGGGTTGCATCGGCGGCGGCGGAGACCCTCGCGCAGTCCCTCCATCGCTACATCAAGCCCGACCTTGGTCCGATAGCGAAAGCAGTCGACAATTGTCCTCGCCGGATCCGTGATAGGAACGTCGATATTCTCGATGCGGTGACGCTCGACCCCTTCGGTCAGCGCCGATCCAGTGAAGCGCACGAACCGGATAGGTGGATAATCGATCTTGGGTCGCCAGGCGGCGCGATCGATCGCCATCCATACAGCCGACGGCATCTGCAACGTCAGTTCGTGGTATTGGAGGGCCGAAGTAAGACAGACCACACCCTTCGGAACCAGAACCACTGCCTCAGCGAGAGTATGGGCAGCGTCGACGTGGGCGTCGGGAAGTTGATAGAGGCCACGTGCCGGGCGGACGACCGCCTCCTCCCGAATGAGACGGGCAAGCGTCTCCGGGCCAATGCCTTCGGCGACGAAATCCTTCAGCCGAAGCATTCCTCGGATCTTCAGGAGGTCGAGTGCGCGAAGCCGGTGGGCGCTAGTGGAAGGCATGGAGGGTGACGTTTCCTCTGACTTGGAAATACATAGCAGAGGTTTTATCACAAGGCTGTTTGTTTGGGAACCTCCGTTCTCTTGCCGGTCCCTATCATTCTCAAAGCTTGGCTGAGAGGAGCCGGGCGACGACAGCCGTCGTCGCCTAACTCATATTTTCTGAGTGCATCGACGAGACGAAAAAACGTGACGAAACTCTTGTGGTGGGCAGCGGTTATCCTGTCAGCGTAATCCGGAGGGCTGTCCCGACAAAGTCGATGTGCATGATTTTGTCGATAAGGATCTTGGCAAAGCAATCCCCTATGGCGTCTACGATGTCACCAACAATAAGGGTTGGGTGAGTGTCGGGGTCGATAATGATACAGCCCAATTTGCAGTCAATTCGATCCGCCGCTGGCTGAAGATGATGGGCCTCGCACGATATCCGACAATGAAACAGGTGATGATCACGGCCGATGGCGACGGCTCCAACGGCTCACGAGTCCGTTTGTTCAAGCTTGAGCTGCAAAAACTAGCCAACGAAACCGGATTAACCCTGCGTGTTTGCCATTACCCGCCAGGCACGTCGAAGTGGAATAAAATCGAGCACAAACTATTCTGCCATATTACCCAGACCTGGCGCGGCCAGCCGCTGACCAGCCGCCAAACGGTCGTCGAATTGATCGCGTCCACCACAACAAAAACCGGACTAACGGTGCGTTGCGAGTTGGACACTCAAACATACCCAAAGGGAATCACCGTCTCCGATGCCGAAATGGAGGCTCTCAATATCAAGCGTGACACATTCCATCCGGAATGGAATTATTCAATCTCGCCTAACGGTTTGGCCTGAAGCGCTTATTGTTGCGCGTTGCCTAAATTGCATGATCGCCGCCATGCGCAGCGCCAGCGCCATCGAATGGATCTGGGAGTCGCTCAAATAGCCCCCCGGCTGCACGCCCGTGCGGTTCTTGGCGAAATCAATCAGGAGGTTGAGCCGCTGCTGGTTCGAGTCGTCTTCCGCCGGCAGCTCCAGCCGGATTGGCATGGCGCCAGCGCCCTGGATGAGCTTGTAGATATCGTTCATCGGCGTCTGAATCTTGTCGAGAAGGGCCTGCACCTTCTTGCGGATCTCGGCCGAGATTATTGTCGCCTGCGCCGTCAAGGCGTTGGAGAGTTTCCCCAGCTCAACGGCCCGCCACCCCGATTGTCGGCTGCGCAGCAGGCGCAGATCGCGGCATGGGTCAGGCAGGGCCCGGACCTGGAGCGTGACGGCGTGGTGCGGTGGCGCTGTGTCGACCTGCAGCGACGGATCGAGACCGAGTTTGCGGTTACCCTACACGAGACGTCGATCAGCCGACTGTTGCGGTGGCTCAAGTTCACGCGAGTCCAGCCGCGTCCGTATCATCCGAAGAAAGACGCTGCGGCACAGGACATTTTTAAAAAGACTTCGCTGGCCTGGTAGCGGCGGCGATCCCAGCAACGGCGGCCCGTAAGCCGATCGAGGTGTGGTTCGCCGATGAAGCCCGTGTCGGTCAGAAGGGAACACTGACCTATGTCTGGGCAGAGCGGGGTTCCCGACCACTGGCTGTGCGCGACAATCGCCATGACTCCGCCTATCTGTTTGGTGCCGTCTGCCCAGAACGC
>NCBV01000074.1 GCA_002279355.1 Acidiphilium sp. 37-60-79
GGACATCCGCCCGTTGAGAAAGCCGAGTGCTGGCAGGGGCCGCCAGCCACGCGGCAATTGCGCCCGACTCATTGAGCGGATCGTATAGCGCGGCACCGGTTGCTCGCAACGCTGCAGAAAGCCGAGATAAGCCTTGACCTGCTGCTCGCGCCAGATCTGGTCTGCCTGGGCGCGGGTGTGACTGGCATGAATATCGGCGATCCGCACCACACGGCCGATGGTCGCGACAACAGCCCAGAGCCGGTCCTCGCCGCGCGCCGAATCCTTTTCAATTGATCTGAACTTATCGGGCATTTGAGCGCAAAATTGGCATGGCGACACGCGGCCCGCAAGTCGGTTTTGCCATTGGCCCGTGATGATTGGCGCCATGCACAGAGCTTCTTGTTTTGGCGGGGGCCAATTGCGCAACGCCGCTAAGTTCCAATTTAATCGATATGAGCAAGCATCTCGCCGCCACCCCCGCCTCCACGCTCGACCCCGACATCATAGCCGGAATTGCCGGCGATGTTCCCGGGCTGGTCGGCGACCTGCGTTCCGACCATGCTGGCGAGACCGGCGCCGTGGCGATCTATCTTGGCATATTAGCCGTGTCGCGCGACCCGAAAGTCCGCCAGTTCGCGCAAGAGCATTTGGCATCGGAGCGTGAGCACCTTGCACGTATGGGGGAGTTGCTGCCGCCCGGCCAGCGCAGCGTGCTGCTGCCGCTGTGGCGCGTCGCCGGTTGGCTGACCGGATTTCTACCTGCTTTAGTCGGCCCCCACGCCGTGTACGCAACAATCGACGCGGTCGAGACCTTTGTTGACCATCATTATGAGGAACAGGTGCGCAAGCTGCCGGCGCATGGACCGGGCGCCGCGCTGAAGGCGCTTCTCCTCGCCTGTCAGGCCGACGAGGTTAACCATCGCGATGAGGCCCGGGCTGCGCGCACAGGTGCCGGGAAGCTGATCCGCGCTTGGCAGTGGCTCGTGGGCACCGGCAGCGCGCTCGCGGTCAAAGCTGCAAGGCGCGTATGATGAACGAGCTTCCGACCGTTTATTATGATGGGGGTTGCCCGGTATGCTCGCGGGAAATCAATTTCTATCGGCACCGTCCTGGTGGCGAATCTTTGGCTTGGGTGGACGTGACGCAGGCGGAAGAGTCGGCGCTTGGACCTGGCTTGTCGCGTGCTGCAGCCCTGGCGCGTATTCACGTACGGCGGTCGGACGGTAAGGTCGTCGATGGCGCTGCGGCCTTTGCTGTAATCTGGAGCAGCATGCCGGGCCTGCGATGGCTTGGTCGGCTACTTGGCATTCCGCCCTTCGATGCAATTGCTGAACTTGGCTACGCCACGTTTCTGCGCATAAGACCGCTCTGGCGGTGACGGGAATTAGAGTATCCTCGTCTGCCACATGCCCCGTGCAACTGGAAAACAGCGCCGCAATGCAGGAACAGCCGTTGCGGCTTTGCGCTTCACCCTCGCCGTTCCACGGCAATCGCGGACTGCTCGTAAGCGGCCATTCATCCGGTTCTAATAGGGCGGCGCCTGCTTCGTTCGTTGAGTTTTCGCAGCCTCGGTCCACCAGGCTAGGTCTGCGGCAAAACGCGGGAAAGCCTTCTCAAGCGCCTTTCCGGCGTCGCCTGTCGGCATTGCGGCGGAGTCGAGCACCGTTGCAATGGACCCGGTTTTGGTGCATGAATACACCTTTGGTTGATTTTGGCCTAATTCAGCAACTCCATCGGGATAAGAGGCCATCTCGGAATCAAGGTGGACCTATTGTCTCCGAGGGGTTGGGTGGTCGGGCCCGATGTGATTTCGGGCAGGTCTGCATGCACCTGCTTCACTGGCTTGTGCTTTGAAGATTCGTTTCAAAAAGGTCTCTAAGCGTGGTAGAAGCGACCAAGGCGATGGGATCCGACCAAACCAAATGAAGGAGACTGCGCAAACACTTTTTGGATTGTGCAAACGCAGAGCAAGCCCAACCACTGTGCTGTCCTGGTGGCTGATTTACTCGGTGCTCAATTCGATTCGAAACTTCATATCAGGTCGGAAGTCTGACATAATAGTGATCCTCTTGGGAGGGCCTATCGTATGCGGTTGGGGGGTTGGATTGGCCTTTGACGAACTCAGGGAGGCAAAGCCCTATACGGCCACACATTGGACGGCCACTTTTTCTGGAATTGAAGTTCTCGTCGTATTTGTTGGATTGACGGCTGGTAGTTTGTCGTTTTTATTGATGAATAATCGTGTCTCTAGTACATGGCTGTCCGTTCTTCCCTTGTCGCGCCCGGAGAAAATACGGTCTGCGCTAAACCTTTCGTGGCTCTGCGGCCTATTTCAGACACTAATCGTCTCGATCGTTACGGCGTTGGCCGTTGGGGTGCTCCACCCTGGAAAACAAGGTGAAGAGATCACTTTTATAGTTTTAACTTTTGTGATCGGCTTTGTGCTCGGGATAATTGCCGGGTTAACCCGCACTACAATCATATCGACACTTAGCCCTTTCCGTTCTCATGTCATGTCTCCGAGTTGGGTCACGAAACAAAGAGCCGGTGGCAAAAATGCCAAAGCTGTGTTTCGTTCACTATTTTTGTTTGATCGGCTAAGGCCTAAGTGGCTATGGACGTGGACACTGGAGGATTCTTGGGCATCGAAGATGCTGATCTTGCTAGCAGTATTTTCTCTCGGAGCTTCTGGATGCGTCCGCGGCATCCTTACTCGCTCACCGCTGATTGTCGCTTTTTCCTCACTTGTTGCCAGCCATCTGATCTTCCTCATTTTAGTGAGGCTGGCTCCCATGAGTTCGCCAGTCCTTCGAACACAGCCCATTTCATATTTTCGGGTATTACTTGCTCTTGTTCGTTCCCCACTACTACTGTCTCTCATTGTCTGTACTACCCTGGTCAGCGTCGCAGTGCTCTTCGGCATACCAGGGAGGGCGATCATGGCCGAGTCAATTCTTGTCTTGGTAGCACTGAACATACTTCATAGTTTTTTCTATTCTGCCATGCCTAAAAATAAACGGACCTCAATCCTAATCTATTTTTTTTTCATGAGCGCAACAGTTTACCAGTATGGCCAGATGAATACTGCTGTTTTCCCGCTCCTTTTGGGTTTTGCCTTGATATTTCTCGTGCGTGGAAGAGTGAATTTTTATCGCTATGGCTGAAACTGACAAGACCTTGCTAATTGTAAACAACGTGTCCTGCGGATATGCAGGTAAAGCCGTGGTGCAGAATGTCAGCTTTGAGATCGGATTTGGTGAATGGCTAGGACTGCTTGGCGCCAATGGCTCGGGCAAGTCAACCCTTCTGCGAGCTATCTCCGGCCAAATACCGCTGAAGACCGGATCCATTACCGTATGCGGCCACGATCTCAAGAGGGCGCCTGAAAAGGTCAAGAGCTATATTGGATACGCGGTAGATGGTGAAGCTCTCCCCGAAAACCTTACTGGCAGGCAGTATTTGGAACTATTGTCGTCGATACGTGGATGCTCGCCGACCTCCTGGCCTTCTGGCAACATGGTCGAGCTATTGGATTTTGAGGGGTGGTTTGATGAGCAGATTGGAAGCTACTCTCTCGGAACTCGAATGAAGCTGTCTATATCGGGGGCGCTTCTTGGTTGCCCTCCGCTTATTATCTTTGACGAATCGCTTAACGGACTTGATCCAGTAGCAAATTGGAAAATTAGGAATATATTGCTAAAATTAATTAAATCATCGAGACAATCAATAATACTCTCGACACATATGATCCAGACGGTCGAGATAGTGTGCACTCGAGCCATATTACTTGATAATCAGACCCTATCTTTTAGTTGGGATCGAAAAGAAATAAATGACGCTCGTGCGACTGAGAGAGGATTTGAAGAAATGATAATATCAATATTGAACAAAAATAATTTAAATTAAAATAATATTACGCATATACAATCTCTATTTTGATAAAAATGTGTTTGTTAGTTGGTCAATTTCTTCAATATCGATTTTAAAAACATCGTTATCTTGTAGCCATCTCTGCGGTCGGCGTCCGGCACCTCCTCGGCTAACCCTGCCTAAGCTGAAGTTTTCACTGATTTGAACGAAAACTCCCTGCATTTGTCGGTAAAATTTCTGATTTAGTTTTGACGATTACTGGACACGCATGGGATCGATCCCGATCAAGGCGAAGGCGGCGGTTTGCAGCGGTGTGGGATTTGCCAGGGTGGTGAAGGTGGCGTTCGGTGCCTTGGGGAGAGCTGCGGTATTGAGGGTCTGAGTCGCGAGATGCGCCATCAGATCGGTGAAGCTCGAAATCGGCAGGTTCTGGTCGTTGCGGCGTCTCGACATGGGCGCGCACCCGCGGTGAGAGCCAGTGATGCACGGGGCGGATCGCGAGGTCGACCGATTTGAGGCTTCGGAACGCCCGTTCCACCCGCGAAAGGTCCTTGTAGGCTGACACTGCCTCGGTCTCGCTCATCACTTCCGCGCTCACGCTGGTGCGGATGACGTAGATGCCATCAAGGGCCGCCTCGCGCGCGATGCTGGCGGCGTTGCGCTGGAAATCGAAGCTGCTGGCGGTAATAGTGAGATCGAAATGCTTGGCCATCTTGCGTTTGTTGATCACTGCCCCCACCGCCAGCCCGATCGCGGCCTCGCCGTGGAGAGGGGCACGTTTACGCCGTGTCGCTTCCCGGATCCGGGCCAGCTCCGTCTCGGTAGCCGTCAGCAGCGCCTCGCGCTTACGCCGTCGCTCGGTTGCAAGGGCAGCGTTGCGACAAGCGATCAACCGCTCGCCCGGATAATCGGGCGACGTAATCGCGGCGATATCGCGCTCGTCGAACAGCGACATCTGCAGTGGTCCTTCGGCGAGATCCTGGATCTGCCCCGCGCGCAGGCAGCTGATCCAGTCCAGCCCCGCCGGCTTGATCGTCTCACGGATGCGCGCCGTGGTGATCATCCCGCGATCACCCACCAGGACGACGCGCTCGAGATGGAACCGCCGCTTGAGTTTCTCCACCCGGGCAGCGATTGTCGCCGGATCGGCGGTGTTGCCTTCGAACACCTCGACGGCAACGGGCCTACCCTCGCGATCGCACAGCAGACCATAGACGATCTGCGGCCGATCGGGCCGGTGATCACGGCTATAGCCGTGATGGGCGAGCGCGCAGTGACGCCCTTCGAAATAGGACGAGCTGACATCGTAGAGCACCAGCGTGCCGTCGCGCAGATGACTACGAGCGCACCAGCGTCATCATCACCACCAACCTCAGCTTCAGCGTAACCATCCGGTCTGAGCCGCCTGCCGGTGCGGGAAGAAGCCGCTCATAAGAGCGCTGCTATGAGCTGATTCATGTGCAGGGAGCTTTGGCGGAT
>NCBV01000075.1 GCA_002279355.1 Acidiphilium sp. 37-60-79
ACCTCCTCGATCAGCGTGCGAATGATGCTGAATGCTTCATCCTTGGTGGCCGGGTCAGTCAGCGCCGTGTGCAGTGCCGCGACCTTCTCGCGGTAGACTTCCGCCAGGTTGGGATGCAGAGCGGGTTCACGCGCCGGTTGGTTGGCGAGTTGGGCCTTCAGCTCATCCTCGCGGGCCTCAAGGGCGACCAATTTGTCCTTGAGCGTCCGGAAGCCCCTGCCGTCGGCAAGCTCATCGACCAGATAAGCTAGTTTCGATTTGATCGCCGCCAACTCATGCTTCGCGGCGTCAAAATGCGCGTCCTGTTGGGCGAGGATGTTATTGTGCTCGGCGACGAATGCGGCCGCAAATTCCTTGAAAATTGCCGGGTCCATCAGCCGGTGCTTCAGCCCCGCCAGTACAATGTCGTCGAGGGTCTTCACCCTGATGTTCAGCCGGTTGTCGCAGGTGCCCTTGTTGCGTGCCGCAGCGCAGCCAAACAGATTGGCGCTGATTTTGGCATATCCGCCGCCGCAGACGCCGCAGCGCATCAGGCCGGTGAGCAAGTGCTTCGGCCGCTGGTGTGACCAAAAGCCGGATTTTGGCGACGCGGCGGTCTCGCCGGTGCTATTCCCGGCGGCTTGTTTGCGCGCCCCAGCCTGGACATCCTTTGCGGCCTGCCATAGGTCGTCGTCCACGATCCGCCGTTCGGGCACTTCGGTGATCACCCAGCTCTCTGGTGGGTTCGGTCGCGAGACCCGCTTGCCGGTGGCCGGGTCCTTCACGTAGCGCAATCGGTTCCAAACCAGGCGGCCGATATACAGTTCGTTGTTCAGAATGCCGTCGCGCTCGCCAGCCGCCGGCGAGCCGTCAGCGGCAAAGCTGCGGATCACCTTATAGCCATAGGCGTTACCGCCGCCGGACTTACCCGCCTCGATCCGGCCACGTAGCCCGCGATGAGTTTTTTGCGCGAGATCTTTAAGGAACAACGCATTCATCGTGCCCTTGAGCCCGATATGAATCTCGGCGACATCGCCTTCCGCAATTGTCTTGATTGAGACGTCGTTAAAGCGGAGACGCACGCGCCGCGCCAGGCATCCTCAATAAGTGCCTGAATACCGGGTCGGATCATCGATGCCCCAGAGACTGCCTTGTCCGAATAGCTGTCGATTATGGTCCAGCCCATCCGTTCTGCGTATTCGCGGCACAGCCGCAATTGATCCTCGATTGACGATGCGCTCTGCATGTCAGTGGAGTAACGGGCATAAAGTGCGACGCGGGAATTGTTCATCGATGCGCTCATACAGATGTGGCTATTCGTCGGGCAGTGGATTTGGGTAGCGTTCCCGAGAGCCAATTATTTTTGGCGTGGGGTGTTGGGCCATCTGCCTCACTATGGTGGTCTTCTCTTCGGGCCGTTGCAAGAGGTTGATGTTCAATGGTCCCGCCGGATCTTGCGGACTCGTCTTTTTGAACAGTCGATCATTTGGGTTTTATTATCCGCGATGCGGGGGTTCCGAACTCCTCTAGGGCGAGTTGGCGTCCCAGCAACCTTGCGAGCTTGAGCGCGGCCATGGTGACTTGATCCTGACTCTGACCTTGATTCTGATTAACGACGTGCGACGCAGCCTCGCACAGCGCGAGGTTATTCGGGCGTTTTTCGGATGTCAGAGCGCGAATCGCATTAACCATTAGATTCGGTTACGCTGCAGATCTGTAAAAGACCAAGCAAAAAATTCTATTGTATGGACAAAATTCGATTTATATTTATGTGATAAAAATTATTGAACAAAAAACTATAGATAAAGTCAAAGTTTTTTATGATGTTATAAGGTTATCTAATTTATGGATGGCTGCTATACGAAAAATATGGAAGGCTAAAGCGATTCGTAATTTGGTCCATTACATATTTAGCCGATATAAATACGCTATGAGCAGTAAAGCATTTAGAACCAATTGTATTGCTCACGAAAAGCATGACGCTATGTCATATTTTGGTAGCGCATTATGGTCGGATAAGTTTGTATTATTGGTGATCATATCATATTGGGGATCAACTAATATAGTATGGTTTTTCTATATAATAAAAGCAAGGCATGGTGATTACCGCGCCCGCCAACTTGAAACGAGCCGGTTCGGCGCCGGTCATAACAAATGCTCCTACGTGTTTGAGGTGCACGCAAATAATAGCCGCGTCTTATGCTGGAGCAAAGATTGATGCCAGGTCAGCGCGGTTCAGAAAATCGTCGTTTATCACAGGCGGTGACGCTGCGTATGGCAGAGGGTCTGGCTCAGCGTTGCGCCAAGATGGCCGCCGGGCGAGGGCTTTCACTGGCCGGTTGGCTGCGGAGCATTGCCGCCGACGCGGTTGCCACGGCGCAAGCGCCCGGCGAGATGGAGGGTGCATCGGGCTGGGGTGTGCTGGGCGATAGTAAAGACGGCTTGGCACAGCGTGGTATGGCGTTGGAGATTCGTGGTTCGCTATCGAGTAGGCGCCGGCACGACCGCACAGTGCCACGAACCGTGTTGCGCAAACCCGAGCAGCACATCGCTGATCTGGTGAGGATTGGTGATGGTTTGGCGGATTTGCACGCACTCTTGGCCAACATACGACAAGACCAAGCAATCCTTGATGAGCGGTCCAATGACCAACTGCCGACGTATGCGGCTATTTTGCTGATCCGCGAACTGTCTGCGTTCATTACTGCTCGGCTTGAGGGAGGTCGTGATGATCAATGAGGCCGTACGCGGCAGGGGGGATGCGAGCTTAGCAACATATCTCACCGACATTGGCGACAATGATCATATTGTCGTGTTGCCAGCACGGGGGGTCGTTGCGGATCAATTAGCATCGCAGCTTCGTGAAATCGTGGCTCGATGCGCACATGGGCGCACGGCTCGACCCATTCTGCATTTGTGCGTCAGCCCGGCCGTCCCTTGGAGCGACGCCCAATATCAGCGCTATCTCGATCTCTACGAGGCTGAATTTGACCTTGCCGACCAACCGCGTCTTGCGGTGCATCATTCCAAAAAAGGGCGCGATCATAGGCATTACGTTTATAGCGTCGTTAAGCGTGACGGTCGTGCTGTTGATCTTCGCAATGATTATGCGAGGCGCGAGAAAATTGCGCGGGTGGTGGAATTTGAGTTTGGTGAACGGCATGTTGTCGGCGGGCACAATAGGGCCGTTGCTGCTGCGTTGGAGCGAGAAGGGCGGCATGATGTTGTCGCCAGTATGAGGGCGGCTGGTTTGCTTGATCAGAGGCGTCCGGTCACGACTATGATGGTGCCACGATGGTTCCATGATGCAGCGCCTGTCGCTCGTCACCGACGGGTGGCCCAATTGGTGTTCGAGGCGTGGCGGTCCAGTGACGATGGTCGTTCATTCAAGCAGGCATTGGCGGAACGAGGGCTGATGCTCGCTGAGGGCGATCAAGTGCCAGTAGTGGTTGAGCGAGCTGGAATTGTCTGGCCACTGGCCCGTCTGGTTGGCCAATGCGCTTATGCAATGACGGGGACATGGATCACGGCAGCGGTGGTCGAGGGGCGGATCGCGACGTTGGCATTACCCTCCGTGGCGCAGGCGCGACACAACATCCCGATGGCTGACATACTCGATGATCGCGATGCTGCAGCGTCTTCCGATCATGCGACGGCTCCGGCGACTGCTAGAGCGGATGGTGATGCAAGGCTCGCGGGCTGTGCGACCCTGATTGATGACGCTGCGGAGGAAATAGTCTCCGCCCATTTCGGTGGGGTGGATTTGCAGGCGTGGGGCGATGCGGCGCTCGATGAAATTGTTGGGCTGATTGATGACGCGGGCGCCATATTGGTTGATGACGATGGTCAGGAAGCGTTGATGGTATCGGCGGGCAGGAGGATGGTATCGGCCCTGGACGATGGTGCACTCGATCAGATTGCCGATTTGATTGATTTTGCGGTTGAGGACATGGTCTCCGCACCGGCCGTTGAAGTGGCCATAAAGGCGTCTGGTGCGGAGTCACTCGATCAAGGTGCAAGCTTGATTGATGAGGCGGCTGCATTCTCAGTATCGCATGATCGAGGCGAGAACGCGGGTTTGCTTCGTGCAGCGGATGAGCTTCTGTATGGGTCGGTGACTACGAACGATGTTCGATTGCGGCGCGATATGACGTCGGTTGAACCGGTGTCGCCCGGTGCCGACCCAGCCAACTCTGCCAACTCAGCCAATCCAGCGTGTTTGTCGGTGAATGCGCAAGATCGAGCGGTGGAGCCCACATCGGTTATTTGCACCGCATCGTCGTCCTCACTGTGCTCAACATCATCGCACCCACCACTACAAACGACTCGGACGAAGTCGGACCAACCTAAGGAGCAAAATCATGACGAACGAACAGATCAGCGACAATCCGAACACCACCTCGGAGAGAACACCGCGGGGAATGGGGCATGCGACGGCGAGGGCAACAGCGCCGGAAATACCAACAACGCCCAAGACCACGAACGAGTTCCAGGAAAAATTTCTGCAGATGGGAAGCGACACGAAACACATAGTGGCGCAGACCGACAGGATTGCGGCGCATTTGCTGGACGGGCTGACGGGCGAACGCCGGAACGCCGCGCGGACGCTGGTGGCTCAGATCGAGCAGATCGGACGCAATCAGGCATTGCTCATCCATTTGGTCGAGCAAATACTGGAGCGCCTGCCACCGGTGCAGGTGCAAGGCGATCCGAGCAAACTTCAATAGGGCCTAAGCACAATGCGGCAATGGTTCATCGGAAAACAAAGTCGCCAGTGCCGCCGCGATCAATCTGGCAAGCGGCCCTGAGCCGCGCGCGCGCGGAAATCGGCATGATGGCGCGCGCGGTTGCCCAAGCGGTTGGTGTATCGGCGGCCATCGACCGGAATCGCTCGGATTATTCCAAGTTGCCCGTTCCAGAACAGGCGGTGTCAATCCAGGCTGCGCGTAAAAATATGGCAGAATGTTCGGCTCGCCCTGCGGCAAAAATCATCCCGCCTGGTGCAGGTGTCGCGCGGCATTCAGGTGCCCCACCGGTCTCTGGCACCTCTTTGCCTATCGGAAGTCCATCGCTCAAGCCGGGGACAATGCACTCGGGCGCTCATTCTGCGCCACCGGCTGTGTTGCCAAATCAACGCGGTGGGGCGACACCAGCGATGCGATCCGACCATCATGATGGGCATGATCGAACGCTAAC
>NCBV01000011.1 GCA_002279355.1 Acidiphilium sp. 37-60-79
AGGAAGCTCGGCCATGCCTCCCTCGAATCCCATCCGCCGTGGTCACGTCAATTCACAATCGATTCAACACGCCGCCCGGCGGGGATGAGCAGCTACGAAAAGAGCACGATCGATGGCAGTAAAACCCAAAACGGTGGCTGTCCGCGGCCTCATGCTTCGCGCCGAATTTATTCGGTTTCTCATCCCCGCGATGCTGTTGAACGCCTTGGTCATCCTGTTTATTGGCGGCGTGGGACAATATTTGATCATTCAACAGGCTGAGCATCAGCAGGTGGTGAGTGTTCGCAACGAGTTTGATCGCCTGCGCCAAGTCTATGCTGGTCAGGCGGTCGCTGAGGCGAGCGCGCTCGCCGCGAACCCGAACATCGTCGAAGCCTTCGCCATGCCGCCATCTTCGCAGCAGCGCACATTGCTGGCTCTGCAATCGCGCAGTGTTTGGCAGGCGCTGCAACATCAATATGGTCGTGCAATCGTTGTATTCATTCAGAATCACCATGTGTTGTTTCGTGCGAACAAGCCGCATCTCTATGGTGATCGCACCATTCCTCGTCCCGATATTAAGGCCGTGTTGAAATCTGGACAGCCGGTCAGCGATTTTGGCTTGATGAAAATTGGTTATGCGATCAGCGGTGTTGCGCCGGTGTTTTCGGCCAACAACACACCGGTGGGCACGGCGCAGGTGTCCTTGCCCGTGACCACGATTTTCCGCACCATTGTCAAAGATATTCCGGGCAGCGTGGTCGCGGTACTGATTCAAAAGCCGCCAGGCGCGAAAGCGGCTGCAGGCAGTCCGCCGGTGGCGATCGTTGGGCCGGACGAGGTGAAATTCACCAATTCACCCGCGCTCAATCGGTTCCTACGGCGCCATCCGAGCGATATCGATCCGCGTTTTTCGGACACGACCTCCATCGGGTCTGGCAAAACCTATCAACTCTTTGTGTTGCCGCTGGTTGATTTTTCCGGGAAGGTGTTTGGCACCGCCGTTTTCGGCGTCAACGTGTCGGGTATTTTGCACACGGCCTATACGATTTTTGGCTTGAGCGTGTTTTTCTCGCTGATCATCTTTATCGGGGTCGGCCTCAATTTGCGCAGCTTCGTCAATCGGCGAATTCTGATTCCATTGGGCATGTTGACCGAGCGCGTGCGCGCCATTTCGTTTGGTGAAAAGCTAGAAGAGCCGGTGGTTCAGACCGAGTTCAACGAGATTGGGATTTTGCAAGTCGCCGCTGAGCGTTTGCGGAAAACCCTGATTAATTTGGTCCGCCATATTGGTTCGGGCTCTTAAATTGCCGATTAATCGGCGCGCGCCTAGTGTCCACTCTGATTCCGAAATCCGTTGGATTTCGGAATCAGAGTGGACACTAGAAAGTTCAATGATTTAGTGGCCTGCTTATCCCTGAAATTCATCTCATGAATTTCAGCGGCAGGACACGAGTTGGGTGTGATGCGTCATCGGATAAGGCCTGCATTGATCGGACAATCGGAGAGATTCCCATTCTGCTCGAACGCGGTGGTCATGTGCGCGCCCGTCTGACGTCCTATGCTGCATTGCGATGGCGCCGCTGAGGCGAATTGCCTATAGAGGCGGCATGGGATCACGCTGCAACGCTTAGGGGAATTGCGATGACACAGCCCGCCACCAGCACCAAAACGCGCGTTACTGCCCTGCCGGGTGATGGCATTGGGATGGAAGTGTTTGACGCGACGCGGCGGATTTTTGCCGCCGCTCAGGCGCCGGTTGAGTGGGAACTCGCTGAGGCCGGAGCCGCAGTGTTCAAAAAAGGCATCCCCTCCGGAGCCCCGCGCGAAACACTGGATTCGATTGCGAAAAACGGTCTCGCGCTGAAAGGCCCGTTGGAAACCCCGGTTGGGTTTGGTGAAAAATCGGCAAACGTAACGCTGCGCAAACATTTCGAGCTGTATGCCAATATCCGCCCGGTGCGCGAGCTGCCGGGCATCAAGACGCCCTTTACCGGGCGCGGCATTGATATGGTGATCGTGCGCGAAAATGTCGAAGATGTGTATGCGGGCATTGAGCATATGCAAACGCCGGATGTGGCGCAGTGCCTCAAACTCATGACGCGGCCGGGCTGTGAGCGCATTATTCGCGCGGCTTTTGGCCTCGCGCTTGCGGAAAACCGCAAAAAAGTGACGTGCGCCACCAAAGCCAATATCATGAAACTCACCGAAGGCATGATGAAGCGGGTGTTTGAGCAGGTTGGCCCGGACTATCCTGGTATCACCCGCGATCATATCATTATCGATAATTGCGCCCATCAGCTGGTGATTGCGCCTGAGCAGTTCGATGTAATTGTTACCTCCAACATGAATGGCGATATTATTTCGGACCTCGCCGCTGGGCTGGTGGGCGGGCTTGGCATCGCCCCGTCGGCCAATTTGGGCGATCATGTGGCGATTTTCGAGGCGGTGCATGGCTCGGCGCCGAACATTGCCGGCAAGGGATTGGCGAACCCGACGGCTTTGCTCTCTGCGGGGATTATGCTGCTGCGCCATATTGGCGCGTTTGAGGCGGCGGCCACCATTGAGCAGGCTTTGTTCATCACTTTGGCCGAGGGCGAGAATTTGACTGGCGATTTGTCGCCGCGCGGGCATGGGGTCGGCACTGATAAATTTGTGGGGCAAGTGATTGATAATCTGGGCCGCACCAGCAACCTGCCCTCGCGCGTCTATAGCCCGTTAACGCTCACCCCCTGGCCGGATCTGACCGCGCATACCGAGCCGACATCGCGCGAATTGATCGGTGTTGATATTTTTATCGAGTCTGATTTGTCGGCTGCTGAGTTGGGTTCGTCCTTGACCCAGATTGCTGAGGGCAGCCAGCTTCGGCTCGATAGTATTTCGAACCGTGGCGTACAGGTTTGGCCGGCGACCGGCGGACATACGTTCCTGGTCGATCATTTCGATTGCCGGTTCATGTTGAAGGCACCGGCGCAAGGCAATCCGCCGCAGGGTATTGCTGATCTGGTCAAGGCAATCGGCAGCCGTCATTCCTGGATGCATGTAGAAAAATTGCAACGATTTGATGGTAAAGACGCGTTCGAGCGACCACAAGGCGAAAGTTAGTTTTCTGAATATTGCCGCTCGTTCAATATTGATCACCTTGGGATAAATAATTGCCCATAATAATTTGGTTGGTTGTTTATCATCTTCGGGCGAACGACATGATACTGTGCAGAGTGGAACTTTGATAAGCGCGTTGCTTTGACCGGGTTATGCTCTGCCGCCAACCGGCATCATGCTGGCGCGCCGCTTTAAAAAGGAAATGATCATGTCCGCAACCAGTCACCAAACCGCCGCGAAATCACACGAAGATGCCGCGAAAGCCCATCACATGGCCGCCGAGCAGCATGGCAAGGGCGATCAAAAATCCGCTCTTGAACATTCGACCAAGGCCTCCGGCTTGTCGGCGAGCGCGCATCAAAATACGACCGATGCGCATAAATCAACCCAGCATGCCAAAGCGTGACTTCATTGCCTCGCCGCTTGAGGTGAGGTGATCGAGCGGCTGAATGGCGGCATGCGCGCCGCTATTCAGCTTCTTTGGGGCGCGGGCCTTGCCAGAGCGGGTGAGGCAGAAACGTCGGTATGCGCCCGTTATGCCGATGGATTGGAAAATGGCCTTACGAGAAAATCCGCTGGCGCCCGAAGCGGCGAGAAACGGACCAACCAATCAGCGAGACCAGCCCGGAAATAATCGCGCCCCAGGCCATATCGGTCAAGGTGAGCCGCAAGGTCCAATGCCGGAGCGTGGCATCGTTGGTCAGATCATACAGCCCATAGGTGAATAGGCCGAACGCGGCCCCGTAAAAGAGTGCGGTGACGCCCCGCCCGGTGGCGATGGCGCGCGGAATGACGAACACGATCATCCCCAAAACCTGCAGAAAATAAACCGCGATGGCGGGGATGAGGCGAAATCCCGGCAGCAGAATATCACCGAGCGTTGCCCGATAGATGGATTGAGAGGTGAGCATCAGCCAGATCGAATCAATGGCAAGATACGCGATCAGCATCACGAGATAGAGCAAAATCGGGCGGCGCATAGCGTTTCCTCGATAAGGAGCGATAGAGTCCGATCGCATGGCTGACATAGCAGCCCGCGCCTGACAACCCGCTGGGCGTGTTTCGTGAATAAATAATATCGCACAAACACCATATTTTGCACAAATTTGGTGAAATCGACGATCAAGCGGGCCATTGGCGGGTCAGCGGAGCGCTTCGATGCGGTCCCAGATCGATGATTCGAGATGCACGCTATCGAACCGGGCGACCTGCTGTAACCCGGTTGGTGAGGTGACGTTGATCTCGGTGAGATAATCGCCGATCACATCGATGCCGGTGAACAGCAGACCGCGATCGCGTAAAAGCGGGCCGATGGCGGCGCAAATTTCGCGGTCCCGGCTGGTGAGCGTTGCCGGCTCGGCGCGGCCACCGGCATGCATGTTTGAGCGCACATCGCCGGCCATTGGCACGCGGTTGATTGCGCCCATCGCCTCGCCATCGATCAAGATGATGCGCTTATCACCCGCGCGCACTGCTGGTTCGTAGCGTTGGATCATCACCGGCTCGCGCGAGCCGCCGAGAAACATATCGAGTAACGAGCCCAAATTCTCATCATCAGCGCGAATACGAAATACCCCGGCGCCACCATTGCCGAATAGCGGCTTGACGATGATGTCTTGGTGCTGGGCGCGGAACGCGGCGATCGCGGCGCGGTCACGGGCGATCATGGTGGGGGGCATGAGCTGAGGAAATTCGGTGACCAGCAATTTTTCCGGCGCATTGCGCACCGATGCCGGATTATTGACCACCAGGGTTTTTGGATGGATCTGCTCAAGCAAATGGGTCGCGGTAATATAGCCCATGTCAAAGGGCGGGTCTTGGCGCATCAGCACGACATCCATGGCCGCGAGATCGATGATTTCAGGCGCGCCAAGGGTGAAATGATCGCCCTTGATCGCCCGCACGCTGACCGGGCGCATGCGCGCGCGCACAGTGCCGCAATCCAACCACAGATCGTTGACGCCATAATGCCAGAGATGATGGCCTCGTCTTTGTGCCTCAATCATCAGCACAAAGGTCGAATCGCCGTCGATATCGATATCTGCCAGCGGGTCCATTTGAACCGCTACGCGCAACATGCTCATGGCCGCCCTCTTATTCTATTGATCGTTGTACGACTGATCGTATCACGACGTGCGATTCCGTTGCAGGCTGGCCATGCAGGTGGAAAGATGCACGGTGCGCGGCATTGGCTGTGCCAGCAAGACGAGTTTGCCGCCCCCGGCGCCGGGATAAAGCACCACTTCGAGGCGGCAGGTTTGCGAATTATACAGCAACACTTCGGCCGATCCGTCCAGACGACGCAAGACCGGCGGGATGAGTGACGCGCGCAACAAGGCGGAGGTGGCGCCGATCAAATGCACAGGCGATGGCGTGGCCAGGGCGACTTTGTTCGCACTGGGTGCGGGCGCCTGAGTGGCACAGCCGGCTAACAACCCTGCGACAATCGACAAGAAAGCCAAGCGCGCGCCTATCCCCCGGCGTGGTATGCCGCGCTGTGATAGGTTAGTTTGCGCCGCTTGGCCCATGAATCGCGAATCGATTGCGCGTCAACCCGATGGTCAGTCGACCACTGGATCGTGCTGGCTTGGGGTGTCGGAGAGCATTTCGATGCGACCGGTGATTTGGCCCCCATCTTCGACTTGCAGACGGCGGCAGCGCGCGGTGCCGAGCACCCGACCGGTGCCGCGCACGATCAGCGCGTGGCGGGCGGTCAAGGTTCCATCGATCGTGCCGGCGATCTCGGCTTCTTCGACCTCGACTTCACCTTTGAACACGCCGCCTTGGGCAATGGCGAGTTCGGTCGCGGTGATCATGGTCGCTTCGACATGGCCTTCAACCACCAGCCGTTCGGCATCCTGCACCAAGCCTTGCACGCTGATGCCACGACCGACGACGAGGGTGCGCCGCTCGGCGGATTCATTGGTCGAGGCGCGAAAACCCATTGGCGAGCCAGACGCCATCGGCGATGAAGCCGGATTGATCGGCGCACTCGGTTGCGGGGCGAAGGGTGAACGAGCCATCGGACTCTCCTTATTGGATACATCATTGGAAACAGGTGAAATTGGGTTAGCCGCCGAAGAGGTTGATTGCGGGTCGGCGGGGCGGAATGGCGGAACGCTGAGACCATCATCAATCTCCGGCGATACCTCTTTGGCCAATTCCGGTACAGGTCGCGTGGCCCCAATGGCTGGTGTATTGCTCGGTGGATCGTCACGTTTGAAAAATCCGATCACCACATTTCCCTCCCTTATCTGTGCCAGACGGATTGCTGGCACGGCCGCGCCGCCTATCCGCCCGAACCTGGTGGAACGGGCAGAAATCAAGCCATAAACGCGGCTGATTGCGAAAAAAGGGCTAGCATGCACCAGCCTGTCGGACAACCGGCAGAGCGCAACCAATCAAAATTTTTAGGTTTGGCGACGCATTATGTCGGACGGGCCGTTCTGGCGGGAATCGGTCGGTTTGCGGTCAGCGAGCGCGGATGATAGCACGCGCAGGAAAAGGAGCCTGCATGACCCAACCTCGTTTTGATCTGCTCGGAATTGGCAATGCCATTGTCGATGTCATCGCTCACACGGATGATGCATTTTTGGATCGCCACGACATGCGTAAAGGCGCCATGACCTTGATCGATGGGGCGCAGGCCACGCATTTATATGCGCGCATGCCGCCGGGCTTGGAGTCAGCGGGGGGATCGGTGGCTAATAGTTGTGCGGTTGCCGCTGGTCTTGGGGTGCGAACGGCTTTTATTGGCAAGGTTGCGGCTGATAAGCTGGGAGCGGTGTTTGCCGACTCGATGCGCGCGATCGGGGTGCATTATCCAGCACCGTTGATGCGCGAGGGCGAGGATGCCCCGGATGAAGCGCCGACCGCGCGGTGCCTTATCCTGGTGACGGCGGATGGTCAGCGCACAATGAATACCTGCCTGGGGATCAGCGCGGATTTTGGCCGCGACGATCTTGATGAGGCGTTGATTGCCGACTCGGCAATTTTATATCTCGAAGGCTATTTGTTCGATCCGCCGGCGGCGCAAGAAGCGTTTTTGCACGCGGCGCGGCTGGCGCGGGCGGCGGGGCGACGGGTGGCGATCTCGCTGTCGGATCAGTTTTGCGTGGATCGGCATCGGGCCGCGTTTCGCCGCTTGATTGCCGAGGCTGCGGATATTGTCTTTGCCAATGAGGCAGAGATTTGCGCGCTTTATCAGAGCAATGATTTTGAAACCGCCGAACGCCAAGCGGCGACAGAAATCGCACTCGCGGTACTGACGCGCAGCGAGGCTGGTAGCGTGATTCGTGCCGACAAGGCGCGGTATTTGGTCCCGGCAGTGCCGACAAAGGTGGTCGATACCACGGGGGCGGGCGATGCTTATGCGGCTGGTTTTCTCACCGGATTGACCAAAGGGGCTGATTTGACCGCGTGCGGTGATTTGGCCAGCCAGGCTGCCGCACTCGCGATTGCGCGCACGGGTGCACGCCCTGTAGCGGCCGATTTGGCTCCGCTCAGACTATAATTTTCTTAAATCGCTTAACGATTTAGCAAGCTTCTCCTGATTTAACGACGCGGTCCCGCGATCAGGTCGGTGTGCGCATCGGCCCTGATCCGATTCCGGAACAATTCCGGCTTATATCCATCGCCATTGAGCCTATCCGGATCATTTCCGGTGGGCGAGCAGGAGACCACGACCATGAAATCCACCCCCACTGCGCGCTTTTCCGCCACCGCGTCTCGTTTGCTGCGCGATAGGCGCGGTGTGACCGCCATTGAGTATGGCTTGATCGCGGCGATGATCGCCGTTGCAATCATTGGCATTCTCGGCGCTCTTGGTGCCCAGCTCAAAGCCACGTTCCAGTCCGTCAATTCTGCGCTCTGATCGACGCGGTGTCCGCTTGGGAACCGAGGGACACACGCTCGGTGAGCGGTTGGTGAACGCGGGCGGTCGTTTTTGATCGAGCCGTTGTTCTGATCAAAAATGGCCGGTTTGGATGATAACGATTTGATAACTTTTTTGTGGGAAAAATCGGCCATCATCGAGAGGTCTTCCAGTCATGATCGTCAGATTAACGCTCCTTACGCTTCTGGCCATTGGTCTCGCTGGCTTTGGGACGGTTGCCTGGCTTGATCTGCATCCGGCTCGGCCGAAGCATATGGCCAGTCGACCGGTGCAGCTATTGGCCGTGGCGCATGCACTGCATGCTGGCAGCCTCATTCAACCCGCCGATCTGACGGCGGTGATCGATACCGGAAAAATTCCACCGGGCGCGGTGATCGATAGTGCTGCGGCGCGATCCGCCTATACCGGGGCGATGGTGCGCGACACACTCGCACCGGGTGCGCTGATTAAGGCGGGGATTGTAATTCGACCGGGCGATCATGGGTTTCTGGCGGCGGTGCTGCATCCGGGCATGCGGGCCGTGTCGGTCGGTGTCGATGCTATTTCGGGAACTGCGGGGCTGATCTGGCCGGGTGATCGGGTTGATTTGATTTTGACGCAGAGCCTTGATGGGCCCGGGATCAATCCGGGCCATCGTGTTGCTGCCGAAACCGTTCTGGCCGATGTAAGGGTTATCGCGATCGATCAGCGCTTGGTTCAGGGGGCGGATGCCAGCGGCAAGGCTCCTGCCCCGGCGCGCACTGTCACGCTCGAAGTGAGCCCTGATCAGGCCGAGCGGGTCGAAGTGGCGGCGCATCTGGGACCGTTATCGCTGGTGGTGCGCTCATCGAGCCTGCCCGCACGTCAGCGACTAGCCATACCCGCGCCGGTCTATGGCAGTCAGGTTTCGCCGGTGCTGGCACAGCTAACGCCGGGCCCTCATCGCGGTGGCGAAATCACCGTCTATCAGGGACCCGCACAACAGATCGAGTTCCGACCATGATCACTCGGCGCGTTTTGAGTTGGAGGGCTGCCGATTATGAATAAATTATCCGACCGACCATCGATGTCGTTGAAAGACCCGACCTCAATAGTTGAGCGTGAGAAATTCCTCGGCTTCGTTAGCGACCAGAACTCTCTCGCCTGTATCAGAACCGTGCTGAGCCATCCTGCGATCGGGCCGATGCGGGTGAAATTGAGCTCATTCGAGGAAACGCTAGCGGCTCTCGGTGCCATGCGGTCACCGCGCACCGTGCTGGTTGATATATCGGGTGAGGATCAGCCGCTGAGCGCCTTGATGCGGCTTGAGCAGGTGATTGAACCGGGCACACGCGTACTTGTGACCGGGGATGTCCACAGCGTAGCATTTTACCGCACCTTGACCCGAAATCTGGGCATCCGAGAATATCTCCCAAAACCTCTTGACCCTGCGCAATTGGCCCGTGATTTGCTGCCGTGGGCAACGGGGGATGAGCCTCGGGTTGAGGCTCATCGGGGTGGGTCATTGATCGCCGTGCGTGGTCTTGCTGGCGGGGTCGGCGCTTCAACAGTTGCGGCGAATCTTGCATGGTTGATCGGCGTGGAAACCCGACGCCACACAGTTTTGCTGGATGGTGACCTGCTTGCCGGCTCGGCGGCGCTCGCTGCTAACGTCGCGCCAAGTTCGGGTTTGCGCAGCGCCCTTGAAACGCCTGACCGGATCGACCCGCTCTTGATCGAGCGGTCGGCGCAGGCCGCCTCGGATCGGCTGCATGTTTTGGCCGCCGAAGAGCCCTATACGGAAAAATGGAGCTATCACCCTGGCGCGGGGCGTGCGTTGGTCGAAGCTTTGCGTCAGCGTTATAATTTTATTATTGCAGACTTACCTTGTCGGGTATTTGGGTTTGCTGCTGAATTGCTCGGCTTGGCCAATCAAAGCGTGTTCGTCACTGACCTATCGCCCCGCAGCGTGAGCGCCATGCAAGCGGTGTTGACCGATGACCAGGCCCGCAGTGCCGCGACCCATGTTGCCTTTATCCGACGGCCTCATCAGCGCGTGAGCCGCGCCAGCATTGAAAATGCACTGCCCATCGGTCTCGGTCGCGCTTTGATCGATTGGGACAAGTCAGTGCGGATTGCGAGTGATCTGGGAAGCTTCGCCAGCGCAAAAAAAGGCCCGTTTCGCACTGCCATGCTCGATTTGGTCAAGAGCGTCGGCGCCATCATGGAGACAAACCCCTTATGAGCAGCACCGCCCACGTGTTTGGCCGTCGCACGGAACAAGAGGTCGCACCCATTATTGAACCGCAGGGCGATCTCGGCCGGGCGCAGCGCGAGACCAATACAAGTCACCTTCGTGGGCTCTGCCTGACGAAAATCGATGCAGCCAGCCTTGCCAATTTGCCGAATGCCCGCATTGAAGCCACGATCGAGCAAATCCTGACGGAACTCGCCACCGAGCATCGCATTCAGCTCAATGCGCGCGAACAACGCCAACTTGCCATTGAACTGGTTGATGACATGATCGGCCTCGGCCCGCTGGAATCGCTTCTGGCGGACGACAGCATCACCGATATTATGGTTAATGGCCATGACCGGATCTTTGTCGAGCGTAGTGGCAAACTTGAACAGGTGGATATTCGGTTTCGGGATAATGTACATGCAACAAATATTGCTCAGCGGATTGCTTCTACTGTCGGGCGGCGCGTTGATGAAGCAAGCCCGATGGTGGATGCGCGGCTGAAAGATGGATCGCGCGTCAATATCGTGTTGCCGCCGCTCGCGATTGATGGACCTTGTCTCTCGATCCGTAAATTTGCCAAAAAATCAATCGATTTTAAGAGGCTGGTGCAATTCGGCACGATGACCACGCCGATCGCGCGGCTGCTTGAAATCGCGGCGCGCTGCCGATTGAATGTGGTCATCTCTGGCGGAACCGGCTCGGGTAAAACCACTTTAATGAATGCGATGAGCCGTTTCATTGAAACCCATGAGCGCATTGTAACGGTTGAAGACGCCGCAGAATTGCAACTGCAGCAGCCACATGTAGTGCGGCTCGAAACCAGACCACAGAATCTCGAAGGACGGGGTGAGATCAATCAGCGCGATTTGGTGCGCAATGCGCTGCGCATGCGTCCTGATCGGATCATCATCGGCGAAGTTCGTGGCACGGAAGCCTTTGACATGCTGCAAGCGATGAATACCGGCCATGACGGCTCGATGTCGACGATCCATGCGAATAACACCCGCGATGCGCTGGCGCGTATCGAAAACATGGTCCAAATGGCCAGTATGGGGCTCACGCTGCGGGCAATCCGCCAACAGGTTGTCTCCGCCGTCGATCTGTTCGTGCAGGTTGAGCGCCAACGCGACGGGGTGCGCCGCCTGGTTCAAATCACTGAAGTCGCCGGTATCGAAGAAGAGACGGTTCTGCTCAATGATATCGTGAAAGCGGAAATACTCGGCGAAGATGCGTCTGGTAAGCTTACATCGCGTTATGTCATCGGTGCTGGCCGCCCGTGTTTTCAGGAGCAACTGACCTATTTTGGCCTGCTGCGCAGTTGGACCACCGCCATTGAAGAGGCGCAGCGGGGGGCGCCATGATTTCGCTCCTGCTCCTTGGCGGTTTGCTATTTTTGGTGATCTTCATCGTCGCGTTCAAGCAAACACTGCGCTTGAACCAGCAACAAACGCGCTATGCAGGCAGGGTTGCGCGCGTTACCCTCGGCGGCAACCCCCATTCGATGGACCAACGCGCCCGCAAAACCTCGCTCGATGATTGGCTTCAATCGGGTCTATTGGGCCGGTTGCTCGGCCTCAAATCGGGTGGATTGCCAATCGCACGCGCACGGCTGCCGATCTTGGTGACCAGCGCCCTGGTTATCGCTCTCATCACCACCGAATTGCTGCGGCTCTTAATTGGCGGTCCAGTCATTATTATTTACCCAATACTAGTCGTATTTTTGATTCGATTTATACTTGGCTATTTTCGAAAAAAACGGACGACCCTGCTCTTGTCGCAATTTCCCGATGCCTTGGCGACGATTGTGCGATGTATTCGCTCGGGTATTCCCATCCAAGGCGCATTGCGGATCGTCGGGCGCGATTTGCCCGAGCCAACGGCGGGCGAGTTCAGCGATATTGCCAATCGTCTGGCGATCGGCGTGACCCTCGAAGAGGCGCTGCGGGCGATCAGCGAGCGCAACGGCATCGCGGAATATAAATTCTTTGCCGCCGCCCTCGGTTTGCAATCGCGCACGGGCGGCGCGCTCGCTCAAACACTCGAAACGCTCGCCAATGTTGTGCATAAACGGATCGCCGCCAAAGCGCGCGCTTATGCGCTGGCCTCAGAGGCACGCACCAGCGCTCTGATCCTTGGCTGCCTGCCAGTTTTCACCGGTATTGCGGTAGCGTTGTTAGATCCGAAATATATGGCGCCGTTTGTTACCTCAGTTGCTGGCAAACATTTGTTATTATTTGCCGTTGGTTTGCTCTGTTTCGGCTTTTTAGTGATGAAAAATATCATTTCTCGGAGCCTGTCATGATGAACTTCATCGCCCTCGCTGTGGTATTTGTTGGCGTGATCACGATGGGATTCGTATTTTATGCTAATTTTGAATTTGACCAAGCGCTGCGCGGGCGAATCCTTCGCGTCTCGCAGCCGCAGATGGCACGCATAGAAGGTCCGCAACATAATATTTTTGTGTCATTATGCATTTTTATTGGATTTTTTATTGTTCGAAGTGGATTGCTTAGTTTCCGCACCATTGATGAAACGCGCCATACCCTGCGCAGTGCTGGCCTGCGGAGCGATATTGCCTTGGGGTTGTTCGTCGGGATCAAGACGGTCCTGTGGGTGGGGCTGTTTTTGATGGGTCTGAGCCTGGCTCGGTTAGCGGGGCTCGGCTTGGTGGCGACGATCGGCATCTCGGCGGTCGCCGGTATTATTGGTCTGCTGCTTCCCGATTTCGTGCTGAAATTTCGCCGAAATCGGTTCCTGAAACGGCTTGAGGCGGGTCTTGCCGAAGCGTTGGATATGTTGGTGATTTGTTCGGATGCGGGGCTGAGCCTCGAAGCGGGGCTGACCCGTGTTGCCGCCGATATCGAAGCGACCCATTCGGCGGTGGCCGAGGAATTCAAAATCACCAATGGCGAATTACGGATGACGGATAATGCCAGTGAGGCTTTACTCAATCTCGGCAATCGAACCGGGCTCGATAGTCTCAAGCGCCTCGGTTCAACCCTAGTGCAAACAATTCAATATGGCACGCCGATCACCCAGGCACTGCGCACCCTTAGTAGCGAGTTGCGCGAAGAGCAGTTGACGCGCTTTGAAGAACGCGCAGCACGATTGCCGGTGCTGCTCACCGTGCCAATGATCCTGTTCATTTTGCCCTGCGTGTTCATCATTGTCGGCGGCCCGGCCGGACTCACGCTGATGGCGACGATCCACCACCATTAGCTTCGGCGGCAAGAGCCGCGCGCTCGCGCGTTTCCTGCACCAAGGGACCATCTTCGGCGTAGGCAAAGCAGGTATTGACCAAAAATGACGGCACTTTCCAATCAATCCGCTCCGCCGTGCCCTCGCGCGCTGCTTTATGGGCGCGCACGCTGAACATGGTTTGAATGGCGACGGTCGCCACCTGCTGCAAAAGCTCGCGCAAATGCGTGCAGCCGGCTGGGCCGCCGAGCCGTTCAGTGGCCCCTTTCAAAAAGCCTTTGCCAATGGTCAATCCGGCAAGACGGGCGAAATTGGGGGCTACACCCGGGCAAACATGATGCGGGGTGTAATCCATCGTCGCCTCGGCGCTGATCACACAGAGCGACTGATCGATGGTGACGCGCAAGCCCATGCCATGCAACGCCTCGCCCGCACCAATCCGGCCGCGATCATGATTGCCGAAACTATAGGTTTTCGTATCGGTCAGACGCGCCTCGATATCAATCAATCCATCCGCACGTAAAAAGCCGCGAATAGCGATATCCCGCAAATGCAATAGGTCTCGTTGGGCGGGAGGGCTCAAGGGCATTAGCGTCATCTTTCAAGGTACGGGTTTAACCATTAGGTGAACGTCCCATCCTTAAGCCATGCTCGAGCGTGCAGTGCAACGCCACAGCGCATAGCAGGTGCCGCAAAGCGTCGCTGCGAGTGCAATTGCCACTGGACGCCTGAATCTGTCACATAATCTGTCCTTTCAACAACAGGCATCACCTCATGGAGTATACCCACCAGCAGCGGCGCACCGTTATTATCGCAATTCTGCTGTGCATTCTGCTCGCGGCCCTCGATCAGACGGTGGTGGTACCCGCCGTTCCCGCGATTGCCTCCGATTTGCATAGTTTTGGTGATTTATCCTGGGTGGTCACCGCCTATTTGCTGACCTCGACCGCGACGACGCCGCTCTATGGCCGCTTGTCCGACCAGTTTGGCCGCCGCCGCACGCTGATCCCCGCCATCGTGGTGTTCGTGATCGCGGCGTTGCTTTGCGCGGTGGCGCAAAATCTTGGCGAATTGATTGCCGCACGGGCGCTGCAAGGGATTGGCGGCGGCGGTTTGCTGGCGATTTCGCAGGCGGCGGTGGCGGATGTGGTGTCGCCGCGTGAGCGGGGCAAATATCAGGGATGGCTTGCGGGCACGTGGGGCGTTGCATCGACCGCGGGTCCCGTGATTGGCGGCTATGTGACCGATCATTTGTCCTGGCGCTGGATTTTTTGGTTTAATCTGCCGCTCGGCATCGGCGCGTTGATCCTGAGCCAGCGCGGCCTGCGGCTGTTGCGCGAACGGACGCATGGCGGACGGATCGATTTCGCGGGTGCGGGCCTGCTCACCGGCGCGGTCGCGGCTTGGCTGGTGGGCCTGTCATGGGGCGGTCATCGCTATGCTTGGCTATCCTGGCCGGTTTTGCTGATGTTCGGGCTTGGCTTGCTCGCCGTTGCGGCGCTGTGGCGCTGGGAGCAGCGTGCCGCCAACCCGTTGCTGCCGATGCGCCTGTTCGCCGATCCGTCATTCAACCGCCTGGTCGCGATCGGGTTTCTGACCGCTTTGGTGATGTTCATCGCGATCTTTACCCTGCCGCTGTTTTTCCAACTGATCCGCCATGCCAACGCCGCGCAATCGGGCTGGGACATCATGCCCTTCCTCGTCGCGACCACGCTGGGTGCTTATGCGGCGGGACAATGGGCGCGGCGCAGCGGGCGCACGCGATTTTTACTGATCGGTGGCCTTGCCACCACGGCGCTCGGCTATAGTATATTGGCATTGTTGCCCGGTGCAACGCCAACCTTGCTCATCGTGACGATTTGCTTCGTGTTCGGCACTGGCATTGGCTTCGTGCTGCCCTCCTCGCTGGTGGCGGTGCAAAACACGGCCCCGCGCACCGATATTGGCGCCGCGACGGCCACCTTGCTGTTGTTGCGCGCCATGGGCGGCGCGTTTGGGGCAACCATGGCCGGCACGATTATGTCATCAAGGTTGAGCCACGGGACGGCCGCGCATGCCGCCATTCTGGACGGGTTTCATCTGACATTCGGCCTCGCTGGAGGCTTTGCACTATTGGCTCTGCTGCTTTGCCTTGGCGTTGCCGATGTGACGCTCCGCGATCAAATCGAGCCGGACGCCGAAACGATTGGCCATTAAGGTCGGTTGCTTGGTCATCAAATCGGCGTGCCGAAGCAACCAGCGCCGCAAACCGCACGCATCGGCAACGGCAACGGCAACGGCAACGGCAATCGAATGATCATTATTTATAGGTAATGTCATGACTTTACCGAAACAATGAGATCCAGCCCTAAGCGACCCACGCAGAGGATCGCTCGATGCGCCGTGGTTCCGCGCGTTGCGGACGGGCGTCATTCATTGCTAACCCTTTCGGATCACCAATACCGAACTGCCATCATCCAAATCGATCCGATCTAACACATCATGCCCCTGATCGGACGCGGCACGTGGCACATTAGACAGTGGCTCTGCCCCAAGTAATCGAACCAGCAATATTTGACCGGTCTCCATGACATCAAGCGCAAGTCTGGTGCGCACATAGGTCATTGGGCATGTCTCGGCGGTAATATCGATCGCACGGTCATGCGTCGGCAGGCTGGATCGCGCCTCAATTTCGGAAGAATCATTTATTTTACTTGAACGAATCGAATTCATCATCGATCAACCTATTATCATCATTTCGCGCTCTATACTCAATAGCTCAAACATTGACACAAACTATACCGTCCGAGGTGCTTGCGCCGCGCCAATGTTTGTGTCTATGCACCATGGCTATTCACATTCCTTATATCAATATCGAAGGACCGACTATGTCGCAAGAACCCGAAAACGCGCAGCTTCTTCATCTGACTGCGCAAATTATTTCCGCTCACGTCTCGCACAACTCTGTGCCGTCCGAGGCACTTGGTGGATTGATCCGTGAAGTCTATCGCAGCCTCGCTGGCGAACCCACGGCGGAAGCTAAAGCAGCGCAACGTCCGGAGCCGGCCGTTAATCCGGCGAAATCTGTATTCCCTGATTATATCATTTGCCTTGAAGACGGCAAAAAGCTGAAAATGCTGCGTCGTCATTTGAAGTCGGCTTATGGCATGACGCCTGAGCAATATCGCGAGCGTTGGAATTTGCGCACCGACTACCCGATGGTCGCACCGAATTACGCGCAACAGCGCTCGAACCTTGCCAAGAAAATCGGTCTCGGCACCAAGCCGGCGGCCGCTGTGGCGCCGACCAAGTCACGCCGGAAATAATCTCTAATCAAGTTCTGCAGCCTCCGCATGCGCCCCATTTCGCGCGTTGCGGAGGGTCAGCACCATCACCAGCGCAACCGCCGCTAACGCAACGAAGACGAACACGCTGCCTTCCGGTCCGGTTGGCCCGCCACTCAAATAAATATTGCCACGCGGCGCGGTTGCGAGCAGGCGACCTTGCGAAATCATCCCGCTATCGGATGTTCCATAAAAATAAGATTCCGCCCAGTCCCAGGCCGCGTGAAAGCCAATCGCCCACCAAAGCGACCGCGTGTACCAAATACTGATGCAAATCACCAATCCATAGAGCCCGGCAGAAATTTCACCGATATGGGTTTCGCCCGCATTTCCGCTATGAGCCAAGCCGAATAGCAGCGCGAGAATAATGGCAGCGGGCCAAAACCCGATCCCTTGTTTCAGCCGAAACAAAATATAGCCGCGAAATAAATTCTCCTCGACAAAAGCAATCAGGGCGCAGGTTGCGAGCCAGAACACGCCGCTGAGCACGACCGCGCCAGGGCGCACCGGATGGGCGAGAAAGATCAGATGACCCGTGCTCCACAGCAGCAAAATCAGCAAGCTCAGCGCGCCAAACCCCGCAACGAAACCGGCACCGAGCCGTTGCCATCGCTGCACGCCCCCTAATCCGAATGCGGTGAAGCGCTGGCGTTCAATCCGCAGCATCACGGCTAACGCGGCCACGTAGGACAACAATAACGGCGCTTCATTGGTCAGCACGAAGGCAACGGGGGCATGTGCGGCGCCGTGCATCACCGTGGCGATCCGCCCCCAATAGGCGGGATCAAAACGTTTGAGCGCCCATCGTTCGACATATCCAATGATCCCCCCAACCACCGAAACAACGACCAGGAAAATCGCGATCGCCCAGCCTGTTCGCAATCCGGCCGGGCCTTTGAAAATGCGCCGCACGGTTCCGGTCATGCCGATACTCCCTTCGACGTCGAATATTCAAAATGCAGGGCTTCGCCCGGCTTGACGATGGCAAACATAGCGTGGGCGGCCATAGCTGCTTCGGAAAATCCTTGCAAGATCAATTTGAGTTTGCCGGGATAGGTCGCGACGTCGCCAATCGCGAACACGCCGCGCAGGCTGGTTTCGCAGCTTGCCGGATTGACCGAAATTCGGTGTAACGCCAAGTCGACGCCCCAGGTGCTGATCGGCCCCAGATCGTTCGAGAGGCCGAAAAACGGGAGTAAAATATCGGCGGGTAATAGCCGCTTGCCACCCTCCAGATCGGCAACCTCGACGCCAGTTAAAACACCGTCCGCGCCGTGCAGCGCGTTCAATTGGTAGGGCGTGACCAGCTCGATCGCGCCGGATGCGGCGTGCGCGTCGATTTGGGCGGCCATTTCGGGAGCCGCACGAAATTTTGCCCGCCGATGCACCAAGGCGACCGAGGCAGCGACGTCTTTTAGCGCCAAGGCCCAATCCACGGCCGAGTCGCCGCCGCCCGCAATCACCACCCGCTTGCCGCGCAGCGCCTCGCGCTTGCGCACATAATATTGCACCGCGCCGCTGGCCTCGAACGCCGCCAGCCCGTCCAAGGGCGGCCGGTTCGGCCCGAACGCCCCGGCCCCCGCGGCGATCACCACCGCCTTGACCTGAATTTCCGCGCCGCCATCCGTGCCGAGCACGAAATCACCGGGCTGGCCCGCCAAACGCTCCACCCGATGGCCCAGCACGCGCTGCGGGTTGAACGGGGCGATTTGCGCCTCCAACCGCTCGATCAGCACCGACGCGTCGATCGCGGGATAGGCCGGAATGTCATAAATCGGCTTTTCGGGGTATAAGGCCGCACATTGGCCGCCGACTTCGCTGAGCGCATCGATCAGCACGCATGACATTTTCAGCATGCCGCACTCAAACACCGCGAACAGCCCGGCAGGCCCCGCCCCGATAATGGCCACATCGGCCTGGATTGTTTCCGTCATCGCATCACCTCGCTGTTATGCTCCTACCGGTAAGCATCCAACGCCAATCGTCAATGGTTGTTCTGCGAAAGAGAAGGGGGTGTCGCGCAAAAGGCGGCAATCGGGTAACCGATGGGGATGGAGCAACGCGTCCTCACCCTCGCTGATCAACCGGCCACCGAATCGCTCGCCCGCAGCCTCGCCGCCGCCAGCCGCCCTGGCGATGTTATTTTGCTCGCCGGCCCGTTGGGGGCGGGAAAATCCTGCTTTGCCCGTGCTTTCATTCGCGCCATCGCCGCTGACCCGGCGCTCGAGGTGCCCAGCCCTAGCTTTACCCTGGTGCAAACCTACCCGACCGATCCGCCGATCACCCATGCCGATTTATGGCGGCTGAATGGCGATAGCGACCTGATCGAGCTTGGGCTCGATTTCTCCGACCGCATGATCTACCTGATCGAATGGCCAGATCGGCTTGGCGACGCGGCGCCGCGCACGGCACTGCATATCGCCCTCGCTTGGCGGGGCGCAGAATCCCGCACGGCGCTGGTGCGCGGGCCTGCATCGTTGCTCGGCCGGCTGTTGCCCGGATGATCAAAGCCCCCAGCATCGCCGCGATTCCGATGGGCACGCCGTTTCTGCCCGCCCTCGCCCGCGCTTGGCTGGATCACGCGCGGCAAACCGAGCGCGACCCAGCCGATGGGCTGCTGATCTTGCCGACGCGCCGTGCGGCGCGCGCCACGGCGGCGGCGTTTTTGGCGGCGCATGGCGAACCGCTGATTTTGCCGCGCATCATCGCGATTGGCGGCGCCGATGAAACAGCCCTCGGCTTGGTCGCCGATATTGCCCTCCCGCCCGCCATCCCGGCCGAGCAGCGCCGCAGCATTCTGGCCCGGTTGATCCTGCGCTTGCGCGGGCAGGATGGCGCGCCCACCCGGCTCGCTGATGCGCTCGCCCTCGCGGATGATTTAGCCCGCCTGATCGATGACGCCGAGCAAGCGGAGATTGATCTGGCCACCACCCTGCCCGGCATCGTGAGCCCTGATCTGGCCGAACATTGGCAACGCACGCTCGATTTTCTCGCATTGGTCACAAGTCATTGGCCAGCGATTTTGGCTGAGCGCGGGGCGGTTGATCCGGCGCGTCGGCATCGGCTCAGCCTCGATGCGCAGGCGGCATTTTGGCAACAGCAAACGCCATCGCAGCCGGTTTGGCTGGCTGGGCTCGCGATTGCCACCAAAGCGGTCGCACGGCTGGCCCGAACGGTGGCCAATCTCGAACAGGGTTGCGTGGTGCTGGCGGGTTTTGATCCGGACTTGTCGGACGCCGCTTGGCAGGCGTTGGATGACACGCCCGCCCACCCGCAAGCGGGGCTGCGGCGCTTGATTACGGCAATCGGCGTCGATCGGGCGGAAATCGCGCGATGGAGCCCACCCGATGCGCCCGAAGCCGCCCGTGCCACCTTGCTGCGCCGCGCCTTTCTGCCCCCCGCCGCCTTGGCCGAATGGCAGCAGCCGCAGGCCGCCGATCTTGGTTTGCTCTATCGGCTCAGCCCCGCCGATGAGCAGGATGAGGCCCGCGCCATCGCCCTGGCTTTGCGCGATGCGCTCGATGAACCCAGCCGCGATGCCGCCTTGGTCACGCCCGATCGCGGCTTGGCGCTCCGGGTCACTGCCGAGCTCGCCCGGCTTGGCATTCGCGCCGAGGATAGTGCCGGCGAAAAATTGGCCGATACGCCGCCCGCGGTGCTGCTGCGCCTCCTCGCCGCAGCCCAGCGCGCCGATTACGCGGCCGTGCCCTTGCTGGCGTTGCTGCAACATCCGCTCACCGCCGCCGGGCTCGCCCGGGGGCAGGCCCGATCATCGGCCCGCGCGCTCGATCTGATGCTGCGGGCGCGGCTGCCCGGCCCTGGCTTTGCCGCCTTGATATTCGCCGCCGAGCAAACCAGCCCCGATTTGACCCGTTTTATTACCGATTTGCGCGCGCTTTTGCGCCCCTTGATCGATGCAGCGGCACGGCAGGCGATCAGCCCCGGCGATATGCTGGATGCGCTGATCGAGGCCGCCGAAGCGCTGGCCAGCAGCGATGAGCAGCCCGGCGCGGACCGGCTTTGGGCTGGGCCCGCCGGGGCGGCGCTGTCCGAATGGCTCGCCCAGCAATTCGAGGCGCTGCAAGACTTGCCCGATATCAGCCCGGCCGAACTTCCCGCCATGCTCGAGGCGGTGCTCGGCGATGCCCGGCTGCGCCGCCCGCGCACGCAAGACGCCAATCCGCGCATCGCCATTTGGGGCTTGCTCGAAGCCCGCTTGCAAACGGTCGATACGCTCATCCTCGGCGGCATGGTCGAGGGTGTGTTCCCGGCAGAGCCTGATCCTGGCCCCTGGCTCTCGCGCCCGATGCGCCGCGCCGCTGGCCTGCCCGATGGGACCAGCTTAATTGGCGAAACCGCCCATGATTTAACCAGCCTGATTGCGAGTTGCCGCACGGTTATTCTCTCCGCCCCGGCGCGGCGCGGACGCGCCCCCGCCGTGCCGTCACGCTTTCTCGCCCGGATCGAAACCTTGCTGCGCGGTGCGAACCAAACCCTGCCCGCGCATCCAGCCGCCGTTTGGTCACTCGCGCTTGATCAACCGGCGGCGCGCATCATCCGGCCGCGACCAGAACCCCGCCCCGCCGCAGCGCACCGGCCCACCCGCTATTCGATATCGGAAATCACCACCCTGCTCGCCGATCCGTACGCGATTTATGCCAAGCGTATCCTACGGCTCAACCCGCTCGGCCCGCTCGATGCACAGACCGATGCCGCATTGTTTGGCACCATCGTTCATGAGGGGCTGCGCGCTGTCGGCCATCACCCAAGCTGGGCAGCAGCGCCTGAGGCCGCCAGCCTATTATTCAACGCCTTCGAACAACCGCTCCGTGCGCAGCGCTTGCGCGGCGGGCTGGAAGCGTTCTGGCGCGTGCGCCTGCGCCGTATCGCCGATTGGATTGTCGCCTTGGAGCGCGAACGACTGACGACCCATGGTCCGGCGGACATCATTGCCACCGAGCAGTCCGGCGAATGGCGGATTGATGGGTTTTTGCTGCGCGGTCGTGCGGACCGGATTGAGCGGCGCGGCGCTGGGGTGACGCTGATCGATTTCAAAACCGGCACGCCGCCTGCGGACAAGGAGGTCGAGTCCGGCAGCGCGCCGCAATTGCCGCTGGAGGCGGTGATGGCGGAAACCGGCGGCTTTGGCGCGGATTTTGCCAATAAGGTGTCCGAACTGGCCTATTGGAAACTCTCCGGCGGCGCCACCGAAGGCGATACACGCAGCCTATTTGCGGATAATCCGGATCAGCTCCGCGCCATCATCGATCAAGCACGGCACGAAATTCCACTCATCCTTCATCATTTCGCAGATCCGGCCACCCCGTATCGCGATCGGCCGCATCCGGCGCGCAGCCCGTTTGATCAACCTTATGCCGGGATTTCGCGCCGCGCTGAGTGGGATGATAGCGAATGAGCAACGCCATCGCCCACGCCGAAGCCGCCCAGCGCGCTGCCGCCAATCCGCTGGTCTCTGCCTTCGTCGCCGCCTCCGCCGGATCGGGCAAAACCAAGCTGCTGACCGACCGGCTGCTTCGCCTGATGCTGGAAGGCGCAAACCCCGCACGCATTTTATGTCTGACCTTCACCCGCGCCGCCGCCGCCGAAATGGCGATCCGGCTGCGCAACCGGCTCGGGCTTTGGGTGACGCTGGGCGATGCACTGCTTGATGGCGAACTCGCCAAGCTCGATGTCGCAGCCAGCGCCGCCAACCGGGCGCGGGCGCGGGCGTTGTTTGGACAGGTGCTCGATTTACCCGGCGGCATGCGCATCGATACCATCCACGCATTTTGCCAATCATTGCTGCGCCGCTTTCCCCTCGAAGCGGGTATTACACCGCATTTTGCCGTCTCGGATGATGCGCAGACCAGCCTGCGCCGCCGTGCCGCGCGCGAAGCCGTGCTGGGCGATAAAGCCCTAGAGCCGACCGAGGCGCTGCTGCGTCTCGCGGGCGAAATATCCGAGACCCAATTCGCGGCACTGATCGATCAATTGCTCACCGATCAGCGCACCCAACTTGCGCACCTGCTCGCCAAACACGGCGCTGCGCCCGCGATCAAGGCCGAGCAGCGCGCCGCCCTGAACGCGCCCGATCAGGATGCAGAAGCGCTGACCAATGACGCGATCCAGGGCACCGACAATCAGCCGCTCCGCGCCGCCTTGCAGCGCATCGCCGCCGCCTCCTCGCCCAAAGCACAAGAAAAAGCTGATCAATTGCTCGATATTCTGGCGAAACCGGTGGCAAACCGCGCTGCCGATTGGGCGACATGGTGCGGCTTGTTTCTCACCAGCGCGGGCAAGCCGCGCGCGCTGTCGGCCTTTATTAGCAAGGCGCTAAACGGTTCGGACCCGGATCTGGCCGTGATCATCGAAGCCGAGCAGGCGCGCATTTTGCGCTATCGCGACCAATGCGCGGCGCTGGTTCTCGCGGCGCTCTCCGGCGCGATGATCGATTTGCTGCTGCCCATTCGCAATGCCGATATCGATGCGAAAATTCAGGAATCGCGCTTTGATTACGCCGATTTGATCGCCCGCGCGGCGCAATTATTGCAGAATCCCGGCGCGGCTTGGGTGCTCTACAAGCTCGATGGCGGGCTGGATCATATTTTGCTCGATGAGGTGCAGGATATTGCGCCGGCACAATGGCAGGTGATCAACCAGATCGCCGCCGAATTTTTTGCCGGCTACGGCACCCGCGCCGATGAGCGCCTGCCGCGCTCGATTTTCGCGGTGGGGGATCGCAAACAATCGATTTACTCATTCCAAGGTGCCAATCTCGCGGTGTTTGACCAATGGCGCCGTCATATCGGGCGCCGCGTGACCGACGCGCAGGCGCGGTGGCATGACGGCACGCTGGACACGTCATTTCGCTCGACCGCGCCGATCCTTCAATTGGTCGATCAGGTGTTTGCCGATGATCTGGCATGCCGGGGGGTGGCCGCGCCGGGCGCATCACTCGCCCATGGCATCAGCCGCGCGGGCCAAGCCGGGTCCGCCACGCTCTGGCCGCTGGTGCCCGCCGAACCCGAACCCGCGCTGGGGGCGTGGCAAGTGGCCGATCATTATCTCAGCCAAAGCTCGGCGCGGCGGCGGCTGGCCAATGGCATCGCCGCTTGGATTGCCGCACAAATCGGGGTGATGGCGCTGCCCGCGCGCGACCGACTGCTGCAAGCGGGCGATATTCTGATTTTAGTGCGATCACGCAATGAATTTGGCCCGGCTTTGACCCGTGCGCTGAAGGATCATGGCGTGCCGGTCGCGGGGCTGGACCGGATGGTGCTCACCGAGACCCGGGCGGTGGCGGATTTAATCGCATTATTGCAGGCATTATTGCTCCCTGAGGATGATGTATCGGTCGCGACCTTTCTGACCAGCCCGCTCGGCGGCCTGTCCGATGAGGCGCTGATGCGCTTGGCGATTGGGCGGATCGGCAGCCTGCGCGAGGCGCTTGCCCGCAGTGCGGCGCAGAATGCGGATTATCGCGCTGCGGAGGATTTGTTTGCACGCTTGCAAAAACGCGTCGATTTTGTCTCGCCCTATCAGCTTTTGGCGGAAATTATCGGGCCACTCGGGGGGCGTGCGCGGCTGCTCGCACGGCTCGGCCCGGAGGCGGCGGAGCCGATTGATGAATTACTCGCCGCCGCAATCGATTTTTCCGCGAGCAACCCGCCCAGCCTGCAAGCTTTTCTCGCGGAACTCGATGCCTCCGCCGCCGAAATCAAGCGCGAGGCCGAGGCGGCGGGCAATTCAGTGCGCTTGATGACGGTGCATGGCGCCAAAGGGCTGCAAGCGCCGGTGGTGATCCTGCCCGATACCACCAGCACGCCGAGAACCCGCGACACGCTGCATTGGCTGACCGCGCCGCAATCGGATCGCGATGTGCCAATTTTCAGCCCGCGTGCCGATCAGCGCAGCAGTGCGGTGATTGGCGCGGTGGAGGCCGCCAAAACCGCGATGGTGGAGGAATATAACCGCCTGCTCTATGTGGCACTCACTCGCGCCGAGGATCATTTGATCGTGTGCGGTGCCGCACCGAAAAATGCACCGCCGAACGATTGCTGGTATCAATCGGTGCAGCGCGCCTTCGCTCGGCTGGGCGCCGCCGCCCAAGCCGTGCCGATTGCCCTACCCTGGGCCAGCGAGGCGCTGACATCACGCTGCGCGCAAACGGCACCGCCCGATCGCCCGGCACCAAGCGATGAGGCGCGCCGTGCGGCCCTGCCCGCCTGGGTCGGCGGCGCGAATGATTGGCAAGCCACCCCGCCGCCGCCGCCATCGGACCCGATTGATCGGCTGGTGCCCAGCCGCAGCGCCGAAGGGGCGGAAACCGGCCTCGCCGCCGCCTCGCCGCGCCGCAACCGCACCCTGCGCGCGCGCAACCTTGCCCTCGCCCGGGGGCGGCTGGTGCATGCTTTGTTGCAGCATCTGCCCGATCTACCGGCCGATCACCGCGCCGAGGCGGCACGCCGCTATCTGGCCCAGCCTGGCCATGGGCTTGATCAGCCAAGCCAATCCCGCTTGCTGCAGGATGTGATGCGGATTCTAGATCACCCTGAAATGCTGCCGCTATTCGCCCCCGGCTCGCGCGCCGAAGCGCCGATTGCCGGGATTGTTGGGCGCACCGAAATTGGCGGCCTGATCGACCGGCTGGCGATCACCCCAGAGCGCATCATGTTCGCCGATTACAAAACCGACCGCGCCCCGCCTGCCAGCGAGCAGCTCGTGCCTCCGGCTTATCGGGCCCAGCTCAGCGCCTATGCCAGCGTGCTGCGGGCGATTCACCCCAACCGCCCGGTCACCGCAATTCTGGTTTGGACCAGCACCGGCACGGTGATGCCGATTTCCCTGTGATCGCCGCGTGCCCGCACAAGCCGCGCACAGGCCGATTTTGCACATTGCGAATTTATCTCTATTTCGCTTGTTCCAATGAGTATGCAAATGACCAATCCTATCAGCGCATCCCCTGATTCTGGCGTTACTTTGGTAACCGGCGCCACCGGCTTCATTGGCGCTGCCGTGGCGCGCGCGCTGGTGCGTGCCGGTCGTCCGATTCGCCTCGCCCATCGGGCACAGAGCGATTTGAGCAATCTGCGCGATTTGCCGGGCGAACGGGTGGTCGCTGATCTGACCGATCCCGCCTCGCTCGCCGCCGCCGTCGCGGGATGCAGCGGCTTGTTTCACGTCGCCGCCGATTACCGGCTCTGGGTGCCAGACATCGCGGTGATGCGCCGCACCAATATCGATGGCTCGCTGGCCTTGTTGAACGCCGCCCACGCGGCGGGGGTCAAGCGCATGGTCTATACCAGCAGCGTCGCCGCCTTGGGGCTGGACCATGGCGGCGTCCCGGCGGATGAGGCCACGCCAAACCGCCCGGAGGATCATGTCGGCCCTTATAAACGCTCGAAATATGACGCCGAAATCGCGGTTCGCCGACTCGCCGAAACGGGGCTCGATATTGTCATCGTTAACCCCTCAGCGCCGGTTGGTCCGGGCGATATCAAACCAACGCCCACCGGGCGCATGGTGCTCGATGCGGCGCGCGGCCTGATGCCCGCTTATGTGGAAACCGGCATGAATATCGTGCATGTCGATGATGTCGCCGCGGGTCATTTGCTCGCCGAACAGCACGGCAAAACCGGCGAATCTTATATTCTTGGCGGCGACAACCTGATGCTCTCTGATATTGGCCGGATTATCGCCACGCTCGCGGGCCGCGCCCCGCCGCGCCTCAAGCTGCCGATCGCGCCGCTGGTGCCAATCGCCGCGATGATGGAAGGCTGGGCGCGCCTGACGGGCCATCCACCGATGATGACCCGCGACATGCTAGCGATGGCACGGCATTTAATGTGGTACAGCTCCGCCAAGGCGATGCGCGAGCTCGGCTATGCGCCGCGCCCGGCTGAACGCGCGTTCGAGGATGCTTTGGTCGATTTTTGCAAGCGCGGCCTGCTCGCCGAGATCGCTTTTCACCCGGCGCGAGACTGAACCCGCCATGCTCACCCCCCTCGCCATCCTGGCCGCGCTCATCTGGCTGTATCTGTTCTTCGCGCATGGTGAACCGGGCGCCGCGTTCTGGCGCAGCACGCCGGAATTGCGCCCGGCCAGCCCCGCCGAGGCGCCGCCGGTTGATATAATTGTGCCCGCCCGCGATGAGGCGGAAACCATCGCCCCGGTGATCGCCTCGCTGCTGATCCAGGATTATCCGGGCGATTATCGGGTGATCCTGGTCGATGATCGCAGCGCCGATGACACCGCCGCCCGCGCCCGGCTGATGGCGCGCCATGATCCACGGTTTTTGCTGGTCGATGGCGCGGAAAAACCGGCAGGCTGGGCCGGTAAATTATTCGCGCTCGAACAAGGTGTCGCGCAGAGCCATGCGCCGTTGATTTTATTCACCGATGCCGACATCACCCACGATCCACGCCATCTCGCCACCTTGGTCGCCCGGCTCAACCAGCCTGATGGCCGCTACCGGCTGGATATGGTCTCGGAAATGGTCAGGCTGAATTGCACGAGCCGTGCCGAGCGCTTGCTGATCCCGGCTTTCGTGTATTTTTTCCAAATGCTGTATCCGTTCGCGCAGGTGAATAACCCGCTATCCGCCGTCGCCGCCGCCGCCGGGGGCACAGTGCTGATCCGCCGTGCGGCGCTTGAGCGGATTGGCGGCGTGCGGGCGATGCGCGGCGCCTTGATCGATGATGTGACGCTGGCCAGCGCGGTTAAACCGGGTGGGGCGATTTTCCTCGGCCATTCCGGCCTTGCCCAATCGATCCGGCTTTATCCGCGTTTATCCGATATCCGGGCGATGATCGCCCGCTCGGCTTTCACCCAATTGCGCCATTCCACCGCCCTGCTGGCATTGACCATTCTCGGTCTGGCCTTGGTTTGGCTGGTGCCGCCGCTCGCGGTGCTGGCCGGTCATGGGTTGGGCTTTCTCGCGGGAATTTTGGCGAGCAGCCTCGCCATCCTGTCTTATCTGCCCACCCTGCGCCGCTATGGGCTGAGCCGGTTATGGGCGCTGGCGTTGCCGCTGATTGCCGTGCTCTATCTTGAAGCCACCATCGCCTCCGCCCGCCGCTATTGGCGGGGTGCGGGCGCGCAATGGAAACGCCGCGATTACGGAGCCTCCTGATGACCACGCCCATTTCATCCGATAACGTCGAATTATGGTCCGGCAAGGATCGCGGCGATGAAAATTTCCCGGTCGGCGTGCTGATCCATCCGAAACTTCGCCCGCATGTCCACGCATTTTACAGCTTCGCTCGCAATGCCGATGATATTGCCGATCATGCCGACCTCACGCCGGAGGATAAAATCACTCGGCTCAACCGAATGGATATGGTGCTGAGCGGTGCAGTGCAATCGGGCTCGCCGAGTGCGAGCCGCTTGCGCGAGAGCTTGGCCCAGATGGCCCTGCCCGCGACCCATGCGCGTGAATTGCTGATTGCGTTCCGCCAGGATGCAACCAAATCGCGCTATGCCAGTTGGCAGGATTTGATGGAATATTGCCGCTTCTCGGCCGCCCCGGTGGGCCGTTTCGTGCTCGATTTGCACCGCGAAGACCGAGCGAGTTGGCCCGCATCAGACGCGCTCTGCGCGGCCTTGCAAGTGCTCAATCATTTGCAAGATTGCGCCGATGATTGGCGCAGCCTGAAGCGCTGTTATCTGCCCACACAAATGCTCACCAAGGCCGGGATCTCGGTTGAGGCGCTGACCGCACCGGCCACCTCGGCGCCGCTGCGCGCCGTGTTCGATGATATGCTGGAGCGGACGGCCGAATTGAACCGCGCCGCCACCGCGTTGGCCCATCAACTCCGCTCGCGCCGGATGCGCCTGGAGACCGGCGTGATCACCAACCTCGCCGAGCGCTTGCATGCTCGTTTATGCCGCCAAGACCCCTTGGCCGGACGGGTCAAATTGCGCAAATCGGATTTCCTCGCGGCCCTGATGACCGCCTTACCCCGCCTCGCATGATCGAACCCTATCAGCCTGAGGATATCGCCGCCGTTACCGCTCTCACCCGTGCGGCAGGCACCTCGTTTTATCGCGGCATGACGGTGCTCTCCGCGCCGCGCCGGATCGCGATGTATGGCGTCTATGCGTTCTGCCGCGTGGTCGATGATATCGCCGATGATGATGGCGTGTCCGTGCCGGCGCGCATCAATGGGCTTGATCAATGGCGCAACCGCATCGCCGCACTCTATGACGGCGTGGCCGATGAGCCGACCACCCGCGTGCTGCGCACCGCCATTGCCCGTCATGGGCTGGAGCAGGATGATTTCCTGGCGATCATCGATGGTATGGCGATGGATACCGACGCGCCGATTATCGCACCGGATGAAGCCACGCTCGATCTCTATTGTGATCGCGTTGCATCCGCCGTCGGCCGCCTCTCGATCCGCATTTTCGGCGAACCGACCGAGGCGGGTCGCCGCGTTGCGCATCATCTGGGCCGCGCGCTGCAACTCACCAATATTCTGCGCGATCTCGGCGAAGATGCGCAGCGCAACCGGCTTTATGTGCCGCGCGAATTACTCAGCGCCAATAATATTCCGCTGGAGCCGCACGCCGCCCTCGCGCACCCGCACGCGCCGCTTGTGCTCACCGCCCTCGCGGATCGCGCCGATGGCCATTTCGATCAAGCCGCCCGCGCCATGGCTGACTGCAACCCGCGCGCCATGCGCCCGGCCCGGCTGATGGCCGCCTCCTATCGCCCGCTGCTCGGCATTATGCGCGCCCGCCGCTTTGCAGCCCCCATGCAGCGACCCAGCCTGCCGCTCTGGCGCAAACTCGGCCTCGCCGCGCAACTCTGGCTCCTAGCCGACCGACGGCCCGAGCCGCTATGACACAGCGCACCCATATTATCGGCGCGGGCATGGCCGGGCTCGCCGCCGCCACCGCCCTCGCCGAGCGCGGCGAGCGGGTGGTGCTGCATGAACAAGCGCGTTTCGCGGGCGGGCGCTGCCGGTCGTATCACGATGCCACGCTCGATTGCCGGATTAATAACGGCAATCATTTGCTGGCATCCGGCAATCACGCCGCCATGCGCTATCTGGCGCGCATCGGCGCGAGCGACACGCTCACCGGGCCGGACCGGGCGATTTTCCCCTTCATCGATCTGGTTTCCGGCGCATCCTGGAACGTACGGCTCAATAATAGCCGTCTGCCACTCTGGATTTTTCGCCCCAAAGCGCGGGTGCCGCATTCGCACGCGCGCGATTATCTCGCCCTCCGCCGGCTCGACCGCGCCGGGCCGGATGATCGGGTGCAGGCGCTGATGGGCGATCTTGACCCGCTTTATGAACGGCTGATCGAGCCTTTGGCCATCGCAGCGCTCAATACCAAACCCGCCGCCGGGTCCGCCGCCTTGCTCGGCGCGGTGTTGCGCGAAACCATCGGGCGCGGCGGGGCGTCCGCCATTCCGCGCTATCCCAAGCTCGGCCTGTCGGAAAGTTTGGTTGACCCGGCTTTGGCTTTTTTGCGCGCCCATGGCGCAGAATTGCGCTTTGGCGCCCGCATCCAAGCAATCGGCATTGATGATCATACCATCACCCGCCTCACCGGCCCGGCGACCGACGAGCCGATCCGCCCGGGCGATCACGTGATCCTCGCGACACCACCTTGGATTGCCGCGGATCTCTTACCCGGCCTGATCGTGCCTGATCAGCATGAGGCGATCCTGAATGTGCATTTCCGCGCCGGTATCCCGCCCGGCCCATCGGGCTTTTACGCCCTGCTCGGCGGAGCGGCCGAATGGGTCTTTGAAAAAAACGACGTGGTATCCATCACCATCAGCGCCGCCAATGACAAGGTCGATATCGATGCCGAGGCGCTGGCGCTCGAAGTGTGGTCGGATCTGCGCCGCGCCTTCGGCCTGCCGCGCACCATGCCCGCCTATCGGGTGGTGAAGGAAAAACGCGCCACCTTCGCCGCAACGCCGGCGCAGCTGCGCCGCCGCCCTGGCACCACGCCGCTGATCAATGGATCAATGATCACCAATCTCAGCCTCGCTGGCGATTATACCGCAACCGGCCTGCCCGCCACCATCGAAGGCGCGATCCGCTCGGGCGAAACCGCGGCACGCCGGGTCAACTGAGCCCGCGCCCGGATCAGCGATTTCACAAATTCGCCACCGCATGTTGCTTGGCGACAAACCAGGCGTCCACAGCAACTTTCATCGATTGGGCAATCCGCTCGCGAAACGCATTGGTGCGCAACGCCGCCTCATCCTCGGGGTTCGACAAAAACGCCGTCTCCACCAAAATGCTCGGAATCGCTGAGGATTGCAGCACCGCGAAGGTCGCATGGCGCGCCGGATTTTGCAGCATATCGACCGAGCGCGCTAACGCCCCGACCGCGTGCTTTTGTAAAAGGAGCGACTCTACCTTGGTGCTATGCGACATTAAGCTAAACAAAATCTCGCCCACTTGCGGCGACACGCCCTTGAACGTTGGGTTCGATAAACGCTCGACGCTATTTTCCGAGCGGGCAATTTTTTGCGCTAACGGATCGGATGCGTGTTCGGCAAAGGTATAAACACTTGCACCACGCACAACCGTGTTCGGTGCAACCGAATTGGCATGGATCGAGAGAAATACAGCGGCGTTATGTTTCTCGGCAAAATCGACCCGTCCTTGCAACGGGACGAAAAAATCCCGCTCCCGGGTCATCATCACCTGATAGCCGCCCCGCTCCAGCGTGCGGCGTAAATCCCACGCCGCCGACAAAGCGATATTTTTTTCAAACAATCGCCCCTTGCCAATACAGCCCGGATCGCGCCCGCCATGCCCCGGATCGATCACCACCAGCCGATTTTGCTGCGCGGGGTGATAGGCAGCCGCACGCAACCGCGCAGCCCGCTCCCGCCCCGACCAGGGCATTGCGGCCAGAGAGGATTGCATCCAAAGCGGCAGGCTGATCGTCGCCTTGACCCCCGCATCCAACAAAAACCGCCGTGAAAACACCATGTCACGTCCCCAGAAAGATCGCGCTAAAGCATCAGCGTCTTAAACCCGTCTTTGCCAGCAATTTCTTAATAAAACACGTTAAAATTATGAAAACTCCCGATTAATTGATACTGCTCCGGCCAAATTCGCCGCCGCCGCCAAGGCCCCCTCCAAATAGCCGCCAAAATCAGCCGCGGATTCTGATCCCGCGAGCCACACCCGGTCCCCCCAGCCGGGCGGCAAATCCATCGCCTGATAGGATGGATGCTCGCGCAGCGCCACTTGATCGAGCGCCGTCGAGGTCCAGCGATCATCGGCCCAATCGCGGATCACGATCGCGTCCGGCGCCAGCGCAGCCGGCCCAAATAGCCGCCCGAGCTGGCTGCGAACCGCGTCCGCCAGCGTCGCCTGCCGGGCTGCCCGCAAGGCAGGTGGCCAGGCAAAAAAGCCAAATAGCGCCGCCTCCCCCGCCCCGGGCAGCGAGGCATCATGAATTTCCCCCAGCGGCCCGATCTGGCTCATCGCCGCACCCGATAAGCCCGCTTCCCGCCAGAAACCAGCGCGATAAATAACCAACGCCTTGGCCTGCCCCGCCATCCAGGTCGGCACTTGTCGCAACGCCGCATCGGTCTCGGGCGGCAAAGGCGGCGCAAAAACCAACGCCGCCGCCAACCGAGGCGGCATCGCCAAAGCAACCCGACGCGCCGCCAACGCCCCGCTTTCGGTAATCACCCGCACATGATCATGCTGCAACTGCAAGCCCGTGACCGGGGTCTCAAGCCTAACCCGATCCGCCGCCAGCCTTCCTGCCAGATGATCAATCAGGGCGCTAATCCCGCCCACAATCCGCAAGCTCGGCGGCTCTTGGCCGAAGCCCCGGGCAAAACGCTGGATCGTGCCGGATGCATCCTCAAACACCAGCCCGCCCGCCTCATCCTGCGGATAGACCGTCAGGCCCGCTTGCGCCACCAAAGCGCGCAACCTTGGCTGCATGCCTGGCCAAATCCAGGCCGGCCCCAAATCATACCGCCCCGCCGCCGTTTGATGCGCCAATACGCGCCCGCCCAGCCGGTCACGCGCCTCCAACAGGACAATATCGGCACCATCGCGCGCCATCCGCTCAGCCAGCGCCAACCCTGCCAGCCCGCCCCCGACAATGATCAGATCATGCATCGCCCGATGAGATCAATATTGGTTTAGGTTGAATCGAAAGATTCGACCTAAACCAATGAAATTGATCGGCAAACAAAGGCCAGAGCGTAATTGATGATAAGCAATCACGCTCTAGCCGACCGGCGCTGCCAAATGCCCGGTTTTCCGATAAATCAGCGCGCCATTCGCACTGCCCAACCGCATCACCGCCCCGGCAGGGCGCCGCGCCCAGGTGCCAGCAGGCCGCACAACCCCGTCCAGCGTGATCGCGCCCTCTACCACGAATAGCTCGCAGCCGCCCGGATAGTGATCGTCGGCATCCTCATCGCCCGCAGGCAAGCGGATCATCTCCACCCGTTCCCACGCCGCCTCGAACAGTAAGGCCCGCGCACGGCCGGTCGCATCACGCTGCCACAAAGCCTGATCATGAGTATCGAGCCGCAGCAATTCGGTTTCCTGCACCGGCATTTGCCGCAGCTTGACCAAAATCACCGCACCCGGCGCACTTGAGGGCCGATGCTGCGATCCGGGCGGATTGCGCACATAAAACCCACGCGGAAAATCCCCGCTCTCGTCGGAAAACACCCCGTCAAGCACCAGAAATTCCTCGCCCGCATCATGGCGATGCGGCGAAAACGCCGAGCCGGGTGCATAGCGCACCAGCGACGTCGCTCGCGCCACCTCCTCGCCATCGCGCTCCAGCATGCGCCGTTCAACGCCGGCGATTGGTGAGGCCACCCAGGGCATCGCAGCGGTTTCCACGACCGCAGCAATGCCCAGATCCGCGTTGATCAACATGATGCCAGCCTAGTTTTCCGAATTTACCTGCCCAACGCTTGGGCAATCTCTTCGGTCATTTTCTTCGCATCGCCAAACAGCATCATGGTGTTGGGCCGGAAGAACAGCTCATTATCCACGCCCGCATAGCCCGAGGCCATTGAGCGCTTCACGAACAACACGGTCTTGGCCTTATCGACCTCCAAAATCGGCATCCCGTAAATCGGGCTGGCCGAATTGGTTTTCGCCGCCGGATTGGTCACGTCATTGGCCCCAATCACATAGACCACGTCCGCCGTGGAAAACTCATTATTGATGGTCTCCAGCTCAAACACCTCATCATAAGGCACGTTGGCTTCCGCCAGCAGCACATTCATATGCCCCGGCATCCGCCCCGCGACCGGATGGATCGCGTATTTGACATCGACGCCCTCGGCCTTGAGCAAATCAGCCATTTCGCGCACCGCGTGCTGCGCTTGCGCCACCGCCATGCCGTAGCCCGGCACGATAATGACTTTCGACGCATTGCTCATAATGAACGCTGCATCCTCAGCCGAGCCGGATTTAACCGTTTTATCGCCCATCGCCGCCGCCGGACCCGCCGCACCGCCATCGGTGCCAAATCCACCGAGCAGCACATTGATGATCGAGCGGTTCATGCCTTTGCACATGATGTAGGAGAGAATAGCGCCGGATGAGCCGACCAATGCGCCGGTGATGATCAGTGCGACATTGCCAATGGTAAAACCAATGCCCGCCGCCGCCCAGCCGGAGTAAGAGTTCAGCATCGACACCACAACGGGCATATCCGCCCCGCCAATCGGGATGATCAGCAGCAAGCCGAGTGCCAGCGCGACCAGTGCAATCAGCCAGAACAGCAATTGTGAGCCGCCCGACACCACAAACATCACCATCAGCACAAAAATCAAAATCCCAAGCCCGAGATTGAGTTTATGCTGGCCGGGGAACGTGATCGGCGTGCCTTTCATCAGCGCTTGCAGCTTGGCAAACGCAATGATCGAGCCGGTAAAAGTGATCGCGCCAATCGCGAGGCCGATCGACATTTCAATCAAGCTCTCCAGACGCAAATGCCCCGGGGTGCCGATGCCAAAGCTGGTCGGCGCATTCAACGCCGATGCCGCAACAAACACCGCCGCCAAACCCACCAGCGAGTGGAATGCCGCCACCAATTGCGGCAGCGCGGTCATTTGAATCCGCTTGGCCACCACGGCGCCAACCGTGCCGCCAATGGCAATGCCGAGGAAAATCAGCCCGGCGCCGCCAAGCAACATGCCCGGATGATCGAGGGTTGCTAGAATGGCGATCACCATCCCGGCAATGCCCATCATATTGCCGCGTCGCGAGGATTCTGGATGCGACAAGCCGCGCAAGGCCAGAATGAACAGCACGGCGGCCACCAAATAAGCGAGCGTAATGCCCGGATCGGATGCGTTACTCATGATCGGGTCGCTCCCTTACTTCGCTTTTCTTTTGAACATCGACAGCATGCGCTGCGTCACCATAAAGCCGCCGAAAATATTCACCGATACCAGCGTCACCGCCAGAAACCCGAAAATATGCGCAGCAATATCGCCATGCAGCCCCACCGCCAGCATCGCGCCGACAATGATCACCGAGGAGATGGCATTGGTCACCGCCATCAGCGGTGAATGCAACGCCGGCGTCACGCTCCAAATCACATAATAGCCAACAAACACCGCCATCACGAAAATCGCGAACAAATAAATCAATGGCGGATGATGCGGGTGATGGGCAGCGGCCTCGGCGGCAAAGCCCGCCGCATTCTGCGCCAGCACGGCGGCTTTATGGGCCAGACTCGCAGCCTGGCCGGCCAATTCAGCGGGGGTCATCATAGCGCTCCTTTACGCAGCCGCTTGCGGCTGAAAATTCGGGTGAACAACCGCGCCGCCACGGGTTAGCAGCACGCCTTTGACAATGTCATCATCGGCCGGCAGCTTGGGCGCGCCAGCCTCTTTGTCCCAAAAACTGGTGACGAACGTCATCAGGTTGCGCGCATAAAGCCCGCTCGCCGCCACGCCAATGCGGGCCGGCCAGTTGCGATAGCCAAGCACCGTCACGCCATTCGGCGTCACAATCCGCTCGCCCGGCACCGTGGCCGCACAATTGCCCCCGGCATCCGCGGCGATATCCACCACCACACTGCCCATGCGCATCGCCGCCACCGCCTCGGCGGTAATGATCACCGGCGCCTTGCGGCCCATGACCAAGGCGGTGCAAATCACAATGTCATTCTTGGCCACCGTCTCGGCAATCAATGCCGCCTGCTTGGCGCGGAATTCCGCACTCATCTCGCGCGCATAGGCCCCGGTTTGCTTCGAACTTTCCTCATCCTCAACGCCGATGAAGCTCGCCCCGAGCGATTTGATTTCTTCCTTCGCCGCCGGGCGCACATCGGTTGCTGAAACAATCGCGCCCAAGCGCCGTGCGGTCGCAATCGCCTGCAACCCCGCAACGCCCGCGCCCACCACGAACACCCGCGCCGGCGGCACCGTGCCCGCCGCCGTCATCATCATCGAAAATCCACGCGGAAACGCTTCAGCGCCTTCAATCACCGCCCGATACCCGGCCAAATTCGCTTGGCTCGACAGCACATCCATCGATTGCGCCCGGGTGATGCGCGGCAGCAATTCCATCGCACAGGCATCAATCCCGGCGCTCGCAAATTGTTGCACCAGCGCCTCATTGCCCATCGCCCCTAACGTGCCGATCAACAATGCACCACGCGGCACCATCGCGAGTTCCGCAGGCGCAGGAGGCTGCACGCACAACACAATGCCCGCGCCCGCCAAGCAGGAAGCCGCATCGCCCGCGATTTCAGCACCCGCCTCGCGATATTGCGCATCACTGATCGAGGCCATCGCCCCGGCTCCCGCCTCAACGGCAATGCTCAGCCCCAAGGCGATCAATTTTTTCACCGTCTCCGGCGTCGCCGCCACGCGGGTCTCTCCCGACGCGCGCTCCTTCAACACGGCCAGACGCATAACCAACTCTCCCCTAATTCCTGTTCACTGGCGATCACATAGATGGCATGAGACCGCCGAGGCGCAATATCACAAATACTCTCCCTCATACTAGCGCAACAACCCACCCAGGCCAAACGCCCCTCAACCCAGCCCTGCAGCCAAGCCCTGCCGTCCAGCACGGGGTGACATGTCAGCACCGCACCCCATCTCGACATTGGCGGGCGCATCCGCCACATTACCGCGATAGGATCGAGGAGTTTCACCATGTCAGACATCACCCGCAACCGCATCGTCGCCGACGATGATGACGATGCGCCCGAACCCACCCCCGAGCAAGTGGAGAAGCTTGCGGATGCTGCCGAAAAAGCCCTCTCCGGCGGCATCGAGTCCCGCTTGTTCAAACAGCGTAAAGTGCTGATTTTCGGCGAAATCAACGATAAAATCGCCCGAGTCGTCACCGCCCAGCTGCTGGCGCTCGCCGGTGCAGATGACGCGCCGATCGATGTGTTCGTCAATTCGCCGGGCGGCCATGTCGAAAGCGGCGACACCATCCATGACGTGATCCGCTTCGTCAGCGCCACCGCCCCGGTGCGCATGATCGGCACGGGCTGGGTCGCGAGTGCGGGCGCGCTGATCTTTTTGGCCGGTGCGAAAAATCACCGCTACTGCCTGCCGAATACCCGTTTCCTGCTGCATCAACCGATGGGCGGGGTGCGCGGTCCGGCCACCGATATTGATATCGAGGCCAAGGAGATCATCAAAATGCGCGAGCGGATTAACCGCATCATCGCGCGCGAAACCGGCCAAGAGCTCGCCCGAGTCGAGCGGGACACGGACCGCAATTATTGGATGGGCGCCGAAGAAGCCATCGCCTATGGCATGGTCGCCAAAATCGTCCATAGCGCCTCGGAAATCGGCTAATCGGCTAATCGCCTGCCCCTGAAGCGCCTCGCCATTGCCCGAGCGGGCGCGTTTCAGGGGCTCGCGCCGTCCTGCATTTCCGCCAATAAAGCGGCCACCGCGCGCGAGCGAAACCGCTCGGCGTGCTGAACCGCAAAATACCATCGCTCCGGCAGCGCCACCCGCACTTGCGCAAGCCGCCCCGCAGCAATCGCATTGGCGCAGACCAGCTCGGACAATATCGTCGCCCCTGCCCCACCCAGCACCGCCGTCAGCACCGACCCATTGGCCGGCAGCTCGATCACAATATCCAGCGCCTCATACGCCACACCAAGTGCTGTCATCGCCTCGATAAACATCGCCCGCGTGCCCGAACCATCCTCGCGCAGCACCCAGCTTCCCGCCGCCAGCTCCGCCGGTCCCACATCATCGCGCCCCGCCCAGGGATGATCCGCCGCGACCACCATCACCAGCCGGTCCTTGGCCACCGGCTCGGCAATAATCGGCCCTTGCTGCACCGATCCTGCCGGCCCTTCAACAAAGCCGAGCTCGACCCGGCCCTCGATAATCGCCTGCGCCACATCAGCCGAATTGCCAATCGAGACCGCCAGCCGCACGCCCGGATAATGCCGCCGAAACGCCACCAGCCGCAGCGGCAGCACATGGTTGGCAATGGTCTGGCTCGCCATGATCGAGAGCCGCCCGCGCACCAGCCCGGCAAGTTCGCGCATCGCCACCCCCGCCGCGTCAGCACGCCCTAAAATCGCCCGCGCCTCTTCCAAAAACAACGCGCCCGCCTCGGTCAACGCGATTCCCCGCCCGACCCGATGAAACAGCCGCAGCCCGAATTCGCGCTCTAACGCCGCAATCGCCGCCGACGCCACCGATTGCGTCAACCCCAACGAATCGGCCGCACGGGTCATATGCTCACGCTCGGCAACCGCCACAAAAATCCGCAGCTGCTCGAAGGTCATCGGGCGCTAGCTCAAATAACGCGCCGTCAAATGCGTCTCGAAATCAGCCGGATCGAGTGGCTTGCCGGTGGCACGCTGCAATAATTCATTAAAGCCAAACATCGAGCCCTGGCCATGCACGTGCGTTCGTAACCAGCCCAGCAAAGGTGAAAAATCGCCCTGCGCCAACGCCGCATCCAGCCCCGGCTCCGCCCGCCGCGCTGCCGCCATCAATTGCGCCGCCGCCATCGCCCCCAGCGTGTAAGACGGGAAATAGCCAAACAATTCGGCATACCAATGAATATCCTGCAAACAGCCTTGCGCATCATTTGGCGGCACAATGCCGAGCAAATCGCGCATCCCCTCATTCCAGGCGCCGGGCAAATCCGCAACCGCCAAATCCCCAGCGATCAACGCCGATTCCAGCCGGAAGCGCAAAATCACATGCGCCGGATAGGTCATTTCATCGGCCTCAACCCGGATGAAGCTCCGCTCCACCCGCCGCAGCCGCGCCGAGAGGCGATCGGGCGTGAAATCGCGCACATCCTGGCCAAACCCCGCCGCCAAAACGGGGCCGAGATAGCCCAAAAACGCATCCGAGCGTACCGCCTGCATCTCAATAATCAGCGATTGGCTTTCATGCACCGCCATCCCCGCCGCATACCCCACCTTCTGGCGCGCCTGCGCCCGCGGCAAGCCCGCCTCATACAGCGCATGGCCGGTTTCATGCAGCACGCCCATCAGCGCCGAACAAAAATCCGCCTCGTCATAGCGCGTGGTGATCCGAATATCGGTCGGCGTGCCGCCGCAAAACGGATGCATCGAGCGATCAAGCCGCGCCCCGGTAAAATCAAGCCCAGCCTGAGCGGCCAATTTACGACACAGCGCCTCCTGCGCCGCCACCGCGAATGGCGCCATTCCGGGCCCACGCTGCTCGCGCCGTGCCTGCACCGCCTCGGCCTGCGGCAAAGCCTGCTGCAAAAACCGCTCATAGCGCGCAAAAATCTGGCTGATCTCCGCCGCCCGAATCCCCGGCTGATAGCTATCGATCAACGCATCATAGGGCGACAAGCCGGTCGCCGCACTCAATGCCTGCGCCTTCTCGCGGCTCAGCGCCAATAAATCTCCCAACGGCCCGGCGACCATCGAAAAATCTGCAGCCGCCCGCGCCGCGCGCCAAACTTTCTCGCAAGACGATGATTGCCGCGCCAACGCCTCCACCAAATCCCCCGGCAGCGCCACCGCCTGACGATGCGCCCGGCGCATCAGCGCCAAATTGCGCGCGGCTACCGCATCACCCGCCGGCGCCTCCGCCGCCGCCAGATCATCCGCCACCACCGGCTCGATCAACATGCCATGCGCAACACCGGACAGCATCGCCAACTGATCCGCCCGCGCCGCTGCCCCGCCATCCGGCATCACCGCCGCCTCATCCCAACCCAGCATCGACAATGCCTCTTCCACCACCGCCATCCGCGCAAAGCGTGCGGTCAAGCGCTGATAGGCACCGGCGGAATTGGACATCTCGTTCATGGTTTTTCCCTCAAAATTTTTCGCGCGTAGAAAAAGAACTCGAAAGGCACCACCAACGCAAGACCAAACCAGGTCAGATAATATTGTTTCGAATTATTCGGCGGATGCGGCAGCGAGGCGGCCGGAATCGGCCCACCGGCCAGCGGTTTCGGCCCCAACGCAATCAAAGTGAATTTCGCGACTCGGTGCAGCCCCAACGCATGGCCGATGGTGCGCGCATCCAAGGTGTAAAAAATCTTATCGGCTAAATCATCCTTGGCGCGAAACATCCCCAGCAATTCCTGGGCCTGCACATAACCCGACACCATCGTCGGCCCGCTGGGTAACGGCACATCATGCGGCGTGCGACCAGCGACCCAGCCCAGATCGACCATCACGATCGACCCGTCATCGCGCTGGAACGGCATCACCAGCTGCGCGCCCTGCACCGCCCCTTGCGGAAAATTCCTGATCTGATCGCCATACAAAGCCGGATGACCGAAAATCCAATGCCCGGTCACCGCAACTTTTTGATAGGGCGACGGATGCGCCCCCATCGGCACCGGCGGGCGCAGCTGAGCCCGCGTAATCTGCGACAAGATAATCGCCTTATGATGATAGCGATGCACCTGCCAAATGCCGAGCGCGATAAACCCGGCAAAGGCGATCACGCTGATCACCCCCATGCCGATCAGCCGGCGCCATCGCGCCGGCGGCGCGATGGCGCCACTCATCGATTAAGCCGCAGTGATCGCGCTGCGTCCAAAATAGTAAATGCAAACGAACAAGAACAACCAAACAACGTCAACGAAATGCCAATACCAAGCCGCCGCCTCAAAGCCAAAATGCCGTTTCGGCGAGAATTGGCCCTTAATCGCGCGCACCAGATTAACAGCCAGGAAGGTGGTGCCAACAATCACGTGAAATCCGTGAAACCCGGTCGCGATAAAGAACACAGACGGGAAAATCCCGCCATGATAAAAATTAAACGGCGAATGGGTATATTCGAACGCCTGCCCGCACAGAAACGCCAGCCCCAAAAACACCGTTGCGGCCAGACCTTGGATCATCCCGCGCCGATCGCCCTCGATCAAGGCATGATGCGCCCAGGTAATGGTGGTGCCGGACAACAACAAAACCATGGTGTTGAACAAGGGCACCGCAAACGGATCGATGGTGGTAACATGCTGCGGCGGCCAGACCGGCGCAAACATATAGCCCATATGCGCGGGGAAGAAGAAAAAGTTGAAATAGGCCCAGAAGAACGAGACGAAAAACATCACTTCTGAGGAAATGAACAAGGCCATGCCATAGCGCAGGCCAATTTGCGTAATGAGCTTATGAAGGCCAGGCGTGCGCGCCTCGCGCACCACATCGCGCCACCAGACATACATGGTGGACACCGCACCGAGGAACCCGGCGATTAGGAACCAATAATTATGATAATGCGCGACGAAAATAATCCCAGTCGCAATCAAAATCGCCGAGATTGCACCAAAAAGCGGCCAAAAGCTTGGCTCGACCATGTGATACGGGTGCGGAACATGCCCAACCACCTGATCTTCCGCTGTATGTATATCGCCGCTCATGTCTAACCCCCAGAATTAGCAAAATTCGCCCGAAATTGTTACCACATCCGCCCGGTGTAATAGAGTTTCGCCACCGCAATCGCATAGATCAGCAGGCACAACCCCACCAAAAACGCCAGCAACGCCCAATTACGGCTGCGCCGGCGCCTGCTAAACTCGGCCTGCATTTCCGGGCTCCAATCCTTGCTGGTTTCCATCTTGCCCTTCATTTCAGCCGATCCAATGATCAATGACCATCGCGCCCAGCAACGCAAACAGATAGATCAGCGAATATTTAAACGCCGCCTTCGCCGGTGCATCGCGGGTCAAGCTCACCCCGCTCGCATCCTGCCGATCACGCACCACCGCCACCGCATACCATAAAAAAGCGAGGCTCAACCCCAACGAAGCCGCCAAATAAAGCCTACCCGCCAACCCCATATACCAGGGCGCCACCGAAATCGGCAGCAAAAACGCCGTATAGACCAGAATTTCCCACCGCGTCCGCCGCGCCCCCTTGGCCACTGGCATCATCGGCACCCCCGCCCGCTCGTAATCCTCGGAGGCAAACAGCGCCAACGACCAGAAATGCGGCGGCGTCCAAAAGAAAATCAACGCAAACATCAAGAGCGGCAAAGCCGATATCGACCCAGTCGCTGCCGCCCAGCCAATGATTGGTGGAAACGCTCCAGCAGCGCCGCCAATCACGATATTTTGCGGGGTGCGGCGCTTCAGCCACATCGTATAGATGAACACATAGAACAGGATCGAGAGCGCCAAAATCCCAGCCGCCAGCAAATTACTGGCAAACCACATCATCACCACGCTCAACAGCGCCAGCCCAATGCCAAAAATCAACGCGCCGTCCGGCGAAATCCGCCCCGCCGGAATTGGCCGTCGCGCCGTCCTTCGCATGATCGCATCGATATCGCGATCATACCACATATTAATCGCCCCGGACGCGCCCGATCCGGCGGCAATGCTAATAATCACCGCGACCGCCAAAACCGGGTTCAACGGCACCGGCGCCACCAGCAAACCGGCCGCCCCCGAAAACACCACGAGCGACATGACCCGCGGCTTGAGCAACGCCACCCAGTCACGGGCCGTGCCGCCGAGCAGGGCTTGATCGAGCAGCGCCTCACCAGCCGGCGTCCCCACAGGATCAACCGCCGATTGCCTCACCGCATCACTCATCAAAACCCCCACTCACCCTCACGATCCATTCAACTCAGCGAATCACCGGCACGTCTTCAAACGTGTGATGCGGCGCGGGAGACGGCACGGTCCATTCCAGCGTCGTCGCGCCCTGGCCCCAATAATTATCCGCCAAAACTTCCTTGGAGGTAAAAATTCGGAACAGGATATAGAGAAACACCACCGATGACGCACCGGAAATCATCGCCCCGATCGAGGAGACATAATTCCAACCCGCAAAGGCCGTCGGGTAGTCCGGGTAGCGGCGCGGCATGCCGGCCAGACCCAGGAAATGTTGCGGGAAGAAGGTCAGATTAACGCCGATGAAGAAACTCCAGAAATGCACCTTGGCCCAAAATTCCGGGTAAGGCCGCCCATACATCTTGCCAATCCAGTAGTAAAACCCTGCAAAAATCGCAAATACCGACCCCATCGACAGCACATAATGGAAATGCGCGATGATGAAGTATGTATTATGCAACTCCGTATCGAGCCCCGCATTGGCCAACACCACACCGGTCGCCCCGCCCACCACGAACATGAAAATAAACCCAATCGCCCACAACATCGGGGTCTTCAACTCAATCGAGCCGCCCCACATCGTCGCCAACCAGGAAAACACCTTCACGCCCGTCGGCACCGCGATCACCAAGGTCGCCGCTTCGAAATAAACCTTGGAATCCACCGAAATGCCCGAGACGAACATATGGTGCGCCCAAACCACGAAACCAACAAAACCAATCGCCACCATCGCATAAACCATGCCCAGATAACCGAAAATCGGCTTCTTCGAGAATGTCGACACCACATGGCTGATAATGCCGAACGCTGGCAAAATCATAATGTACACTTCAGGATGGCCAAAGAACCAGAATAAATGCTGGAACAAGACCGGATCACCGCCACCACCCGGCTCAAAGAACGACGTGCCGAAATTGCGGTCCATGATCAACATGGTAATCGCCCCAGCCAGCACCGGAATCGCGAGCAGCAGCAAGAACGCGGTCACCAAAATCGACCACACGAACAGCGGCATTTTATGCATCGTCATGCCCGGTGCCCGCATGTTCAAAATTGTCGCGATGAAGTTTATCGCGCCCAATAGCGAAGAAATGCCGGCCAAATGCAGCGAAAACAGGGTGAAATCCACAGCCGGCCCTGGCTGATACGTGCTATCGGTCAACGGCGGATACAAGGTCCAACCGACGCCGGACCCGTGGCCCACTAACAGACCGAGATTGACGAAAATAAAGCCCATGAACAGGAACCAGAAGCTCATATTATTGAGCCGGGGAAACGCCATATCCGGTGCGCCAATCATCATCGGCACGAACCAATTGCCAAACCCGCCAATCAATGCCGGCATCACGAAAAAGAAGATCATCAACAGACCATGCGCGGTCACAATGGCGTTCCATGTCTGACCATTGGTGATGATGGTGTTGTTCGGATGCATCAACTGCGCGCGCATGATCATCGACAGCACGCCCCCTTCGAGCGCGGCGATGATCGCCCACGTGATATAAAGCGTGCCAATATCTTTGTGATTGGTGCTCATCAGCCAACGACGCACAAAGCTCGGCTTGTGTGCCCCGTGATCATGGGCGCCATGCGCGTCATGGCCCGGCAAAACAGTCGACGACATCGCTTACTCTCCTAAAAAATCTTAAAGCGGATCTGCGGATTACTTCGCGGAATTATCGGCCAACACTTCATACGGATGCACCTTCGGCACATTACCCTGCGCCGCATCCGCCTTTGCCTTCGCCAGCCAAGCCTGGAACTGCTTCATCGGCAACGCCACAATCTCGATCGGCATGTTATCGTGGTTCATCCCACAGATTTGGTTGCACTCGCCATAATAAACACCCGGCGATGCGATTTTTGTCCATTGATGCCAAATCTGTCCCGGAATCGCATAACGCTGCACACCTAGCGACGGGATAAAGAAACTATGCAGCACATCGCCGCTGGTGATCTGAAACACAATTTTCTTACCCACCGGCACCACCAACGGATGATTCGCCGAAAGCTGCCGGATCTGCCCCGGCTTCAATTTATCGGGCGGAATTGCATAGGAGGTGAAATCAACCCCCTTCGCCCCCTTATAGGAATATTCCCAATACCATTGATGCCCAGTCACCCGCACCGTCATATATCGATTTTTGTAATCGGCCTGCTGATAAATCAGATTCAGCGACGGCACCACGACCGCGACCAGCAAAACCGCCGGCACCAACGTCCAGATCACCTCGATCAGGGTATTATGCGTGGTGGTCGAGGCAACCGGATTTTTCTTGGCGTTGAAGCGAAACACAATAAACGCGATCAAAACGCCAACCAGCGCCACCACCCCGAACATCATCCACAGCACATATTGCATCATCCAATCGATGCTCTTCTCCACCGGGCTGGCCGAGGGCTGCAACCACCATTCCCAAGGCTGCGGCGCATGCACCGGCAACCCCGCCGAATTGGTCGGCAACCCCGCCGCCTGAGCCGTGTGCGCCATCGCGAATAGCGTGATCGTCGCCAAAGCCACGCAGCCCAACCGCGTCACCATCGAGGCCAATTTGGCCGGTCGCATCATCATTTGCCGGGACAATTCCGAGTTTCCTTCGTCAGATAATCAATCCATTGCCGAGCACCCTCGCGCCCCGCACCGCTCAACGCCGATCACTGTCGTATGCCGTATTATGGCATATATCACCGCACTTCAAGCGCGCCCGATACAGCCATGGCAACAGTCGATTTTAGCGATTAATCAACGAAACAAGTTGAAAAATCCCTAACGGCGGCATTTCTGTCACCGAAGTAACCAGCCGCACACCCTCCGCATCGTCCACCGGAAACAGCCGGTCAAGGGTAAAATCGGGATGCCAGCCCAGACTACGCGACGCAGGTGTCATCAGCCGCTCCACCCATCCGCGCAGCCCATGGTCAATCGCGAAATGATTGACGAACAAAATCAGCCCGCCCGGCCGCACCACGCGCTGTAATTCACGCGCCAGCGCGCGCGGGTCCGGCACCACCGAGGCCACGAACATCGCCACCGCCACATCGAATTGACCCGTCTCAAAGCCAGTATCCTGCGCGTCCAATTCCAGGAGTGCTGAAACATGATCCAACCGCTCGCGCTGCACCCGCAACCGAGCCCGTTCCAGCATCTCGGTCGATAAATCGATACCAACGATGCGCTTATCACGCCGATACAGCGGCAGCGCCAACCCGGTGCCAACCCCCACCTCCAGCACGTGCGAGCCCGGCGCCGCATTCACCGCCGCCACCGCAGCCGTCCGCGCCCGGCGGGACACGGCACCGAACGCGGCATCATAAACACCCGCCCAGCGCCGATAGGCCTGCCTCACATCATCGGCATCCATCGCGTGGCGTGACATGTCCCGATCTTGCGCCCGAATACTCTCGCCCATGCTACCCCTAATCGGCGCGCTCTCCCCGCGCCTCCAGAGCATTCGCACGCCTGATCAATACACACTTTTGATCCATCAACGCCGTGCTGCTCGCCCAACCAACCCTCTCTGTGCGGGAGTGGCTAGCCAAGCGCAAGCGTTAAGATCAGGCCGCGTCGCTCCGCCGATCGCGCACCCGCACATAAGCGATCTCCGCATGCGCCGCACAATAGGGTTTGCCGGTCATCGCTGAATCATCGCAAAATCGAAAAGAAGCTGTTCCCGGCTCACCAATCGGCCAGCAGCACGCGGCCACACGCGGTGTCGAAGCGGCCCGGGAAACCAGCGCGGGCGCCATGGTCACCCGACGCATCGGCGCCGACGTCGTGACCGGTTGCGCCTCATCATCGTCAGCCTCCAGCACCACCGACTCGCGCGGCGATGGCGGTTCCACACCTGTCTGGCGCAGCATCGGCCCGGCCGACGTCAAAGGTGGCAAGGTCGGCCCATGCATCCGACGCGGGGGCGCTGCACGGCGTGGACCAGCCTGCGCGCCATCGCGGCGAATGGGTGAGGGACGCCCCTGCAAATCCAACCGATGCGCCTTCCCGACCACCGCATTTTTCGATATGCCCAGCCGTCGGCCAATTTCGGCAGTGGTCAGCCCCTCGGCCCATAATGCCCGCAACCGGGTGACGAGATCCTCAGACCATTCCATGCTCAGCCTCCATTGATATACCAAATACGGTATAGCAGAGGCCGCCAATCCTCAATATATAGTTTGATCGCCCAGCAAAGATTTCTGTGGAAAACTATCCGAATCGCTTCACTTAATCGCTTCGTTGGCAAAATCGCCCCAAAAATCCCGCCGCCGCAGCCAGCCGGTGCGATGATCAACAAGCACCCGGCACCAATGCGCCCCGGCATCGCAATGGCGGATCACGCCCACCACACCCTTGTCCAAATACGCGACCGGCCGCCCATCGGCCGTTGGTTGTGCGCGCACCGTATGACGGCCACCAACCACAATAAACCCTCGCGCCCCATGCAGCAGCGCCTCATGGATCCAACCCGTGGCGCCATCAGGCAACAGCACTTTGCGCCAAACATTAAATTCGCCAATCACCTCAACCGGCATATCGCGCCAGTGATAATCCCACAAAATCGGGTAGCGAAAACCAGGGCCCGCCCGCACATAGGCTTTATCGGTCGCCAAGCTCTCAAATCGCGGCACCGGCCAGCCGGTCGATTTGCCCACCGACGGCCCTGGCCCGACCCCCACCACCGGCGCGTGCCAACCCGCCAGCACCAAGCCGATCAGCGCCAATCCCGCCGCCCGCTTCACCCGCCCAAGCTTAATCATCGTGATGCCCTCCGCCGCAGACAGCGCAATCAGGATTGCGCGGGATCGCAATCCGGCGAAACTGCATATCGAGCGCATCCCACAGCAGCAAAATCCCCGCAAGCGAGGTGCCAATGCCCAAAATTTCCTTCATCGCCTCGCTCGCCTGCAAAACCCCCATCACCCCGGTCACCGGCCCCAACACCCCGGCTTCCGAGCAGCGCGGCACCAATCCCGGCGGCGGTGGTTCAGGGTATAAACACCGGTAGCACGGGTAGTTGGCCCCGGCCTGTGGCTTAAATGTCGATAATTGCCCCTCAAACCGCAGCACCGCGGCTGAAATCAAAGTCCGCTTGGCACGCACACACGCATCCGCCACCAAAAACCGGGTCTCGAAATTATCGGTCCCATCCAGCACCAGATCATAATCCGCAACCAGCCGATCGACATTGCCCGCATCAATCCGCGCCCATAGCGGCTCAATCGTCACCAGCCCATTCACCGCTGCCATCGCGACCGCCGCCGATTCGGTTTTCGCCACGCCAATCCGCGCCTCGCTATGGGCGATTTGGCGCTGCAAATTCGATAGCTCGACATGGTCGTGATCGACCAACCCAATCCGCCCGATCCCCGCCGCCGCCAAATACAGCGCCGCCGGCGAGCCCAACCCGCCCGCGCCAATAATCAACACCGACGCCGCCCGTAGCTTTGCCTGCCCGGTGCCGCCCACCTCCTTCAGCAAAATATGCCGCGAATAACGCTGAATCTCCGCTTCGGAAAAATCTAAGGTCATCCGCCCGGAATCGCACCCCAAGCCCGCTTAATCAAGAGCAACCCCTCCTTGATCCGCCCGCCAACTCCGGGCAGGGTCCGCGCATGCCGCACCAAAATCCACCACCCCACGCCACCGCCGCCCTCGTGCTGTTCTCTGGCGGCCAAGACAGCGCCACCTGCCTCGCCGATGCGCTGGCCCGCTATCAGCGTGTCGAGACCATCGGATTTTTCTACGGCCAGCGCCACGAGATTGAAATCGATTGCCGCGCCCCGCTGCGCAGCGCCATCGCCGCCGCTTCACCCTTTGGCGACCGGCTCGGCGCGGACCATATGCTCAATATCGAACCCGCCCTCACCGCGCTCGGCGCCACCGCGATGACCAGTGCGATGGAGATCACCGTCACCGAATCCGGCCTGCCCAGCACCTTCGTGCCCGGCCGCAACCTGCTGTTTCTCACCTACGCCGCCGCCCTCGCCTATCGGCGCGACCTGCACGCGCTGGTCGGCGGCATGTGCGAGACCGATTATTCCGGCTACCCTGATTGCCGTGCCACCACCATGGCGGCGATGCAATCGGCGCTAACCCTCGGCCTTGACCGCCCCATCCTGATCGACACACCGCTGATGGGTCTCGACAAAGCAGCCACCTGGCGCCTCGCCGAGCGCCTCGGTGGACCGGCGATGATCGAGGCTATTCGCGTGCTCTCGCATAGCTGCTATCGGGGTGATCGCAGCCATCTCCATGGCTGGGGCTATGGCTGCGATGATTGTCCCGCCTGTGCATTGCGCAAATCGGGCTGGATGCGCTATCGAAATTCTTCCAACGCTGAGGCAGGCCAATAGAAATTGCATCCAGTCTATGGTATAAAATGTATAAACTGCATCGCAGCGGCAAGCGTCGGCTGTCTGCCCGCTTTTGGGTCAATGACGCGTTGAGTGAATGGGTCTAGCGAATTATGAAGGCGATTAACTCCATCCGCATGGGCGGCGTCGATGTCCTGCCCCTGGTGGAGGGCGGCAAAGGCGTTGCTGTCTCGAATGGTCTCTCGGCCGGTCATTGGGCCGCCGCCGGTGGTGTTGGCACGATCAGCGCGGTCAATGCCGATAGCTACGATGCCAGCGGCCAGCCGATCCCGCAAATCTATCATGGCCGCACCCGGCGGGATCGCCATGAAGAACTCATCGCCTACGCGATCCAAGGCGGCATCGCCCAGGCCAAGCGCGCTTATGAATCCTCCAACGGCCAAGGCCGGATCAACGCCAATATCCTATGGGAAATGGGCGGCGCTGAGCGCGTGATCACCGGCGTTCTCGAGAGTGCCAAAGGCCTGATCAGCGGCATCACCTGCGGTGCGGGCATGCCCTATCGCCTCTCCGAAATCGCTGCCAAATTCAACGTGCATTATTACCCGATCATCTCCTCCGCCCGCGCCTTCAACGCGCTCTGGCGCCGCGCCTATCACCGCGTCTCCGACCTGCTCGGCGGGGTGGTTTATGAAGATCCCTGGCTTGCCGGTGGCCATAACGGCCTGTCGAACGGCGAGGACCCGACCAAGCCGGAAAGCCCGCTCCCGCGAGTAATCGCGCTGCGCAGACAAATGCGCGAATTCGGCCTCGGCGAAACCCCGATCATCATGGCGGGTGGTGTTTGGTGGCTCGAAGAATGGGAAGAATGGATCGATAATCCCGAGCTTGGCCCGATCGCCTTCCAATTCGGCACCCGCCCGCTGCTGACCCAGGAAAGCCCGATCAGCGAGGCATGGAAACAGCGCCTGCTCACCCTGCAAGAGGGCGATATTTTCCTCAATCGCTTCTCGCCCACCGGATTTTATTCCAGTGCGGTGAATAACGAGTTCATCGGCGATCTGCGCGCCCGTTCGGAGCGGCAAATCCCCTACACCACCGAACTCGTCGGCGAACATACCGCCGAACTGCCGATCGGTCCGCGTAGCCGCATCGTCTATGTCACCCCAGGTGATCTCAACCGCGCCCGCACCTGGATCGCCGAAGGCTTTACCGAAGCCTTGCGCACCCCGGATCAAACCATGGTATTCGTCACCCCGGACGCATCGGAAGACATAAGGCGCGATCAAGTTAATTGCATGGGCTGCCTCTCGCATTGCCGTTTCTCCAACTGGTCACAGGAAGGCCCGGATTACGATAATGGCAAAAAGGCCGATCCACGCAGCTTTTGCATCCAAAAAACCCTGCAAGACATCATCCATGATCACCATGATCCGGCCTCGGTCGATCACAATTTGATGTTCAGCGGTCATAATGGCTACCGCTTCGCGCGCGATCCGTTCTATTCTAATGGCTTCATTCCCTCGGTGAAGGAATTGGTCGAACGAATCATGACGGGACGTTGAACGATAGGGCATTGAACCATGACGATGCAGAGCGCCGCCTCCCGCGCCATCAACTCGGCGACCGCGTGAATCGTCACACGGGGCCGATGCGCGCATGACCCACAGACCCCGTCAGGCGTAGCATGACCCACAGACCCCGTCAGGCGTAGCATGACCCACAGACCCCGTCAGGCGTAGCATGACCCACAGACCGCCGCAATTCTTCTACACCACGGCCTCACTGCCTTGTCCCTATGTCGAAGGCCGGACCGAGCGAAAAGTCGTCACCGATCTGGCCGGACTCAACGCCGACTCCCTGCATGACCGGCTTTCGCGCGGCGGGTTCCGGCGCAGCCATAATATCGCCTACGCCCCGGTCTGCCCCGGCTGCCGCTCCTGCATTCCAATCCGCATCCGCGCCGCCGAATTCATCCCCAGCCGCACCCAGCGCCGCATCGCCGCCGCCAATGCCGATCTGCACGCCTATGAAATGCCGCCGCGCGCCACCGGTGAACAATTTCTCCTGTTCCAACGCTATCAGCGCACCCGCCATGGCGAGGGCGATATGGCCGCGATGAGCTTTTATGATTATCGCGCCATGGTCGAAGACACCCCGATCGAAACCTGGTTGGTCGAGTTCCGCGACAAGGAAGACCGTCTCATCGGCGGCTGCCTGACCGATCGGCTGACCGATGGTCTCTCCGCCGTCTATTCCTTCTACGCGCCGGAATTGCCGCGCCGCTCGCTCGGCACCCAAGCAATCCTCTGGCTGGTCTCGCGCGCGCAGGAGCTAAAACTCCCTTATGTCTATCTCGGCTACTGGGTGCCCGAAAGCCCGAAAATGGCCTATAAGGCCAAATTCAGTCAATCCGAAGTGCTGATCGGCAATAGCTGGATCGATCTCGCAGCCCAATCACATTTTCCCTCCGCCACCATAGCGCACCAACCGCTCGCGGTGCCCAGCGCACCGATGTCCACCGGCTGAGCAACCAGCCCCTTATCGGAGTTCACCCATGCTACACACCCCCCCCGCATTCCACCGCGCCGCCGCCTCGGTCAA
>NCBV01000012.1 GCA_002279355.1 Acidiphilium sp. 37-60-79
GCCGGAGGGGATCAATACCGCGTCGCCGGATGGGATTACGGCGTTATTGATTGCGGTGGCGCGGCTGCGGCCTGACGAGGTTGAGGCTTTGTTGCGGGCGGGCGCGAATCCGAATGGGGCGGCGGATAATGCGCCGCTTTACACGGCGGTGATGGCGGATGATTTGACCATTGCGCGAATGTTGTTGCAGGCGGGAGCCAACCCGAATGGCCGTGCTGGAGGAGAGACGGCATTATATAATGCGGCTCTGCTCAATCGACGTGATGCTGTGGATTTATTGCTTGACCATAAGGCGGATATCAACGCGCGCAATAGTCTCGGCGAGCCGATAACGGAAGCGGCGGCTGATACGGGTGATTGGATAATGGTGCTGCATTTGCTGGACCGAGGTGCGTCGTTATGGGCGACGGATGATGTTGGCGGGACGCTTGGTTTGTCGGCGAAATTTAGCCATGTGTCGCCAGACAGTGCGCAGGGACGCGCGTTGGCTCAGGTTATTGCGCGGTTGAAAGACGCCGGATTTCCTTGGCCGCCACCGCCACCGAAGGAGGTCGTTATGCTCCGGGCTGCGGGGAAATGGCCGCCACCCGATGTTAGGAAATGACACGCGAGCGCTGGATGGGTGGTGATTGAGCGGCGGATTGCGGATGAATTTCGATAGGGCGTGCCCGCGACGGGTGTGCGTTATTCGTTATGATATCGTAACGAATTGGGTGTGTTCATGGGTTTTATGTTTTAGGTATTGTTAAAACGAGAATGGGCTGTGTAGCGGTGGCCGGGGAGCATCGGGCGGGGCGGAGCGGGAGGGTATTTTTCGAGGAAATAATCGTAGAGCGATTGGGTTGGTTTGGGTTTGCGCGCCTGCTTTGTGCGGGGCGCGCGCGGTTTGCGGGGCTTTTGCGGTTTTCGCTCCAATTTTAGGTGGGCGGGGAGCGGAATTCGCAGCATATGGCACATCGGGCGCAGGACGCGGCCGAGGCTGGGATTTTCACTCAGGAGCGAGACGAGGTCGGGGTCGTCGAGGAGGTGCATCAGTTGGGAGCGCGCGCCGGCGACTTGGTAGCCGGGGAGGAGGAGAAAAAGCCAGCCTTTGCGCTCGCGGATTATGCGCCTTGGTGCTGCCGCTTCGGCATTTTGCGATGCCCGTGCTGTGGATTGTTTTGCACCGCCCGCAATGACGGTTGGGGGTTTGGGGCGGGGTTTGGGGGGATTGGCGGCGAGGGCGGAGAAGCGGCGGGCGAAATAGATTAGCCGGTGCCAGATGGCCCATTTCAGGTTTTGCTCAAGGGAGCGAGACTGTTCGTGGGTGCCGAGGATTTGGCGGAGGAGCGAAAGAATGGCCGAGAGACGGTCGGCGAGGGATGGTGCGTGGGTGTTAATATCGCTCGCCATGCGTTAATATTGCATAGGAGCGAGAGGGTGCGCAAGGCGAAAAATTTGTTTGACTGTTGGGGTGGTTTATTTAAGCATGCTGTCGGATTTGGCGGCATGGATTTAACATCAGGGAGCGAAAAATGGCGAATGTAACGGGGCTTTCGGGCAATGAGATTTATTGCATGGCGCTGAAGAATTATCGGCCTGGTGCGTTGGTGGTGGGTAATAGTGTGAATTCGCTGGGGTTTTTGCGGGACATGTCGGCGGGGTTTCGTGGGATGGTGGGGGGCGAGATTTCGGAGGTGACGCAGGCGATTGAGGATGGGCGGCTGAAGGCGTTTGAGCGGATGACGGCGGAGGCGCAGGGTGCGGGGGCGGCGGGGGTTGCGGGGGTGACTGGGGATTTGCGGGATTTTGCCGGCAACACGGAGTTTTTATTTGTGGGTTCGGCGTTGCATCATTTGCAGATGGGGGCGGGGCTGGGGTTTTTCAGCAGTGCGGGGAGTGCGCAGGAGCTTTATTGTCATATGGATGCGGGGTATCAGCCGCTGAGCCATGTGTTTGGCAATATTGCTTATCAGGTGGGGTTTGGTGGCGGGCTGACGGGGGCGTTGAAGACGTTGGTGCGTGGCGAGATTGCTGAATATAGCAATATATTCAATCAGACGCGCCATGCGGCGTTGGACCGGATCGTGGCGCAGGCGCGGGCGGTGCGGGCGAATGCGGTGTTAGGGATCAGGACGCGGATTATGTTTTGGCATAACACGCATGAGATGTTGATGACGGGCACGGCTTGTTTGCATCCGGCGTTGCCCGCGGATTATTTGCAGGCGCCGGTGACGAGCGACATGACGGGTGAAGAATTATGGGCGATGACGAAATTGGGGTATGCGCCGCTGAAATTATTGATTTCGGCATCGATTTATTCGCTGGGCACGGTGGGCGGGATTAAGGCGGCGTTCAAGGCGTTCACGCGCGGCGAGATTAGTGATTTGACCTCGCTTATTCATGATGCGCGGGAGGTGGCGATTGGCCGGCTGAAGAGCGAGGCGGAGGCGATGGGGGCTGACGATGTGGTTGGGGTCAAAGTTTATATTTCTGAGATGAATGGTTTGGTGGAGTTTCTGGCGGTGGGGACGGCGGTGAAGCGGATGCCGGGGATGACGATGGACAGTCAGGCGCTGCCGGTGCAGGCGATTGTGCCGGATAAGGATACGTGGATTGACGGGACGCTGGGGGTGGTGATGGAGCAGCCATCGTAGGGGCCGGGGGGGTGCGAATTTTTGATAGGCTTTGGGGCTGAGGGACAATGAAACGGCGAAACATGGCTTACGGTCTTGGAGTCATTATGCTGTGCAGCCTCGCCTGGGTTTGGGGGTCTGGCCGCCCCAGGGCCCAATTCACTGTCGCGCAGGGCACGATTGTCAATCTTGCTTGGAGTCCGGACGGCAAATATCTGGCGTATTGCGGTTTTGGTGACGAATTTGGCGATCATGCGGGTTGCGCGATCATTAACGCGGCCACTGGCAAGCCAAAGACAAGGTTTCCGAACACCGACGATGCGATTGCCGGAAATGGCGATGGTGTTTTGGCTTTTGCCAGCCCTGATCGCCTGCTTTTACCTGCCCTCTGGCACAGCCCGACCGGGTTCATGACGCTCTGGGATGTTCGCACCGGCAAGCTGGACCGTGGCATTAATTTTCCGCCTGACCCCAATGCCGGCGGCCAGACCGCCAATCAGCTTTCGATCGCCGCTAACCGGGCCAGCTTTGCCGCCACCGAGGGCGGCCCCTATCCGGTCCGCCTTTATACCCTGCCCGGCCTCAAGCTCGTTCGAACGATCGCTCCCCGCCGGGGTCAGGGTGTTATGAATATTGCACTGGCTGCCGATGGCAGCTTTCTGGCCCTCCGCCTGGATGCCACCCATGTTACCATCGTCAACACGGCCTCGGGCGCGACGCTTGGGACCATAAGCGACGATTTCGATCGCGACACCGCCCCGGTCAGCGCGTTGGCCATTAGCCCGGATGATCGTTTCCTTGCGGTTGGATTTGAAAATGGCGGTATCGTGCAAGTGCCTGGTCCTGGCGGCACGCTGGAGACCGTCCCAAACCCCTGGCCGATGGCGCCGATCTTGATTTGGCCGCTGGTGAATGGCGCCCAAGCCGGGCCGCCCCAGGCGCTCTGCGGCCCGCAAGTCCAAGGTGTGCTCAATATGGTGTGGACGCCCGACAGCCGCAGCGTCATTTTTAGCGATAATCGCGGCAATGTGGTTTCATGCCCTGTCAGGGGTCATACCGGTAGAATTCTGTTGCATCGCGCGCTCGACGCTGTTCAAGTTCCTGCGATCTCACCCGACGGCCGCCGGCTCGCCCTTGGCGCCGATGATAAAATCACGATCGTGCCGCTCAAAAACTGAATTTCGCAGGAGTACCCTGGATGGCCGCGCAACTTGACCCACAAATCTACCTGGATGCTTCCTACATCGCTTATGAAAGCGATCCCGTACCCGACCTTGCGCGATTCCTGCCGCAGTACAAACTTGTAAAGCGCGCGATTTTAAAGGACGGCCTCCAAGCCCATATTTTGCAGTCTCACGGTGCTGACGCGCATTATCTGATCGCCTTTAGAGGCACGGATCCGGCTTTTGGCGTCATTATTGACGAAGCTAAAGCAGTTGCGGCGGATGAGGCCATCACGGTGGGCAGCCCGGTGTCGGGATTACTCAGAGCTAGGCGATATGAGCGCGACCTGAATAATTTGTTTTATAACCCCTCGGTTCAAGATCTGTTGACCGATCTGCAGATATTTGAAGATAAATCGGTTAACCAATACAATGATGCCCTCGCTATTGTGAGGAATTACGCGTTGTCCGGTGGACCTCCCATTTATGTGACTGGCCATTCGTTGGGCGGTGGCATCGCTGATTTTGTGGCGGGGGCATTAAGCAACATCACCGGCATGACTTTTGCTGCGCCGGGCTATAAAAAATACGGCAATGCGAGCGCCGCCAGCATGATCAATTACTATAATGTCAATGACACGATCCCTACAGTAAACCTGCAATATCATTGCGGCGCGATTAAGTCGCTCGATTATCTCTACAGCTCCTTCGCGGTTGAGCACGAACTCGGTTTCCGCTCATCCATCGTCTACGGCTTTAACGAAACCCCGAATATTACCACCGCCATCACCGCCCATAATAACCGATTGAAATCATTGGTTATTGGCAGTCTTGGCTTTCTGGTAGCTCGCCTCATTTTTCATGATCTTGGGAATTACGCGTTGCTCCTCAAGCGTATCGCTCGAAACGGCAAAACCCATGTCAATACTATTAAGGATTTCGCCCAAGCGGCTCACGACATCATGATCAAAGCCATGTGGATCCAACGCGAACGTCAGTCCCCTTTGCATGGCCTGAACAGCTTCTTCTGGCGTCTCACGATGGACGCGAACCAAATCGAATCCGACAATATCAACATTGGATGGTTCATGATGCCCGACTGATCAGGATGGTATCTCAGTGCGCCCGAGTGGCCTGCTTATCCCTGAAATTCATTTCATGAATTTCAGCGGCAGGACACTAGAAAATTCAATAATTTAGTGGCCTGCTTATCCCTGAAATTCATTTCATGAATTTCAGCGGCAGGCCACTAGATCAATATTGGTTTAGGTCGAATCGAAAGATTCAACCTAAACCAATGAAATTGATGGGCAAACAAAGTCTAGAGCGTGATTGATGATAAGCAATCACGCTCTAGGGCGGAGCGAAAGGGTCGGCGCCAAAATCGACGGCGGCGAGGAGAAGGCCCGCCGCAGGGGCGGTGGGTCCGGCGGCGGCGCGGGATTTTTGGGCGAGGATTTTGGGGAGGCTGTCGGGGGGGATCGAAAAATCGCCGATGAGTTTGAGGGTGCCGATCATGTTGCGGACTTGGTGGTGGAGGAAGCTGCGGGCGGCGATGGTGGCGATGATGTGATCGCCGTGGCGGGTGATGGTGAAGCGATCGAGGGTGCGGAGCGGGGAATTGGCTTGGCAGGCGGTGGCGCGGAAGCTGGTGAAATCATGTTTGCCGAGGAGCGATTGGGCGGCTTGGTGCATCAGGGTGGCATCGAGCGGGGGTTTGACGTGCCAGACGCGGGTGGCTTCGAGGGCGGGGCGGGCGGGGCGGTTGAGGATGATGTAGCGGTAGTGGCGGGCGATGGCGGAGAAGCGGGGGTGCCAATCGGGGTCGGTGATTGCGGCAGCCTCGAGCACGGCGATGGGGTGGGGGTGCAAATGATAGTTGAGGGCGTCGCGGATCGTGCGGGAGGTAAAACGGTCGGGCGGGGCGTGGGGCAGGGTGAGCAGGGCGACTTGGCCGGTGGCGTGGACGCCGGCATCGGTGCGGCCGGCGGCGGCGATGGTGGGTTCGATGTTGTTGTTTAGCGGGGTGGCGGCCTGTTCGAGGCATTGTTGGATGGAGGGGCCGTTGGTTTGGCGTTGCCAGCCGACGAAGGGGGTGCCGTCATATTCGAGTTTGAGGGCGAAGCGGTTCACGCGAGGATGGTGCCGACGGGGATGGGGTAGCCACGGAGAAAATCGGCGGCTTCGAGGGGCGTGCGGCCGGGGCGCTGGAGGAGGGTGGGGCGGATGGCATCGGTGCCGCAGGCGATGGTGAGACGGTCATCGAGCACGGTGCCAGGGGGAGATTGGGTGGGGTGGTGGATGAGGTGGGCGGCGTGGATTTTGATGATCTCGGTTTTGCCGGTGGCGGTGTGGAGCGCAAATTCGGTGCCGGGCCAGGGCGCGAAGGCGCGGATGCGGCGTTCGATGGTGGCGGCGGGGGCGGACCAATCGATGGCGGCGTCGGCGCGGGTGAGTTTGGGGGCGTAGGTGGAGGGGCCGGTTTGGGGTTGGGGGGTGGGATTTTCGGTGAGGGCGCGGAGCAGAAGGCCAGCGCCGAGCGGGGCAAGGCGGTCATGCAGGGTGGCGGCGGTGTCGGCTTCGGTGATTGGGATTGCGGCGTCGAGCAGCATCGGGCCGGTATCTAGCCCTGCATCCATTTGCATGATGGTGATGCCGGTTTGGGCATCGCCGGCGAGGAGGGCGGCGTGGATCGGGGCGGCGCCGCGCCAGCGCGGGAGCAGGCTGGCATGGATATTGAGGCAGCCGCGTCGTGGGATGGCGAGAAAATCGGCGGGGAGGATCAGGCCGTAGGCGACGATGATCGCGGCGTCGAGATCGAGGCTGGCGAGGGTTTGGGGGGCTGGCAATAGACGGCTTTGATGTGGTGGCCGGCCTGGTGGAGGGCTTCGAGGGCGGGGACGGCGAAGTCGGGCGTGCCCATGAAGGCGAGGTTGAGGGGGGTGCTCATCGGTGGGTGCGGGCGGTTGATTTCTCGTCGGCCTTTTCGCGTTGTTCTTTGGCGAGTTTGCGGAGCAAAATATTGCGTTTGAGGGGGGTGAGGTGATCGACGAAGAGGATGCCGTCGAGATGGTCGATTTCGTGTTGGATGCAGGCGGCGAGGAGGTCTTCGCCGTCGATGCGGTGTTTGGTGCCGGCGAAGTCTTCGTAGGTGGCGGTGATGCGGGCGGGGCGGGTGATTTCGGCGTATTGGTTGGGCAGCGACAGGCAGCCTTCTTCGCGGGTGGCGAGGGTTTCGCTGGCGGCGGTGATGGTGGGGTTGATGAGGATGAGGGGCGTGCGGGCGTGATCGGGGCCGAGATCCATGATGAAGAAGCGGAGCGAGAGGCCGATTTGCGGGGCGGCGAGGCCGATGCCGGGGGCGCGATACATGGCCTCGAACATGGTGGGCATCAGGTTTTCGAGCGCGGGGCGGTCGGCATCGGTGACCGGGCGGGCGCGGGTGCGCAGGCGCTTATCGGGCACGATCAGGATATCGGGGATGGTGCTCAGGCGATGTGGGGCGGCGCTCATTGCGGGGATTTAGCCGGGCTGGGGGTTTGATTCAATCGGGCGGCTTGGTGTGGCTTGCTTTGTGGCGCGGAACACCCCATGTTTGGGAGCGGACTGCCATTGTGGGGTCCACTTGTCTCGCTCGCACGGAGGAGGCTCGATGAGCACCAGGGTTTTTACATCGCCGTTATTTCTTGGCTTTGATCATTTGGAACAGATGATCGAGCGGGCGGCAAAGACATCGTCGGAAGGATATCCGCCGTATAATATCGAACAGATCAGCGCCACGTGCCTGCGGATTACCGTGGCGGTTGCTGGGTTTACCATGGATGATTTGCAGATTACCCAAGAGGATAATCAGCTGGTGATCCGGGGCCGGCAGGTTGAGGATCAGCAGGGGCGGATATTTTTGCATCGGGGGATTGCCGCGCGGCAATTTCAGCGCGCGTTTGTGATTGCCGAGGGTATCGAGGTGCGCGGCGCGTGGCTGGATAATGGGTTGCTGCATGTGGATTTGGTGCGGCCGCTGCCGGAGGCGAAGATCAAGACGATTGCAATTCGCAAGGGGACGGGCGCCGGTGCGGCGCTGGACCCGCATCGCACGCTGAATGGCGAGCAGGAGTGAAAATGATGAATATCGAAAAGTTTGACGAGACGATTGAGGATGGTGTGGTGGGTGCGATGATTGATTTGCATCATCTGAGTGTGGAGCAGTTGGCTGAGTTGGGCGTTGCGCAGATTGCATATGTGCGCAAGGTGATTACCAATCAGGGGCCGGCGGTGGGGGTATTTGCCGCGAATGGCGCGCCGTTGGCGGTGGCATCGAGCGATGATTTGGCGCGCGCGGCGATTGTGCAGAATGATATGGCGCCGGTTTCGGTGCATTAGAGCAATATTGGTTTGGGTTGAATCGAAAGATTCGACCTAAATCAATGAAATTGATCGGCAAACAAAGGCCAGAGCGAGATTGATGATAAGCAATCACGCTCTAACCTGCTGAATATGGATCGGGCGCGTTACCGGGATGGGTTGGTGACGCGCCCGATGAACAGGATAATGGGGCCGGAGCGGATTACGTCGAGGAATGGGTGATTGGCGTCGAACCGGATGGAAGGCAGCGGGGACGGTGCCACCGGTGCGGGTGATGGCGCGGGCGAAGGCGGGGTTTGGCGTGCTGCGCCGATTGACCCAGATTGCGTTGGCGCTGACCAGACCCAGATCGGCTTGGTGGGGGATATTGTTGAGTTTTTGCACGGCGGCGAGGCGGGTGGCGTGCATAAGACCCTGCTAATTTTGAACACTAAAAGGTTAGCGGACAGAGGTGACGTAATCAAGGACGAATACGCGGCACTTGGACGTCACTGGGACGTCACTGGGACGTCACTGGGACGTCACTGGGACGTCACTGGGACGTGAGTGCTGAGCGGTGCCCTGCGGGGTGCGTTAGGCGGTGGTGAGGCCGATGGGGCAGGTGATGCCGGTGCCGCCGATGCCGCAATAGCCGTTGGGGTTTTTGGCCAGATATTGTTGGTGGTAGGCTTCGGCGTAGTAAAATGTGGGGGCTGGGGCGATTTCGGTGGTGATGGTGCCGTAGCCGGCACGGGTCAGTTCGTGCTGGTAGGCGGATTTTGACGCTTGGGCGGCTGCATGCTGGGCGGGGTTGGTGGTGTAGAGCGCTGAGCGATATTGGGTGCCGATATCGCCGCCTTGGCGCATGCCTTGGGTGGGGTCGTGATTTTCCCAGAATAATTTTAGAATGGCATCCAGGCTGATGAGGGTGGGGTCGAAAATCACCCGCACGACCTCCGTATGGCCGGTGCGCCCGGAGCAGACTTCCTCATAGGTGGGGTTGGGCGTGCTGCCGCCGGCATAGCCGACGGCGGTGACATAGACGCCCGGCGCTTGCCAGAATTTACGCTCAGCACCCCAGAAGCAGCCGAGGCCGAGGATGATTTCCTCCATGCCGTCCGGGTAGGGCGGGGCGAGGGGTTTGCCGTTGACGAAATGGGTCGCTTGGATGGGCATGGGTGTGCTGCGACCGGGGAGAATTTGGGCTTGGGAGGGCATGCTGGTCATACGAGCGGCCATGATCATCTCACTTTCGGTCAAACGGGATGATAGGAATATAGGGGTTTGGCGCGAAAATTAAAGCGCGAGGGTGAGGGCGACGGGGACATGGTCAGACGCGCTGGTCCAATCGCGCGCATCGGTGAGGATGCGGGTTTCGCGCAAGGCCGGGCGAAGATCGTTCGAGACCCAGATATGATCAAGGCGGCGGCCCCGATTGGAGGCGCGCCAGTCGCGATTGCGGTAGCTCCACCACGTATAGAGTTTGGCCGGTTCGGGGGTAAAATGGCGCAGCGCGTCGGTAAAGCCTTGGGCCTGCCAATCGAGCAGGCCGGTGGTCTCATTAGGGGTGTGGCTAACGACATCGAGCAATTGTTTGTGGCTCCAGACGTCATGCTCGAGCGGGGCGATGTTGAGATCACCGACCAGAATGCGGTGCTGGGGCGGGTGGGCGCGAAAATGATCGCGGGTGGCGGCGATGAAATCGAGCTTATGGGCGAATTTTTCGTTTTTGCTCCGATCCGGAATGTCGCCGCCGGCGGGGACGTAGAAATTATCGATGGTGATGGTTTTGCCGCCGAGGGTGACGCTGGCACCGAGATGGCGGCAATCGTTTTTGCCGCACCATTGGCCGCCTTGGTCGGCCAAAATGAGTGGATAGCGCGAGAAAATGGCGACACCGTTATAGCTTTTCATGCCGCGCATCAGCACATGGGGCAGGCCGATGCGCTCGGCGATGGCGTGGGGGAATTGATCGTCCGGGACTTTGGTTTCTTGCAGGCAGAGAATATCCGGGGCGAGGGTTTCGGTGAGGGTGAGCAAATGCTCCTGGCGCAGGCGGAGCGAATTGATGTTCCAGGTGGCGATGGTGAGGCGGGTCATCAGGCAGTTGGGGTGATGGTGAAGGCGAGCGGCGGGATGCCATCGATATGGCAGGTGACATGGTCGCCGACAACGAGGGGCCCGACGCCATCGGGCGTGCCGGTATAGATCAGATCGCCGGGCGCGAGGGTGACCAAGCGTGACAGGGCGGCGATGATATCGGGCACCGGCCAGATCAGGTCAGCGAGGTCGCCGGATTGTTTGACCTGGTTGTTGATGGCGAGGGTGATGGCGCCTTTGGTTGGGTGGCCGATTTGGGTGGCTTGGATGATGGGGCCGATCGGAGCGGAATGATCGAAGCCTTTGGCCATGTCCCAGGGGCGGCGCATGGATTTTGCTTCATCTTGCAGATCGCGGCGGGTGAGATCGACGCCGACGGCGTAGCCATAGATCAGGGCGTTGGCGGCGTCCGGGTTGATCGCGCTAGCAGCTTTATCAAGGGCGATGACCAATTCGACTTCGTGATGCAGGCTGGCGGTGGCGACCGGATAGGGGATTTTCGCGCCGAGGGCGATCGCGTCATTGGGTTTGGTGAAGAAAAATGGCGGTTCGCTTTCGCGGGTATGGGCCGCGTAATTGCGACCGACACAGAAAATGCGGCGCACCGGGAAATGGCCGCCACCGGTGATGGGTACGCTGACGGGCGCGGGCGGCGCGAACACAAAATTGTCGCTCATATCGGCCATGGCTGCTTTCCTACCTTGGGCTTTGTGTTGCTGAATAATGGCGCACGGCCTCGCCAAAGCTCGCGAAAATCGCGTGCGAGGCGGGGTCATGCTCGAAATCATATTCGGGGTGCCATTGCACGCCCAGCGCATATTGCGGGCCGAGCACGCGGATGGCTTCGATGGTGCCATCGACGGCGCGGGCTTCGACCGCGAGGCCGGGGGCGAGGCGGTCGATCCCTTGATTATGGAGCGAATTCACCGAGAGATGATCGCGCCCCAGCCGGTGCGCGAGGGTGCCGCCGGGGGTGAGCGTGACATGATGGGCTTTGCCGATGCGCACGGCGGGGTTTTCTTGCATCGGCGTGGAATGATCGAGCCGGTGGGGTAGGTCTTGCAGGCGCTGATGCAGGCTGCCGCCGAGGGCGACGTTGAGCTCTTGCAGACCACGGCAAATCGCGAGGAGCGGGATATTGCGCGCGACGGCGCGGCGGCTGAGTTGCAGGGTGACTTTGTCGCGGTCAGGGTCTTCGGGGTGGATATCGGGCGGTTGGGGCGGGCCGCCATAAAATTCGGCGGCGACGTTGCTGCGGCTGCCGGTGAGAATGATGCCGGCGCAATGATCGAGCAGGGTTTCAATATCGGCGGAATCGCCATTGGCGGGGATCAGGATGGGCACGCCGCCGACCACCTGATCGACGGCGCGAACATAGGTGCCGGAGGCGGCATGATTGAGCATGCCAAAGACGCCGAACTGTTTGGTGCAGCAGGAGATACCGATGAGGGCGCCGAATCGGTTTATCATGCGGGCAATTTGGCATGATGCGATGGGGTTGTCGCCTCGCCTGCGGGGGCAGCAGGTTTGTTTTTTGGTAAGGGATGGGCGGGGTGTGGGGTCAGCCGCCGCCGCCGTTGGGGTTGGGGCTGTTATTGGCGATGTAGCGAAAATCTTTGTCGGGGAAGGGTGGGGCGGCGTGCAGATTATAGAGGCTGACTTGGGTGGTGGCGGCTTGCGCGTCGGTGACCCGCCATTGGCGTAATTCCAGCGGATCGGTTGAGAAAATCAGGGTGAGATGGCCTTGGGCGGCCTTGCCAGTGCGGATCAGCGAAATTTGGACCTCGCCGGGGGGCTGGCTGATTTTGGTGACGGTGACTTTGCCGGAGAAATGGACTTTCGGAGAGCGGCAAATTGGTGGTCTGGTTGAGTTGCGGGTCGTGATAGACCAGCAGGCCAAAGCCTGCGACCAGCAATTGCGGGTCGGGTTTGTCATATTGGAACCGCATTTTGCCGGGGCGCTGCAAAATGGCGTTGCCGGATCGCACCGAGCCGTCCGGGGCGACTTGCAGGAATTTTGCGGTGACGGTTTTGAGCCCGTCAAGGTAGGTTGAGATTTTGGCCAGGATGGGCGCATTCTGGGTGGTGACGGCGGGCGCTGCGACCGGGGCGACGGCTGCCTTGGCGCTGACCGCGAGGATCGGCGCCAAGGCGCTTAGGAATCCGGTGGAGAGAACCGACAGGATGAGAGCACCGATACGAACTCGGCTGAAGGCGCTGGGCATGGGCATCGGGGCGGAGTTGAACCTCAAAAGATTACGCGGCTGACCGGCGGCGGGTGGTGGTGCGTTCGGCGGCGGGCGCGGGGGCGGGTTTGGACACCTCGTTCATCACTGTTTTGATGTCGCGCAGGAATGTGTTGCCCTTGGAGGTGCGTTGTACCAGCACGCTGCGCCGATCGGCAGGATCGACCTTGCGGCGGGCGAGATCGAGATCGGCCAAGCGGTCCAGAGCACGGGTGATGGCGGGCTTGGAGACGTTGAGCTGGTTGGCGAGGCCGCGCACGGTATGGGCACCATCATCGAGATAGCAGGTGAGGAAGACGGCGAGCTGGCGGGCCGAAAGATCGACCCCGTCGCGGCGAACCAGGGAAACCACGGTGTCGCGTAGGATGGTGATGAGATTATCGGTTGAGATTTCTGAAGTCATTATTTTGCCCTTTCGTCGATCATTCGATCAGAGGCGGGATTCGACCGGGTTGGCACCGGTGCAGGCCCTTGGTTGAAACAAAGACGGTGACCGCAAGACACAAGAAGGTCTTATGCGGCACCGAACGGCGGCGTCGGCGGCAAAGCCATACGGTGGCGGTGCCTGACGACAAGTCGTTTCAAACGCCTCACGACTTCTGTTACGGAACTAAGAATGAATTGGATGCCGTGCAAGAGTAAAAAAATCTAAAATCGTTGCAACACTGTTGGGCAGACTGTTGCGGTATAAAAAACTATCAATGAGTTACAGAAATAAGATTTTCGATAGCGGCAAGGGCAGCGCGCAAGCCGATGGCTTCGCCGCCTTCGGGGCGACCGGGGCGGTTGGATTCGTTCCAAGCGTAGGTGTCGATATGGGCCCAGCGTGTGGATGCCGGGACAAACCGGTTGAGGAATAATGCTGCAATGATGGCGCCAGCATGGGGCTTTCCTGACACGCTGTTGAGGTCGGCGATCGGGCTATCGAGCCAGGGCGCATAATCCTGCCAGAGCGGTAGCCGCCAGAGCGGGTCTGAAACCTGGTGACTGGCGGTGAGCAATTGGGTTGCTAATACGTCATCATTACAGAACAAGGCGGGTAGGTCCGGGCCGAGTGCGGTGCGGGCTGCGCCGGTCAGGGTTGCGAAATCGATGAGCCAATCCGGTTGGGCAGCGACGGCATCGCTCAGCAGGTCGGCGAGCACCAGCCTGCCTTCGGCATCGGTATTGCCGACCTCGACGGTGAGGCCGGCGCGGGTGTTGAGCACATCGAGCGGGCGCATGGCGTGGCCGGACACGCTGTTTTCCACGCAGCCGATGCGCAGTTCGAGTCGGACCGCGAGATTGAGCTCCATGATCGCTTGGGCGAGGCCGAGCATTGTGGCGGCACCGCCCATGTCCTTTTTCATGCGCAGCATCGCTGAGCTGGGCTTGAGATCATAGCCGCCCGTATCGAAAACCACGCCTTTGCCGACCAGGGAGATCAGCGGGGCGTGGGGGTTCTGGCCCCAGCTCAGCTTGACCATGTGGGGCGGGCGGTCGGAGCCGGCGCCGACGGCGGCGAGGGCGGGGTAGCCTGCAATGAGGGCCGGGCCGGTGATTTGTTCGGCTTTGGCGCCGCAGCGTTTGGCGAGGGCGAGGGCGGCATCGGCCAGTTCGGCGGGGCCGAGTAGGTTGGCAGGGGTGTTGATCAGGTCGCGGGCGTGATTGATGGCGCGGGCGATGATCGCGGCGCGATCAGGGATCGGGGCGCTGAGTTCGGCTGGTTTGTGGGTTTGCGGCTTGAACCGGTCATAGCGATAGGCGCCGAGCAGGGCGCCGAGATGGGCGGCTTCGGCGTCGTAATCGCCTGGCATCAGGTGCCAGAGTGTCTCGGGTGGTAAAGCGGTGGCGATGGCGCCGAACGGGTAGGGTGAGCGGTCATGGCCGAGGCCGAGCAGGGCGCCGCCGAGCGGGCCGGTGGCGGTTGGCGGGAGCAGAATGATTTTGCCCATTTTGGCGTCGAACCCGGCGGCGCGGACAAAGGCGGCCGCGGGGAGCTGGGCGAGCAGGGCGTCGAGCCCGTCCGGGCGGACCGGGTGGAGCGGCAGCGTGGTTGATTGGGTCATTCAGTGTCTGCTTTGGTTGTGTTTGACGATTATGGGGTGTGTCGGATGGCGCTGTCAGGCCGGTCGAGCGGAGACGGCTGTGCTGGATAAGCCGTTGGGGGATTGGCTGAGATAAAGCAAGATCAGGTCGCTGAGCCAGGCGCGGAAGGGTGCCTGCTGCTCGGTGACGCCGATATTTTTGGAACCGGCGCTCATCGCGGAGCCGAAAATGGCGGCGCCCAGGGCCGAGCTGGCGACCAAGAGGGCGATCCGATAGGATTCCGCAGGGGGTGGCGGTGTGGTGCCGCTGGCTTGGATCAGCCGGGCGATGTGGCTGATCGCGTCATGGATGGAGGCTTCACCGGCCGCCCCTGAGCTGGCGAGCCAAGCGAGGCGCTGAGCCAAGCCGTTGCCGACCGCGTTGAACACCTGTTCGACGAGGCTTTCGATGATGGTATGGGTTGGCGTGACGGCGTCGGCCACCAGATTCGACGTCGCTGATTTGAGTTGTTCGATGGTGCGGGCGTTGAGCGCGTCGATCAGTCGTTCGCGCGAGCCGAAATGATGCAGAATGACCGGATGCGACAGGCCGATCTCGGCGGCGATGGATTGCAGGCGCAGGCCGCCAGGGCCAACATGGGCCAGTTGGGCTTCCGCGGCGTCGAGAATCTGGCGCCTGGCTTCGGGGGCTGAGCGGCGGGTGCGGCGCGCACGGTTGGCGGATGATTTTTCGGCGCGCCCCGAATCGACCTTTTTGACCATGGGTTGAACAGAATGGTTCCGGTGGTCTTGTCAAGTCGTAATGCGTTGGAAATACAGTGATCGCGAAAGTTTTCCCCGGCAGGTGCGGCGGTGGGACGCTGTCATGATCATGTCATTGTTGGCCAGCCTGCGAGAAAGGTGATAGTAATGATTTCAATGGGTTAATAAAATTACGTCAGAATGGTTGGATTTGCGACAATGGTTGATGCAGGGACATTATTTGCGATTACGGCGATATTGCGCACAGGGTTTTCCACAGGCGCGGTGGGTTGGGTGCTATACAACTTAAGAGGGATTTGCGTTGATGGGTGAGGGGCCGATTGATGCGGCGTTGGCCACGATGTCGCAGGCGCCGGGCGTGTACCGGATGCTCGATGCGGCGGGTGCTGCGCTTTATGTGGGCAAAGCGCGGAATTTGAAGCGGCGTTTGGCCGCCTATACCCAGCCGGGGCGGTTGCCCGAGCGGTTGCGGCGGATGGTGGCCGATACGGTGAGTTTGGAGGTGATTACCACCCATACCGAGGCTGAGGCGTTGCTGCTCGAAGCCAATCTGATCAAAAAATTGAAGCCGCGGTTCAATATTTTGCTGCGTGACGATAAATCCTATCCGTGGCTGATGCTGACCGAGGATCATGCTTTTCCGCAATTGGGCAAGCATCGCGGGGCGCAGACGCGGCAGGCTTCGTATTGGGGGCCGTTTGCCTCGTCCTGGTCGGTCAATCAGACGGTGCAGGGGTTGCAGCGGGTGTTTTTGCTGCGGACCTGCACCGATGCGGTGTTCGCCAGCCGCAGCCGCCCTTGTTTGCTGTATCAGATCAAGCGTTGTGCGGCGCCGTGTGTTGGGCGGATTAGCGAGGCGGATTACGCGGAACTGGTGGCTGAGGCGCGGCGGTTTCTCTCCGGGCGAGGCGGGCATGTACAGCGGGAGTTGGCGCTGCAAATGGAGGCGGCGGCGGCGGCGCTCGCGTTTGAGCGGGCGGCGGCGCTGCGCGATCGGATCCGGGGGCTGACGCAGATCCAGGGTAGTGATTTGATCAATCCGGCCAGTATCGAGGATGCTGATGTGATCGCGATCCATCAGGCGGCGGGGCAGTTTTCGGTGCAGGTGTTTTTTATTCGCAGCGGCCGCAATAATGGCAATCGCAGCTTTTTCCCGGCGCAGAGCAAGGGGGCGACGGTGCCGGCGGTGCTGAGCGCGTTCATCGGGCAGTTTTATGATGATAAGGAGCCGCCGCCCTTATTGTTGTTGAGTGAGAAGGTGGCCGAGCAGGATTTGCTGGCGGAGGCGTTGAGCCTGAAGGCGGGGCGGCGGGTGGAGTTGGCGGTGCCTCAGCGCGGCGAGAAGCATGATGTGGTTTTGCATGCGCTGACCAATGCGCGCGAGGCGCTGGAGCGGAAATTGGCGGAATCGGCGGGGCAGGAGACGCTGCTGGCGGCGACGGCTGCGTTGTTTGGCTTGAGCGAGCCGCCGCAACGGATTGAGATTTATGATAATTCGCATCTGATGGGCAGTGCGGCCTATGGCGTGATGGTGGTGGCGGGGCCGGAGGGGTTTCACCGCGCCGCTTATCGGAAATTTGCGATACGGTCCGCGCTGACGCCGGGGGATGATTTTGCGATGATGCGCGAGGTGTTGACCAGGCGATTTTCCCGCGGGCTGACCGAGGCGGCGGCGAAGGAGCCGGGTGAGCGAGAGCGTTGGCCGGATTTGGTATTGATCGATGGTGGGGCGGGTCAGCTTTCGGCGGCGCAGGCGGTGCTGGATGAATTGGGGGTGGGCGATGTCGCGCTGGTGGCGATTGCCAAGGGGCGCGATCGCAATGCCGGGCGCGAATGGTTTCACCGGACCGGGCAGGCACCGTTTCAATTGCCTGAGCGCGATCCGGTGCTGTATTTTTTGCAGCGTTTGCGCGACGAGGCGCATCGTTTCGCGATTGCGACGCACCGGGCCGGGCGGAGCCGAAAAATTACCGAGAGCGAGTTGGATTTGATTGCGGGGATTGGGGCGGCGCGCAAACGGGCATTGCTGCATCATTTTGGCTCGGTGCGCGGGGTGAAAGGGGCGGGGTTGCGCGATTTGGAGGCGGTGGATGGGGTGAGTTCGGCGATGGCACGGGCGATTTATGCGCATTTTCACCCGGGCGTGAGCGTGGCGTTGGAGGAGCGCGCGAATTCTGACGGATAATTCTCGTTAAAGTTGTTATTTAACATGACATAGCTTAAATTTTATGCATTGATACACCCAGAGATTGTATTTGGCGCATGATTTGCGCCCTCGGGGGATTTAATGTCAGGGACCATTACTGGATTATATAATGGCGGCGTGACTTTGGTCAGCGGGGGTGCTTTTGGCGATCCGCTGACGATTGCAGGGACGATCGAGGCGGCGGCGGGCAATGGTGTGTTGGCGAACCAGCCTTGGTCGCTGGATAATCAGGGATTGATCGCGGCGAGCGTCGGCGATGGGATTTTGTTGAATGGCGGTTTGATCGGCACTGATAGCGTGCTGAATGTGGGTGTGGTGACCGGCGGCAGTTATGGGGTGCGGTTGGCGAGCGTGGGTGGGGTGTTCACCAATGCGACGCTGGCCACGGTGTCGGGGACATTGGGTGGTGTGTATTTCTCCGGGCAGGCACCCAATTACAGCAGTTTTATCAATGCGGGCTTGGTCTCCGGCGGGTCGGGGGCGGGGCTGCGCGGCAGCGAGCTGATGGTCAGTAACGGGTCGTCCGGGGTGATCGATGGCGGCGCATTCGGGGTGGCGCTGGGTATTGGAGCGAGTTTGGTTAATGAGGGGTTGATCAGCGGGGCGGTGGGGGTTGCAACCTCGTTCAATGCCGCGGGCGCGGTTTCGCTGCTGGATGCGGGGACGATTATTGGCACTGGCGGGATCGCGGTGTCGTTTAGTGCGGGTGATGGCGGCACGCTTGGCCTGTTGCCGGGGGCGAGTTTCAGCGGGGCGTTGGAGGGCGCGAATGCGACTTTGGCGTTTGAGGGCACCAGCCTGGGCAGTTTTGGGCAGTTCGCGGCGGTGAATGGCTTTGCCGAGGTGGCGGTGGCTGCCGGGGCGATGTGGGATTTTGGCGGTAATGTCACGCTGAATACGAGTTTAGGACTGGATAATGCTGGGATACTTGCCGAGACGCAGGGGCAGCAATTGCTGATCGAGCATGGGCTGAGCGGGGCGGGCACGCTGATGATTGGTGGGGGTGCGCTGACCTTGATCCGCGGGGCGGCGGCGGCGGCGCAGACGATCGCGTTTGCTGCGGGGGGCGGGACTTTGGCATTAGCCGAGCCGCAATCCTTTTCCGCTACGATTGCCGACTTTGCCTATGGCGATACGATCGAGCTGATTGGTTTGGCGCAGGATGCGACGGTGACCGGCTCGATGGTGGGTTCGGTGTTGGAGCTTGCGGGGTCGGTGCCGAACGGCACCACCATTGCCTTTAATAATCCGCCGCCGGGGATTGAGTTGCAGCCGGTGGCGGGGCCGACCAAAATCTATGATATTGTTGCGCCGCCGTGTTTTGCCCAGGGCACCCGGCTGTTGACGCCAAATGGGATGCGCCCAGTGGAGAGCCTGCGGAAGGGCGATTTGGTGATTACCCGCTCTGGCGCGATGCCGATTATTTGGCACGGGCGGCGGCGAGTGGATTGTGCGCGCCATCCGATGCCGACGAAGGTGTGGCCGGTCTGTGTTGAGCGCGATGCGTTCGGGCCGGGCTTGCCGATGCAGGCCGTGTGGCTATCGCCCGACCATGCGCTGTTCGCGGAGGGCGCGCTGATCCCGGTGCAGTTTTTGCTCAATGGCGTGTCGATCCGCCAGGAGCCGGTGGCGACGGTGATTTATCATCACATCGAGCTGGAGCGGCATGAAATTGTCTGGGCGGAAAATTTGCCGGCGGAGACCTATTTGGATTGTGGCAACCGGCATCAATTTGGCGGGCGTGCGGCGGCGCAGCCGTTGCACGCGGATTTTGCACCGCCGACTTGGGCGGCAGCGCGGGCTTGCGCGCCGCTGGTGACGCACGGACCGGCTGTGGCGGCGGCGCGTAAGCGAGCGAACGCGATGTTGGTGGCACGCGGCTATCGGGCGGAGCCGGTGCGTTTGATGATGTTTGCCGGGGGTGAGGTGGTGCCCGTCGCGGCGTTGCCGGGGCGGTGGTATCGAGCGGCCATTCCACGTGGCGCCGATGCGCTTACTCTCCGCTCGGTGGCGGCGCCGCCAGCCGCTGCTGATCCGTGGTCGGCGGATCGGCGGCATTTGGGCTTGGCGATTGAGGCAGTGACGCTGGATGGACGGCGGGTTGAGCCGGAGGATCGGTGTTTTGGCGAAGGGTTTTATCCGCCCGAACAGGGAGCGCGCGATTGGTTTCGCTGGACCAATGGCGCGGGAACGATAATGACCGGCGGCGCCAGTGCGCTCGGTTTTCGCTTGCGCGGCGCAGCGCTTAGCTGGCGGGGGCCTGCCCCGCTTTCGTCGGCGGACTCGCAGCCGCAGCGGCGGGCGATGCTGGTTTGAGTTTGGCGTTCAGAATCACTTGCTGCACGCCAAGGGCGGCTTGTTGGGCGGCGGCGGCGGCGACATCGCCCCAATAGGGCGACATGTCGCTGGGTTTCAGGGCGTGCAACTGGCTGACTTTACCAATGAAGTGATGATTACGGTCGCGCACCACCCAGTCGAGTTCGACCAGATCGCTGCCATTGGCTTGCGGGGTGACGCGGATATGGCCGGTCACCAAGAAGTCGGCGCGGTCAGTATGATGTGCCACAACGATATTTAGTTTGGGCAGTGCGCGGCGGAAATCGAGGGCGAGGGCATGGTCGCCATCGCCGGGGGCGCCGGTCACTGCGCCGAGCTTGACCCGTGCGGGACGGTTTTCCAGCGAGGCCGGGTTGGAGTGCTGCACTTGCGCGTTGATATGCGCGAGGCGTTGGGCGAGTGGGGCGGCGGCGGCTTTGGCGCTGGCGTCGAGGTTGGCGGGTGTGCCGGCTTCCCAATCGGCCGCGGCAAGCGGGGTCGCGTTGTAGCCGCCATAGATTTTGCCGTTCGGGCCGATCAGGGCGAAATGCGGGATCACGGTTTGGCCGGCGAGGCTTGCGGTGATGCTCAGGCGCCAATCGTTTTTACGGGCCGGGCGGGCGACGCAGGGCACGTTTTGATCGACCAAAGCGGTGGCCAGATCAGCGGCGTAGAGATGGGCCGCGTGATCGCCAAGCATCGCGGTGCGCGGGGGTGGCACGATCAGGATGGGCGGCGGCGGGATGGAGAGCATGGCGCCTTCGCGGCCCGGCTTGCCGAGAAAGGGTTGTGGCAAGGTGCCGCAGCTTGCCAGCAGCAGGCTGAGGGCGAAGGCGGCGCTGCGGGTGAGGTGGCGGCGTCCGCCCGTCATCAGGCCCGTCATCATGCCCGTCATGCGGCCGTCCGGATGATCGAGATTTGATGGCCGCCGGGGCCGCTCGCCTCATGGGTGCGGCGGCGATGGGAGAAAAACTGGGCCGGGTCGGCATAGGTGTCGGCCGGGAGGATGGTTGCGGCCACGGCCGCGCGGGCGAGGCGCGCGGCGCAATAGCCAGGCAGGTCGAACTGCCAGTGATCGGGCGGTTTCGCCGGGGTGAAGAATTGGCGGTCCTGCGCGTGATGGGCGCAGATTGCCTCATGCAAATCCACGCCGACCTCGTAGCTGGACTGGTGGATGCAGGGACCGATCACGGCCTGGATTTCGCCCGCGCCCAACGCGCGCATGGCGCTGATGGTGGCTTCGAGCACGCCGAGCACAGCGCCGCGCCAGCCTGCATGGGCGGCGCCGACGATGCGCCCATCATTGCTGCTGAACAGCACAGGGGCGCAATCGGCGGTGATGATGCCCAGGGCGAGGCCGGGTGTCGCGGTGACCAGCGCATCGGCGCTGGGGCGGTGTGAGGGGTCGATTGGGTGGGTGATGGTGATGGCGCGGTTGCCATGCACTTGCACGAGGCCGCTGAGATGCGTGGCATCGGCACCGATGGCGCGGGCGGCGCGGGCGCGATTGGTGGCGACATGATCTGGGTGATCCGCGCCGTTCAGGCCGCAATTCAGGCTGGCATAGGGGCCGGTGGATACGCCGCCAAGGCGGGTGAAAAACCCGTGCGGGGGAACAAAATGATCGGCGGTGAGCGGGGTGAGGGTCATGCGGGGAATCCGGGCAAGGGCAGCAAATCGGCAGGGGCGAGGGCAAAGGCTTTGAACAGCCCGCCCATGGCTTCGGCGGCGGTGAGACGGCGGGTGGCGGCGAGCAGGTCGGCCGCTTGTTGCGGTGTGGCGTTGCGGCCCAAAGCGGCGGTGCGTTCGTGTATCCCCAAAGCGGCGAGGAATTTGCCTTGCGCGATGGGCCCGGCGGTGGCGCAGCCTTGGGCGGTGGCGCAGGCGCGCAGGGCGGCGAAATCGACATGGGCGGTGAGATCGGCCTGTCCGGGATCGGCCAGCGGGTTGGCCGACGCACCGGCGCGAATGGCTTGCAGCGTATCGCCGGGGCCGCTCTCGAGCGGGCCGTAATCGATCAGCAGGGCGGCGCCGCCGCGCCGGGTGATGCGCTGGGCGAGGGCGGCGGTGAACGCGCGCGCGGCATGATTGATTTCGCGTATCGCACCAGGGCTGGTTTGCGCGGCGAGCGGGGCGAGTTGGATTTGATCGGCAGGGGTGATTGGCCGGGTGCGGGGCGTGCCTGCTTGCACATAGCGCTCCTGCCAAGCGTCCGGCGTGGCGGTGCGGATAAATTGGCGGATTGGCAGCGCGTCCAGAAACTCATTGGCCAGCAGCAGGATCGGGCGATCGGGCAGGCTGTCGAGTGTTGCGTGAAGCTGGGCTTGGGGAAAGCGGGCGCGCAATTGGGCGCTGAAGCGGGGTGAGGTTTCGATGAAATGCATATCGAGGGCCGGGAGCATGGCGGGGAGCATGGCGCGAATGGCGCGCAGCGCATCGGCCATCAGCGCGCCACCGCCGGGTCCGGCCTCGACGAGGCAGATTGGGGCGGGTTCGCCCATGGCGCGCCATACCACGCCGCACCAGAGGCCGAGAATTTCACCGAAAATTTGCGAGATTTGCGGCGCGGTGGTGAAATCGGTGAACGGGTTATGCGCCGCGTAATAGAGCGCATTGGCACGCGCCATGAAATGATCAAGCCGTTCGATGGGGGGCATACCGAGTAAGCCAATGTCAGATAAGCCCCGGTCGGGCGCGGGATGGTTGGTTGGCGTGGCGGTCACGCGCGGATCAGGTGGCGGGCGCATCAACGGGTGGGGGGAGCGAAATCGGGCCTTGGCGTTTCGCGTAGTACATCAGGCCAGCGCCGATGAAAATCATCGGGATCGACAGGATTTGGCCCATGGTCAGGCCGAAAATCAGGTAGCCGAGGAACCAGTCGGGCTGGCGGAAACATTCGGCGGTGGTGCGCGCAATGCCATAGCCGAGGATGAACACGCCGGCGATGAAGCCGGAATGGCGGCGCAAATTTTCGCTTCGTGAGACGGTGATCATCACGATGAACAGAATGACCCCTTCGAGCGTGGCTTCGATCAATTCGGAGGGATAACGGGGCACGTCGGAGCCGGACTGCGGATAGATCATGCGAATGGGAAACCAGGCCGGGGCGGGACGGCCCCAAAGCTCGCCATTGATGAAATTGGCGAGGCGGCCGAGGAACAGGCCGATCGGCACCGGCACGGCAACGCGATCCGCGAAGCTAAGCATGTTGATGCCGTTGCGCCGGGCAAAGATCGCGATGGCGACCGCGACGCCGAGGAGCCCGCCATGAAAGCTCATGCCGCCATCCCAGACGGCGTAGGTGCGATCCAGATGATGCAGGAAATAAACCGGTTGATAAAAAATGATGTAGCCGATGCGCCCGCCGAGCACGACGCCGAGCGTGGCCCAGGCGAGGAAATCATCGACTTGGGTCGCGGTGGCGATGGCGGGGGTTTCGCGCGCGACAAAGCGCATCAGCCGCCAGCCGATCAGCAGAGCGGTGATGTAAGCGAGGGCGTAATAATGGATGGCGAAGGGGCCGATTTTTACCAAGATCGCATCGAAATGCGGCCAGACATAGACATGGTTCATCGGTACGGGTCCGTTTGGTTCAGGAAATCATGGATATAGCGGGCGATGCCCGCTTCGAGCGTGGTGAAGGGTTTGGTGTAGCCGGTGGCGCACAGGCGCCCGATATTGGCTTCGGTGAAGGATTGATATTGGCCGATCAGGCGGGGTGGCATGGGCACGAACTCGATATGCTCGGGGCGATCATGGGCGGCGCAGACGGCGCGAGCGAGATCGTGATAGCTGCTTTGGGGGCATCGAGCAGATGCAGCATGATGTCGATCACATCATCGATCCAGATGAAATCGCGCTGTTGGGCGCCATCGGGGATGTGGGGCTGGTCCGAGCGAAACAGGGTGATTGGCTTGCCGGAGCGCAACTCGTCATGTTTGACTTTGATCACCGAAACCATCGGCCCTTTGTGATATTCATTGGGGCCGAACACGTTGAAAAACTTTAATCCGGCCCAGTGCGGGGGGGCTTTGCCGGCGGCGGCTTGGGCGAGCGCCCAGAGGTCGAACGCGTGTTTGGACCAGCCATAGAGGTTCAGCGGCGCGAATTTGCGCAGGGTGGCGAGCGGGGCGGCGTCATCAAAGCCGTTGCTGCCATCGCCATAGGTGGCGGCGGAGGAGGCGTAGATGAATGGAACACTGTGATCGGCGCACCAATTCCAAAGGATCTGGCTGAGGGCGACATTGGTGCGCCAGACTAAATCGCCATCGCGCGCCGTGGTTTCGCTGATGGCGCCGAGATGGATAATGGCCTCAAGGGGCGGATAGGTATCGAGAAAATCGACCAGATCATCGGGGTCGATCAGGCGGGTTGGCGGGTGGCGGCGCAGGTTGCGCCATTTATCGCCCTCGCGCAGCCGATCGGCGAGCACGGTCTCGGTATCGCGCGCCCAGAGGGCTGCGTGCAGATTCGAACCAATAAAGCCAGCGCCGCCGGTGACCAGGATCATCGGCGCGCTTATAGTGAGATGGATCCGATCCGTCATCAGGGCGCGGTCGGTTGCTGCGTTTATTGCCAAGGAAGTGATCCATGACCGAGAGACCGAAGTTTTTTGACGATTTGGCGGGTGTGGCCGGTGGGGCGCTGTCGGCGCTCAACGGGTTGCGCGATGAATTGACCGCGCTGGCGCGTGCGCGGGTCGATGAGGCGATTGGCCGCCTTGATTTGGTGCGGCGCGAGGAATTCGAGGCGATGGCGGAATTGGCCGGGCGCGCGCGCGCCGAGGCGGAGGCACTCTCGCTCCGGGTTGCCGCGCTGGAACAGCGATTTGCTGCGGTGCCCGAGGCGACGACCGATCAGGCGGCGCCGCACGACATTGCTTGATGGCGATGGGTTTGGTCGCGGCGGGGATAATTTTTCGAGGGCTGCGCTGCGATTGGTAATCGGGCGTTAAGAATTTCCCGGTCTTATGTCGGTTGAACGCGGCGCCGTGGGCGGCGCGCAACCGGCGAGGGCAGGGCGATGGCGCAATTCGGAACATCTTTGGGCGCGTTGGGGTTGATTTTAGCGCTGTTGGCGGGGCTGTCGGCGCTTGCCAAGCGGGTTTTGCCGCGCTGGGGGATTGGGCCGGTCGCGGCGGGCGGGTCGGCCCATCGGGCGGTGTCCGCCGCGCGTGCGCCCTCGGTGCGGCTTGATCCGCGCCGTAAATTGACCTTGGTGGCGCTGGGCGGGCGGCAGTTTGCGGTGCTGACCGGCGGGGCGAGTGATGTGTTGATCGCGTTACCAGTGCAGCCTGACGATGGCGTGGGAGATGCGTCATGAAGCGGCGGGGGGCGCGGCTGGCCTTGGTGCTGATGGGGGCGCTGATGGGGGTGCTGGCGCTGCCCGCGATGGCGATGGCAGCGCCCCATACGGGTTTGTTTGGGATGACGGTGGGCAAGCCTGATGCGCCCGAGACCGCCCGGCTAGTGCAGCTGGTGGTGTTGATCGGGGTGATTGCGCTGGCGCCGAGTTTACTGGTGATGTTGACCGCTTTTACCAGGATTGTGATTGTTTTGAGTATCTTGCGCAATGCGATGGGCACCCAGACCACCCCGCCAAATTCGGTCTTGATTGGGCTTGCGCTGTTTTTGACCTATTTTGTCATGCAGCCGGTGCTGCATCAGGCGTGGCAGACCGGCTTATTGCCGATGAGCCAGGGCACGATGGGCACGATGACTGGATTGCAGCATGCCGCTGAGCCGTTTCGGCAGTTTTTGGCGGCGAATGCGCGGCCGAGCGATATTCGACTGTTTTTGGGTTTGGGTCATCTCAAGCCGCCGGCGCAGGTGATTGATACGCCGTGGCGGGCGCTGATCCCTGGATTCGTCATTGGTGAAATGCGCCGGGGTTTTGAGATGGGGTTTATGATTTATTTGCCGTTTCTGATCATTGATCTGGTGGTTTCCTCGATCTTGATGAGCCTGGGCATGATGATGCTGCCGCCAACCTCGGTATCGCTGCCGTTTAAGCTGCTGTTTTTTGTGATGATCGATGGCTGGCATATGATATGCGGCAGTTTGGTGCAGAGTTTCCCCTTGATGCATTTTTAGGGTGCTGCTTGACGGGGTGGGGGCGCGTTGATAGGAAAGCGGGATGGAACGCGATCGGCCATCGGGGCTGTGCCGCGCCTTTCACTTTTATGTAGTCGAGACACATGGCCAATATTGCATCGGCGCAGAAGCGCATTCGGCAAACCATCGTTCGCACCGCCCGTAACAAAGCGCGGCGCTCCCGTGTGCATACTTTTGTGCGCAAAGTGGAAGAGGCGATCATTGCGGGTAACCACGAAGCGGCACGGATCGCGTTGCGTGAGGCGCAGCCGGAAATGCAGCGCGCGGTGACCAAGGGTGTGCTGAAGGCGAACACGATCAGCCGGAAGATTTCGCGCCTGTCGGCACGGGTGAAGTCACTCGGCGTCTGAGTTTTGCACCCGGCTGGATCAGCCGGGTTTTGGCGCGGCCCTTGCTGATCGAGAAATCTGCTCTCTGGCGGGGTTGATCGGGCCGCCCGTCAGTCTATTCAGACCATGGTAATGAGCGATTGGGGGCGGGATTTCGCTGCTGGTCGGCTGCGGTATTTTTGCCGTCAGTGTGGCACCGCAGCATAATTTTGCCGACTAACGGCGTTGAATCACGAGCCTGTTGATATTGCAGTGTGATGACAGTTCAATGTCAGTTGTCATAAAAAATTTGCATCTGAGTAAGTCTTGGCAAGTCTCTGGTAGAGCGCCAGTTTTTGCCAAATTTCGTTGCCAACACTTGATTTTTTCCAATGCGGACACGCTTGCGCAGGCAACTTGTTTCGGCTTAACTTGGGGCTGTGGAGGCGATGAGCCTTTCTGGAGCGCGTTGGTCTTGGACAACAAGGCGCGGTGATGTGGTTGCTCCTGAGCGTTAACGAAAATCGAGTTGCGGGTGAGATTCTGGGACGTCGGCTCGCGGCGCTGAAATAATTGAGGTTCGGGCGGCACCGATACGGTGGGCGGTCGGATCTGACAGGACGGGAACGCTGCGCGACATTGTTGCGCGTGGTGCGGCGAGATCTATTGTTTTTGAGATGATGGGGCGGGCGATGGGATTGACCGAAGCGCAGGCGCAAGAACGAGACATTGAACGATTTGCGGCGCCTCAGGGTCAGGATGAGGCGGTGTTGGCGCGGCAATGGGCACAGGTGCGTGCGCGCTTGCAAGAGGAGATTGGTGAGGTCGAGTATCGCACATGGCTGCGCCAGGCGGTGCTGCATGGGTTGGATGGTGATGAGATCACCGTGATGTTGCCGACGCGGTTTTTGCGCGATTTCGTCAATAAGGAATATGGCGCCCTTCTCACGGCCTTGTGGCAGGCGACCAATCCGGTAGTGCGGCGGGTGGATATCCGCACCCGGGCGGTGCAGCGGGCGCCAGAGGCCGGAGTTGTGGATGCCGCCGGAGGTGCGGATAATGCGGGGGCGCTCGAAGCAGCTTTGGGTGAGCCGCGGCCACGCGCCACGTTGGCCAAGGCCGAGGATCGCGGGGTGGTGCTGGCGGCGTTGGATCCGCGCTTTACCTTCGAGACATTTGTGGTGGGCAAGCCCAATGAATTTGCCTATGCCTGTGCGCGGCGGGTGGCGGATGGGCAGGCGCCGGCCGGGTTCAATCCGTTGTTTTTGTATGGCGGGGTCGGGCTAGGCAAGACCCATTTGATGCATGCGATTGCCTGGGAATTATCGCACCGTGCCGAGCGCGATGTGACGGTCGCTTATATGTCAGCCGAGAAATTCATGCATCGCTTCATCAGCGCGCTGCGCAAGCAATCGACGCTGGAATTCAAGAATGAGCTGCGCAGCGTCGATGTGTTGATGATCGATGATTTGCAGTTTTTGATTGGCAAGGACGGCACGCAGGAAGAGTTTTTCCATACATTCAATGCACTGGTCGATGCGGGTAAGCAGATTGTGGTGTCGGCGGATAAATCGCCGTCGGATTTATCGGGCATCGAGGATCGGCTGCGCACACGGCTGGGCTGCGGCATGGTCGCGGATGTGCATGCCACCACCTATGAATTGCGCATGGCAATTCTCGAGGCCAAGGCGGCGCGGGCCGGGGCGGATGTGCCGGTGAAGGTGCAGGAATTTTTGGCGCAAAAAATCACCTCCAATGTGCGCGAATTGGAGGGGGCGTTGAACCGGCTGGTGGCGCACGCGCATTTATTCAATCGGCCGGTGACCATCGAGACGGCGCACGAGGTGCTGCATGACGTGCTGCGCGCCTATGATCGCAAGGTGACGATTGAGGAAATCCAGAAGCAGGTTGCTGATCATTTCAATATTCGGGTCGCGGAAATGGCCTCCGCGCGGCGGGCGCGCAATATTGTGCGGCCGCGCCAAATTGCGATGTTCCTGGCCAAGCAACTCACCACCCGCTCGTTGCCGGAAATTGGCCGGAAATTCGGCAATCGCGATCACACGACGGTGATGCATGCGGTCAAGCAGGTGACCGCCTTGTGCGAGAAAGATGCCGGTGTCGCCGAGGATGTGGAGTTGCTGCGCCGCAGCTTAAGTGTTTGACCGGCGCTGAGGGGTCCAGCGTCATCCGGGCGGCGCAAACCGCGTGGGGCCGCCGCTTCGCCGATCGGCTAGTGTCCACTCTGATTCTGAAATCCGTTGGATTTCGGAATCAGAGTGGACACTAGAAAATTCAATGATTTAGTGTCCTGCCCCTGAAATTTATCTCATGAATTTCAGGGGCAGGACACTAGGCGCCGATGAGGCCGAGTTCGGGGCTGGAGGCTTCGGCGCGTAGGCGTTTGGGGATGCGTCCGGCGAGCCGGGCATTGCGCCCGGCATGCACCGCATCGCGCATCGCACGCGCCATGCGCACCGGGTCATGGGCGCGGGCGATGGCGGTGTTGAGCAAGACCGCATCGCAGCCGAGCTCCATGGCCAAGGCGGCGTCTGAGGCGGTGCCGATGCCAGCATCGAGCACCACCGGCACCGCACTTTGGGCGCAAATTCGCTCGATATTATAAGGGTTGGCGATGCCGAGGCCTGAGCCGATCGGTGAGCCGAGCGGCATGACCGCACTTGCGCCGAGATCGGCGAGTTTGCGGCAGAGAATCGGGTCATCGGTGCAATAAGGCAGCACGGTGAAGCCGTCTTTGACCAGGGTGGCGGTGGCTTCGAGCAGCAATTCGGCGTCCGGGTATAATGTTTCGCGGTCGCCGATAATTTCGAGCTTAATCCAGTCGGTGCCGAGTGCTGAGCGGGCGAGTTGGGCGGTGAGCACCGCATCGCGCACGCTGGCACAGCCCGCCGTGTTGGGCAGGAGTTGGTGGCGCCCGCCCAGCGCGTCGAGCAGCGAGCCTTCATAGGCATCAAGGCTGATTCGCCGGATCGCCATCGTCACCAAGCCGGGCTCGCCTGCATCGAGGGCGGCGAGCATGGTGGCTTGGTTCGGATAGGCGGCGGTGCCCATGAAGAGGCGCGATGGGAGGATTTGTCCGGCGATGCGAAACGGATCGGCGGTCATCTCAGCCGCCGCCGACCGCACGGACGATTTCGACAGCATCGCCCGCGACCAGCTTGGTGGTGGCCCAGGCACCAGGGGGTACCACCTGATCGTTCAGCGCCACCGCCAGACCTTTGGTTTCGACGATGCCTTTGGTGGTGAGCAGGGCGGCGATGGTGGCGGCGATCGGCTCGAAGCTGCCATTGACGCGGATATCTTCGCTCATGCGATTTTACGCTCCAAATGGGGATGTGGCTGTGCTTGGGTAAAGCGCGCCGGGTGAAACGGCGCGATGCGCGGGTCGGGCGTGTCGGTGAGGATGCTGGTGGCCATGGCCTCGGCGGTGATTGGCGTGAGCAGAATACCGTTGCGGTGATGGCCAGTGGCGAGGCTGAGACCGGGCAGCTCGCTCGGGCCGAGCAAAGGGGCGTCATCGCGCGAGCCGGGGCGAAACCCGACCCAGCTTTCGAGGATTGGCAGATCTTCGATGCCGGGTAGGGCGCGCCAGGCGCCATCGAGCAGGGAAAACAGGCCGCCTGCGGTGATGCGATCATCAAAGCCGCGCTCTTCGACGGTGGCGCCGATGATCAACCGGCCATCGGCGCGCGGCACCAGATAGGCGCGCGGCGCCCACACCACGTGGCGCAGCAGCGGATCCGCCGGGTCCATTTGCACGGCGAGCATCTGGCCTTTGACCGGGCGGATGGGCGGGCGGGGAATTGGCAAATCGAGCAGGGCGGACCATGCGCCTGCCGCCAGCACCACCAGATCCGCCGGATGGGTATTTCCCGCACTGATCACGCCGGTGGCGCGGCCATGGGCGGTGGCGATGCCGGTGATCGGTGTTTGGCTATGCAGCACACCGCCGGCGCGGGTGAAGGCGGTGACCAGGGCTTGGGTGAGGCGGCGATTATCGACCTGGATATCCTGTGGCGAGGAGATCGCCCCGGCCAGATTAGGGCCGAGGCGCGGCTCGCGCAGGCGGGTTTCCGCCGGGGTGAGCCATTCGAGCGTGATGCCTTGGCTTTGTTGGAACGCCATATCATGGCGTAATTTCTCCGCGTCATCGCGGTTGAGCGCCACTAACAGCGTGCCCTCGCGCCGCAGCCCGACCGATTGGCCGGAGGCGGCTTCGAGTTCGGCGGCGAAATCGGGCCAGAGCGCGAGCGAAGCGCGGCTCAGGGTGCCCAAGGCCGCCTCGCCCGGTTCGGCTTCGCAGGCGGCGGCGAGCATACCGGCGGCGGCGAAGCTGGCTCCTTGGCCCGGTTGATCGCGCTCGAAAATCGTCACCGCCGCGCCGCCTTGCGCAAGACGCCAGCCGAGAGCGAGGCCGATGACACCGGCGCCGATGATCGCGATTTGCATCGGGTTACTCTGCTGCGGGGGCCTCGAGATAGATTTTGCTGCCCGCCTCGCGGAACTCGGTGCTTTTTTGCTCCAGGCCTGCGATCCGTTCGGCATCGGCGCGAATATCCTGGGTGATTTTCATCGAGCAGAATTTCGGCCCGCACATGGAGCAAAAATGCGCGACCTTATGGGCGTCTTTGGGCAAGGTTTCATCGTGATAGGCGCGGGCGGTGTCGGGATCGAGGCCGAGATTGAACTGATCCTGCCAGCGGAAATCAAACCGCGCCCGGCTGACCGCGTCATCGCGCAGGCGGGCGGCGGGGTGGCCTTTGGCCAAATCAGCGGCGTGGGCGGCGAGGCGATAGGTGATCACGCCGACTTTCACATCATCGCGGTTGGGCAGGCCGAGATGCTCTTTCGGGGTAACATAGCAAAGCATGGCGGTGCCGAACCAGCCGATCATCGCAGCACCGATGGCGGAGGTGATGTGATCATAGCCGGGGGCAATGTCGGTTGTTAATGGCCCTAACGTATAGAACGGCGCTTCGTGGCAGACTTTGAGTTGCCGATCCATATTCTCCTTGATTTTATGCATCGCGACATGGCCGGGCCCTTCGATCATCACCTGGCAGCCTTTCGCCCAGGCGCGCTTGGTCAGTTCGCCCAATGTATCGAGCTCGGCGAATTGGGCGGCGTCATTCGCATCGGCGATCGAGCCGGGGCGCAAGCCATCACCGAGCGAGAAGGACACATCATATTTGCGCATGATGTCGCAAATTTCATCGAAATGCGTGTAGAGAAAGCTCTCTTGGTGGTGGGCGAGGCACCAGCGGGCCATGATCGAGCCGCCGCGCGAGACGATGCCGGTGACGCGCTTGGCGGTCAGCGGGATATAAGCGAGGCGCACGCCGGCATGGATGGTGAAATAATCAACGCCCTGTTCGGCTTGTTCGATCAACGTGTCGCGGAACACCGCCCAATCGAGCTTGTCGGGATCGCCGCCGACTTTTTCCAGCGCTTGATAGATCGGCACGGTGCCGATGGGCACCGGCGAATTGCGCATGATCCAGCTGCGAATATTATGGATGTTGCGGCCGGTGGAGAGGTCCATCACCGTGTCAGCGCCCCAGCGGATCGACCAGACCAGCTTTTCGACCTCTTCGGCGGCGCCGGAGGTGACGGCGGAATTGCCGATATTGGCGTTGATTTTGACCAGGAAATTACGCCCGATAATGACCGGTTCCAGCTCGGGATGGTTGATATTGGCTGGGATGATGGCGCGCCCGGCGGCGATTTCGGCGCGGACGAATTCGGGGGTGACGAAATTGGGGATGGCGGCGCCAAAATCCTCGCCATCGGCGCGGCGCTCGGCCACACCCTCGGCGGCTTCGGCGCGGCCGATATTTTCGCGGTGCGCGACATAGATCATTTCATCGGTGATGATGCCGGCTTGGGCGAACTCATATTGGGTGATCAATTGGCCCGGATTGCCGCTGTAAATGGTGCGTGGGGCGGGGCAGGGCGGCACCAGCCGGTCGGCGGGGGCAAAACCATTATCTTCGGGCTTGACCGCGCGCGGATCGATGGCGGCAAAGCCGCGGCGCGCGATCCAGGGGGCGCGGATTTGCGGCAGGCCGGCATCGAGATCGAGCTGGAAATTATGATCGGTGAACGGGCCGGACGTGTCATAGAGCGGAAATGGCGCTTCATGCGCGGTGCTGGCGAGATCGATCACGCGGAATGGCACCGCCATGTCGGGGCGGCCGGGCGGAGCGGAATAGATTTTCCGTGAACCGGTCACCGGGCCGGTGGTGACGATGGCGGGTTTCGTTTGCACAGTCATGGCGCGCTCCTGGTTCGATCCTCAGCGATAATTTCGGGCGAGAGGCAGGGGATGCGGTGCATGATGTCCGTCCCTCCGCCGGTGCGACCCGGATCAGGTTCAAAGGGTTGTCGCCTTTGCGACTCTCAGCGGACACGCACTCCGCACCCCTCGGATGGAGCGGAAGGTGATCGCCTCGTCCGGTTCTGTCAAGCGCGGGGGCAAAATTATTCGATGCGCGTTCACCAATGATTCACTTTTATCGGTCATCAAAGGAGGGCGAATTGGCAAAATGGTGATCGGGATGACAAGCGTGACGCGTGTGCATGGCGGGCGGTCGGCGCGACGGTGGAGGCGAGAATGTCTGATGCAACCGCGCGGGTAGGTCGCGAGGCGCCGGGCGGGCGGGAAGATTGCGCAATGTCGTTGCGGGTGTTGCAGCGCCGGGTGCGTGTTGGCGAGTGGCGTGCTCGGTGTGATGCGGCGGCGCCCGAGGCGCTCGCGGTGCAGTGGTCCGCAGACCTCAAGAGGCTGGTTGGTGGCAATGTGGCTGCGTTCAGCCCGACGATTGAGCGGGTCGTGGCGCTTTTGGCGTCGGAGGCGCCGGAGCGATTATTGGACGCGATACGGCAGGTGCTGACCACCGGCGCGGACGCGCAGCTGGAGACTATGGCGGTTGCGCATGATGGAACGCGGCGTTGGTGGTGGCATGATGTATCGGCGTTACGCGGTCGCGATGGCAAAATTATGGGCATCAGCGCGCTGTGCCAGGACGTGACGGCGCGGAAAATTGATGATGAGCAGCTGCGATTTTTAGCGCGGCATGATCCGCTGACCGGGCTTGCCAATCGGGCACAATTGGCTGAGCGGCTGGAGGCGCTCGTGCGTGAGGTGGCGCCGACTGGCGGTTCGGTTGCTGCGCTGCGGATTGATCTTGATAATTTCAAAATGGTTAATGATCTTTATGGTCACGCGGCGGGGGATGCGGTGCTGCGCGCGGTGGCCGGGCGATTGCAGCGCTATGCCCGCAGCACGGATATTTTGGCGCGTGTGGGCGGTGATGAATTTGTGGTGATTATGCCAGGGGCGTCGGCGGCGCAGGCCACCAAGCTGGCGACGCGCTTGCTGGAGGCGGTGATGGAGCCTCTGGTGCCGCCGGGTTTGCATGAAATTGCGCTGTCCGCCTCGATCGGGATTGGGCTGTATCCGCGCGATGCGGCGGATGCGGCGGGGTTATTGGCGCGGGCGGATCGGGCGTTGAATTGGGTCAAGCGGGAGGGGCGCAATAATTTTGCGGTCTATGCGACGACCATGGAGCGTGACGACCAGCGGCGCCAGCGCCTGGAGCATGATCTGCGGCTCGCGTTGCACCGGGGCGAATTATCGCTGGTCTATCAGCCGGTTGTTTGCGCGCATCGTCATGTCGTGAATGGTTTTGAGGCATTATTGCGGTGGAATAGCGCCGAGCATGGCGCGGTGCCGCCGGCGCATTTTATCCCGATTGCCGAGTCGGTGGGGCTGATGGGGCAGATTGGCACTTGGGTGTTGCGCACGGCGTGCCGCGAGGCGGCTGGTTGGCAGAATAAGTTGAAAATTGCGGTCAATGTGTCGGTGGTGCAATTTCAACAGGGGCGGCTGCCGGATGTGATTGAGCAGGTTTTGCTGGAAACCGGGCTGGAGCCGGAGCGATTGGAGATTGAAATCACCGAATCATTATTGATTCGGGAAACCGACCGGACGTTGGAGGCGTTGCGACGGATCAAGGCGCTTGGGGTGCGGATCGCGATGGATGATTTCGGCACGGGCTATTCCTCGCTGGCGACGTTACGGACTTTTCCGTTCGATAAACTCAAGGTAGACCGAAGTTTCGTGCAGGATTTAGCTGAGCCGCCGAATGGTGAGCCGGCGGGGCCGCTCGCGATTATCAATGCGATTTTGGGCCTGGGCCGTGGGTTGCGCCTGCCGGTTGTGGTCGAAGGGGTAGAAACCGAGGCGCAGGCTGAGATTTTGCGCCGCTGCGGGTGCGATCAGATGCAGGGTTATTTGCTTAGCCGACCTTTGCCAATTGAAAATTTCGCAGCGACGGTTGCTGGAACCGATGATCAGGCCATGCTCGGTGATATTGGCGCACGGCTGGGTGTTGCGGGGCGGTAAAAATCGCTTCAATTGAGTAGTTTCGCGCTGGCGCATTTCGCGGTAGAGTGCATGCGATGAATATGGTGGCGCCGCGTCAGACGAAGCTGGTGATCGAAGTCATTTTCGATTTCGTCTGCCCTTGGTGCTATTTGGGCGTGCATCGATTGAGCCAGTTGCGCGCACGGCGACCGGATCTGGCGATCCAGCCGGTATGGCGGCCATTTTTGTTGAATCCGGATATGCCGCGCATTGGCATGAGTCGCGTTGATTATGCGTTGCGGAAATTTGGGGGTGAGGAGCGCGCGCGGCGGCTTTATGCGGCGATTAGCGAAATTGGCGCGGCTGATGGGTTGGTGTTTGATTTTGCCCAGATCACCCGCACGCCGAGTAGCGTCGATGCGCATCGGTTGCTGCGTTTTGCGATGTCGGTTGCGGGTGGTGTGACGACGGAACGGCTGGTTTTGGCTATTTTTCGGGGTTATTTCCGCGAAGGGCTGGATATTGGCCGGCGCGATATGTTGACCCACCTGGCCGCAGGCGTGGGGCTGGATGTCGAATTGACCCGTAATTTTCTCGCGCATGATGCGGTGACGGAGGATGTGCATGCGGATAATTTGCAGGCCCATCGGCTGGGTATTAATGGTGTGCCGTTTTTTGTGATCGAACAAAACAACGCCATCGCGGGCGCACAGGAACCTGAAGTGCTGGAACGGCTCTGCGATCTGGCGGCGTCGGGGTTAATGGTCGATCATTGGGCGTCGTGATCGGGCGCTCGATGCGACCATCGTTCATTTCCCATAATTATTTCACTTGACAGGAATATCTGATGAATCGTCGTTCTGTGCTTGCTGCTGTTCCGCTCACTGTCGCCGCTGGTGCGGTGGCGCGATTTGGCTTGGGTGAGGCGCAGGCGGCGGAGAGTTTCGCCGCTTATGTAGCCGGGTTGGGGGCGCAGGCCCGCGCGCAAGGAATTCCGGCGGGGATTACGGCGGCGGCGCTGGGCGGTTTGTCGCCTGATCCGAAAGTGATTCATTTCGATCAGCACCAGCCCGAATTTACCCTAACCTGGGCGCAATACCGGGCTCGCACCGTGACCGCGACGCGGATTGCCACCGGTCGGGCGAAGGCGGCGGCGCAGCGCTCCGTGCTGGCGGCGGTGCGGGCGCGGTTTGGCGTCTCAGCGGTGCCGATCATGGGGATTTGGGGCGGCGAGACCGATTTTGGCGCGGTGCAGGGCGATTTCCAGGTGATTAATTCGCTGGTGACTTTGGCTTGGTATCGCAATAGCGCCTATTTCGCGCACGAGGCGATTGCAGCGATGCGGATCGCGGCTCGTGGTCAGCGCCCATTGAGCGGTTTGCTGGGCTCATGGGCCGGGGCAATGGGGCAGCCGCAATTCATGCCGAGCGTTTATTTGACCACGGCGGTGGATTATGCTGGCACTGGGCGGCCGAATATCTGGACCGATGTGCCCGACACGCTCGCATCGATTGGGAATTATTTACATAAAGCCGGATGGATTCCGGGTCTACCGTCGAGCGAGCCGGTGTTGATCCCGCCGGGATTTGATGTTGCTCTCGCGGGAAGGGCACATCATTTGCCGGTCTCGCGTTGGATGGCGATGGGGGTGCGGCGGTTTCCGGGTGCGCCACGTGTGGCAATGGCGACCGAGGCTTCGGTGCTGTTGCCCGATGGGAAGCAGGGCGAGGCGTTTTTGGTTTATGCGAATTTCGAGGCGATCCGCCGCTATAACCCGTCTGATTTGTACGCGCTGGCGATTGGCACGCTCGGCCACGCGATTATTGCGTGAGCGTGATGCGCCGCTTGATTATTCTGCTGCTGCCGCTGGCTTTGGCGGGTTGTGGTTTATTCGCCCATCAGCGCGGCGGGCCGCCGCCCGGTGCGGTGCACGCGGTGCTGGGCGCGCCGTATCAAGCGGATGGTCTTTGGCATTATCCGCGCGATTTTAGCCATTATCGGCGCACCGGGCTCGCAGTGGTCATTCCGCCCGGCCACGGGGCGGCGACGCTGGATGGTGAGGCGTTTCATCAGGACGGGTTGAGCGCGCAAAGCCAAGTGTTGAAATTACCGTCCCTGGTTCGGGTGACCAATCTGGCTAATGGGCGCAGCCTGACGGTGCGGGTGAATGATCGTGGTCCCGCCCAGCCGGGCCGGGTGCTGGCGGTGACGCGCAAAGTGGCGGCGTTGCTCGGCATCCACGCTAACGGTGTAGCCGAAGTGCGGGTGCGGCTATTGGCGGTGCGTTCAGCGGCGCTGCGGGCCAGTTTGGCGCAGGGGCACGGTGCGCCAGCCCATGCAGTACCGGTTGGAGACGTGCAGGCGAGCAGCCTCGCGCCGCCGCCAGGGGCCGCGGGTCAGGCCGGGCCGGTGCAAGGTGCTGTGACGGCGACGAATGCGGGTCATTTGCCGAATGTAGCGACGGGCTTGTCGGGGATTGTGCGGCAGGGGCAACCGGATCCGGGTCCGCTTTATGTTGAAATTCCGGGCTTTGGCAGCGTTGATGGGGCGGCGGGCATTCGCGCACGGCTCGGCGCGATGGCCGGTGCGATCGTGCCGCAAACAAAGGGAGGGCAGACCTTGTTTGCGATCATGCTGGGTCCGTACGGGTCGGTGGCGGCGGCGGATGCGGCGTTGCAGGCGACCTTGGCGCAGGGCGTGGCCGATCCTGAAATCACCGTGCGTTAGGCGTGAGGCCAGCATGGCAGGGCTGTTCATCACCATGGAAGGCGGCGAAGGGGTTGGCAAATCAACCCAGATTGTCCGCCTCGCGGTAAAGCTGCGCGCGGTGCGGGGGGATCAGGTGCTGGTGACCCGTGAGCCGGGTGGCACACCAGGGGCGGAGGCGATCAGGGGGTTGATGTTGCAAGCGGGGCATGATTTTGCGCCGCTGACCGATACGCTTTTGGTTTATGCAGCACGGGCGGAGCATGCGCGGATGTTGCGGGCGGCGTTGCAGGCGGGACGGACGGTGCTGTGCGATCGGTTTTTCGACAGCACGCTTGCGTATCAGGGTTATGGGTTGGGGGTTGATCGGGGCCTGATTGCGTCGTTGCGTGATCAAATTGGGTTGGAGCCGGATTTGACCCTGATCTTGGACGCGCCGCCCGCGATCACGGAGGCACGGCGGGCGGCAAGGTTGGCGGCCCGCCCGATGGATGATCGGTATGAGCGGTTCGATGCGGAGTTTGCTGCCCGTGTGGCGGCGGGATTTCGCGCCATTGCGGCGGCTGAGCCCGGACGATGTGCGCTGATTGATGCGCGTGGCGCGACCGAGCAGGTGGCGGGTCTGATTGAGCGGGTGTTGGCCGAGCGGCTTAGTTTGTCATGCTAACGCCTGCGCAAAATCCTGAGCTGCGCGGGCAGGACCCGGCGGTGGCGACGCTGGTGGCGGCGGCGCGCAGTGGGCGGTTGCATCATGGCTGGCTGCTTTGCGGCAAGCCGGGGATTGGCAAAGCGACCTTGGCTTACCGATTTGCCCGTTGGCTGTTAGCGGGCGGGCAGAGCGATGATTTGCGTTTGGAGCCGAGTAACCCGATTTTTCGCCGGGTGGCGGCGGGTGCGCATGCCGATTTAAAGGTGCTGGAGCGCCGGGTCAATGAAAAGACCAAGCGGCTGCAAGGCGAAATCGTGATCGATACGATCCGCGAGGTGGGTGATTTTCTTCATTTGACGGCTGGAGAGGGTGGTTGGCGGGTGGTGCTGGTGGATGAGGCGGAAACGCTCAATCGCAATGCCGCCAATGCGATGCTAAAGCTGCTGGAAGATCCACCACCGCGCTCGATCTGGTTACTGGTGTGCAATGCGCCGGGGCGGCTGCCGATTACCGTGCGCAGCCGGTGTCGACGGTTGGATTTATCGCTGCTGCCGGATGCGGTTGTCGATGATTTGGTCGCGCAAAATTTGCCGACGCTGACGCCCGCTGATCGCACGCGGTTGGTGGCGATTGCGGAGGGATCGATTGGGCGGGCGTTGATGTTGGCGGGGGCGAATGGTGGTGCGTTGGCCGATCATGTAGTCGAGGCGTTGGCCGCGCCGGTGCCGCCGTTCCGTGCGGCCGCGATTGCGGATGCGGTGGCTAAGGCCGAGGATGGCTTTGGGATTTTCATGGATTTGCTGCGCAGCGCGCTGGCGGCAGAGCTACGCCTGCGTGCGCGTGATGCGGCGCCGATGCCGCCCTCGCTTGCCGGGCGTGCGGCTCTCTGGCAGGAACTAGCGCGCACGGAGGCGATGGTCGATGGGCTGACGCTTGATCCGCGTGCTGCGATTTTAACGGTTTTGCACCAGCTCCAGGCACCATGACACAACGTTATTATATCACGACGCCGATTTTCTATGTCAATGGCGATCCACATATCGGTCACGCTTATACGGCGGTGGCGGCTGATGTGATGGCGCGGTTTCGTCGCTTGCAGGGCCGAGATGTTTGGTTTCTGACCGGCACCGATGAGCATGGCCAGAAGGTCGAGGCGGCGGCGCGGCTCGCGGGGCTCGATCCGCAGGCGTTTTCCGATGATATTTCGGCCCGGTTTCGCGCCATGGTGCGTTCGATGAATATTTCGCATGATGATTTCATTCGCACCACCGAGCCGCGTCATAAGGCGGCATGCGCGGCGCTGTGGCAAAGGCTGGAGGCGGCCGGGATGATTTATCTTGGTCATTATGAAGGCTGGTATGCGACACGCGATGAAGCATTTTATGGCGAGGATGAGCTGAGCATTGGTGCTGATGGCATCAAGCGTGCGCCCACCGGTGCGCCGGTGGAATGGATGCGTGAGCCGTCGTATTTTTTTCGTCTGAGCGCGTTCGCTGAGCGGCTTTTGGCGTTGTATGAGGAAAATCAGAGCTTTATTCAGCCGGCCTCCAGCCGCAATGAGGTTATGAGCTTTGTTCGGGGTGGTTTGCGCGATTTATCGGTGAGTCGCACCAGCTTCACCTGGGGGGTGAAGGTGCCGGGCGATCCCGCGCATGTGATGTATGTTTGGATCGATGCTTTAACGAACTATTTGACCGCGCTGGGCTATCCGGATGAGCAGGCGGAGCGGATGGCGTTTTGGCCTGCAGATGTGCATTTGGTTGGCAAGGAAATCACCCGGTTTCATGCGATTTATTGGCCGGCGATGCTGATGGCGGCGGGCTTGCCCTTACCGCGCCACGTATTCGGTCATGGCTGGTGGACGGTTGAGGGTGAGAAAATGAGCAAATCGCTCGGCAATGCGCTGGCGGTGCAGCCTTTGATCGATGAATTTGGCCTTGATCCGTTGCGGTTTTTTCTGCTGCGCGAGATGCCGTTTGGCAATGACGGTGATTTTTCGCGCCGGGCGCTGATCAACCGGCTGAATGTTGAATTGGCCAATGATCTGGGCAATCTCGCCCAACGCACCTTGTCGTTCATCGCTAAGAATGCGGGCGCCATCGTGCCGGTGCGCGGGGAGCCGCAGCCTGCGGATTGGGCGCTGCGCGATTTGGCGGCGGGCTTGCCCGAGCGGGTGGCGGCGGCGATGGACCGGATGGCGCTACAGGAGGCGCTGGAAGAAATTTGGAAATTGGTACGCGCTTGCAACGCCTATATTGATCATCAAGCGCCCTGGACATTACGCAAAACCGATCCGGTGCGGATGGCGAGCGTGTTGCGTGACTTGATCGAGTGTTTGCGGGTGATTGGGATTTTGCTGCAACCTTTCATGCCTGATACGATGGCGAAACTGCTTGATCAGCTTGGTGTGGCCGCAACGGCGCGTGACTTTAGTGCGTTAACCGAAGGGTTGGTTGATAACGCGCCGTTACCACAGCCATCGGGCTTGTTTCCGCGCTTCGTTGAGCCGGTGTGATGGGCGTTACCACAGCACTTGCGGCGTTTAGCGTCGCGGCGCTGATCCTGACCATTACGCCGGGTTTGGATACGACCTTGGTGCTGCGCGCGGCACTCACCGGCCATCGGCGCGCCGCGATGCAGGCGGGGCTTGGCATTATCGCGGGGATGTCGGTTTGGGGTGTTGCGGCGGCGTTTGGGATTGGGTTGTTGCTGTCGCTATCGCTGGTGGCGGGGGCCATCATTAGGCTGGTGGGGGCGGCCTATTTATTCGCGCTGGGTGTGCAGTTTATTCGCCGCCCGCGTGAGCGGATCGACATTGCCGATCAAAACGGGCCGGGTGGCGCCTGGTTACGGCGTGGGTTTTTGAGCAATTTGCTCAACCCGAAAATCGGCGTGTTTTACGCGACGTTGCTGCCGCAATTTCTGCCGGTCGGCGTGGCACCAACGCCGTTTTTGCTTTTGCTGACCTTGATCCATATCATCGAGACGATTGGCTGGTTTGTGCTGCTCGGCTTGGCGGCGGACCGATTTGCCGCAGCACTGCGCCGCCCGGCGATGATCCGCGCGATGGACCGGGTGACGGGTATTGTGCTGTTCGGCTTTGGTGCGAAGCTGCTCTATGATTTTGCCTCTTCGCTGCGCGCGGCGCGCGCGGTATGAGTATGATTGAGCCGTTCTGGTCAGGGTTTTGCGCGCGCACCGGCATCACCGGACCGGTGCCGCCGGTAACAGCTTTTGGTGACCCGGGAGCGCAGCAGGACGCTTTGGCGGCGCTGGTATTGGCTGGGCGCAAGCGGGCGACGGCGGGGCTATTGGCCGAGTATGAGGCTGAGCAGTTGCCATTGCCGCAGAAGGGCGATTTGGAGATTTTTACCGACGGGTCGGCCACACCGTTGGGTGTCATTCGCACCACCGAGATGCGGGTGGGGCCGTTCATATCGGTGGATGCAGCGTTCGCGGCGGATGAGGGTGAGGGGGATGGTTCACTGGATTATTGGCGGGACGAACATCGGCGATTTTTTCAGGCGGTAGCTGATGCGCAAGGGTATGCGTTTTCCGAGCAGAGTTTGGTGGTGTTTGTGCGATTTGAGTTGATTGGTTGATTTTTAAGGGTGGATGTAGAGTGTATTGGTTTGGTGATCGATGAAGAGCTCGTGGCGGCGGATGAAATTTTCGCCGAGGATAACGAGGCCGAACGGCAGAACGGCATGGTTAAGCACGGTCACCACCGGATGTTTCAGCCGCACGCCACCGATGCTGAGGCGCTGCAATCGATATGCGGTGACTTTCGCGTGATGAGCGCCGATCCCGGTGGTGAAATGGGTGCCAAGGCGGTGCGGACGCGGACCATGGCGGCTTATCCTTGCGAAGGTGCCCGGCGACAGCACGGTATTGGTTGCGCCGGTATCGAGCAGGGCGGTGACCGGGTGACCATTGATCTGCATGGCAAACTCGATGGCACTATTGCCTCGGGCAAGTTCGAAATGCACGGTGGCTGCCGGCCCAGACCATGGTTTCAGGGTGCTGCAATAGCCGGTTTTGAGCAAAAAAACCTGATCGGCGGGAAAATCGATATCCTCATCGTAATGAGCGAGAATATCATTGCCAATGGCGCCACTAACGGCGCTTTGGTCCGGATCGCTATTGACCGGCGCACGCACGATCGGCATCCGCAAGCCGCCTGCTATAGCGCCGCCGAAAGCCAGCGTTTTCACTTGCGCCGTGGCGTTGTGCGCGGAACCACCGACGCCATTCAGGGTCAAGCGGCGGTCAAACACCACGGGCAGGTGGAATTGTTTCACGCCCGCGGGCGAGACGGAGGAGATAATCGCGCCGGTGTCAAACAGCATCGTGGCGGGTTGGCCGTTGATGCGGGCGGGGAATACCGGCTCGCCATGCCGGAACGATATTGTCAGGAGTGCGACTGGCTTCGGCGGGCACGTGGATTGGGCGGCGCAACCGGCCAGCGCCAAACCTAGGCTAACACCGAACAGGCAACGAAGAGCGTGCATAGCTGACATAACGCGGTGAAAGTAACGATCTTCGATGCGCCTGTCAACGCCCGGCGATCGTGGCTTTGACCAGGGCGGGGGTCAGGATTTGTGGGAGAATCTGGCCGGGGCTGTGCGGCGGATAATAGACGTAAAGTGGCACGCCATCGCGGTGATGGGCGGCAAGATAGCGGGTGATTGCCGGGTTCCGGTTGGTCCAATCGCCTTGCATCAATATAATGTGATGACGGGCGAAATCGGCGCGCACGGCGGCGGGTTCGAGGGCGACGCGCTCATTCACCTGACAGGTGATGCACCAAGCCGCACTCATATCAACGAAAACCGGGGTGCCTGCCGCGCGCAGAGTGGCGAGTCGGGTGGTCGAGAAGGCGGTGGCGCCAGCGATTCCGATGCCGGTTTTCGTATGCGCAGCTTGGGTGAGCCGTGGCAGCAAAGCGATGGCGGCGATGACGGCAAGGAGCGAAAGGCCGCGCGGGAAAGCGCCGGTGAAGCGCAGCAGCCACAGCGCAAACGCAATCAGCACAGCGCCGCCGGTGACGATCAGCACGCCGGTTGAGCCGGCCTCGGCGGTGAGCACCCAGAGCAACCAGGCAGCGGTGGCAAACATCGGGAAGGCGAGGATTTGCTTGAGCACAAGCATCCAGGCGCCGGGGCGCGGCAAGAGTTTGGCAAAGCCGGGAATGAGGCCCAAGGCGAGGAACGGCAAGGCGATGCCAAGGCCGAGAGCCGCGAATATCGCGAGCCCAGCCAGGATCGGTGCGGCCAGGGCGGCGGCAATCGCTCCGCCCATAAACGGCGCGGTGCAGGGGGTCGCGACCACCACGGCGAGCAGGCCGGTGGCGAAACTGCCGAGCATGCCGCCGCGCGCGGCCAAGCCCGAGCCGATTTGTTCGATGCCGGTGATTTCAAACATGCCAGCGAAGTTCAGCCCGATCACGAACACCAGCCAGATCATCGCGCCGATGAAAATGGGCGATTGGAACTGAAACCCCCAGCCGAGCGCGGCACCCCCAGCGCGCAGCGCGATCAGCGTGGTGCCGAGCGCCATCATCGCGAACACCGCTCCGGCGCTATAGGCGAGCGCATCGCGGCGCGCTTGCGGGCGGTTATTGTCGCCGAGGCGGGCGATGGCGAGCGCTTTGATGGCCAGCACGGGAAACACGCAGGGCATCAGGTTGAGGATCAACCCGCCGAGCAAGGCGCCAGCAATCCAGATCACCAGCGGCACATTGTTTTGTGTCGGCAGCTTGGCGGCGGCGACCCGGCGGGCACGGATGCTCAGCGCCTGGGTTTGGCCGCTGGGATCGGTGATTTCGACCACACCGGTCAGCGAGCCGCTGGGGGCGTGGGCTGCGAGGTGGAGCGTCAGGCTGAATTGGTTGATGCCGACATGCAGTTTTTGGGGCAAGGCGTTGGCAATGGCGGCGGCGTGGTCCGGGTAAAAATGGGCGTGGGCCACGGCTTGGCGGGTGAGACCGGGGCCGGTGAGGGTGAGCAGCCCGTTCGCGGCGATGGTGGCGTGATACGGGGATGGTCGCGGTGTTTTGGCAGCTTCTTGGGCGAATAACGCGGCTTCGCTTGAGGGTGTTGCGGAGCCAGTGCTGACGGGCAGGTTCAGGGTAAATTTGCCCTGTTCGGGGACGCAGATTTTCGGATTGCAGACCAGCCAATTGACTTGAGCGGTGATCGGCAGGCTCGGCTGGCTCGCGGCGGCGGGTAGCGTCAGGGTGAAGGGCAGCAGCACCGTGCCGGTTTCCACGTAATCACCGACGCCGCTGGCGACCAGCCAGGCGGGGGCGGGAAAGGTAAATGGGCTGGCGGTGGCGCCGCTGGGGGTTTTGATCGTGAGGCTCGGCGCCTCGCCGGCATCGCCCGGATCGGACCAGTAAATATGCCAGTCAGGGGCAAGGCGGAACAGCAGGCCAAGCTCGATTTTGCGCCCTGATGCGGCCTTGGTGGCCGAGACGATCGAGACCTGATCGCGGGCGGTGGCGACGATATTGCTCTGTGCGGCCCACGCGCCGGGGGCGAGCAGGGTCACGAGCAGCAGGGTGGTGATGCTGCGGCGCAGCCAGGCGGAGCAGGAAAACATGCTATGATTATCGCATAAAGCCGGGATCGATGCTAACCGCCCGGCGATGGATGTTTTTTCGAGCCTTGATCCGCGCATTATTGCGCTGCCGGTGCGCGCGGTGCTCGTTGATCTCTGCGCGGCGCTGCGCGAGCGGCCCAATGCGGTGCTGGTCGCGCCGCCCGGCGCGGGGAAAACCACTCTTGCGCCATTGGTGCTGCATCGCGAGCCGTGGGTGGGGGATCAACGTATTGTGATGCTAGAGCCACGGCGCTTGGCGGCCCGAGCTGCGGCGCACCGCATGGCGGCGTTGTGCGGCGAGGCGCCGGGCGGGCTGATCGGTTATTCGACGCGGCTGGAACGGGTGGTATCGGCGCGCACGCGCATCGAGATCATCACCGAGGGGTTGCTGACGGCGCGCTTGCTCGATGATCCGGGGTTGGAAGGCGTTGCGTGCGTGATTTTTGATGAAATTCACGAGCGCAGCCTGGAGGCCGATTTGGCGCTGGCGTTGGTGCTGGATTTGCAGCGGCAATTGCGTCCGCAATTGCGGATTTTGGCGATGTCGGCCACCGCCGATACGCCCCGGCTTGCCGCCTTGCTGGAGGCGGCGGTGATTGTGAGTGATGGGTTTTCCCACCCGGTTGAGCTGATCCATGAGCCGCGTGATTTGGCGGTGCTGCGTGATTTGCCGACGGCGATGGCGCGGGCGGTGCGCGGGGCGGTGAGTGGCTATCAGGGGGATATTTTGGCGTTTTTGCCCGGCATTGGGGAAATTCGCCGCACCCAGGAGCAATTGGCCGGGATTTCGGCGGAGATTGTGCCGCTCTATGGCGATTTGCCCGCTGAACAGCAGGTGCGCGTGCTCACCCCAGGGGTTGGGCGGCGGGTGATTTTGGCGACCAGCATTGCTGAGACATCACTGACGCTGCCGGGCGTGCGGGTGGTGATCGATGGGGGATTTCGCCGTGCCCCGGAATTCGATCCGGGATCGGCCTTGACGCGATTGGTCACGCGCAGGATCAGCCGGGCTGCGGCGCAGCAACGGGCTGGGCGGGCAGGGCGCGAGGCGCCGGGTGTGGCGATCCGGCTTTGGACGGCTTCGTTGCAGCGCGGTCTGGCCGAATTTGATCGGCCGGAAATTCTCGATGCCGAATTATCGCGCCTGGTTTTGGCCTGTGCCGCGTGGGGCACGCAGCCCGATGCGCTTGCTTTTATCGATGCACCGCCGTCGGGCGCGCTCACGGCGGCGCGCACCCTGCTGACCGAGCTTGGTGCGTTGCAGGCGGCGACCATCACATCGCTGGGACGGCGGATGGCCGCCTTGGGCGCGGCACCCCGGCTGGCCGCCATGATGCTGGCGGCGGCGGGAGAGGAACAGGCTTTGGCGGCGGATATTGCCGCATTGTTAGAGGAGCGCGATCCGCTGCGGCATCAAAATTCGGCCGATATTGCGCTGAGATTGGAGGCGTTGCGCGATCGGCGTGCGGGCGATGACGCTGTGATCGGGCGGATCCGGCAGGCGGCGGCGCAATATCGGGCGCGATTGGGGCTGCGCCGGGATTCACCCGCCGCGGGCGATCCGGCGGGGTTGATCGCGGTGGCGTTTCCTGATCGGGTGGCGGCGCGGCGTGGCGAGCCGGGGCGGTTTCGTTTAGCCGGGGGTGGCGGGGCCGTGTTAGAGCCGGATGATCGGTTGGCGCGTGCGCCGTTACTCGCGATTGCCGCGATGGGCGGGCGCGGGGCTGCGAAAATCAGCATGGCAGCACCGATTGATCCCGAGAATTTGCCGGATATTTTGCAAGATCGACTGGTGCGCACGCGCGAAACCGCGCTTGATCCGGTGGCGGGCACCGTGCTGACGCGTGAGCGGGTGCGGCTCGGCGCGTTAGTTCTGGCGGATCGTGCGGAGCGGGCGAGCGCGGCGGAGACCGAGGCGGCGCTGCGCGCGGCGGTTTTGGCCAAGCCGGAGCGATTAGATTGGTCGGCGGCGCTCGCGCAATTACAGGCGCGGCTGGCCTTGCTGCGCGTCATCGAGCCCGAGCGCTGGCCTGATTATTCAACCGAGGCGCTGCACGCGACGCTGGCGGAGTGGCTGTTTCCGCATCTTGCCGGACTGCGCAGCCTGCGCGAGGTGGCGGCGCTCGATTTGGCGATGATTTTGCGCGATCGTTTGGCCTATCAGGATGCGCGCGATCTGGCCGCGTTGGTGCCCGAGCGGATGGTTTTGCCGGGCGGCGAGGTGATGATTGATTATACCGCACCGGTGCCGCTGTTAGCGGCGCGGGCGCATTTTTTTTACGGTCTGGACGCAACGCCTTCCTTGGCGGGCGGAAAAATTCCCCTCCAATGCGCGCTGCTCTCGCCTGCAGGGCGGCCGATTGCGGTGACCGGTGATTTATCGGCCTTTTGGCGGGGCGGATGGTTAGAGGCGCGCAAGGATATGCGCGGGCGTTATCCGAAGCATGTTTGGCCCGAGCAACCTTGGCTGGCGGCACCGCGGCCCCGATAATCACGTCATGATGACCGCGACATGGCCTTTTTCGCCCGCATAGCCGAGATAGGCATAGTGCCGGTTATGGGCGGCACAAAATTCTTGGAATGCTTTATATTCATGCTGACGCCAGCCGGGATAATTGAAATATTCATCAAACACGATCACCGTGCCGGGCTCAATCCGGTCCGCCAAGAGATCAAAAATTGTTTTTGTAGAGGAGTAGATATCGCAATCGACATGCAACAGCGCAACCTTCTCTGAGGTGCTGCTCAGAAAAATGGGCAGTGTTGCATCGAACCAGCCGACATGGAGTTTGACATTGGCGGGGGTTTTCGGCAGTTGCCCGCGCCGGTCGAACGCGCCACGGGCTTCGGCGGTGCCCGCCCAATCTTCAGGCAGACCCTCGAACGAGTCAAAACCATGCACCGTGCGGGGTGTTGGTTGGTGCTGCAGGGCTTGAGCGAGGCAGGTGATCGAGAGGCCTTTTTCCACGCCAAATTCGAGCACCAGCCCTTGGGCAGGGGCGCGGCTGAGCGCGAAGCGGAGCAGATCAAACCGGTCGCGGCGCATCATCGCTGATTGCATATGCTCAACGATATAGGCCACCGCTTCACGTTTGGCATGCAGGCGCACATCGAACGCGATATCGTTCAAATACCATGAATGCAGGATTTTCCGATATGCTCGGCCCAACAATCCGGCGCGCCAGCCGCGCGATAAAATAGCCATTAATAACGCCTCGTTATAACGGTTTGGGCACGCCGGTAGTGGCGAGCGCTTCGGCTTGTTGGCGTTCCAGCAAGGCTGGATCGAAATGACCGATGGTTTCGTGGAAAAGCTGATGCCAGTTCAATTCAGCGCGCAGACGCAAAAACACGCTGCCCAAGCCGATGGCTGAGCGATCCATCAACACAAATTCACGCGGCGGCTTCACGCCACCGGTGCGCTTCAAGCCGGCATGGACTTGCTCGGCCACGCTGCGGCCATAGGTGACATCGTTGGTTTCTTGGATCGAGCGAACCCGATCTTGCATCAGCGGTTCGTAGAGAAACCGGGCCCATTGGTTGAGCACGTCGAGTTTTTCCTTGGTAATGTCGGAGAAACCCCAAATCGTGTAGGCGTGGTGGGCGCGCGCATCATCCTGGGTGCGGATCGCCTCGAAGAGTTCGATCACGCCTGCCACGAATTGGGCGCCGAACACCCGGATCGAGCCGAAATCGAGCAGGTTGAGCCCGCCATCCGGATTGACCTGATAATTGCCCAAATGCGGATCGCCATGGATCACGCCATAACGGTAAAATGGCACATACCAAGCGCGGAAGAGTGCGCGCGCGACGCGATTGCGCGCTTCTTGATCGGGGTTGGAATCGAGGAATTTCTGCATCCCGATGCCTTCAAGCCAGGTCATGGTGAGCAGGCGCTTGGTGGAAAACGCCTCGACCGGGCGCGGCACGACAATATCGGGCTGGCCGGTGAGCATCAGCGTATAGAGCCGTGCTTGCGCCGCCTCGCGCTGATAATCGAGCTCTTCGCGCAGGCGCGAGACCAGTTCGAGGTAGATATCATCCTGGTGGATCGCGTTATCCATGCGCGCATAAACCGCCATCGCCAGCTTGAGTTGGCGTAGATCGGCCTCGACGGTGCTGGTCATGTCTGGATATTGCAGTTTGCAAGCCACATCGGTGCCATCGGGCAGGCGGGCGCGATGGACCTGACCGAGGCTCGCGGCGGCGGCGGCGTCGTGGCTGAAACTGGCGAATTTGGCTTCCCAGCCGCTGCCAAGCTCGGCGGTCATGCGGCGGCGCACGAAGGCCCAGCCCATGGCCGGGGCGTTGGCCTGGAGCTGGGCGAGTTCGCTCGCATATTCCTCAGGCAAGGCATCGGGAATGGTGCTGAGAATTTGGGCGACTTTCATCATCGGGCCTTTCAGCCCACCCAATATGGCTTTCAAATCCTCGGCATGGCGCGCACGATCACCGCGAATGCCGAACATCCGCTCGCCGGCCATGCGTGCCGCGATGCCCGAGACCGCGCCAGAGGTGCGGGCAAACCGCTTGATTTCGCCAAAAATCGTGCCGCCTTCGTCCTGTCCATCGGTCATGGTTAACCTTCCAACTCATCGATCATCGCTGCGATTAGCCCAAGTCCGCGCTGCCAGAAGGCCGGGTCCGCCGGATCGACCCCGAACGGTTTGAGCAATTGCCGATAGGGGCTTGTGCCACCCGCGCGCAGCAGGCTGAGATACGCTTCTCTGAAATGATCCGTGCGCCCGCAAGTGCAAGCCTCGCGATAGAGCTCGATCAATGTATTGACCAGACAATCGCCGAACGCATAGGCGTAAACATAGAACGGCGTGTGCACCATATGGGGCACATAAGCCCAAAATAGCCGGAAATCCTCTGAAAATTCAAAGGCTGGACCTAAGCTCGCGCGTTGCACGTCGAGCCAGATGGTGTTGATGCGCGCAATCGATAATTCGCCAGCCGCCCGTTCCGCATGCACGCGCTGCTCGAACTGCAAAAACGCGATCTGGCGCACCACGGTGTTGAGCATGTCCTCGACCTTGCGGGCGCGCAGCAAGAAGCGTCGGCGCGGGTCGGTTTCGGCGGCGAGGAGCGCATCGAACACTAATTTTTCGCCGAACATGCTGGCGGTTTCGGCGAGGGTGAGCGGTGTTGCGGCCATCAAATGCCCGTGCGGGGCGGCGAGCACTTGATGGATCCCATGGCCAAGCTCATGCGCCAAGGTCATCACGTCGCGGGGGCGGCCTTGGTAATTCAGCGCGATATAAGGATGTGCATCTGGCACGGTGGGGTGGGCGAAGGCGCCGGCGGATTTGCCGGCACGCGGCGCGGCATCGATCCAGGGCTGGGTGAAAAATTGTTCGGCAATCGCGCCCATCTCGGGGCTGAATTGGTGATAGGCGCGCTGCACCAAAGCGGTCGCTTCCGCCCAGGGGATTGGCTTTGCGTGATCGCCGGGGAGCGGGGCGTTGCGGTCCCAATGCGCTAAGGTGGGATAGCCGAGCCAGCGCGCTTTCAGCCGGTAATAGCGGTGGGATAAGGTTGGATAGGCGCTCTGCACGGCCTCGGTTAGGGCGGTAATGACGCTGTCTTCGACCCGGTTGGCGCGGTTGCGGGCGGCGATTGGGCTAGGGTAGCGCCGCCAGCGATCGTTGGTTTCCTTATCCTTGGCGATGGTGTTGAGGATGAGGGCGAGCAACGGCGCTTCGCGCTCTAAGGCGGCCCCAATCGCACGGGCGGCGATGCCGCGCATCGCCCGGTCGGGATCAGAAAGCCGGTCTAGGGCGGCGGTGAGGGTGAGGTCACTGCCGCCGATCGGGATTCGCAGCCGCGCCATCACCTCATCGAACAGCCGTGCCCAGGCGGCGTGGCCGGTGACCTCCTTGTCATGCAGGAGTTTTTCCAAATCATCGTCGAGCAAATGCGGCCGAAAGCTGCGCAAATCGGTCAGAAACGGCGCCCACCGGGCCAAAGCCGGATCGGTCAGGCTTGCATTGAGTGCGGCGTCGTCGAGTCGGGTCAATTCGGGGGCGAAGAACACCAAATCGCGGCCAATCGCGGTGACGCGCTCGGCGATGGTTTGCATGAAACTGCCGACGCCGGGGGCGGTTTGATCGGCGCTGAAGCGGAGTTGGGCGTAGGCGTGCAGGCGGGCGAGGCCGGTTTCGATGGTTTGATAGCGATCGATCGCCTGGGCCAAGGCGGCGGCGCTCAATGCGGCGAGCTGGCCTTGCAGATCGGCGCGGAACATGCGGGCGGCGGCGGCGAGGTGCGAAAAATCGTGATTAATCGCTGGATCATCCGGCCCAACGTAGAGATCGCTTAAATCCCACATCGGCAGCGTTGGATCGGCATGCTCGCCCCGCGCCCAATCGGGCGGGCGGGTTGTGGTATCGGGCGCGCGAGGGGGAGCGAAACGCATTGTTGCTCCATGCCTGATCCTGCCGCACCACGCTAGTGTCCCGATTCTGAAATCCGTTGGATTTCGGAATCAGAGTGGACACTAGAAAATTCGCCTGCTTATCTCTGAAATTGATCTCATGACTTTCAGGGGCAGGACATGAGAGTCTGGCGGAAACGGCGGGTTCGCCGTATGGGCGGGGCGATGAATTACCGTCACCAATTCCATGCGGGCAATCAGGCGGATTGCGTCAAGCACGCTTTGTTCGTCGCCTTGCTGCGGGGGATGCAGCGCAAGCCCAAGCCGTTGATGGTGCTCGATACCCATGCCGGTTTGGGCGCGTATGATTTGCAATCGCCAGCGTCGCAGCGCACGCTTGAGGCGCAGAGCGGGATTGTCCGGCTGCGCGCAGCCGCGCCTCCCGCGCTCGCTGATTATTTGGGCTTGGCCGGGGCTGCCGATGCCTATCCCGGTTCGCCTGCATTGGCGCGCGCGCTGCTGCGGGCGGAGGATCGCCTGGTTTTATGCGAATTGCATACCGAGGATGGGGCAGCGCTGCGGCGGCGCTATCGTGATGACCCGAGCGTGCATGTGCATATCCGCGATGGCTATGCGGCGCTAAAGGCGCTGTTGCCGCCGCCCGAGCGCCGGGCTTTGGTGCTGATTGACCCGCCATTTGAGCAGCAAGATGAGTTTTCCACCCTCGCAACCGGCCTCGCGCTGGCGCAGGCGCGGTTTCGCGCTGGCGTGTATACGGCGTGGTATCCGCTGAAATCGCGTGCGCCGGTGCGCGATTTTCACGCCGCGTTGCAAGTGTTGGGGGTGCTTGACGTGATTGATTGCACATTTGCTTGGCGCGCCCCGCTCGATGCGATGCGGCTGAATGGCTGCGGGTTGGTGGTGGTCAACCCGCCTTATCAATTCGCCGCTGAGGCGGAGACAATCTTGGCGGCGTTGGCAAGCGTGTTTGCCGAGGAGGGCGCATTTTGGTCGGTAACGCGGGTGACCGATGAGTGACCGATCGATCGCCGTGGTTGGCACCGGCGCTTGGGGCACCGCGCTCGCGATTGTGATCGGGCAGGCGGCGCAGGGGCGTGGCGAGGCGGTGGCGCTGGTCGCGCGCGATGCTGAACGCGCGGCGGCGCTGGCGGCAAGCCGGGTTAATCCGCGACTGCCGGGGGTGGCCATTCCATCCTTCGTGCAAATTTTGGATCATGTTCCGGCCACGGCGCAGATTGTGCTGTTGGCGTGCCCGTTGCAGCATTTGCGGGCGGTTTTGACCCGGCTTCCGCCGAGTGATGCGGCGCTGGTGCTGTGCTGCAAAGGGGTGGAAACCGGCACGCATCGATTGGGACCGGAAATTGTCGCTTCGGTGGCGCCGAGGCACCCGGTCGCGGTGCTGACCGGGCCGAATTTCGCCCATGAAATTGCGGCCAATCTGCCTGCGGCGGCGGTGTTGGCCACGCGCGATGACCATTGGCGGGCGGCGCTGCTGGCGCGGCTCGGCACGGCGCGGCTGCGGCTTTATGGCAGTGCCGATCCCATTGGCTGTGCGTTGGGCGGGGCTGCGAAAAACGTGATTGCGATTGCCGCCGGCGCGGTGATCGGCGCGGGGCTGGGCGAAAATGCCCGTGCGGCGTTGATTACGCGGGGTCTCGCGGAAATCAGCCGTTTGGCGCCAGCCTTGGGCGGCAGTGCCGAGACGATTGCCGGTTTGGCCGGGTTGGGGGATTTGATCCTGACGGCAACGGGCGGCTCCAGCCGCAATTATCGCGCCGGGCTGGCGCTCGGCCAAGCTAACGCCCCGCAATCGGGGGCGGCGGTGGTGGAAGGGATTGCCACCGCACCTTCGCTGCTGGCGCGAGCGCGGTCATGCCATATCGAGATGCCGATTACCGAAGCGGTCAGTGATTTGCTGGCCGGGGTGATCGATGTGCCTGCCGCCATGACGCGCTTGCTCAGCCGCAGCCTGCGCGATGAAATCTGACGGGATATCTGCGCGGGATATTGCATTATTGCGCGCTGCATGATCCAAAAACCGCGAATAGAGGAGCGAAAACATGAAAACACGTGCAGCCATTGCGTGGAAAGCCGGAGAAAAGCTGGAATTGGGTACCGTCACGCTGGATGGCCCAAAGGCGGGCGAGGTGTTGGTGGAAATCAAGGCTACCGGCATTTGCCATACGGATGCGTACACCTTGTCCGGCGCGGACCCGGAGGGGCTGTTCCCAGCGATTTTGGGGCATGAAGGGGCGGGCGTCGTGGTCGAAATCGGCCCTGGCGTGACCAGCTTGCGGCCCGGCGATCATGTGATACCGCTCTACACGCCGGAATGTCGGCAGTGCAAATCCTGCTTGTCGCGCAAGACCAATCTCTGCACCGCGATCCGCAGCACCCAAGGCAAGGGCGTGATGCCCGATGGCACCAGCCGGTTTTCCTGCGATGGCGAGCCGGTGATGCATTATATGGGCTGCTCGACCTTCGCCAATCATACCGTGCTGCCCGAGATTGCCTTGGCGAAGGTGCGCAAGGACGCACCGTTCGACAAGATTTGTTATATTGGCTGCGGTGTCACCACCGGCATCGGTGCTGTGATCAACACCGCCAATGTGCGGCCCGGCGATAATGTGGTGGTGTTTGGCCTTGGTGGTATTGGGTTGAATGTGGTGCAAGGGGCGCGGATGTCCGGCGCCAATATGATTATCGGGGTTGATTTGAATGAGGGCCGCAAGGCCATGGCGGAAAAATTCGGCATGACCCATTTCGTCAATCCGGCGGAACTTGGCGATGATTTGGTGCCGTATTTGGTGAATTTGACCGATGGTGGCGCGGATTTCAGCTTCGAGTGTATCGGCAATGTCAAGGTGATGCGCCAAGCGCTGGAATGCTGCCATCGTGGTTGGGGCACGTCGATCATCGTGGGGGTCGCCGGGGCAGGCCAGGAGATTTCCACCCGGCCGTTTCAATTGGTGACTGGGCGAAACTGGCGCGGCACCGCGTTTGGGGGCGCGCGCGGGCGCACGGATGTGCCGAAAATTGTCGATTGGTACATGGAGGGCAAGATCAATATCGATGATCTGATCACCCATGTTTTGCCGTTCGAGCAGATTAATGAAGGGTTCGAACTGATGAAGCGCGGCGAGAGTATTCGCAGCGTGGTGGTGTATTAATCAGCGCAATGGCGAGAACCCGGCCCGCGCCATCGCCGCCCAGGCCGTGGGGGCGAGGGCGGGCACGCGGTAATAGTCGAATTGTTCGGCGTGGCGATCCGGCCCGATGGTGAGGCCGGTCGCCAGCCGCGCGGTGCTGGTGGCAACCACGTAGGAACCACCGGTCTGATGGGCAGCAAGGGTGGCGCTGAACCGTGCGGCGAGGGCGTGCGCGCCAACGCGCTCCAGGGCGAGGGCGGCAAAACCGGTGCCTTCGAGCCAGATGCCCTGGCTCGCTTCAGAAAAGCCGATACCCACCGGGTTGGTGCGCGGCCAGCCGAGGCGGTCAATCGCGGCCTTGGCGGTCGCCGCACCGGCCAGCCCCGCCAGCACGGGCCATAAATTGGCATCGGCAGCGATCATCGGATTGATCGCACCGGCTTGTGTCAGGCCCGCAGCGAACAGATGGGTTTTGGCATTACGCATCCGGGCCACGAAATGACGCGCATGAGCGGCCTCGCGGGTCAGTCCCAGGGCCGCGAAACTCACCGCAAGATCCAGATTTTGCTCGGTGCTGACCCAGCCCAGCTTTTGCGGGTGTGGCGCGAAACCAAATACCCCGCCACGAAAGCCAGAGGGTGCCTGCAGCGTGCTGGTGATCCAGTCTGCGGCACGGTTGGCGGCGCGCTGATAGCGGGCCGCGTTGAACCCGGCCTTGATCAATTGCGTCCAGAGTAAAATCGCCCATGCGATAGGGCCGGCTTCGGAACCCACTTGATATGGGTCTTCAACCCATTGGTTGAGGCGCGCATCCCACCAGCCGGGCAGGGCTACCGGCGTGGTGATCGCCCCGGCGCGATAGGCGTTGCGCAATCGCCCATCATGATAGTCCGGGTCATGGCCCTGGGCGCGCACCAGCGCATCCGCGAGGCGCACGGCGTGATTGGGATGGCCGGCGGCGATCAGCGCCAGACCCGCTAGAGCATTGTCATAAACATAGGCGGCGTGCCGATTGGCGGTGGCAAAGCGAGCGGGGGCGCCGCCAAGGTCAGGATAGCTCGCGAGCAGCGCCGGGCCGGGGGGAATGGCGTCCAGCCGGGTCAGGATCGGCGCGATAAACCGATCAGCCGCTTGGGGGCGCGAAGCGCCGCGCGCGATGACCGGCAGGAGCAAAAGCCCGGTCGTCAGCGCGCGGCGGCGGATCATTTCAACCGCGTCGCATCAGCCCAATATGTCCGCCAGGGCCTCGGCGGTGCGGCCATTGGCAATGGTCGCGGCGCGACGGTCATAATGCACGCCATTCACCCGGGCGAAGGCATGCTGCACCGCCGGATAGACATAGCACTCGATCAACTCGTTATCCTCGGCGCCATCGAGCACAGCTTCGCGCACCTCTTCATTCGCGAACTCGTCCTCTTCGGCCATGTGCATCAGCAGCGGCGCTTGGATCGCGCCGAATTCGGGCACTAATTTATCGAGCATCACGCCATAATAAGAGATATTCAAATCAGCATCCGAGCGGGTGGCCATCATGACGGCAAGGCGACCGCCGAGGCAGAAGCCGACAGTGGCGACGCGGCCATTGCAGCCGGGCAGGGCGCGGGCGATGGTGAGGGTGGTTTTCAGATCCTCAACGCCTTTATCCTGATCAAAGCCGTTCATGAGGGCGAACGCCTTGGTCCATTCGGCTTCGCTTTTATCGGTCAAATCAACACCGGGCTCTTGGCGCCAGAACAGATCGGGTGCCACCGCGATATAGCCCATTTCGGCAATTTCCTGGCAGGTGGCGCGCAACGCGTCATTCACCCCGAAAATTTCCTGGATCACCACAACAGCGCCGGTCGGCTTGGTCGACGGGGTGACGGTGTAGGCTTTGAACATGCCGCTGCCATCGGCGGCCTTGATTTCGATGCTGCCGGTTATGGTGGTTATCGGGTCTGCCATGGGAAAATCCTTGTTGAACGGGTTGTTGCGCCGCCGGGAGCGACGGCCGCTCGCTTACAGATAGTGTTCTTCCGGCGGAGCAAAACCGTTGAATCCCTGACTTGCGTAACTTGTCACATAAGCGCCGGTATCGTGGATCAATACATAGTCACCCGCGGTCAAATTGGCAGGGAGCGGACAGTCCGTGTCGCGATAGAGCACATCCACCCCATCGCACGAGGGCCCGGCCAGCACGGCGGGTTGCGGCGCGCCGGTCACGCCTGGGGCGGTGATGCGGTAGCGGATCGCCTCGGCCTCGGTTTCGGCGAGGCCGCCGAATCGGCCGATATCCAAATAGACCCAGCGGCGATTTTGATCGGTCGGGCGCGGGCAGGCGAGCACCACTTCGGAAACCACCACCCCAGCATCCGCGACCAAAGCGCGGCCGGGCTCAATGATCAGTTCGGGCCAATGATTACCAAAATTGGCGCGCAACGCTTCGGTAATCGCCATACCAAAATCGCCCATGGTGGGGATGTCCTCGCGATAGCGCACCGGAAAGCCGCCACCGATATTGAGCATCGACAAATCAATACCCCGGCTGCGCAAATCGGTGAACACCAACGAAGCCGCGCCAATGGCATTACAATAGGCGCCGACGCCGGTTTGTTGGCTGCCGACATGGAACGATAGGCCATAAGGCACCAGCCCGCGCTGCGCTGCTTGCGTGAGCAGGGCCACCGCAGTTGGCGCATCCGTGCCGAATTTATGCGACAGTGGCCAATCCGCGCCCTCTTGGCTGACCGCGAGGCGGCAAAACACCCGCGCGCCTGGGGCGGCAGCGGCGATTTTTTCCAACTCAGCGCGGGAATCGAAAGCGAACAGATCAACGCCTGCGCGATGCGCCTCGGCGATTGCCGAGGCTTTTTTCACCGTGTTGCCAAAGCTGATCGCGCTTGGCGGCGCACCGGCGGCGAGGCATTGGCGCACTTCCGCGATGCTCGCGGCATCAAAGCGCGAGCCAAGCGTGGTCAATAAATCGAGCACCGGGGCGGCCGGGTTCGCCTTCACTGCATAATAAATATGGGCCGAGGGCAGGGCCGCGCGCAACGACGCGAAATTATCGCGCATGCGGTCCAGATCGAACACCAAAGCCGGGGTCGCGCAAGCGTGCGCGCCGGAAAACTGAGCGTCGACAAAACGGGCGAGTTTGGGGGTCATAACCCACTCCCTTCCAAAATCAGGGTCCAGCGCGTGAGGCGCGGGACGGTTGCGAAACGGTCGAACGAACCAGCGACCAACTTGAGCCGACACGATGCCGGGAGTTGCCAGAACGCTTGACGTCGTTGCGTAACCACCCTGTCGGGAGGCAGAGGCACGTGCGTTGCTGCGTGAGGGTCACATAATCAAATCGCACCCCCCATGCAAGTGATTGTTTGATGCACCTGATCTGCGTTGCGCTAAAATCGTAAGGAAATGCAACCCGGACTGCCGCTCGCCCGCAGATCGGGCTATTGTAACAGCCATGGAAACCATGCCGCATCTTTTGATCATCGATGATGATCGCGAAATCCGGGATCTGCTGGGCCGCTTTTTAGAGCGCGAGCGATTCCGCGTCACGCTGGCGCGCGATGGCCGCGAGGCCCGGCGTGCCTTTATCAACGGCCATTTTCAACTGGTGGTGCTTGATCTGATGCTGCCCGGCGAATCGGGCCTGGAGCTCGCGCGCTGGCTGCGGGCGGACACTAAAGTGCCGATCATCATGCTGACCGCGATGAGCGAGGAGCCGGATCGGATTATCGGCCTCGAGCTCGGCGCGGATGATTACGTTACCAAGCCCTTTAACCCGCGCGAGCTAGCAGCGCGCATTCGCGCAGTGCTGCGTCGGGTGAGTGACCCCGAGCGGGGCCGGGAGCCGCCGGCGATGATTTACCGCTTTGGCGGCTGGGTGCTGGAAACCGCGCGCCGCCGCCTGATCAATCCTGATAATGTTGATGTGGCATTGACCGGCGGCGAGTATGAATTGCTGCTGGCCATGCTCGAGCGTCCGAACCGGGTGTTGACCCGCGATATGCTGCTCGATTTGCTGCGCGGGCGGCAGGCGGGCCCGTTTGACCGCGCCATCGATGTCGCGGTGTCGCGGCTCCGGCGCAAATTGGAGGATAATGGCCGCAACGCCCAATTGATCAAAACCGTGCGTGGCGGGGGCTATGTGCTGTCGGTGCAGGTGGAGCGCGGATGAACGCTTTGGCGTCCGCCGGTTCCAAGCGGCGATGGCGATGGCGGCTTTGGCCGGCTAGCCTGGCCGGGCGCACCGCGCTTAGCCTATTGGTTGGTTTTGCGGCGGTGCAGGCGATTGGCTTGGCGATCCATACGTTCAATCAGCGGGCTCTCAATAATATCGAGGCGCAACGCGAGATCGCGACGCGGAGCGCGATGATCTACCGGCGCATTGCACGCGCGCCGCCCGGTCGCGAGCGTGCGGTGATGCGCCAAGAGCAGATATTGGCGGGGCCGCGCCACTTGCGGCTCACCCCGGAGCCACCGGTTCACGGTAGTTTTGCGCTCCCGTTGCCAGCCCGCCAGTTTTTGCGCGGCAGCATCATCGCCTTTCCAATGGCCAAAGCGATTAGGCCGCACGGCATGACGCTGCGCGGCGCGTTTAACCCGCCGCGCATCATGATTAGTTTTCATTTGCCCGTCGGCTTGTGGCTGACCGTCATTTCACCGTTTCGCCCGGCGCCGCCATGGCGCACGCCCGGCTTCGCGACCGCCTTCATCGTTATGTTTCTGCTGGGCGCGGTCATGATTATTTGGGCGGTGCTGCGCCTGACCGCGCCGGTGCGCACCCTCGCCGCGGCGGCTGAACAATTGGGCCGCGATATTGGCAACGCGCCGGCCTTGCCTGAAGATGGGCCATCGGAAATCGCCACGGCCGCCGTCGCGTTCAACACCATGGCCGCCCGGATTCGGCGATTCGTCGAGGATCGGACCTTTTTGCTCACCGCCATTGGCCATGATTTGCGCACACCGATCACCCGGCTGAAATTGCGCGCCGAGTTTCTTGAGGATGACGCGGTTCGCGACAAATTCATGGCGGATCTTGATGAGCTGGAAGCGATGGTGGCCTCCACCCTCGCTTTCGGGCGCGATATTGCTGCGAGCGAGGCGATGGTGCCCGTCGATATCGCGACGTTGTTGCGCACCGCCCTTGATGAAGCCGCCGATGTCGCGCCGGACGGGGCTGATAGCGTATCGTTCACCGGGCCCGATCATTTGACGCTGCGCGTCCGGCCCTTATCGCTCAAACGGGCGGTGGCCAATTTGATCGGCAACGCAATCAATTACGGGGGGGCTGCGCGGGTGAGTTTGCGCCAGCCGGAGCGCGACATGGTGCGCATTGATATTGAAGATGACGGGCCAGGGATTCCTGCCGCCGAGTTGGACCGGGTGTTCGAGCCGTTCCGCCGGATTGAAACCAGCCGCAACCGCCGCACCGGCGGCACGGGGCTGGGCCTTGCGATTGCGCGCAACGTCGTGCGGGCGCATGGCGGGGATATTACCCTCGCTAATCGCCCGGGCGGTGCCGGGCTGATTGCGAGTGTTTTCCTGCCGCTTTGAGGTTTGAGGATAGCGTGGCGCTAACCGGCCTTGGTCCCCGATGATTGATCGTCGAAAAACGCCTTAATCACCTGCGGCTTCGCGGCTTCCTCAGCCACCAGCTCCTTTTTCGATAATTTGCCGACCAGCGTTTTGGGCAGGCTATCGCGAATCTCAATCGCTTTTGGGATTTCGATTTTGTTCAAGTGCGCTTTCAGAAATTCTAAAATCTCGGCTTCCGTCGCGCTGGCGCCTGGGCGCAGCGTGACGAATAGTTTGGGCGCTTGGCCGCGATACGAGTCTGGAATTCCGATGGCGATTGCATCCTGCACCGCCGGATGCTGATAGGCCGCCTCCTCAATCACCCGCGGATAGACATTATAGCCGCTGCACAGGATCAGATCCTTGATCCGATCGACGATGAATAAATAGCCGTCGGCATCGATATAGCCAATATCGCCGGTGCGCAGCGCCCCATCGATCATGGCTTTTGCGGTCTCATCGGGCCGATCCAGATAGCCCTTCATCACTTGCGGGCCACGCACGCAAATCTCGCCCTTCTCGCCCTTGCCGGGCAGGGCGATCCCAACCGAATTACGCTTGACCTTGTCGGGCGGCGTCGCGGTGACCACGGGCGAGGCTTCCGACAGGCCATAGCCCTCCAGGATCGCGCAGCGCGACAGGCGCTCGAACCGCTCGGCGGCCTCCGCAGCAATCGCCGCACCGCCGGAGATGCAGAATTTGATAAAGGACAAATCCATGCCGGTGCCTGCGGCATTGCTGATGGCGGTGAATAATGTTGGCACGCCGGGTACAATTGTCGGGCGTTTACGCTGGATTGCCGCCATCAGCATTTTAATATCAAGGCGTGGCATTAGCACCAGCTCGGCGCCGATTGAGACGCCGAGATTCATCACGGCGGTCATCGCAAACACATGGAAAAACGGCAAAACACCGATAATGCGCTCGCCGCCTTCCACGAGTGGTGGCGAGCCGGCCAGCACTTGCTGCACATTGGCGGTGATATTGCCATGGGTCAGCATCGCGGCTTTCGGCACGCCGGTGGTGCCACCGGTGAATTGCAGTGCGGCGATATCCTCCAGCGGATCAATGGCGACGGCCGTCGGCTTCGCGGGACCGGCAATCAAAGCGGAGAACCGCACATAGGGTTTTGCGGCTGGAATGGCGGCGCGTTCGGCGGATTTGAGCAGCCGAAACGCCCATGATTTCAGTGTAGGCAATGCGGCAGCCATCGAGCAGACGATCACCTGGTCGAGAAGCCCCTGGGCCACCAGCGCGCTGATTTTATCCTGGATCATCGGCACGTCGAGCGACACCATAATCCGGGTGCCAGCACTTTGCGCCTGGGCCGCCAACTCGCGTTCGGTGTAGAGCGGGTTGAAATTCACCACCGTGCCGCCAGCCTTCAGAATGGCGTAATACATCACGATGAAATAATGGGTGTTTGGCAAACAGAGCCCGACCCGGGTGCCCTTGACCACGCCACGCTGCTGTAACCCGGCGGCAGCCCGATCGGCCAAGGCGGCCATTTCGCTCCAGTTCCAGCCGCGCCCGAGAAAATCCACCGCCGGTCGTGCACCAAAGCGCCGAGCCGCCTCATCGAGCATGCTGCCAGCCGCGTGCGGAACCGCCTTGAAATCGGCCTGCGCCATCGGCGTTACGGTTGTTGTCGAGCCCATTATTTCCTCCTTGAAGCCGAGCGATGGCCCAGCCGCGCGATCATCATTCTTGAGATTAACGCTTCATAGAGAAGCATGACGTATTGGTTAGATACCAAATGGATATTCGCCCTGCAAGCGAACGATGTCCAGCGCACTCAGCTTTTCGTTGAGTGCGCACAAAAAACGGAGCCATAAGGCTCCGTTTAAACCGACCCACCAAACTTTTTCACCGCATGACAGGCGGCATTTGGCCCACAACACAGTGCGATCCCACCACCGCGATGCGTCGGCGGGGCCGTTTCACATGGGCTTCAGGTTAACAGCGGCGGCTTTGCCACGTTCCATTGCAATTTCGTAAGATAATTTCTGCCCCTCGTTGAGGCTGCGCATCCCGGCGGCCTGAACCGCAGTAATATGCACAAAGACATCCTTGCCGCCATCTTGCGGGACAATGAAGCCAAATCCTTTGGTGGTGTTAAACCACTTAACCGTTCCAATCGCCATGGTCGCGTCGTCGCTCCTTAGACATCCCCGCCGCACGCCCGCCGCGCGGCTTGATGGGGACAACCGGAATTTGGGCATCCTGCCGGGGGACAAAACTCGCCATGCGCAACAAGGCAAGCCAAAATCGGTTGCTTTATTAATGGCGCAGAAATGTGTTCCGATGTCAACGCGTTTTGAGTGAACCGGCGACCAATCAACGAGGGTGGGTCTGAGTGCGTCCCGATCGGTGGGCCCCTTCCGGTCGCGGGCAATTCGCGCCATAACCGCACTGACAGCAGGCGCTGCGCATCAATGACGCCGACAAAGATCATGGAGGACTATATAATGACCGACCAATTATTCCCGGTAAAACCCGAAATCGCCGCCCATGCCTTGGTTAATCGGGCACGCTATGATGCCATGGCGCAACAAGCCGCTACCGATCCGAATGGTTTTTGGGCCGGAGAAAAAGATCGGATCGATTGGATCCGCGCGCCAAAAATCATCAAAAATACCAGCTTCACCGGCGATGTTTCGATCAAATGGTTCGAGGATGGCGTGTTGAACGCCTCCGCTAACTGCCTTGATCGGCATTTGGCCACGCGCGGCGATCAGGTAGCGATTATCTGGGAGGGCGATGACCCGAACGACAGCAAGCATGTCACCTACCGGCAACTCCATGCCGAGGTGTGCCGCATGGCCAATGTGCTGAAATCACTCGGGGCGCAAAATGGTGATCGCATCACCATCTATTTGCCCATGGTGGTCGAAGCCGCCGTCGCGATTTTGGCTTGTGCGCGCATCGGCGCGATCCATTCGGTGGTGTTTGGCGGATTTTCGCCGGACAGCTTGGCCAATCGCATCCAGGATTGCGACTCCAAATTGCTGATCACCGCCGATGAAGGTCGTCGTGGTGGCCGCCGCGTGCCGCTCAAAGCCAATGTCGATGCAGCGTTGAAAACCTGCCCGATGCTGAAATCGGTGGTGGTGGTCAAAGTCACCGGCGGCGATGTCGCCATGCAGGCCGGGCGCGATCACTGGTATCATGAAGCGAGCGCCGCCGTGTCAGCCGATTGCCCGCCCGAGCCGATGAACGCCGAGGACCCCCTATTTATTCTGTATACGTCAGGCTCGACCGGCAAACCCAAAGGCGTGCTGCATACGACCGGCGGATATATGGTGTGGGCCAGCTTCACCCATCAATATGTGTTCGATTATCATCCGGGTGAGATTTACTGGTGCACTGCCGATGTCGGCTGGGTCACCGGCCATAGCTATATCGTGTACGGCCCGCTCGCCAATGGGGCGACCACGCTGATGTTCGAGGGGATCCCCAACTATCCCGATAGCTCGCGTTTTTGGCAGGTGATCGATAAACATCAAGTCAATATTTTCTACACCGCGCCTACCGCGATCCGCGCGCTGATGCGCGATGGCGAAGCGCCGGTGCGCAAGACCTCGCGCGCCTCATTGCGCATTCTGGGCAGTGTCGGCGAGCCGATCAATCCAGAGGCTTGGCTGTGGTATTACCGCGTGGTTGGCGATAGCCGCTGCCCGATTGTCGATACGTGGTGGCAAACCGAAACCGGTGGCATTCTGATCAGCCCGCTGCCCGGCGCGATCGATCAGAAGCCCGGCTCGGCCACCTTGCCTCTGCCCGGCGTCAAACCGGTGCTGGTCGATGCCGAGGGGCATCCGCTCGAGGGCGCGACGGAGGGTAATTTGTGCATCGCCGATAGCTGGCCTGGGCAAATGCGCACCGTGTTCGGCGACCATGAGCGCTTCATCCAGACCTATTTTTCCACCTTCAAAGGCTATTATTTCACCGGCGATGGCGCCCGGCGCGATGAGGATGGGTATTACTGGATCACCGGCCGGGTCGATGACGTGATCAATGTTTCGGGTCACCGGATGGGCACTGCTGAGGTGGAGTCGGCCTTGGTCGCTAATTTGCAGGTCGCCGAAGCCGCTGTGGTTGGGTTCCCGCATGATATTAAAGGGCAGGGTATCTACGCCTATGTCACGCTCAAAGCCGGCGTGGAGCCAACCGACACGCTGAAAAAAGAGCTGATCGCCTGGGTGCGCAAGGAGATTGGCCCGATTGCGGCGCCGGACGTGATTCAGTGGGCGCCGGGCTTGCCGAAAACCCGCTCGGGCAAAATTATGCGCCGGATTTTGCGCAAAATCGCCGCCGATGAAACCGATAGTCTCGGGGATATCTCGACCCTGGCTGATCCGTCAGTAGTGACTGATTTGGTCGATACGCGGCATCGCTGAGGAGCAAAACCATGACGGCACGAACCACAACGGAGCATCAGGCGGGCAAGGTTCACCGGGTGCTCGGTTCAGGCGGGGTCGGCCTGCATGTGCGTGAATGGGGACCGGCGGACGCACCGCCGATCCTGTTCATCCACGGCTGGTCGGCCAGCTATTTGTCATGGCACAACCAGTTTGATTCCGCGCTGCGCGAGCGCCACCGGATTGTGGCGCTCGATCTGCGCGGCCATGGATTCTCCGACAAGCCGCTTGATCCAGAGCTCTATCAAAACGGCGCGCATTGGGCCGATGATATCGCGGCCGTGATGATCGAGCTGAAACTCAAGCGGCCGGTCCTGGTCGGCTGGTCTTATGGAGGCTTTGTGATTTCCGATTATCTTGCCCGCCACGGCAGCAAAAATGTCGGCGCGGTGAATTTCGTCGGCGCGGCGGTGATTTCCTCGAACCCGCCCAGCCATATTGGCGAAGCCTTTATCGATGGCGCGCTGATGGCCGCCAGCGATGATCCGGCGGTGATGATCGAAGGGGTGCGCCATGTGGTGCATTGCACCACCCATAAGCCACTCTCAACCGCCGATACCGAGCGCGCTTTGGTCTCGCTCGCGCTGACGCCGCCCGCCGTGCGAGCATTTTTGTTGATGCGCACACTCGATTTCACCAGCACCTTGCAGGACCTTGATCGGCCTTGCCTGGTGACCCAAGGCGAGAATGATGCGGTGGTGCTGCCCTCAATGGCCGCTCACATCGCAGCGTCTGTCCCCGGCGCCCGCCTCTCGCATTACGTCGATTGCGGTCACGCGCCGCAACAAGAACATCCTGACCGGTTCAACGAGGAGTTGGCGCAACTGGTCAATTTGGTTTGAATCGGTATTTTAACCCAGTAGGAGCGAAAAAATGATTGCCGTCACTGTGCTCTACCCCACCACCGACGGGGCGCATCTCGATTTGGATTATTACCGCGACCGCCATATGCTCATGGTTGCCGAACTTTGGCGGCCGATGGGGCTGCGCAATGCGCGCGTGCTGGTGGGCAAGCCGGGCCCGGATGGCGCGCAACCCCCTTACGCGCTGATGACCACGCTGGAATTTGATGATCTCGCGGCCTTTGGCGCTGCCGTCAAAGCCCATGGCGCGACGTTGTTTGGCGATGTGCCGAATTTCACCTCGATTAAGCCGATCACGCAAATCAGCGAGATCATGATTTAACCTCTTTGCGCGCCAAATCGCGCAGATCGGGCAAAACCCCCGATCTGCGCGATTTTAGATAAATTTGCTTTACTTCTAAAAACTTCCGTGACTATGTGCCATCAGTTTTAGGCAATCGGAGTGGTGGTGAGCATGGCAATTCAGTGGAAACGTGCGGTCGCCGGTGTGGTCACGGCCATGATGGTGGCAGGCAACGCCTCGGCCTGTCTGAATTCGACCAGCACCAAGGCGCTCGACGTGGTGGGGTTGAAATCCGCTCTCATGGTCAGTGCCTTGGCGTGCGATCAGCGCGCTGAATATAACCAGTTCATGACCCGTTTTCAGCCGAACGTGCTGCATGCTCAACATCTGGTCGATGCTTTTTTTCGTCAGCAACATGGGCGATTTTTTCACCGCTATGAGGATCGTTACGTGACCAATGTGGCGAATGTGCAATCGTCTGTGGGTATCAGCCAGGGCGTGGATTTTTGTAATCATAGCATTACCCTGTTCGGGCGGGTGCTCAGCTTGAAAACCGCCGCTCAGATGGAAAAATTCGCCCAGCAGCAACCAGCCAGCGAACCGAGCGTAATGGTCACCTGTGGTATCACCGAATCACGGTCGTTCCGGCGGTTGGCGGCGCAGGCGCGGCTACCCTGACGATCGCCCTCGCGCTCGCGGGTGCGCCGAATTTCCGGGCGGTAGACGCCTATCGTGCCCAGGATGGTCGGCAACTTCGCCCGCAGAGTCTGTTTCGTTCGGGCGAATGTTCGGCGCTCACCGAAGCCGATTATTCACAACTCGATGCGCTGGATATCCGACTAATTTGCGATTTGCGGAGCGAAGATGAGCGGCGGCGCTTTCCTACCCGATGGCACGCGCCAGTGCGCATCCTGACACTCCCCGCCGCGAGCGATCATGGCGCGGGCATGGCATCTTTGCTCGAACGTTTGCTGGCGCAACCAGGACCGGTGGGGGCGCGGCAGACGATGATCGATTTATACGCAGCCTTGCCTCAATTGTTGTTACCGATCCTGCGCGAGCAGATCGCGTTGATGCTGAGCGGAACTGGCCTGCCGACCATGGTGCATTGCCATGTCGGCAAAGATCGCACGGGGGTTGCCGTCGCGATTTTGCTGCAGGCGGTGGGCATTCCGTTGGATCAGATTCGGGATGATTATCAGCAAACCAATCAACGATTGGATATCGATCAGATCTACGCAGCCCTTGGCCGCGCGGTGGCCCGGGCGTTGGGGACACCGGTTGACCGGGCCACGCTTGAGACGTTGGGCCGGGCGGATCCTGATTATTTGCACGCGTCTCTTGCCGCGATTGAGCAGGGATATGGCGGCTTTGACGGCTATTGGCGCGCGTTGGGATTTGCGCCCGCGCAGCGCACGGCCTTGGCCGATTTAATGCTGGTGTAGCGATCGTTCGGTCGCGATGCCCCATTAAAAAACCCGGCATAAAGCCGGGTTTTTCTTGGGTTTAACAACGCCGACTGACGCACCAAAGATGCGTCAGTGACCCCAAAATTAGTGGAGAATAATTTCCACGCGACGGTTCTTGCTTCGGCACGCCATCGGCTACCAATTTCGCGGCAACGGTATCGGCGCGGCGGAACGACAGCTTTTCGTTGTATGCGGGCGTGCCCGACGTGTCGGTATAACCATTCACGTTCAGCGAGGTAACATGGGTGGTGCGCGATGCATCCGCCGCTTGGGAGATAATCTGATCCGCGCGCGGGGTCAGGTTATATTTGTTCCAATCAAAGAACACGAGGTAGGTGCGCGCCGGTGCTGGCGCCGGGGTCGCGACCGGTGCGGGCGCCGGAGCGGGCGGAGCAGGCGGTGCAGGCGGGAACAGTTCATAGGTCAGACCGACCAGCACCATGTTGTTGCTATCATTACCAACCTTGACCGAAGCCGGTTGATGCGGCGCGACCAGATTATACGAGGCTGCATAAGTGCGGCCGTTGGTGCGCATATAGCGATATTGCACATTGGCCGAGAGGCCCGGTGCGCCAGGGATCGGGAAGGAAACGCCCGCGATCGCCTGATAGGCGAGCCCACCCTTGGTCTGATTGATGCTGAATTCCGACGGGCCACCATCCACAGCCGGGACCGAGACGCCATCGAGATGCACGAACTGATAACCAGCGCCGACGCCGACAAACGGGAACACATAAGGGCTGCCCACATCGAAATCATAGAGCGCATTGACCATTGCGCCATATTTTTTCTCCTTGCCAGAAGCCGTGACTTGGCCGGGCACGAAGACGGTGCTGCCAGCGCCGACATCGATCTTGCTCAGCTGATTATCGAAATAATCACCTTCCAACTCGACGCGGAAGCCGTTGCCAAAGCCGTACCCAACGCTGGCTTCGCCGGCGAAACCGTTATGGAACACAGCGCGTGCATCGGCCGTGCCATTCACATTCAAGGCTGGTACCGCCACATTTTTGATCTTGCGGCTGCCCATGACATTGTAGCCGAGACCTGCGCTGACATAGGGGCCGGTCACCGGCTGCGCCATGGCGACAACTGGAACCAAAGCGGGAGCGGACATCAACGTCGCCGCCAAGAGGATAGAGCGTAATTTCATTCGTTTTCTCCTTATGCAGATCAGCCTGCGGTGGAAAATAGCCTATCGCAGCCATTACCTGAGGCTCTATGTAGCATCGCGGACGGGGAAATTGCAGCGGGGGGCGGGTATTTCTGTCGCGATGTGGCGCATTAGTCACATTTTCACAGTACTGTTTGGTTTTGATATAATAACATGATCGGTCGGATCGCCGGGTATGCTTAAGTTGTTGACCTAATTTTAACTATGCCCTATACGGTAATATTATGCGGTTTGCGTCAAATCCTAGTTCCTGTCATGAGTATCGCAGAATGCGCGTTAATGGGATCGCGTATACTGTCGCAGCTTCACGCGATGGATTCTAGAAGGATAAGCGGCGGATGACAGAAATGGCATTAATGGAATTGCAAAATTCTCGATCAGCGCGGGCGGCGCGGCGCGATATTTCCGGCGACTCGCCAACCGAATCGGGTAAGGCCGAGGCGTTGTTTTCAGTCAGCCAATTGGCCCGCCAGCTTGGCGTGACCGCCCGCACCATCCGCTTTTATGAGGATAAGGGCTTGCTCGCGCCGAGCCGGGCCGGCACCACGCGGGTCTATACCGTGCGCGACCGCGCCCGACTGGTGCTGATTTTGCGGGGCAAGCGGCTCGGCTTTTCGTTGCGCGAAATCAAAGAATATCTCGATTTGTACGACATCGACCCCACCCATCTTGCCCAGGTGCGGCAATTGCTCGCCGGGGTGCGCAAGCGCATCGCCAAACTGCATGACCAACGCGCAGCACTTGAGCAAAGTCTTGCCGAACTGGCCGATATCGAACGTCAAGCTGAAGCCGCTTTGGCCGAGCCCATTTTTTCCAAGAAAACCAAACCTGAATAGCCAAAAATATCCGTCTTTATCCCAGAGGAGCTTGTCACATCCATGACCAACGCTGTCATCGCCGGTTACGCCCGATCCCCTTTTGCCCCGGCCAAAAAAGGCGGGCTAACCCGGGTTCGTCCCGATGAAATGGCGGCGGAGGTTGTGCGCGCGTTGATTGCGCGCACCGGCGTGAAGCCTGACGATATTGAGGACATCATCGTCGGTTGCGCCTTTCCCGAGGCCGAGCAGGGGCTGAATGTCGCCCGGCTGATCGCGCTCCTGGCCGATTTGCCGATCAGTGTGGCGGGCGCGACCGTTAACCGCTTCTGCGGCTCCTCGATGTATTCGGTCCATATGGCGGCCGGGGCGATCGCAATGGGGGCTGGTGAGGCGTTCCTCGCCGTTGGTGTCGAAAGCATGACCCGCGTGCCGATGGGCGGCTATAACCCGATGCCCTCGCCCACGCTCTATGCGAAAAATCCCGCCGCTTATATCGGCATGGGCGATACCGCCGAAAATGTAGCGCAGCGTTGGCAAATCACCCGCGATGCGCAGGAAGAATTCGCACTCGCCAGCCATGTCAAAGCCGCCGCCGCGCAGAAGGCGGGGCGTCTCTCGGCCGAAATCGTGCCGATCACGCTCAGCAAGGCCAATGCCACTCAGGATGAATGCATCCGCCATGATGCGTCGCGTGAGGGTTTTGCGGCGCTGAAGCCCGCTTTCGATGTCAATGGCACGGTCACCGCCGGCACCTCCTCGCCGCTGACCGATGGCGCCTCGGCGGTACTGGTTTGCTCGGAAGAGTACGCCAAGAAGCATGGGCTTGAAATCACCGCCCGGATCAAATCGATCGCCGTCGCCGGTTGCGCGCCGGACATTATGGGCATCGGCCCCGTCGCCGCCTCGCGCAAAGCCCTCGCCCGCGCGGGCCTGACGGCGCGTGATCTGAATGTGGTGGAACTCAACGAGGCCTTCGCCTCGCAAGCCCTCGCCTGTATTCGGGATTTGGAACTCGATCCGGCCATAATCAATCTTGATGGCGGGGCGATTGCCCTAGGTCATCCGCTCGGTGCCACCGGCGCACGGATTACCGGCAAAGCCGCGCAATTGCTCAAGCGCGAGGGCGGCAAATATGCCCTGTCCACCCAATGTATCGGTGGCGGGCAAGGGATCGCCACGGTGCTGGAGGCGGTTTGATGTCTGAAATCAAATCCGTCGCTGTCATTGGCGCGGGCGTTATGGGGGCGGCGATCGCCGCTCACGTCGCCAATGCCGGGATCAAGGTCAAGCTGCTCGACATCGTCAAGCCGGGCAGCGCAGATCGCAACGCCATTGCGAAAGGGGCGATCGAGCGGTTCAAGAAAGCCCAACCCAACCCGCTCATGTCATCGGCCGCCGCCCGGCTGATCACGCCCGGCAATACCGAGGATAATTTCGATAGTCTTGCCGAATGTGACTGGATTGTTGAAGCGGTGATCGAACGGCTGGATATCAAGCAAGCACTCTATGCGCGCCTTGCGCAGGTTCGTAAGCCAGGCTCGGTGCTGTCATCCAACACCTCCACCATTCCGCTCGCCGAGCTCACTGCTGGCATGGATGAGGGCCTCAAGCCCGACTTCATGATCACCCATTTTTTCAACCCGCCGCGCTATATGCGCCTGTTAGAGCTGGTCACCAGCACAGCGAATGCACCCGACTCCGTGCGCAAACTGCAACAATTCTGCGACGTGACCTTGGGTAAATCGGTCATTATTTGTAACGATACACCGGGCTTCATCGCGAACCGCATTGGCACCTATTGGATTCAATCGGCGATGAGTTTGGCGCTGGATCTCGGCCTTGAGGTCGAAGAAGCCGACGCGATCATGGGCAAGCCGATGGGCTTTCCCTCCACCGGGGTGTTTGGCCTGATGGATCTGGTCGGCATTGATCTCGGCCCGCACGTGAATGCCTCGCTCGCCCGGTTCTTGCCCCCCACCGATCCGTTTCACAGCATGAACCGCGATGTGTCGTTCATCGAAAAACTGATCGCGGAAGGTTATACCGGCAAAAAAGGCAAGGGCGGTTTTTACCGCAGTCAGGGCAGGGGGGCTGACCGGGTCAAGGAAACCCTATCGCTCGCCGCCGCCGCTGCCGGTCGCCTCGAATGGCGTCCGAGCATTCGGCCGAAAATTGCCGAAGTGGCCGATGCCAAAAAAGATCTGAAAAAGCTGGTCGGTGCGAAATCCAAACCCGGCCAATATGCCTGGGGCGTGCTCGGTCGGGTCTTGGCCTATGCGGCGTCGTTGCTCGGCGAAATTGCGCCGGATGTCGCGAGTATCGATGAGGCGATGCGCCTTGGCTACACCTGGAAATACGGTCCGTTTGAATTGATCGATCAATTGGGCGCGTCCTATGTCGCGAGCAAGCTGGCCGAACTATCGATCCCAGTACCGCCCGTGCTCGCCAAAATCGGTGATGGTAAATTCTACAAAACCGAAGGGCGCAGCTTGCTGCAATTTGGTGTCGATGGCACGTATCGCCCGGTGGTGCGCCCGGCGGGCGTGTTGTTGCTCGAGGATGTCAAACGCGGCGCAAAGCCAGTGCTGGGCAATAAATCGGCATCGGTCTGGGATATTGGCGATGGCGTGCTCTGCGTCGAGTTTCATTCGATCATGAATGCGCTCGATGGCGATATTTTGTCGCTGCTCGAAAAAACGATTGCCCTCGTGCAGAAATCCTACAGGGCAATGGTGATTTATTCGGAGGATTTGCGCGCAGGCCCTGGCAAGGAAAATTTCTCGGTCGGTGCGAATTTGGGCTTTGCGATGTTCGCCGCCAATCTGCGCATGTGGGGCAAAATCGAGGGCACCATCAAGGAAGGCCAGCGCGTCTATCAATTGATGCGCACAGCACCCATCCCGATTGTCGCCGCCCCCGCCGGTCGCGCTTTGGGCGGTGGCTGCGAAATCCTGCTGCATTGCGCGGCGGTGCAAGCCTATGCGGAAACCTATATCGGTCTCGTTGAAGCGGGTGTCGGCCTGATCCCCGGCTGGGGTGGCTGCACCCAAATGCTCACGCGCTGGCAGGCCGATCCGAAAATGCCGCGCGGGCCGATGCCGGCGGTGGCCAAAGTGTTCGAAATGGTCTCGACGGCGAAAGTCAGTATGTCCGCCGCCGAAGCACAGGAGCTGAAATTCCTCCGCCCGGCCGATGGCATTACCATGAACCGCACGCGTGTTCTCGCCGATGCCAAAGCGCGCGCGCTGGCCATGGTGCCCGGCTATGCGCCGCCGCCTGACCCGGCGCCGCTGCAACTGCCCGGCGCCACCGGGCGCACCGGCCTTGCCATGGCCGTCGATGAGTTCCGCAAAAAGGGCATCGCGACGCCCCACGATGTCACGGTCGCGACCCATCTCGCGCGCGTGCTGACCGGCGGCGATATCGATATTATCGATCCGGTACCGCAATCAGCGATCATGGATCTTGAGCGTGAAGCCTTCATGGCATTGTTTCGCACCAAGGAAACCCAGGCGCGCATCAAGCACATCATCGATACCGGCAAACCCTTGCGCAATTGATATCAACACCTTTCTACTCGTTATCGGCCGTCAAAAGGAGCGTTATCCATGCCCGTCTATCATGCCCCAATCCAAGATATGCGTTTTGTGCTGCATGAATTGTTTGACAGCAGCACGATCACCCAATTGCCCGGCAACGCGGATTTCACCCCGGAATTGATGGATTCCGTGCTGGAAGAGGCCGCGAAAATGGCCGAGAATGTCTTGTTCCCCCTCAACCAAGTGGGTGATCTTGAAGGCTGCGTCTACGAAAATGGCGTGGTGCGCACCCCCACCGGCTTCAGGGATGCCTATAAGGCCTTCTGTGAGGGCGGCTGGGGCGCCATGGCCGCATCCCCTGAATGGGGTGGCCAAGGCATGCCGATCCCGGCGGCGATGATGGTCGAAGAAATGCTCTGCTCGGCCAATGTGGCTTTCGGCTTGTATCCGGGCCTCACCCATGGCGCCTATGTCGCTTTGTCCCATGCGGGCAGCGAAGAGCAGAAAAAAACCTACCTGCCCAATCTCGTCACCGGCAAATGGTCCGGCACCATGTGCCTCACTGAGCCGCATTGCGGCACCGATCTTGGCATGCTGCGCACCAAGGCCGAGCCGAACGCGGATGGGTCATACAGCATCACCGGCAATAAAATTTTCATCAGTGCTGGTGAGCATGATTTGACCGAAAACATCATCCATCTGGTGCTCGCCCGCCTGCCCGATGCGCCGCGCGGGGTGAAGGGCATTTCGATGTTCGTGGTGCCGAAATTCCTGGTGCGCGAGGATGGCTCGATCGGCCCGCGCAACGGCCTGCAATGCACCGCGATCGAGCATAAAATGGGCATCAAAGCCTCGGCCACCTGCGCGATGAGCTTTGATGGTGCGAAAGGCTGGCTGGTCGGTGAGCCGAATAAAGGCCTCGCCGGGATGTTCAAAATGATGAATACTGAGCGGCTATCGGTCGGCATGCAGGGTCTCGGCATTGCCGAAACCGCTTATCAAAACGCCGTCACCTATGCGCGGGACCGCATCCAAGGCCGCTCGCTCACCGGCGCGAAAGCGCCGGACAGGCAGGCGGACCCGATCTTGGTGCATCCCGATGTGCGCCGCATGCTGCTCACCATGCGCGCCTACATCGAAGGCTGCCGCGGCCTCGCCGGCTGGGTCGCGCGCGAGCTCGAAATCCTGAACAAATCGACCGATGATGAGGCGAAACAAGCCGCCGATGATTTCTCCTCGCTGATGACCCCAGTGGTCAAAGCGATGTTCACCGATATGGGCTTTGAAATCGCCTCATTGGCGGTGCAAACCTATGGCGGCCACGGCTATATTCGTGATCACGGCATCGAACAATATGTCCGCGATGCGCGGATTTCGATGCTGTATGAAGGCACGAATGGCATCCAGGCGCTCGATCTGGTGGGCCGCAAATTACCGCAAGATGGCGGACGCCTCCTCACCCGCTTCCTCGATCCGGTGATGGAGTTCATCGACGCCCACGCCGATAACGCGGCGTTGGAACCCTTCCTGCCGCCGCTGCAGCAAGCCATCGAGCATATGCAGGAAGCCACCGGCTTCATCATGGAAAACGCCATGTCCAACCATGATGAAATCGGCGCCGCCTCGGTCGATTATCTGCGCCTGTTCGGCCTCACGGCACTCGCCTTCGTCTGGGCGCGCATGGTCGCCATCGCTGCCCCGAAAGCCGAGGAAGAGGGGCAGGGTCAATTCTATCGGGCCAAGGTGCAAACCGCGAAATTCTTCATGGAGCGCCTATTGCCGCAAACCGGTGCCCTGCTCGCCGCCATTCGCTCCGGCTCCACTACCATGATGGAATTCGAAGACGCCGCGTTCTAAACCATCGCACCAACAAGCAGGGGCGTGACCCAACCGGTCACGCCCCTTTTTTATTTCTGCTTGGACATGTTTGGCTCGGGATCGTCATGCCGCCCCCCCCTAAGCCTGCCGCATGCCCACCAACGTGATGAACAAGGTCGCCACCAGCACCACCAGCACCACCAAACTCACCACCCAGCGGAGCACCAGATATTTCGCGGGCACCAAATCGCGCCCTTTTCCCACCGTCTCCGCCAGGATCGTTGCGAAAAATCCGGCAATCAGCACCGCCAGCGCCAAGCGCGGTGCGCCGAGCGGGCTGACGGCGAGCAGTGCTACAAACCCCATCAGAGCAGGCAATACCCCGAACACCAAGCGCTGGTCATTGGTGCGGGCGTCGCGCACCATGCCACCCGGTTCTAGCGCAAATCCCCAATGCACCGCGCCGAGAAAACTCAAAATCACCGCGCCATAATCAATCATGCTGATGGTCGCGACCGGCGCATCGAGCGGGCGGGTCGCCACAATCGCGAGGAGGGCGATGAATGGAATGGTCCCGGCCAGACCTAGCAACGTCGCCGTCATCATCGGGGTGCGTGTCATGTCAGCATTATTCCACGAAATCGAGGCCAATATCCAGAGCCCGGCTGCTATGGGTCAGCCAGCCCGCCGAAATTAAATCCACCCCACTCTCGGCAATCGCCGGTGCGCTCGCGGGCGTAATCCGGCCGGACGCCTCTGCAATCGCCCGTCCGCCAATCATCGCCACCGCCTCGCGCAATAAGGCCGGGCTCATGTTATCCAGCAACACTGCGTCTGCCCCGGCTGCCAACGCTTGTTCCAACTGCGCGAGCGTATCCACCTCGCACTCAATTTTCACCAAATGCCCAATCGCCGCCCGCGCCCGCGCAATCGCAATATCCACGCCGCCGGCCATCGCAATGTGATTGTCCTTGATCAGCACCGCATCATCGAGGCCAAACCGATGATTCGCACCACCACCCGCCCGCACCGCGTATTTTTGCAAAAATCGCAAATTCGGCACGGTTTTGCGGGTGCAGCTCAACCGCGCCTTGGTATGCGCAATCGCCGCGACGATCCCCGCCGTCGCCGTTGCCACCCCGGAAAGCTGGGCGAGAAAATTCAGCGCGACCCGTTCGGCGGAGAGAATCGGCCGTGCCGCGCCCGCCACGCGCGCAATGACATCGCCGGGCGCCACATGCGCACCATCCTGCAAGAGCGGCGCGAACAGCAAGCCGGGGTCCAGCAGCGCAAAAGCGATGCGTGCGCAGGCAAGCCCGGCAATAACGCCTGGCTCGCGGGCCACGAAATTCACCACCGCCTGCAACTCCGCCGGGATCACCGCCTCGGTGGTAATATCCCCGGCGCGGCCCAAATCCTCGACCAACGCGGCGCGAATAACCGGCTCAATCAGCAAATCGGGCAGGCTCATGCTGCAATCCTTTGACGGAGAATAGCATGGGCGCGCTGAAGCGCTGCGGCCATCGTCAGGTTGGATGAAACCGGTGCAGCCTTGCTGCGCGCCGGATAATCGCTGGTCGCATGACCCCCCCGGCTCTCCTGGCGATCATGCGCGGCCACCGCCATCATCAACGCCACCAACGCCGCAGGGTTGCGCGCCGCCAGGGGTGACAACGCGGCAATCGCCCGCCGCATGCCGGCCCGATTGCGCTGCACGAACAAATCCCGATCCATAATCTGCCGGATCAGATCAAGCGGTGCCGGGTCCGCCGCCAAACCGCTCACCAGCCCCATGCGATGATCAGTGCCGGTCGCATCCAAGGTGCGGAGCAAAAACCCGACATCCGCGCCGGTCACGAACGCTTCGAGCAGCGAATTGCTCGCCAGCCGGTTCGCCCCGTGCAGCCCGGTGCTCGCCGCCTCGCCGGCGGCAAACAATCCCGGCACGCTGCTTTGCCCGGCCGCATCCACGGCAATCCCGCCCATATGATAATGCGCCACCGGCGTAATCGGCATTGGCGTTTGCGCCGGATCGATCCCGGCGCGCGCACAGGACGCTGCAATCGAGGGGAAGCGCGCATGAAACCGTGCCCCCAGCCCCCGCGCATCCAGAAAACACTGATGGCCCTGGGTTTGATGGGCATAAATCGCCCGCGCCACCACATCGCGCGGCAATAATTCATCAATAAAGCGCGCCCCGGTCTCATCCACCAGCACCGCCCCCTCGCCGCGCACCGCCTCGGAAATCAACGGCAACGGTGAGGCCCCGGCATCCAACCCGGTCGGGTGAAATTGCATGAACTCTAAATCGCGCAGCGCCGCACCGGCCTCGGCGGCCAAGGCGAGGCCCGAACCGGTGGCCCCGCTCGGCGCGCTCGAGGCCCGATACAGCCCCGCCGCCCCACCGGTTGCCACCAACACCGCACCACTGCGCAAAAACTGCACACCCTCCGGCGTCGCAATCCAAACGCCAATCACCCGCCCCTCACGCGTCGCGATCTGCAAGGCCGACGCATGCTCGATCAGCGTCACGTGGGAGGCCGCGCGCACCGAAGCCGCCGCCGCCGCCGTCACCGCCGCACCGGTATGATCGCGCACATGCACGATCCGGCGGCGTGAATGTGCCGCCTCCAGCCCCAGCGCGATTGCGCCCGACCCATCCCGGTCAAACCCAACACCCAACGCCACCAGCCGCTCAATCACCGAGGGTCCAGCGCCAATAATGCGCGCAACCGCGACCGGGTCACACAGCCCATCACCCGCCGCCATGGTATCCGCGCTATGCAACGCGACATCATCATCCGCGCCAATCGCCGCCGCAATGCCGCCTTGCGACCACAGGCTCGCCGCCCCATCGCTCAGCGTGCCAGCGGTGATCAACACCAATTTGCGCGGTGCCGCCGCGAGTGCTGCCGCCAGCCCGGCCAACCCGCCGCCAATGATCACCGGCCGATCAGCAAGCGCGTGAAAATCGCTCATATCGCCAACATCCGCTCAACCGACACCCGCGCCCGGGCAGCCAAATCCGGCTCGATCTCGATCGCCCCCTGCATCGTCTCCAACGCATGGCGAATATTGCCCAAATTGATCCGCTTCATATGCGGGCATAAATTGCAGGGCTTCACGAAATCCACGGCACGAAACTGCGACGCCAAATTATCGCTCATCGAACATTCGGTGATCAGCGCCACTCGGGCGGGCTGATGCTGTGCAATGAACTGCGCCATCCCTGCCGTCGAGCCGGCAAAATCCGCAGCCGCAATTACCTCTTCAGGACATTCCGGATGGGCGAGCACCGTCACATTGTCATATTGCGCCCGCACCTGCGCGATATCCGCACGGGTGAACCGCTCATGCACCTCGCAAGCCCCATCCCACGGAATAATCTGCACCGCCGTCTCGCACGCCGTGTTCGCCGCCAAATATCGGTCCGGCAGCATCACCACCCGGTCGGTCCCCGCCGCCCGCGCGGCGAATTCCACCACCTGCTTGGCGTTGCCCGATGTGCAGCAATAATCCACCTCCGCCTTCACCGCCGCTGACGTATTCACATACGCAATGAGCGGCACGCCCGGATAGCGGGCCCGCAACCCGCGCACATCCGCTGGCGTAATGCTCTCGGCCAACGAACAGCCGGCCCGCGCATCGGGAATGAGCACAATTTTGCTCGGGTTGAGCAGTTTGGCGGTCTCCGCCATGAAATGCACCCCGGCCATCACAATCACATCCGCCTGCGCCGTCACCGCCTCGCGCGCCAGGGCCAAACTATCGCCGGTAATATCAGCGACGCCGTGATAAATCTCAGGCGTCTGGTAATTATGGGCAAGAATAATCGCGTTGCGCTCCTGCTTGAGCCGCCGGATCGCGGAAATATCCTCCTGCAACAGGGCAAATTCCGCCGGCGGCATATGATGCGCAAGGGCTGCATAAGCTGGATCGGTAACGAGCATCGACATGGATCGCTCCATTATACTCAATTTGAGTATAAATAGGGTTCAAAAAAACGCGACGAATAGCCGCGTGTGATACCGTCATTATACTAAGAATGAGTATATTAAAGTCAAGTCCGCACGGTCGGTAATCGCGTATCGGTAATGTCGCGTTCAGCCCGGATCGCCTCGCGAAAGCGGAATAATTTGGCCGGTCGGCCAGGGCCCGAGGTGAATTTTCCAGTTTCTTCCAACAGGTTTTGACCCTCCATCACCCGTCGGAAGTTCGATTTATGCATGCGCTGCCCTGCCAAAGCCTCGACGCAGCGTTGCAGATCCAACAGCGAAAAACTCTCCGCCAGCAGCTCAAACACCACGGGCCGATATTTAATTTTCGCCCGCAACCGGCTGATCGCGGTGGCCAAGATCCGCCGATGATCCGCCACCATCGGCGTGCCTGGCACCGGCTCGCCATGGGCAGCCCGGCCATCGCGCGCCGCCTCATGCACCAGCCCGGCCTCATATAATAATTGGTAGCGCGCGAGCACCAACTCTTCGTTCCAGGCCACCCCATCCAACCCAAACGCACTCGCCACGCGCATTCTGCGCGTCACGTCACCGCCGTCCCAGCGCGCCAGCCCCTCGCGCATCCGCGCCTCCATCAGCGTCGGCTCGCGCTTGTTCTCGCCCCGCCGATCCTCCCAGGGAAAATACCGGTACCAATCTTGCCACGAAATCGCACCTTGCGGCGCTGCTTCGCGGGTCAGTCCCAAATAGGAAATCGAAATGCTGCGCCCCTCGGGCGGCGCTTTCGCACTGCGCGCTTGATCGGCGAAGGTATAAAGCTGCTCAACATAGCCGAGCGGATGATGGGTCTGCTGCTCGACCCAGGCGCGCAACCCCGATTGCAAAGACCGATGGGTCGGCTCCAACGGCCCTTCGGGCAGGGCACTCCCATCCGCCAAGGTCAACACCCGTGGCACGCCCTGCGTGACCGCGACCAGCACCGCGATCAACTCCGCATGGATGGTCTGCGCGCCCTCCGCCATGCTCAGCCGATCATGGCTTGATCGTGCGAAAAGCGATCTTCGCGGCCAGCGCGCGCGGGGCAAACCGTGTGCCAAACGCCATCGCCGCATTCATTGTCCCCGCCACCACGCTCGATCGCCCGTTGGCCAACGCATCAAGCCCGATCCGCGCCACCTCGCTGGCCGTCATCGCCGATTTTTTGGTAAAATCCGAGCGCGTCTGGTCCGCCACGGCGAAAAACTCGGTCTCAGTCACGCCGGGGCACAACACCGAAACCCGCACCCCTTGCGGCGCCAACTCCACATCCAGCGCCTCACCCAGCGACAACACGTAGGATTTGCTCGCCGCATACGCAGCGTAAAGCGGCACGGGCTGAAACGCCGCCGTTGAGGCCACCAGCATAATTCGCCCATAGCCGCGCGCCGCCATTAGCGGCGCAAATAGCCGGGTTAAATCGGTCAGCGCGGTGATATTCACCGCTAACATGGCATCGACCCTGTCCCAATCCGCCGTGGCCAGTGCACCAAACACACCAAGGCCGGCATTATTGATCAGCACATCAACCGTCGCGAATCGTTGCACCAGATCGGCGCGGGCTTGCCCATCCGCCAAATCGGCGGGGGCGACCATCGCTGTCACGCCGAATAATCGGCACTCGGCGGCCAGCGCCTCCAGCCGGTCCGCCCGGCGAGCCACCAGCACCAGATTGGCGCCGCGCTGCGCCAAATCGCGGGCCATCGCCGCGCCAATGCCGCTCGACGCCCCGGTAATCAGCGCCGTCTTGGTGCGAAAATGATCGTCCATACATCCTCCTGGCCCGTGCCCCGAGCGTAACGCATGATGGCAGGATCATCGCTCCCGCGCAATTTCGTGCCGCACAACCGAGCTCTGGCGTTGCCAAGGGCACAGAAACGTGTTTAGCGTCCCAGCAATCAGGGGCGGCGCGCCATGCGGCTGCGACATAAGAACATTCGGAGGGTTGAATGATTGCTTACGCTTTACAGCAATTAATTAATGGAATCACGCTGGGCATGGTCTATGGGTTGATCGCGGTCGGTTACACCATGGTTTATGGCATTATTGGCATGATCAATTTCGCTCACGGCGATGTGTTCATGGTGGGTGCTTATGTCGGTATTATTGTGCTTACTGCTTTTTCGGGCATGGGCATCGCTGCGGTTCCTGTCGGTTTGCTGGTCGCGTTGCTGGTCTCTGTGGTGCTTTGCGGCGTCTATGGTTTCACCATCGAGCGTGCGGCTTATCGGCCCTTGCGCGGCTCGTTTCGCCTAGCGCCATTAATCTCGGCAATCGGCATGTCGATTTTGTTAGAGAACTTCGTGCAAACCTCGCAAGGGGCCAAAGACCGTGCGATTCCCGAGCCGATTCCGGGCGGTTTCAAAATCATGCAACAGCATGGTTTCGTTGTGCAAATGTCGTATATGCAAATCGCGATCATCGTCACCACCTTGGTCACGCTGGGCATTTTCACCTACATCGTCACCAAAACCCCGCTCGGCCGGGCGATGCGCGCGATCGAGCAAGATGCCAAAATGGCTGCCCTGCTCGGCGTCAATACCAACCGTGTCATCAGCCTCACCTTCGTCATCGGGTCCGCCCTCGCCGCCGTCGCGGGCATCATGTTCCTCAGCTATTACGGGGTGATCAATTTCTTCATCGGCTTCAATGCGGGCATCAAAGCCTTCACCGCCGCAGTGCTCGGTGGCATTGGCAGCCTGCCCGGTGCTGTGCTCGGTGGCCTCCTGATCGGCCTGATCGAAGCTTTTTGGTCCGGATATGCAACAATCGCTTATAAGGATGTTGCGGTTTATTCAATCTTGGCCATTGTGCTGATGTTCATGCCCACTGGATTGCTGGGCCGCGCCGACATCGAGAAGGTTTAACCGATGTCCGATGCGGTTCCTGCGGTGAGCGGTCGGGATACGCTCATTCGATATCTGCGCGATGCGGGCGGCGTCGGGATTTTGGCGCTCGCCATTTTCGTCCCCTTCATTGGATTGCGTCTGCACGGGCACATGAACGGCCTCGCGCTCGGCTATCGTCCGAAATTACTCGCGATTGGCGTTGTCCTCGCTGTTCTCGCGCGTGTGCTGGTGCTGATCTGGCAAGATCGTCGGGTGCATCAAGGCCGCGCCGCTTGGCGGGCCGCACGAATCGCCTCGGCGGGTAAATATGTTACCCCCCTGCTGCTTGGCTTCGCCGTCTTGTTGCCACTGGTGCCCGGCATCGCCAATTTCTATATCGATCTCGGCGTGCTGGTCATGACCTATGTCATGCTCGGCTGGGGCCTCAATATCGTAGTCGGTCTCGCTGGCCTGCTCGATCTCGGCTATGTCGCGTTCTATGCGGTGGGCGCTTATTCTTTTGCTCTACTCGCGCATTATTATCATTTCACCTTCTGGGAATGTCTGCCCTTGTCGGGCCTATTCGCAGCACTCTGGGGCGTCTGCCTTGGCTTTCCGGTGTTGCGTCTGCGCGGCGATTATCTTGCCATCGTCACGCTGGCTTTCGGCGAAATCATCCGCCTTGTGATCACCAACTGGATTTCGCTGACCGGTGGGCCGAACGGTATCTATAACATCCCACACCCAACCTTCTTCGGCTTGAATTTCAATCTCGGCGGCGGCGCCGGCACGTTCTCTGGATTTTTCGGAATCGATCCTGATCCCAAGCAACTAACAACCTATCTTTACTACATCATTTTCTTCCTCGCGCTGCTGACCAATTGGGTCACCTTGCGCCTGCGCCGTTTGCCCATGGGCCGTGCTTGGGAAGCGCTGCGCGAAGATGAAATCGCGTGCCGCTCGCTTGGGATCAATGTGCGCAACACCAAACTCACCGCCTTCGCCATCGGCGCCATGTTCGGCGGCTTTGCCGGCTGCTTTTTCGCCACAAGGCAAAATTTCATCAGCCCTGACAGCTTCACCTTCATCGAATCCGCCACGGTCCTCGCCATCGTGGTTTTGGGCGGTGCAGGCAGTCAACTCGGCGTTGCCCTCGCTGCTGTCGTCATGATCGGGATTCCCGCCTTGCTGCAGGATTTATCAATCTATCGCATGTTATTTTTCGGCCTAGCACTGGTCATCATGATGGTCGTCCGCCCGCGCGGCTTTGTCTCCACCCGCACTCCATCCATCGCGTTAGGGCGTCGAAAATTAATATCCAGCGAGCTGATATCCGAGGGTCACGGCTAATGACATGCTTGCTTGAGGTCAGCAATTTGGTCATGAGGTTTGGCGGCCTCACGGCCGTCTCCCGATTGTCCTTCACCGCCATGCGCGGTGACATTACCGCTGTAATCGGTCCGAATGGTGCAGGCAAAACTACGGTGTTTAACTGCATCACCGGCTTTTATCGGCCCAGCGAGGGTGAAATCATCATCCATCGCGAGGATCAATCAACCCTCGCTCTGCATCGTCTGCCCGGCTTTGCCATCGCCAAGCGGGGCCGCGTTGCCCGCACCTTCCAAAATATCCGCCTGTTCGGCGGCATGACGGTTTTGGAAAACCTGATGGTGGCCCAGCATAACCGCCTGCAAGCGGCCACCGGCTTTACCCTCCTGGCCGTGCTCGGTCTTGGCCGCTACCGCCATGTCGAGGCCGAAGCCGTGGAACGCGCGAAATATTGGCTTGAGGCCACCGGCCTCACTGATCGCGCCGATGAACCCGCCGCATCATTACCCTATGGCGCGCAACGCCGTCTCGAAATCGCCCGGGCAATGTGCACCGATCCAGTCTTGCTCTGTCTTGATGAACCAGCCGCCGGTCTCAATCCGCGCGAGAGCGAAGAGCTCAACGCCCTGCTCTTGAAAATCCGTGCCGCCGGCTGCTCCTTGTTGTTGATCGAGCACGATATGGGGGTGGTAATGAAAATTTCCGACCACATCATCGTGCTGGACCACGGCAAAAAAATTGCGGATGGCGCACCCGCTGATATTCGCACCAACCCCGCCGTCATCTCCGCCTATCTCGGCGATGGTGATGATGATGACGAGGATGCCGTGCCGGTGGCCGCCCAATGAGCACCATGCTGTCGTTGTCCGGCGTTACCGCGTTTTACGGCCAAATCCAGGCCCTGCGCGGCATTGATCTCACGGTTGAAAAAGGCGAAATCGTCACCCTGATCGGCGCAAACGGGGCCGGTAAATCGACCCTGATGATGACAATTTGCGGCAATCCGCGGGCCCGCACCGGCTCAATCATCTATCAGGGCGAAGACATCACCCAATGCGCCATGCATGACATCGCCCGCAAGCGCATCGCCCATGCGCCAGAAGGGCGGCGGATTTTTCCGCGCATGAGCGTTGAAGAAAATCTGCTCATGGGAGCGCAGGTGGTGAAGTTCGCTGATTATGACAAGCAACTCGCCTTGATGTTTGATTTGTTCCCGCGTCTCAAAGAGCGGATCAACCAGCGTGGCGGCACGCTGTCCGGCGGTGAGCAGCAAATGTTAGCCATCGCGCGCGCCCTGATGTCGAAACCTGATCTGTTGATGCTCGATGAGCCAAGCCTCGGGCTTGCGCCGTTAGTGGTCAAACAAATCTTTGGAGCCATTCGCCAGCTCAACCGTGAGCTGGGCTTGACCGTACTCTTGGTCGAGCAGAACGCCTATCAAGCATTGCGCCTCGCCCATCGGGGCTATGTGCTTGTGAACGGCGCCATCACCATGCAAGGCGGTGGTGCCGAATTGCTGGCCCGGCCAGAAATCAAAGCAGCTTATCTGGAGGGCGGGCATTGATAAAAATCGGAAACGTAACGACTATCAATCAAGGAGCGAGTGTTTTGGGGAATAAGTTTTATAAAGTCGCCGCCATGAGCGCGCTGGGGCTTTGCCTCACCGTCGGCGCGGCGCAAGCGCAAGTTAAGATCGGCGTTGCAGGTCCGATGACCGGTTCTAACGCCGCGTTCGGCACGCAGTTGGTCAACGGTGCCAATCAGGCGGTCGCAGACATCAACGCGCATGGCGGCGTGCTTGGCAAAAAAGTTACGGCCGTTACTGTCGATGATGCGTGTGATCCCAAGCAGGCCGTGACCGTTGCTAACCAATTGGTCGCCGATCATGTGGTGATGGTCGATGGCCATTTCTGCTCAGCGTCCACCATTCCGGCGAGCAAGGTCTATAGCGAAAACGGCGTTCTCGAAATCTCACCGGCCTCGACCAACCCGCAATATACCGATCAAGGCTCGTGGAACACTTTTCGCGTTTGCGGCCGTGATGACGAGCAAGGCAAAGTCGCTGCCAACTATATCAAAGCGCACTTCGCCAAAGACAAAATCGCCGTGCTCGATGACAATTCCACCTACGGCAAAGGGATCGCCGATCAGGTGCGGATGAATTTGAAAAAACTCGGCGTTAAAGTTGCCTATAACGCCTCCTACACGGCGGGCGAAAAGGATTATTCGGCCCTGATCAGCCGCCTGAAGCAAGACGGTATCGGCCTGGTCTATGTTGGCGGTTACTATGCCGATGCCGGCATCATGGAGCGCGAAGGCGCCGCCCAGGGCTATCACCCGCAATATTTCGGTGAAGATGCAATGGCGACCGACCAGCTTTGGCAGATCGCCGGCCCCGCAGCCCAGGGCATGCTGTTCACCTTCCCGCCGCCGGCCGAGAAAAGCCCCTCAGCCGCTGCGGTCGTGAAGGAACTCTCCGCCAAAGGGCAAAATCCGGGTGGCTACGTGCTTTATTCCTACGCGACCATTCAGGTTTGGGCCGAAGCCGCCAAGAAGGCGCATAGCATCAAACCGCTGGTCGTTGCCAAGGAATTGAAAGCCGGTGGCCCGTGGAACACGGTGCTCGGTCAAATCCGTTTCAACAAAATCGGTGACGTGGTTCCGGCGGCCTACGCCATCTATATCTGGAACAACGGCAAATACACTGTCCACGCCATGCACTAATCACAGCGTCAGGGTCTAACCCGAACGCTGATGGGGGCGCGATGATCGCGAGGTCATCGCGCCTTTTCTTTGGCCATCGGTTTACGCGCCGCCCCCGCCCGTCCGGTCGCGAGATAAGGTGCAAAAAGCTGGTTGATCTGATGAATACCCTCGGCGAGATCGGCGCGACTAATCGCTTTGCCGGTGCGGCTGATGGTCAAATAGTCAATCCAGTAGCTCGCGATGATCCAGGCATTGACCATCAAGGAAGCCCGCTCATCGCTGCTGGCGACCAACAGTCCGGCTGCCGCCATGTCATCGAGCACCAGTCGCAATCGCGCTTGCCCGGCTTGATAAATATGCGCAATCCGCTGTGGCAACATTGGTGCAACCCGATGCAGGCTGCGATGATCTCGATAAACAAACCGGTAGCCCCACATGAGCGAAAACCAATTTTGCAAATAATCGACATACCGACCCGGTCGATCAGGTGCGTCCAACCCGTGCGAAGCTGCGGCCATCGCGCCGCGCTCGAAATCATCAAACAGAGCGAGCACAATTTGCTGCTTGGTCTGAAAATAATAATGCAAATGCCCTTCATTCATGCCGAGCGCGAGGGCGATTTGCGCGATAGTGACCGACGAAAAGCTATGTTCATTGAACAATTCCAGGCAAACCGCTAACATGCGTGCCCGCATTGCGGCTGCTTCCGGCGTGTTCTGCGCACGTCTTGCTTCAGCCATCGCCTTACCCACCCGGATCAGGCGGCGCGCTTTGCGGGCTGGCGCCGCACAAACTCCATCGTGCCATCATTCACCGGCCCAAAACGAAGTGTTATCAAATCTAGAATATAGTTTTGATAGAGCTTCCACGGTTTTTTCGAACCCTGTTTGGGCAATTGATCAATCGCGCGCTGCACATAGCCGGAAGTGAAATCAAGGAAAGGCTCTTCCGAAACGCTCGGATCGGTGCGCCGGGGCGTGGATTGCGCGTAGCCCTGCTGATCCATGTAATTGAGCAACCGGCAAACATAAGCCGCCGTCAAATCCGATTTCAATGTCCAGGAGGCGTTCGTATAGCCGAACGATGACGCCATATTGGGAATATCGCTATTCATCATTCCTTTGTAATTCATCGTTTTTGCCAAATCGATGCGCTTGTCATCAACAAACAGCTCAAGCCCGCTGAGGAGCTTCAGCTTCAACCCGGTCGCCGTGACGATGATATCAGCTTGTAGGTTTGTGCCCGACTTGGTCAAAATTCCCGTCTCGGTGAAGCACTCTATCTGATCGGTAACCACTGATGCCGTCCCTGCCTTCAACACCCGGAACAAATCCCCGTCCGGCACCAAGCATAAACGCTGATCCCACGGATTATAGCGCGGCCGGAAATGCGTCTCTACATCGACCGCACCGCCAAGCTGCTGGCGGGCCAGAGCGATCAGATTTTCCTTGACCTTGGCCGGTCGCCGACGCGCCAACTGATAAAAAAACATCGTCAATAACACATTGCGCCAGCGCGCTAACGAATAGGCCAGATTTCCCGGCAAATAATCGCGCATCTTGTTGGCAAACGCATCCTCCGCCGGGCGCGACACCACATAGGTTGGCGAGCGCTGCAACATCACCACATGCGCCGCCTTTTCCGCCATCGCGGGCACCAACGTCACCGCCGTCGCCCCACTGCCAATCACCACCACGCGCTTGCCAGCATAATCCAGATCCTCCGGCCAATGCTGAGGATGCACAATGCGCCCGCCAAACGCCGCCGCGCCGGGAAATTCCGGATTATGGCCTTCCGCGTAATCGTAATAGCCACTGCACATGAATAGAAAATTGCAGGTGAACACGGCCAAATTCCGCTCTGGCCCAATTTCGGCGTCAACCGTCCACAGCGCCTCGCTTGATGACCAGCGCGCGCGCTTCACCGCGTGGTTGAACCGGATATGCTGATCGACGCCATAGTCACGCGCCGTATCGCGCACGTAGCTCAAAATCGAGGGGCCATCGGCAATCGCCTTGGCCTGCGTCCAGGGGCGGAACGAATATCCAAGCGTGTACATATCGGAATCCGATCGGACACCCGGATACCGAAACAAATCCCACGTCCCACCAATCGCGTCGCGCGCTTCTAACACGGCATAGCTCTTGCCAGGGCAATGCATCTGCAAATGACAGCCCGCGCCGATGCCCGATAGCCCAGCCCCGACAATCAACACATCAACATGCTGCGCATCCATCCGCCCGTGCTCCTTCGTCGCCAGAAAATCACTCGTGATTTAGGTAAACACCTAATTCAGAAAAATGCAAATAGATTTTCGCTCCTGCGCCCGCGTCGTTCGCCATGCCGAATGACCCGTGCGGCGCCGCGATCAACGGCAACCCGTGGAATTTTATCGATCAAGCTTGATCGGGTTGCTCACTCGCCCATTCGATCGCTCGATAATCAAAGCCCGGTGGCAGCCCCGGCTTGACCACTTCAAAATAAGGCGAAACATCAAAATCGCGCGGCACAAAAAAACTATAATGCCGCGCTTGCAAAATCTCGCGCACACAGGCCGGGCAATCCGGCGCATCGGCTGCAAACTCGCGCACCAGCGGCAAAACCGGATACCCCGTCGCATGAAAGGCCCGTGCGACCAATCCCGAACAAATCGCGCGCGTCGGATCGCCACTGCCCAAGGTCAGCAGCCGCCGACGCCACCGCCGTGGCACCGGCGGCGTCGGCAGTAAATAGCGTGCCAAATCCAATACATTACGCAAATCATACTGATCGCCAAGTCGCGCGCGGGCAAACCCAATCACCACCGCACAATCCGCCTCGCTCAGCCCAATCGGCCGACAAATCCGCACATGCAGTTCGGCAAATTCGCTCAGCCCCACGCAGCGCACCCCCTCGCTGATATCGGCCTCAATGAAGCAAGGCTCGGCAACCCCGCCCGCACGTAATGGCCCTAGCCCGACATAAAGGGCTGCGTGCGACCATGTGGATTGGGTCAGATATTTGATCGCGGTGCTGATCCGGCTATTGCCCTCCACCAGCACCACATCGCCCGGGCGCAACACTGCCGCTAACCGATGCGCCTTTGCTGCGGGCGCGGTCCCGTGCACATGCACCGGCTGCGATAAAAACCGTGCGAGCCGTGCGCCAAACCACTGTCCCAGAGTTTTTCCCATACCCTGTTGTAACAAGCGCCACCGCCGCCGCGCCAATACCAATCATGCATGGTTTCGATAATCCAGCCTTATCCCGGCTCGAACGAGACATCCCGCTGCCGGCGCATCAAATGCTCGCCGGCATCGACATAAAACACCGTCCCGGTGACCGATCCGGTCTCCACGATAAATCGCACCGTCGCTGCAATATCCTCAGGGGTGGAGCCGCGCCGCAGTGGCGTCGCCGCTTGGCCACGGGCGAAATTCTCCGCCGATTGCCGCTCACCAATCAAGGTTAGCCCCGGCGCCACCCCGCAAACCCGCACCAGCGGCGCAAACGCCATCGCTAACATTTCGGTTGCTGCCGCCAGCGCGGCTTTCGACAACGTGTACGCAAAAAAATCCGGGTTCAAATTGGCGAGTTTCTGATCCAAAATATTCACAATCACCCCGCGCCGTCCCGCACAGGCCGCCGCAAAATCCCGTGCGAGCAGTACGGGTGCCACCAAATTCGGCGCCATATGCGCGGCAATCGCGTCCGCCGTGATGCTCGCTGGCTGATCGAACACAAAGCGCGAGGCGTTGTTCACCAACACCTCGAGCGGCCCCGCAAGTGCCTCCGCCTGTGCAATCAACCCCGCCACCGCCGCCGCATCGCTCAAATCCGCCCGCAGCAAAAACGCACGCCCACCGGCTTGCATAATCTCGGCGCGCAACGCCTCGGCTTCAACCGCCGATCCGTGATAATGGATCACCACCGCCCGTTGGCTGGCCGCCAGACCGCGCACAATCGCTGCACCCACCCGCTTCGCACCCCCGGTCACCAAGGCTGCCATCAGTGTTGATCACCGGTTGTGCCAGTTTGCGGGCTCTGCTTGAACTGAAACCCAATCAACGCCTCTTGCTGCGCGGAAACCGGTGCATTCGGCATTTCAATCTTGATCGGCTTGGTGGTCGCAACGGCCCGATTACGGCCATTCTTGAAGTCAAAGGTAATCGGGTCGATCTGCTTGCCGATAATCTGATCACCCTGGGTCAATACAATGAAATAGGGCAGGGTGATCTGATCCCCAATCAAAGCGGGTCCGCGTGTCGCCGCGAAGCCAACCCGAAAAACGGTGAGCACCCCGTTTTTACCATGCGTCGCGCATCGTCCCGCGACACCGGTTATCCGGGCGGAAATCTCGCGCGCTCCCACGCTCGTCGCGTCGCCCCGCGCCTTGACCATCTGATTGGCCTGCGTCAGCACCGACACAGTCGGGCAAAATAACGCGGTCTTCTCATGCGACCCCGAACAAGCCGCCAACAACAAAGGCGCCGCCAACACCGCAACACGCTTCAATCCACTCACCGCACTCTCCATTTTTACGCTCCCCCTCTCTTGCCATCATTTCGCCGATCGGTCATCTCCGCCGCTAATGGCCGTATATACCGAAGTCACCGATGGCATGCTCAACGCCTTCCTCGCCCAGTATGATCTGGGCGAAGCCGTCGCCTTTCGCGGCATTGCCGAAGGCGTGGAAAACAGCAATTACGCCCTGCGCACCACCCAGGGCGATTTCATCCTGACCCTCTACGAAAAGCGGGTCGATCCGGCCGATCTCCCCTGGTTCCTTGGCCTGCTCGAACATCTCGCCCAACACGGCTTGCCCTGCGCGTTGCCGGTGCGTGCGCGCAATGGCGCCAATCTGAACCGCCTCGCCGGCAAAGCCGCCGCCATCACCACCTTTCTCCCCGGCGTCTGGCCACGCGAGCCCACCATCGCCCATTGCGCCGAACTCGGCGCCGCCCTCGCCCAACTCCACCAAGCCGGCGCCGATTACCCGACAGCACGCCCCAATGCGCTCGGCCCCGCCGCCTGGGCACCGCTCTGGGCGCAATGCCGCGACCATGCCAACGCGGTCGAACCCGGCCTGCAAGCCACCCTCGATCACGCCGTGGCCAGCATCATCCCGGCCTGGCCCACCGCCCTCCCGCACGGCCAAATCCATGCCGATCTGTTCCCCGACAATGTATTTTTCCTCGATGGCAAAATCTCTGGCCTGATCGATTTCTATTTCGCGGCCACCGATTTTTTCGCGCTCGACATTGCTATCTGCCTCAATGCTTGGTGCTTCGAGCCGGATTATACCTTCAACCGCGCCAAATCCGCTGCCCTGCTGCGCGGCTATCAGGCGATTCGCCCACTCACCCAAGCCGAGCAAAGCGCCCTCCCGCTGCTCTGCCAGGGGGCAGCGCTGCGCTTCCTGCTTACCCGCCTCTATGATTGGCAAAACACCCCGGAAGGCGCCCTGGTGACCAAAAAAGACCCAAGCGATTATCTCCGCCGCCTCACCACCTTCCAACATATGCTCGATGGCGCCGATTATGGCCTCTGATCCGGAGAATCAGACCACGCCGGTCGAAATCTGGACCGATGGCGGTTGCAAGCCCAATCCCGGCCCCGGCGGCTGGGCCGCGATTCTCTGCACCGGCCCGCATGTCCGCGAACTTTCCGGCGCAGAACCCGCCACCACCAATAACCGCATGGAACTCACCGCCGCCGCCGCCGCCCTCGAAGCGCTCAAACGCCCCTGCCGGGTGACGCTGCACACCGATAGCGAATATCTGCGCCTCGGCATCACCCGCTGGCGCGAAGGCTGGGTCCGCCGCAATTGGCGCAACGCCAAAGGCGATCCGGTCGCCAATTACGATCTCTGGCAACGCGTCCTAGCCGCCGCTAAGCCCCACCAAATCGAATGGCTCTGGGTCCGCAGCCACACCGGCAATCCAATGAACGAACGCGCCGACCAACTCGCCACCGCCGCCCGTGAGGCGCAGGGCTAATGTCCCGATTCTGAAATCCGTTGGATTTCGGAATCAGAGTGGACACTAACCCTGCGCTTCGCGTCTCATCGTGGGCACCGGATAGGCAAGCGACGCCGCGCGCTGCACCGACACGTGCTGCCCCAGCGTTAGCGCCGCAGGCACCAACGCCGCCCCATCGGTCCAGCGCCCGTCGGCCTCTGGCGCGTGCCATCCCTCCACCAACGCGGGATCATCAAGCGCAATCGCCTGGCCATCCGCACGCAGCAGCGCCGCCACTTTGACGCCCAACCGCCGCAAATCCCGTGGGTCCGGGGTGAGGTGGCCCGGCACCGCGAAGCGCGAGCGGATAATCGCCGCACCATCCGCCCGCGCCTCAACCACCAATGCCGGATCATCGCTGGTCTCAATCCCCGCCCGCGCCAAAATTCCCGCCCGCACCGCCTCCACCACCGGCCCGAACTCGGCAAATGGCGCGCAACCGCGCTGCTCACGGGTGGTCTGAGCAAAATTCGGATAGAGCGTCAGCGGCTCTGCGCTATTGGTGAATACCCCGCGATTGCCGGTGTCCAAATATGATTCCGCGAGCGCCCCCTCAGCGGAGAGCACCGCATGAAATGGCAATTCAATATGATAATAATTTACCCCGTGGCGCTTGATTTGCCGAATACTATGGCCATTCACCAAAATCTTCGCCGGGATCAAATGCCCGTCCAATAACAACGCGTGATCCGGCGATACCACCAAATCACGATGCGGCACCCCATCGCTCAACGCCCCCGCCGCAATCAAAATTGGCCACACCGTCTCCGGTCGTGGATGGCGTGTGCAATCAACCCGCCGCGCACCAATCCAAATCACCGGCACTGCGCGGCGATCCTGCAACACCACCCGATCATTCACCCGCAGAAATTCAACCTTGATTTCGCCGCGCGCCGTCAAAATCCGCGTCCCCGAGGCAAAACACGGATTGCCATTGGTAAATCCCTGATCCTGCGGCGCGGCTGCTGGTGCAGGCGCTGTCGGCTCGAACATAACCGAACCACCACCGCCCAATATCGCGGTCGCAGCAAAGGTTGCGCTGAACATATCGCCTGTCATCTTCAAATCCCAGAAATATTCGCGAGCCTATTTCGATCATCCAGGTAATTCAAGTCATATCATCATGACGACGCAAGCAAGTTCAGCCGCGCAGTACCTGCAACAAAGCCTCTATGCGACCAAGGGGGCGCGCAATGCAGCCGCCCGCGCCCAGGCATCCGCCGCATCCTCATCGAACAACTCGGTCAAGCGCTTCATCATGGTGCCGCCCAATTCCTCAGCATCCACAATCGTCACGGCCCGCCGATAATAGCGCGTCACATCATGGCCAATGCCAATCGCCGTCAGCTCCACCAAATTACGCGCCTCAATATCCCTAATCACGTCGCGTAAATGCCGCTCCAAATAATTACCCTGGTTCACCGATAATGTGCTGTCATCCACCGGCGCGCCGTCAGAAATCACCATCAAAATCCGCCGATGCTCCGGCCGCGCCAACAACCGCCGATAGGCCCAGGCCAAGGCCTCGCCATCGATATTTTCCTTGAGCAACCCTTCGCGCAACATCAAACCCAAATTGCGCCGCGCCCGCCGCCAGGGCGTGTCGGCGGATTTGTAAATAATATGCCGCAAATCATTCAACCGCCCCGGATCGCGTGGCTTGCCCGCCGCCACCCATTGCTCGCGGCTTTGCCCGCCTTTCCAGGCGCGGGTGGTGAAGCCCAAAATCTCCACCTTCACCGCACAGCGCTCCAAGGTGCGCGCCAAAATATCCCCGCACATCGCCGCCACCGAAATCGGCCGCCCGCGCATCGAGCCGGAATTATCAATCAACAACGTCACCACCGTGTCGCGAAACTCGGTGTCGCGCTCACGCTTAAAACTCAGCGGCAAGAGCGGGTCCACGACCACGCGGGCCAGCCGGCCCACATCGAGCAACCCTTCCTCCATATCGAAATCCCACGCCCGCTGCTGCTGTGCGAGCAACCGCCGCTGCAACCGATTCGCCAGCTTGGAAACCACGCCATGCAAATGCTGCAATTGCTGATCCAGCAATTGCCGCAGCCGGTTCAACTCCTCCGAATCGCACAGCGCCTCGGCATCAATTTCCTCGTCAAACTGCCGGGTGAACGCCTTATACGCCCCAGCCGGATCGCCCTCGGGCGGCTTGCGGCGCTGCTGCGGACCGGCGGGCGCTTCATCGCTCACCTGACCGGATTCCTCATCGAATTCCTCATCCGCCTCAGCATCGCTCGCATCCGCCGCACTGGTCTCCGGCGCTTGCGCAAAGAGCTGCGAGGGATCGGGTTCGGCCTGGCTTTCACCCTCGCCGCGCTGATCCTGCTGCAGCGATTGCTCGCCCTGATCGCCGCCGCTTTCCTCATCATCGCTGGTTTCCGCCTCGGTTTCCGCCTCGGCCAAATCCATCGCCGCCAGCAACCGGCGCGCCATTTTGGCAAAATCACCCTGATCCGCCCGCGCCGCCGCCATGTCTGCCAAAGCCTGCGCCGCCGGAGCGGGCAAATTCTCGCGCCACAACGCCACAATCGGCCTCGCCAGATCCGGCACCGAAGCCGGGTCCATGCTCTCGCGCGCTAGCAGCGCCAAGGCCTGCGCCACCGGCAATTGCTCGCGCCGCGTCATCCGATCAAGCCCGTCGGACTCTGCGTCCTCATTGAGCTTATGGCGCAAATTATCCGCCACCCCGCTCATATAGGCGCTGCCAACGCTCTCCACCCGCGCTTGCTCCAGCGCGTCATAAACCTCGCGCGCATCGCGGGCGAGGGGCGCACGCTGCGCATGGATCGCATCATCATGATGGCGCAACCGCAAGGCCAGCGCATCGGCAATCCCGCGCAGCCGCGCCACTTCCGCCGGAGGCAACGCCCGTGTTGGCGCGGGCAATCGCGCACGCTTGCCCGCCAACCCCGCAGCGCCCGGCTGAAACGCCACCTGCACCTCGTCCTGCCCGGCCATCGCGCGCAATGCGCCGGTCGTCGCCCGCTTGAACGCCTCGCTGCGGCTAAGCTCGCCCGCCATCAGATCACGATCAATCTGATGCTGAAAACCGCCGCGCGCCGGACCAAACCAACATTCATCGGGCTCACCCGCGCCGCGGTGTCACGCTTGCGCCGAGTTCGTCGCCAAAGCAGCGCTGGTAATACTCCGCCACCGTGGCGCGCTCCGCCTCGTCGCATTTATTCAGGAAGGTCAGCCGGAACGCGAAGCCCACATCCTTGAAAATGGACACATTTTCCGCCCAGGTGATCACCGTGCGCGGTGACATCACGGTCGAAATATCCCCATTGATGAACCCCGCCCGGGTCAAATCCGCCAGCGCCACCATGCTCTGAATCCGGGCCACCGCCGCCTTGTCGCTCGCCGGGATGCCCAATTTCGCGGTCACAATCGCCACTTCCTCGGCATGCGGCAAATAATTTAGCGTCGCGACAATATTCCAGCGATCCATCTGGCCCTGATTGATCTGCTGGGTGCCGTGATACAGCCCGGTGGTATCGCCCAAACCAACCGTGTTGGCGGTGGCAAATAGCCGGAACGCCGGATGCGGGCGAATCACCCGATTCTGATCGAGCAACGTCAACTTGCCCTCAACCTCCAACACGCGCTGGATCACAAACATCACATCCGGACGGCCCGCATCATATTCGTCAAACACCAGCGCACAAGGATGCTGCAACGCCCAGGGCAGCAGCCCCTCGCGAAACTCCGTCACTTGCTTGCCGTCCTTGAGCACGATCGCGTCTTTGCCGATCAAATCGATGCGGCTGATATGACTATCCAAATTGACCCGAATACAGGGCCAATTCAGCCGCGCCGCCACTTGCTCAATATGGGTCGATTTACCGGTGCCGTGATAACCCTGGATCATCACCCGGCGATTGAGGGCAAATCCAGCCAAAATCGCCAGCGTGGTCTCCCGGTCGAATCGGTAACTCTCGTCGATTTCCGGCACATGCTCAGTGCGCTGGGAAAAAGCCGGAATATCAAAGCCGCACTCAACGCCAAACAGCTCAGCCGCCCGCACCATCCGGTCAGGCCGATCGATGCTGGAGGTCGGCAAGCCGCGCGTTTCAGACAGAGAAGCAATATTAGACATCGAGACATCATCCTTCATGGAACTATCAAACTAGCCTTAATCTCACGATCTGCAACTAGTGTCCTGCCTCTGAAATTCATTAGATGAATTTCTGGGATAAGCAGGCCACTAAATCATTGAATTTTCTAGTGTCCACTCTGATTCCGAAATCCAACGGATTTCAGAATCGAAACACTAGCATCACCTGATCAATGCGGCGAGTTGGCCGCAACCGGCTCCGGGGTCAGTGATCGTCGCAGCGTCGCATACGCCAGATTGATCGTTTTCAACCGTTCTTCGGCTGATTTATCCCCGCCATTCGCGTCAGGATGATGGCGCTTAGCCAACTCCCGATAGCGCAATCGCGCGGCCTCGCGGGTCACCGGCCATTGCAGCCCCAACACCCCCAAAGCCTCGCGCAATTCCGGCGGCGGCCGCTCCTCGGAAGGCGTCGCCCGCGCACGGCCAATGCCCGCGAATGCCGCCAGCTCCGCCTCCAACGCCTCGCCAATCCCGCCATTGCGCCCCAGCGGCCATGTTGGTCGCTGCCAGCCGGTATCGGCGCGCAGATTAACCTCAATCTCGCCGGGACTCATGCCTTTGTAATAATCCCAGCCCGCATTGTAGGCGCGCACATGCTCCAGGCAAAACCAATAATAATCGCGCAAATGATCGCGCGATTTCGGCGCACGATACGCGGCCGGATGCGGGCAGCCCTGCACGTCGCAGGTCTGCGCCGGCGCATCCGGGTCGGGGGCGAACGCGCGCACCCTGCGGGTCGTCCGGGTCATGAGCACTCAATCTTCATCACCGGTAATTTGCCCTTTGTGCGCGACTTGGCAACCTGTCTCATGCGGTGCACAATCCACCTATGACCACTCGCACCGACCGCATCCGCGCCACCTTGACCGAATCCTTCAGCCCAACCCTGTTGGAAATCAAGGATGACAGCGCCAAACATGCCAATCACGCAACCCGCATGCAGCAGCCCGGCCATGCGCCCAATATCGGCGAAACCCATTATCGTTTGTCGATGATCTCCCCGGTTTTCACCGGCATGAATCGGCTCGCCCGCTCGCGCGCGGTGCAAGACGCCCTGAAATCCGAGTTTGACACCGGCCTGCACGCTCTGTCCCTCACGCTCAAAGCCCCCGAAGAACCCTGACTACCCCCTTGCTCCTCGACCGCCGATTCGCCGCCCTGTTCTGGTGCCAGGGCTTTGCCGCGTTTAATGACAATTTTCTGAAATCTGCTCTGACCGTCTTGCTGCTCTACCGGCACGGTCCCGCCGCTACCCCGCTGGTGGCGCTGGCCGGTGGCGTGTTCATCGCCCCGTTCGTGTTTCTCTCCGGCCTCGGCGGTGAACTGGCGGACCGGACCGACAAAGCCCGCATGGCCTCGATCTTGAAGCTCATCGAAATCGCCGCTGCGGCCGTCGCCGTCGCCGGATTTCTGCTCAACGCCGTGCCCATCCTATTCGCCGCCTTATTCGCCTTCGGCCTGCTCGCCGCCCTGTTCAGCCCGGTAAAATACGGCATCCTGCCCGAACTTTTACACTCGGATGAACTGCCCCAAGCCAACGCGCTGATCGATTTCGCCACCTTCCTCGCCATTCTCGCCGGCACCGCCCTCGGCGCGGCCTTGGGTGCGACCCATCCGCTCCTGCTCGCCTTTTTGGTCATGCTCGCCGGGCTCGCGAGCTTTGCCGCGTCCACGCGCATCCCCCGGCACGGCGCAGCCCAGCCCGGCCTGATCATCCGCGCCAATCTCGCCGCCAGCAGTGCCGCCTTGATCCGTATTCTCCGCACCAGCCCCGCACTCTGGCGTGCGGCCCTGGTCTCAAGCTGGTTCTGGTTCGCGGGCATCACAGCACTCACCTTGCTCGCCCCCTTGGTGAAATTGCAGCTCCATCGTGGCCCGCACGCCGTCACGCTCGGCCTCGCTTTGTTCTCGCTCGGCATCGGTGCGGGCTCGTTCCTCGCCGCCCGCCTGATGCGTGGCCGCCTGACCCTCGCCCCCGCTTTGCCAGGCAGCATCGCCCTCGGCGCCCTGATGCTCCTGCTCGGCCTCGCGGTCGGCCAATCTGATCTCTCGTTCGCGCTGGTGCTGGCGCTGCTATTCGCCATCGCCGCCGCAGGCGGGCTCATCGCCGTGCCCAGCCTCGCTTTGGTTCAAGCACTCGCGCCCACCAATGCCCGCGCCCGCGCCGTGGCGGGCGCAAATGTGCTGAACGCGCTGGCCATGATCGTCGCCAGCGTAGCGCTCGCGCTCCTGCTCCATGCCCGGGTCACCCCCAGCGCGATGATCGCCGGATTCGGCGGTGCAACCCTGCTGATCAGCGTGTTATGGGCGGTGCGCCGGTAAACGCCGCCGGGCGCTTTTCAATGAAGGCCCGCACCCCTTCGATAAAGTCCGGCGTGCGCCCCATCACCCTCTGCAAATCCCGCTCCACATCAAGCTGCGCATCGAGCGTATTGGTCGCCGCCTGATTAAATGCCCGCTTCATCGCTGCAAGCGACTGGGTCGGCCGCGCCGCCATCCCTTGCGCAAAATCCATCGCCGCCTCGGCAAATCCCTCATCAGGCAGGCAGCGCCAAATCATTCCCCAATCCACCGCCTGCTGCGCGCTGATCGCCTCGCCGGTCATCGCCAGCCCGCGCGCCCGCGCCTCGCCAATCAAATGCGGCAAAAACCACGTCCCCCCGGCATCCGGGATCAGCCCGATGCGCACAAATGCCTGAATGAAACTCGCGGATTCGGTGGCGAGCACAATATCCGCCGCCAACGCCAAATTAACCCCAGCCCCCGCCGCAACCCCATTCACGGCGGCAATCACCGGCCGATCCAGCGCCCTAATTCGGCGCACCAACGGATTATACATTTGCTCGATCGAGGCGCCCAAATCCCGCAATCCACCGCCCTGATTCTGGGTCAAATCCGCCCCCACGCAAAAGCCGCGCCCGGTCCCGGTCAACAGCACCGCCCGCACCGTGTCATCCCCCTCAATCGCGCCAAACGCCGCACTCAGCGCCGTCAGCAAGGCCGGGTTCAGCGCATTGAGCTTTTCGCTCCGGTTCAGCCGCAGCACCCGCACCGCACCGATCGCCGCGACAATCAATTCATCGTCCATTTTCTTGCTCCTCCGTTTTGCGCATAGTGCCGCATGGTTGCTAAAGCGGCAATGATCTCGCGTGATTAAGGAGCGAAAATGAGTATTTGTTTGGCAATCCATGGCGGCGCAGGGACCTTGCGACAAAGCGACCTCACCGAGGCGATCGCCGCCGCCCGCCATGAAGGCCTGCGCCAAGCGCTGCGTCGCGGTTTTGCTCTCCTCCGCCAGGGCGGCTCCGCGCTCGATGCGGTGACCGAGGCCGTGATGGAACTTGAAGATGACCCGCAATTCAACGCGGGCCATGGCGCCGTGCTCACCGATCACGCGACGCTGGAAATGGACGCCGCTTTGATGTCGGGCGCTGATCGCCGCGCCGGCGCGGTTGCGGGCATTTGCGGCCCGCGCAACCCCATCCTCGCCGCCCGCGCCGTGCTCGATCTCGCAGGCCCGGTGCTGATGATCGGCGAACCCGCCCTCAATATCGCCCGCGCCGCCAATCTGCCGTTTGAACCAGCCGCGTATTTTCTCACCGACAGCCGGGTCGCCGCCTTGCAGCGCGAGCTCGCCCGCCGAGCCTCCGGCGCCCCCGACACCCGCTCGGATGCGGATCGTCACGGCACTGTCGGCGCAGTCGCCCGCGATCATGCTGGGCATCTCGCCGCCGCCACCTCCACCGGCGGCCTCACCGCCAAGCGCGCGGGCAGGGTAGGGGACACGCCCATTTTCGGCGCGGGCACCTTCGCCGATGACGCAACCTGCGCGGTCAGCTGTACCGGCACCGGCGAGGTCTTTATCCGCTACACCGCCGCCGCCGATATCGCGGCGCGCATTCGTTATCGCGGCGATTCGCTCGCCACCGCCGCGCACGACATCATCACCGAACTCAGCCAGCATGGCGGCGATGGTGGCCTCATCGCCCTTGGGCCTACGGGTGCGCCAGAATTAGTGTTCAATTGCAGCGGCATGTATCGCGGCTTCGTCACCGAGGATGGCACGCTGCATACCGCCATTCACCGCGAAGCCTTTTGCGTCGCCGCCTTATGAAACTTTTGCGACCCAGCAACTCTTGCTTTACAGTTCTACGATAATTCGGTTACCTCAACATTAACAAGGTAGGTTTGATGCAAAGCGCTCTGGAACGAGAATTAAACGGGCTAGCCACGCGGGTTCGTATCACCCTACGTGGCCATGATCGCGGCATTATTCTGGCCTTTCTGCTCTGTCTCGCCCCGCTGCCCCCGGTTATGCTGCTCGGCGCTTTGTTGATGCTGGTCCATGCATTGCTGCTGGCGCTGGGCCGACTCGAGCGGCGCGAAGCCCTGCCGATCATCCTCGGCCTGCTGATTGCCGGCGCCTATACTTGGCTTTGGGTCCATATCGCCGTCGCCATCGAGCATGCCGGTCCGCTGCAAGCGCTCCGCCATTTGTTCGACCATCTCTTCGGCATCACCCCGCCAAGGCGCCGTCCCGGCGTCGATACGGTGGCGTATGTGCTCTGGAACCATCGGCCATGAGCGATGACATGAACGATGATCTGAACCATGCACCACGCGAACCGCTGACCTCACAGCCGACCCCGCCGCCCGAATTGCCACCCGATTCCGCACCCGATTCCGCGTCGGACGTGCGGCGTGACGATCAAAAATTCTGCTTTTCCTGCGCCACTTTGCTGCACGCTTCCGCCACCGCCTGCCCAAAATGCGGCGCCAGCCAACCCGGCGCCATCACGCCCGTCCCCGGTGCTGCACGCCAAGCGCTCGTCACCATGCCGGGCGTCAGCGCCAACATGGCCTATTGCCGTGGCTGCGGTCAGACCATCCACGCCACCGCCCCGCTCTGCCCGCATTGCGGCGCACCCCAGCGCTTGCCCAACCCGTATGGCCAATCCTTCGGCCCGCCCAAAAGCCGCGTCACCGCCGCCTTACTGGCCTTCTTCCTCGGTGGCCTCGGCGCGCATAAATTCTATCTCGACAATGTTGGGGTGGGCCTGCTCTATCTGTTCTTGCCCAATCTCGCGGTGCAAGTCCGCCGCCTGCATGACCGCGACTGGTCCGGCTGGTTCGCCCTGCTGCTGATCGTGCCGCTCGGCGTGCTCGTCCTCCTGATCATCGATTGCCTGCCCGGCACTCAAGGCCCCAACCGTTTCGGCGCCCCCATCGGCGCTACTACAAGGCCAAATAGCTGGTAGGCGCCGCTTTTATTGCACCGCGCCATAACCCGTGCTATTTCGTCTCTTTGAACCACCCCACCGCATTGGTATGGAGATCGCCGCATGGCGCGCGTAACCGTTGAAGACTGCATCGAACAAGAGCCCAACCGCTTCAAGCTGGTTCTGCTCGCCAGCCAGCGCGCGCGTAATCTCGCCCGCGGCGCCGCCATCACCATCGATCGCGATAACGACAAAAATCCCGTGGTCGCACTCCGCGAAATCGCCGCCGCCTCGGTCGATTTCTCCGGCCTCGAGCAGGATTTGGTCAAATCCCTCGCCCGCGTGCCTGATCCCGAGCCCGCCGACGAAGAAGTGCAGGATCTAATCCCGACCGATCAAAATATTTTCGGCCTGCAAGACGTCTCCGCCGAGGAAGAAGCCGCCGCCCTGGCCGCCGAATCCGAGGAAATGACCTCCGAAGACATCGCCGCCGCGATCGAAGCGGAACTCGGCGGCGGCAGCCTGCGCCGCCGCTGATCCAGGCACCATTCCAGAATGGCGGGGTGGCACGGCTTTTCGCGATCGACCCCGCCGCTCTTCGCGCCTGAAGGGGGCACCAGCGGCGCCCTCAGCGATGCCCTGATCGCCCCACTCCTCTCGCGCATCGGCGCGTACGATCCCAAAGCCGACTCCTCGATCATCGAACACGCCTTCCACGTCGCCGCCGCCGCCCACGCCACCCAGCGCCGCGACAATGGCGATCCCTACATCTCCCATCCCGTCGCCGTCGCAGACATCCTGGCCGATTACCGGCTCGATACCTCCAGCATCGCCACCGCCTTGCTGCATGACGTGATCGAAGATACCGGCATTTCGCTCCCCGAACTCGAAGCCGGCTTCGGCCCCGAAATCGCCGGCCTCGTCGATGGCGTGACCAAACTCACCCGCCTCGAACTCCAGTCCGATCGCACCAAACAAGCCGAAAATTTCCGCAAGCTCGTCCTCGCCATGAGCAAGGATATCCGCGTCCTGCTGGTCAAGCTCGCCGACCGGCTGCATAATATGCGCACCATCCATTTCGTCACCGAACGCGACCGCGCCGTGCGCATCGCCCGCGAAACCATGGAAATCTACGCCCCCCTCGCCGAACGCATCGGCATGGAGCGCGTCAAGGTCGAACTGCAAAACCGCGCCTTCGCCGTCATCGACCCCGAAGCCTTCGACTCGATCCAAAACCGCCTCAACTTCCTGCGCGGCCAAGGGGCTGACGTGATCGAGGAAGTCCGCGCCGACCTCATGCGCGTCTGCCGCGACGCCGGCATCGACACCATCGAAATCCTCGGCCGCGAAAAATCGATTTTCTCGATCTGGGAAAAAATGCAGCGCCGCAACGTTGCCTTCGAACAGCTCTCCGACATCATGGCCTTCCGCATCATCGTCCCCACCCGCGATGCCTGCTACGTCGCCCTCGGCGCCATCCACGCCGCCTTCCCCGTGATCGCCGGGCGCTTCAAAGACTATATCTCCACCCCCAAAGCCAATCTCTACCGCTCGCTGCATACCGGCGTGACCCTCCGCCAACCACGCAACCAAAAAATCGAAGTGCAAATCCGCACCGCCGAAATGCACGACATCGCCGAAAACGGCGTCGCCGCCCATTGGTTCTACAAACAAGGCGCCGAAAAACGCGCCGAACCCTCCAACGCCGACCTCAAACAATTCCGCTGGGTGCAAGACCTCCTGGAAATTCTCGAAAACTCCTCCGCCCCCGATGAGTTCCTCGAAAACACCAAGCTCGAACTCTACCAGGATCAAGTTTTCTGCTTCACCCCCAAAGGCCAACTGATCCAACTGCCGCGCGGCGCCACCTCGGTCGATTTCGCCTACGCCGTCCATTCCCAAATCGGCGATGCTTGCGTCGGGGCGCGCATCAATGGCCGCCTGATGCCCCTGCGCTACGCCCTGCAAAATGGCGATCAGGTCGAAATCCTCACCGCCCGCGGCGGCACCCCCTCCGCCTCCTGGGAACGCTTCGTCGTCACCGGCAAAGCCCGCGCCCGCATCCGCCGCTTCCTCGCCCAACAAGTCCGCGTCCAACATCGCGACCAAGGCAAAGCCGCGCTCGCCCGCGCCTTCCGCCAAGACGGCGTCGATGGCAGCGAAAAAATCCTCGAAACCATCCTCAAGCCCCTCAAAATCGCCAGCCTCGATGATCTCTACGTCGCCGTCGCCACCAGCAATCTCGGCGCCAAAGACGTCGTCCACGCCGCCTATCCCGCTTTGCGCGAAAATCGCGGCCCGCGCACCATCCCCGGCATGCTCGCCCGCCCCCCGCGCGCGCCCAAACCCAGCTCGCTGCCCATCACCGGCCTCATTCCCGGTATGGAAATCCATTACGCCGGCTGCTGCCACCCGCTCCCCGGCGATCCCATCGCCGGTATCATCGCCACCGGCAAAGGTGTCACCATCCACACCAAAGATTGCCTCACCCTCGAAACCTTCTCCAACACGCCCGAACGCTTCATCGATGTCGATTGGGACTACGCCCAACTCAGCCAAACCCGCGAAGGCCCCGACAAAGACAAACCCTTCACCGGCCGCGTCAGCGTCATCGCCACCCACGCCCCCAACGCCCTCGCCAACCTCGCCAACGCCGTCGCCAAACAAAACGCCTCCCTCGAATCCCTCAAAATCGTCCACCGCCAACAAGATTTTTTCGAATGCCTGATGGATATCGAAGTGCGCGACCTGCGCCACCTCTCCCAAGTCATCGCCGGCCTGCGCGCCGCCGGCGGCGTCACCCAGGTCGATCGCGCCAAAGCATGATTTTCGCCCCCATTTTCTCTCCCATCTTCCCATCATGATCATCGGCATCGGCTCGGACCTCTGCGACATCCGCCGCATCGAACGCTCCCTCGCCCGCTTCGGGGACCGTTTTTCGCACCGCCTCTTCACCGAAACCGAACGCGCCCGCGCCGAACGCCGCCCCCACCAGCGCGCCGCCAGCTACGCCAAACGCTTCGCCGCCAAAGAAGCCTGCGCCAAAGCCCTCGGCACCGGCTTTCGCCAAAACGTGTTTTTCTCGGATATGGGCGTGGTCAATCTGCGCACCGGCCAACCCACCCTCGCCCTCACCGGCGGCGCCGCCACCCGCCTCGCAACCCTCATCCCGCCGGGCCGGGTCGCGTTCCTGCACCTGTCCCTCACCGACGAATACCCCTATGCCTACGCCCATGTTATCATCGAAGCCCGCCTCCCAACCGATCTCCCCCCCGATCGCCCTGCCTAATCCTGCGGCCAATCCCTGCCCGCATCTCGGCACCTGCGGCGGCTGCGCCGCGTCCGAACCCCCCGATAAAATCCACCGCCTGCGCGACGCCCTCGCCCGCGCCGGCTACCCAGACGCCCCGCTCCAACCCCTGCTGCAAATCCCCTTCGGCACCCGCCGCCGGGTCGATCTCGCGCTCCAACGCCACGATGGCGCCATCCGCCTCGGCTTTCACCAACGCCGCGCCCGCGACGTCGTCGATATCCGCTCCTGCCCCGCCGCCCTGCCCAGCATCGCCGCCCTCATCACCCCCCTGCGCACCCTCGTCCCCCAACTCACCGCGCTCCGCAAAACCGGCAGCATCCTGATCAACCAACTCGATAACGGGCTCGATCTCACCATCACCCTCGATGCCCCCGCCACCCCCGCCGACCGCGCCCGCCTCATCGCCTTCGCCCGCACCCACGCCCTCCTGCGCATCAGCCTCGGCGATGAACCCGTCCTCGTCCAACACGACCCAACCCTCACCGTAGGGCCCCTCACCATCACCCCACCCCCCGGCGCCTTCCTCCAACCCACCACCGAAGGCGAAACCGCCATCCGCGCCGCCATCCTCGCCGGCCTGCCCCGCAACCTCACCCGCAAATCCCGCTTCATCGAACTCTACGCCGGCATCGGCACCCTCACCGGCACCCTCCTCCCCCACGCCCGCACCCACGCCGTCGAAGGCAACAAACCAGCCTGCGCCGCCCTCGAAGCCGCCGCCCGCGCCGCCCAACAATCCAGCCGCCTCACCATCGAACCCCGCGACCTCGCCCGCCGCCCCCTCACCCCCAAAGAACTCTCCGCCGCCGCCGCCCTCATCCTCGACCCCCCCTTCGACGGCACCGGCCCCCAACGCCCCGCCATCGCCGCCTCCGGCGTCAAACGCATCATCCACATCAGCTGCAACCCCGACGCCCTAACCCAAGAAGCCAACTCGCTCCACCGCGCCGGTTACTCGCTCGCCACCGTCACCCCCATCGACCAATTCCCCGGCACCGAACACCTGGAATCCGTCGCCGTCTTCTCCCGCCCATGATCCTTTGCGCCGCCGCGCTAGCCGAACGCCATCCGAATAAGACGTTCTTTTTTAGAAAAAAGAACCAAAAAATTTTTGCCGATTAAGCAAGGTTCAATCCCGGCTCAGAACACCCCGAGAAAACCAACAATCCTCGCCGATGTCCGATTTTGGCCCGAGCGGACCGACAAGTTTTGGCCTTATATCTAGGAAAGACGCTCTTCGGACAGAACTTAACAACAGCGACTTTTGATCAAATAAGAGCACTAGGTCGTTACGATTTTATAATGGCCGCCACGTTCTCGATAACACGCGCACAGCCCAATACGAAATTATCATCTACGTCTACGAGTATTGTCACCTCAGAGACATCACCTTCGTTGAAAAATTTTTCGCCTGGCAATTTAATTCTAAATTCAAGCTGACTAGACCGACTAACGAGATATTCATAGCTGCGGCCTTTGCCATGTTTGAGAACATTAATTGCACATTGATAGTCGGCTAATTTTTGAAGCAATACCTCGTTGGAGCATCTTCCAAGCATGCGCTTCGCTTCTGCGAGGCCATTTTCACTACCGAGTCGATCTTGAAGGATCGCTTCAAATATCGAGAACATTCCTACTGCCAAAATGGCCTTTTGCAGCCGCACCATCTGTAGCCCTTTAACCTGGCTTGTTGCTGCGCTGGTTTGTAGCTCGGCAATGATAGCCTGGTTTGTCGTTTCGAGCTGATACAATACATAGGATGTGCAACGATCGATTAGTTCGGCAAAAGAGTGCAACGGCAGTCTCCCAATCCCGATCGTATAGGTAACAATGGTAGCAAACTAGTGTTTTATATTAGCTATGACGCACTATACCGTCTTCGAACGTCTGCTTCCAGGCGATAGCCAAACGGCCGACAATATCCGACCAGAATCGCAAGGCGGACACACCAGCACAACCCGATCAACCCTCCCGCTCACACCCCCATTCGCCAACGCCTCCCATCCATCCTATCATTCCCCATAGCCGCATCGCACTGCACCGTCCCTTTTTCGCCAAGGCCCCCATGCTCAAATCCATCAACGCCGGCCCCCTCTCCATCTCCTACCACGAAACCGGCTCTCACACCGGCTGGCCCGTCATCCTGCTCCACGGCTTTCCTTACGACATCGCCGCCTACGACGACGTCGCCCCCATCCTCGCCGCCGCCGGCGCACGGATCATCATCCCCTTCCTGCGCGGCTTCGGGCCCACCCATTTTCTCTCCGCCGCCACCCCCCGCTCCGGCGAACAAGCCGCCTTGGGCCACGATCTTCTGGCCCTCCTCGACGCTCTCGATCTTCGCGCCGCCATCCTCGCGGGCTACGATTGGGGCGGGCGCGCCGCCTGCATCGTCGCCGCCCTCTGGCCCGAGCGCGTGCGCGGCCTCGTCTCACAAAACAGCTACAATATCCAAAACATCGCCCAAGCCACCGAGCCGCTCACGCCCGAAGCCGAACACAGCCTCTGGTATCAATATTATTTCCACACCGAACGCGGCCGCCTCGGCCTCACCCGCAACCGCAACGCCCTCTGCCGCCTGCTCTGGCGCCTCTGGTCACCACGCTGGACCTTCACCGATGATGCGTTCAACCGCACCGCCCTGAGCTTCGACAATCCCGATTTCGTCGCTGTGGTCATCCACTCCTACCGCCATCGCTTCGGCCTCGCCCCGAGCGACCCTGCTTACATCGCCACCGAACAGCGCCTCGCCGCCCAACCCGCCATCATTGTGCCAACCATCACCCTCGATGGCGATGCCGATGGCCTGCTCCCCCTCGGCAACACCGCCCACCACGCCCGCCACTTCACCGGCCCGCACCAACACCGCATCATCGAAACCGGCGGCCACAACCTCCCCCAAGAACACCCCGCCGCCTTCGCCACCGCCATCCTCGATGTGCGCGCCATGAGCGCGCCATGAGCGCACAGGCACGTTAATCCCGCTTACGCAACCCCATACCCCAACCGCTCAATGATCGGCGCCAAAATCGGCAGCACCGGCTCCAAATGCGCCCGATAATGCCGGTAGCGATAACGCGACCGATCATAGAGCTTCTCCGTCACCTGCGCATAACTCGCGGTGCGCGCATAACGCTGGTTCTTCTCGAATTGCAAACAGGCCGGATCAAAATCTTCGCCGATAAAATCAAGCAATCCCCGAATTTCCCGCTCTTGGTGATCCACCACATCCTCATACCGCACCGCCTGATAACGCAACGCCGGTATATTCTCCCGGTAATGCGCAACCAGCCCCATGGTCAGCGCATAATGCTTGGCAATCGTCTCCAATTCCGCCGCACAGAAATAACCATGGGTCAAATGATTAGAAAATACCGATAACACCACATCGAGCGGATGGCGCAGCAAATGAATAATCGGCGCCTGCGGGAACATCAAATGAATCAGCCCCAAATGCGACTCATTCAACGGCATCTTATCAGTAAACCAGGTCGCTCCCTCACGAAACACCCCCGATTGCCGCGCTCGGGTCAAATAATGATCGCGCAGCAAATCCAACCCCTCGCGCTGATCGCCCATCCATAATTCCGCCAGCGCATCAGGGTAGGCGAGGGGGCTTCCCAGCAAACGCGGGATCAAAAACGTCGAATCATTGATATAAGGCAGCTCATCCCCCGCCGCGATCCGCTGATGCACACTCAGCGTCTGCTCAATCAGCGTGGTGCCCGAACGCGGAAACCCAACAATGAAAATCGGCTGCGGCATATCGGTGCGCGGCGTCGCACGCGGCAAGGTGGAAAGCCGCCGCTCGGTGAAAAACCCGCGCAGCCGGTTGCCCATATCCTGCGCAACCTCCTCCATATATTTGCGCGCCCCCAATTCCAGCGCCCGCTTCTTGCCCGCCTCATATTGGGCAAACGCCTCATCATAGCGCCCCACCCGGTCAAGCAACCGCCCCTGCTCGGATAATTCCGCCGGCCCCAGCGTGCCGCCTTCACCCAACGCCTTCAGCCGCTCAATCGCCGCCTCAGTATTGCCCTGCCGCGCCAAAATCGTCGCCCGCGTCAGCCCCACCGCCGGATTGGTCGGCGCCGGCGGCGCTTCACTCGGCACCAAAGCCTGTGCTTGCGCTTGCGCATGCGCCTCTTGATGCAGCCGCTCCACCAGCGCCTGCGCCTCATCAATCAACTCCAGCGCCCGTTCAAATTTCCGGTCCGCCTCCTCGGTGCGCGCCCAGCCAATCAGCGTCTGCAACACATTCGGATTAAGCGCCACCGATTGCTGATAAAGCGCCCGCGCCTCCTCAATCCGCCCTTGCGTTTTCAAGTTCCACGCCAAATTCGCCATCGTCACCGCATCGTCGCGCTCCAGCAGCCGCAACACTTCCCGGTAATGATATTCCCCAATCAATGACCGGTTCGCCTCGGTCATCACCAACCCCATCAAATTATGCGCCTGCGCACTGCGCGGCGCGATCCGAATGGCATTGCGCGCATGCACCTCCGCCTCCGCCAGCGCCCCGCGCCCCAGCAGCATCAGCGTCAATTCATTGGTCGGCATGAAATTATTCGGATTAATCGTCACCAACCGGCGCAGCAGCGTCTCCGCCGCCCCCAGCTTGCCCTCCTCGCGCCGCAGCCGATACAGCGCAAACAACGCATCCTCGCGCCCCGGCGCCAGCTCCAGCACCGCCATCAGCTTCGCCGCCGCCGCCGCCCGATCACGCGCCTGCAACGCCGCTTCCGCCTCTTCCAACATCGGCTTCAACGCCGCACTGGCGTCCGAAGGGCTCAACGTCGCCAAATCCATCCCGCAACAGCGCAACCGGCGCAACCCCGATCCGCAAGGGCACGGCGTCATATCAACCATCGTCAAGCTTCCCCGTTAAAATTCAGTCGAAACAATCAATCATTCGCCGGGTAACGCGCCATCAACGCTTTTTGACCCTGCCACGCCCGCAACAGCCGCCATAGCCCATAAGGCTTGCGCCCTTGCGCGCGGATCGCCGCCCCAATCCGAAACGCCGCCCCATAATGGAAAAACTGCGCACGATACGCCTCAAAAATCGTGGTCTCCGGGTCCCAAATATGCGTCGCCTCCGAACCCGCGCCATTCACCTCAATAATCTTGAACCCCTCGCCCTGGCGCAGCTTCGCCACCGTGCTGAACCGCACATCAAACCGCCCGAAATGAAACTCCGGCAAATCCCGCGCAATCGCCTCAATCCGCGCACTCAGCGCCGGCGTAATCAAATGCCGCCCATCCTTGAACGTCGAACCCCGGCAATGATTGCCCACAAACACCAGCCGCACCCGGTCATCCTTGGCCGGAATCCGCGACGCCTGCGCCCCGAGCTTGGGCAGCAAAATCCCCGCCACCGCCGCCAGCCGCGCATCCGCGTCAACCAATGCCCTGATCGTGCTCACCCCATCCCCCACGACTTGCGGCGGATGCTTAATCGTAATCGAGGTAATCTGCCCCTGCGCCGCCCCCGGCATGCGCACATAAAAAATCCCCGCCTCGCCCTCATCGGTCACCAACGCCTGCAACTGCATCCGCGTCGCCGCCGGAAATTCCGCCAAATACCGCGCCAAATCTGCCCGGTCCGCAATCACCCGCACCCCCGCGCCATTGCAACTCATATCGGGCTTGGCCACCACCGGATAAGTCAAATTTTGCGCCCGCATCGCAGCCTCGGCCATGCGCACATTATCCGCACCCACCACCCCCAACGTGGTAATCCCCACATAAGGTGCAAGAAACGCCCGCGCCGTCGGCCCCATCTGATCGAGAATATCGGTCTTCGATTCGCCACACACGCCGCCCGCCTCAATCAGCGGATTGGTCAGCGTCGGCAACGTCACACTCCCATGCCGAATCGATTGCGCAATCCAAAACAGTACCACCGGCGCATAAAACACAAAACCCGGCCAAAACTCGAAAAACGACACAGGGCGCGGCGTGCGTCGGCGCGTAAGCGCAGCCTGTAGCCGCGCAGCCAGCGAATCAGCACTCATTCTCCATCCTTTCCCATCCGCTGGGTCTGCCAGCGTGCCGCCATCCGTCCCGCTAAAATCAGCACAACCAACAAAACCGCCATGCCAACCCAGCGATACGGCCCCAGATAATGCAGCATCAAGGCGCCGAGCTTCAAGCTTACAAAAAATAACAAGGTTGTCCAAGCCAGCGTCGCAACCATCGCCGCCAGCGCAAACCGCCAGAACGACACCCGCAAAAACCCGCAGCTTGTATAGGTAGGCAGCCGCAAGCCCGGCGTAAACCGGCTGACCAGCACCACCCAAATCAATCGCTGCGTGACCCAATCCTGCCCAATATCGCGCCGCGCCCGCGGCACCAACCGCTGCGCCCACGGATGCCGCGCCGATAACCGCCCCAGCCCATAAAGGCCAAGATCACCCAAGATAATCCCAGCATACAGCGCCCCCAGCGCCACCGGCAGCGACACCGCCCCCGACGCCACCTGCATCGCCGCCAGCAACGTCGCCGCATCCTCCAAAATGAAGGTGCCGATGATGATCGTCGTGACCTCCAACAGCGGGTTTCCCGCCGCCGAAGCCAACATGGTGGTCAAATCGCTCCAGAGCATGATTTTGCTCCTTAATCGATATCGCCGCCCGACACCAATATCCCCCACCACATACCCTTGCCTCGCCAAACCACCCTCGGCATACAGCAAATATGAATTTTTTCTCCGCCATCGCCCAGCACACCCCGCCCGCGATGCTGCTCGTCGTCGCCCTCGTCGTCTGGCGCGGCTATCGCTTCACCCGCGCGCGCGTCCGCCCCATCCGCACCTATCTGCTCCTCCCCGTCATTTTCATCGTCTGGGGTGTGCTGCATATCGTGCTCGCCGCCCGGCTGCTCGGCGTCCCGCTCACCGCGCCAATCCCTATTATCGGCTTCATCGTCGCCCTCCTAATCGGCGCCCCGCTCGGCTGGTTCTCGATCAACGAAAACGGCTTCGCGATCGATCATCAACGCAAACTCGCGTTCCTGCCCGGCAGTTGGGTGCCCATCCTGCGCTATCTCGCGGTGTTCGTGGTCAATTACGTGGTCTCCATGGCCACCCAACTGCACTTACTGCCGTTCACCACCCTCGCACTGCTCTCCTTCGCCGTCTCCGGCCTGATGATCGGCTATTTCGGCGTCTGGATGGGCCGCTTTCTCAACCTCTACCAACGCGCCCCGCAAACCAACCTGTCGCTCCCGACCCGCAAAAAATCCGCATCCGCCTAACCCGCATGACCGACATCATCACCCGCAAGCGCGTCTTCGTCGCCTTTGAGATCGCCTTCAATTTCCTGTTCCCCTGGCTGTGCTACCGCCTCGCCAAGCCGCATATCGGCGAAATCCACGCCATCATGGCCTCCGCCATTCCGCCCATGGTCTGGAGCTTGGTGCAATTCGCCCGCAGCCGCAAAATCGACGCCATCTCCGTCATGGTGCTCGGCGGCATCGCCCTCTCCCTCGCGGGCTTTGCCCTCGGCGGTTCGCCCAAACTCTTGCTGATGCGCGAATCCTTGATCACCGGCCTGATCGGCCTCGCCTTCATTGGCTCCGCCCTGATCGGCAAACCGCTGATGTTCGTGCTCGCCCATGCCAGCATGAAACGCCAATCCGCCGAAGACAGTGCCGCCCTCGCCGGCCTCGCCGATAACCCCCTGTTCCGCCGCATGATGACCGTCATGACCATCGTCTGGGGCATCGGCTTCGTCGCCGAAACCGCCGCACGCGCCACCCTGGTCTTCATGCTCCCGGTCGGCCGCTTCCTGATCATCGGCCCGATCGTCGGCTACGGCACCATTGCCCTCCTGATCGGCTGGACCTTCCTCTACGGCAGCATCATGGAAAAACGCGGCGCCCTCGGCGACCTCACCTAACCACGCCGCAACCGCACCCTCGCGGAAAATTGATCGTCAAGCCCGGCCTCTGCATCAATCCCCGCCATCCGGTTGCACTTAGCAACGCTTCGCAACATCGTCCCCTGCTAAGAGGGCGTCATGAGCATCGCCCCCCTCCAAGCCCTGAACCGTTTCGGCCTCGGCGCCCGCCCGGGTGAAACACCCCCGGCCAACCCGCATGCCTGGCTGGCCGCCCAGCTCGACGGCCCCGATCCCGGCCTCGCCAGCCCCGCCTTCGCCACCCTCCCCACCGCCGCTGACGGCCTGATCGCCCGCCGCGCCGATTTCGCCGCCCGGCGCAAAATCCTCGCCTCAGGCCTGCCGCTCAAAGGCAATTTCAAACCCCAAACCCTCGCCATCCTGCGCAATGATGCGAAAGCCCAAATCGATTTCGCCCTCACCACCGACGCCCCGTTCCGCGAACGCCTCGTCTGGTTCTGGGCCAATCACTTCACCGTCTCCACCCGCCAAGGCGGCATCCAACCCCTCGTCGGCCCCTATCTGCGCGAAGCCATCCGCCCCCACGTCACCGGCAAATTCACCGACATGGTGCTCGCGGTCGAACGCCACCCCGCCATGCTGCTTTATCTCGGCAACGCCTTCTCCACCGGTCCCAATAGCCGCGTCGGCCAACGCACCCATCGCGGCCTGAATGAAAATCTCGGCCGCGAATGCATGGAATTGCACACGGTCAGCCTGCGCGCCGGCTACCACCAGGCCGACGTCACCAATATGGCCAAACTCCTCACCGGCTGGTCGATCAACCCGCAAAACCAACCCACCGGCTTCATGTTCCGCCCATTCCTGCACGAACCAGGCCCGCAAACCCTCATGGGCCGCACCTTCCCCGCCGGCGAACAAGGCGGCATCGAGGCGCTGCGCTTTCTCTCCACCTACCCCACCACCTGGGTCGCCCTCGCCACCAAACTCGTCCGCCATTTCGTCGCCGATCAACCGCCCCAGCCCGCGATCAACCATATTGCGAGCGTCCTTGCCGATACCGGCGGCGACCTCCGCGCCGCCTCGCTGGCCTTGATCGATCTGCCGGACGCTGAAACCCCGCTGACCAAAATCAAAACCCCGTTCGAATATCTGATCTCCAGCCTGCGCGCCGCCGGCCTCTCCGGCCTGCCGGTCGAGATGTATCTCGGCACGCTCAACCGCCTCGGCCAGCCGCTCTGGCACGCCCCCCTGCCCAATGGCTGGTCGGATCTCGGCGCCGACTGGTCCGGCTCGGACGCCGTGCTCGGGCGCATCGATTTCGGCTACACCCTCGCTGCCCGCATCCATGAAAAAAACCCGCTCGATCTCGCCCACAGCGCCCTCGGCCCCTTGCTGCGCCCCGCCACCATCCAAGCGATCCGCCACGCCGGCTCCAAACGCGAAGCCCTTTCGCTCCTGTTCGCCGCCCCCGAATTCCAACGGAGATAACATCATGGCGCTCACCCTCAGCCGCCGCGCCACCCTGCTCGGCCTTGGCACCGCCGCCATCGCCGGACGCACGCGCTTGGCCCTCGCCGCCGCCCCCACCGATCGCCGCTTCATCGTCATTTTGCTCCGTGGCGCGCTCGATGGCCTGAACGCCGTCATCCCCTATGGCGACCCCGATCTTGCCCGCCTGCGCGCCCCGCTCATCCCAAGCCACGACAAAATGCTCGATCTCGGCGGCTTTTTTGCGCTCCACCCCGCCCTGAAAAACCTGCACAGCCTCTACCAATCCGGCGAAGCGCTCCCCGTTCACGCCATCGCCGGGCCGTATCGCACCCGCAGCCATTTCGAAGCCCAAGACCTGCTGCAAACCGGCGTCGCCGAAACCAGCATCAATTCCGGCTGGCTCAACCGCCTGATCGTCGAACTTCACGCCCAAAACAACGCGATCAACCCCGCCAGCACCGGCCTCGCCGTCGGCATGGGCATGCCCCTCTTGTTGCGCGGCCCCGCCCGCATAGGCTCCTACGCCCCGATCGGCTTCGCCAAACCCAGCCCCGACCTTTATCACCGCATCGCCGCCCTCAACGCCGCTGACCCGGTCTTCGGCCCCGCCATCCGCACCGGCCTACAAACCGCTGCGTTCGACCAAGCCACCCTCGACCAAGCCGCTCCAAACCCCCACACCAAAACCTACGGGTTCGACGGCCTCGCCCAAGCCGCAGGCACCCTGCTCGCCGCCGCCAACGGCCCGCGCATCTGCGCCTTCCAACTCGAAGGCTGGGACACCCATGTCAACCAAATCAACCTGCTCACCCCACCCCTCGCCGGGCTCGATTCCGGCATCGCCACCCTAAAATCCGCCCTCGGCCCCGCTTGGCGCCAAACCACCATCCTCATCGTCACCGAATTCGGCCGCACCGCCCGCATCAACGGCACCCACGGCACCGATCACGGCACCGCCACCATCGCCTTACTGCTCGGTGGCGCCGTCGCCGGCGGCAAAGTCCGCACCACCTGGCCCGGCCTCAAAAATCACCAACTCTTCCAAAACCGCGACCTCGCCCCCACCACCGACATCCGCAGCCTCGCCAAAGGCGCCATCCTCGCCCAATTTCCGCTCCCCCCTTCCGCCCTCGCACGCATCTTCCCGAGCAGCACCGACGCCGCCCCGATGACCAATCTGCTCCGCACCTGACCGCTGTGCCCGATCGGTCCGCATCAACCAGTCCCGATATCCGCTCGCCGCCATGAATTAATTTACTTGCGTTCTACCGAAGAGGCATTAATCTAACTTTTGATACGTGAAACTTGCCCCCGATCGTCCAATGCCTTGGCTTTCAATGCCCTGGCTTTCAATGCCTTGGCTTTCGGCGGTGCCGGCTCCAGCCAGCTCAGCTTTGCCCGTTTGACCAACACGGGCGCAACGGGTCGGCTGGCTTTATCGCCGAGTGGCGGTGGGAATTGGGGTTAGGTTCCGTGGGGCGTGGCTGACCGACCGCGTTTGGCGCAACAATCACATCACGCACCAAGGGCGTGGCGTGACCAGATTAGGAGGGTGCATCATGGCTAGCGATGATCGGGACGAACGCTCACGCTCCGGCGCGAACACCCCGGCAAACCAAACCCCGGCAAACCAAACCCCGGCAAACCAAACCGGCGCAACCAATACGCACGGTGCAACCGCCTCGCGCAGCGATGTGCTGCATGATCGCCGCCGCCCCGGCCGCTTGCGCAACCCAAACCCCGCCCTCATCCCCCTGATGCGCGGCCAATCGATCAATCCGCCAAAGGACGATATATCGCCCCCCAATATCCGTACCTTGCCGGACGATTACGCCGCCGCGTTCGCCCCCGAACCCGATACACACGATGTCCTGCACGATGATCTGCGTGCCGCGCGCGGCATCATCACCGGCCTCGCTTTGTCGATCCTGCTCTGGGGTGTCCTCATCGGCGGTAGCTGGCTCGCCTACACGCTCCTCTAAATCCCCCGGCCAACGGGGCGCATCACAGCCTCACCAACAGCACCATCCGCGCCCAGACTGCGCCAAACGCCGCCCCATCGGCATCCGCATCGCCGCCGCCCAAAAGTAAAAAATTCCTTGACAAGCCGAACGGGGTCCAATTATCTAATACTAATTAGCAACGACTTAATCGGAAAAGTTTAATGCAACAAAATTGTAACAATTTCAGTCGCTATTTCAGAATTTCATGGCCAATCGGCAGCGTTGTCCTCGCGAGGCCAACCCGCTCGGCCCCCTCCAACCCGCCGCAATAACCGCCAAAACCCCACCGCATCACCATGCGCGCAGCCACACACTTCCCCGCGCGCAAATCACCGCCCCATCCCGCAATAGCACCCATCCCAAGCCGCCCAGTCCGCAGGAGCCGCCCCAATCATGACCAATACCCTCTCAACCTCCATCGCCACCGGCATCACCCTGACCACCAGCGGGAATTACCAATCGCCCTTTACTATCACCAGCCAAGGCACCATTGCCCCAGCCGCCTATGGCGCCATCGGCGTGTACGGCTCCGCCGCATCGGGGCTGACCTTGATCAATCAGGGGGTGATCGATGGGGGCAAAGGCAGCTTCGGCTCCGGCTCCGGCGGCGTTGGCGGCGTTGGTGGCGCTGGCGTTTTTCTCACCGGCGCAGGCTCATTCAGCAATAGCGGCACCATCACCGGCGGCACCGGCGGCTTCGGCGTCGGCAATGGCGGCGATGGCGGCACCGGCGTTTTTCTCACCGGCGCAGGCTTATTCAGCAACAGCGGCACAATCCAGGGTGGCATCGGCGGCAACGGTAACCTCTTGATCGGCGCTGGCGGCACTGGCGTTGATCTCTCCGGCGCGGGCTCATTCAGTAATAGTGGCACTATCACCGGCGGCGCTGGCGGCATCGGCGGTGGTATTGGCGGCATTGGCGTTTTTCTCGCCGACGGCGTGCTGCTCAATAGCGGTGTAATCGCCGGAGCACAGGGCGCCGACGCCGTGCAATTCGGTACCAATGCCAGCACCCTCATCGTCGAACACGGTGCAGCCTTCTCCGGCAATGTCGTCGCCAACGCCACCATATCCGACGTTCTCGCCATCGGCGGCACTGCGCCTGTCACAATCTCCAATATCGGCACTGAATATCAGAATTTTCACACCCTCGCCTTCGAATCCGGCGCTTCCGGCACCTTCGCCGGTTTCCTCGCCAACGACAGCATCAACGGCTTCGTCCGTGGCGATGGCCTTTACCTCAACGGCTTCACCGCCGCGACCACAATCGCGACCATCGGTTCCGGTGGCACCCTCGCCATCGCAGGCACCACCACCGGCCAAACACTCGACCTTACTTTCGCTCCCGCCGCCATCGGTGACGTGCTGGACCTGACCACCAGCGCCAACGGCACCGGCATCACTTTCGATCCGCATTTCCTCAATCAATCCATCTCCACCGGCATTACCCTCACCCCAACGGGCAGCTACCAATCGCCCTTTACCATCACCAGCCAAGGTACCGTGGCCCCAGCCGCAAATAGCGGCGCCATCGGCGTGTATGGCTCCGTCGCATCGGGGCTCACCCTGATCAATCAAGGCGACATCACTGGCGGCAGCGGTGGCAGCGGCCCCGGCAGCGGCGGTGGCATCGGCGGTGCCGGAGGGGCGGGCGTCGATCTTTCGGGGTCGGGTTCGTTCAGCGGCCCCGGCAGCGGCGGTGGCATCGGCGGTGCCGGAGGGGCGGGCGTCGATCTTTCGGGGTCGGGTTCGTTCAGCAATAGCGGCACCATCACCGGCGGCAGCGGTGGCAGCGGCCCCGGCAGCGGCGGTGGCTTCGCAGGCCATGGCGGCGTCGGCGTTTATCTCTCCGGCGGCACCCTCCTCAATAGCGGCCTGATCGCAGGAGCACAGGGCGCCGACGCCATTCAATTCGGCACCAATGCCAGCACCCTCATCGTCGAACACGGCGCCACCTTCACCGGCAGCGTCGTCGCGAACGCCAACACGTCCGACGTGCTCGCCATCGGCGGCTCTGCGCCCGTCACCCTCGCCAATATCGGCGCGGAATACCAAAATTTTCGCTCGCTCGCCTTCGAAACCGGCAGCTCCGGCATCGTCTCCGGCACCTACACCGCGATGGACAGCCAAAGCCTCACCAACATCGCGGGCTTTGCCCAGGGCGACACCCTAATCCTCAACGGCTTCGCCGCCACCAGCGACACTTACGTCAGCGGCATTGGCCTCGAACTCGGCAATGGCACGAGTGAAATCACGCTCGACATCACCGGCAATTTCACCACCACCAATTTCAACGTCATCGATCCCCCGGCCAACACCACCATCTCGCTCAACCCGCCCTGCTTCGCGCAGGGAACCCGCATCCTCACCACCCACGGCGAAATCCCCGTCGAACAGCTTCGCACCGGCGACCACCTCATCCTCCACAGCGGCGGCACCGCCCCCATCCAATGGATCGGCCACCGTTCTCTTTCGCTCCTCCGCCACCCCAACCCGGCGCAAGTCCGCCCGATCCACATCAGCGCAAACGCCCTGATGGATGGCGTCCCCCGCCGCGACCTTGTTCTCTCGCCTGACCACGCCCTCTATCTCAACGGCACCCTCATCCCAGCAAAATCCCTGCTCAACGGCACCACCATCCGCCAGGAAACCCGCCGCAGCGTCACCTACTACCACATCGAACTTGCCCACCACGCCGTGCTCTACGCCGAGGGCACCCCCGCCGAGAGCTACCTCGAAACCGGCAACCGCCACGCCTTCGCAAACGGCGGCGGCGGAGCGATGATCCTCCACCCGGATTTCGCGCAAACCCTCCGCGAACAAACCAGCTGCGCCCCCTTCGCCGAATCCGGCCCCATCGTGGAACAAACCCGCGCCCAAATTCTTGCTCGCGCCCACCAACCCCTCACGGATGACCCCGCCCTCACGCTCCACACCAACCAAGACGGCAGCGTCACCATTCTCTCCCGGAGCGCCATCCCCGGTTATTTCTCTCCAGACCCGCGCGACCAGCGCACCCTCGGCGTGAAAATCCTTTCGCTCCGCGTCGGCCGGCGCAAAATCCCGCTCGATCATCCGCTCCTCACCGAAGGCTGGCACACAACCGAACCAGACGGTCGCTGGACCAACGGGCGCGGAATCATCCCCGCCGCCCTCGCCAAAGGCGGCCCGATCACCCTCGAACTCGCCGCCACCACCCAATACCCCACCCAACACCCAAAACGCCAAAGCGCGTAACCAAAAAAAGGGTGGGATGCCGCCAAGCATCCCACCTGTTTTTGCCCCTTGCGCACCCGCCCGCGCCCATGCCATATTAACGCATGGCGAGCATAATTAACACACCCGCACCATCCCTCACCGACCGTCTCTCCGGGATTCTGCTCATGCTCCGCCAAATCCTCGGCACCCACCCTCAATCCCGCGCCATCGAGCAAACCCTCAAATGGGCCATCTGGCACCGCCTAACCTATTTCGCCCGCCGCTTCTCCGCCCTCGCCGCCAATCCCCCCAAAGCCCCCTATGCCACATGCTCCGCATTTCTCTCCCCACCCACCTAAAATTGGAGCGAAAACCCCAAAAACCCCGCAAACCCCGCCCTAAATCGGAGCGAAAACCTCCGCCAAAACCCCCGCTGACACTCCTCGAACACCTCCTCCAAAAATACCCTCCGCTCCCGCCCCGCCCCACACTCCCCGGCCACCGCTACGCTTTCTCTCCGCCCTTCAAAAATCGCGCTTAAGCGAGCGGAGCGAAAATACGGAAAAATCGTTACAGCGAATTGGGGCACTATTGACCCATGGCTAGCCTGTCGCTCCCGGTGCAAATCGCCGCAATTGTCATTTTCGCCGTCACTTATTTGGGTGTCGCTCTGGGCCGCCTCCCTGGCTTGCGGCTTGACCGCGCGGCCATTGCCTTTTGTGGTGCGGCACTGATGGTTGGAGTCGGCGCCCTGAAGCTGGCCAGCGCCTATCGGGCGATCAGCGGCAACACGATCGCGCTGTTATTTAGCATGATGGTGCTCGCCGCCGGCCTGCGCCGTGCCGGTTTTTTCGCTTTGATCACCAACCTCGCGCTCCGCCGCGCAGGCCGCCCGCTGGCCTTGCTCGCCGCCATCATCGCCATCGCCGGGTTTCTCTCTGCCCTGCTGGTCAATGATACAATTTGCGTGGTCATCACCCCGTTGGTGCTCGATATCGTGCTGGCGCTGAAGCGCAACCCGTTGCCCTATTTGATGGCCTTGTCCGCGAGCGCCAATATCGGCTCGGTCGCCACCATCACCGGCAACCCGCAAGATATGATTATCGGCAGCATTTCCGGCATCAGCTATATTCGCTTCGCCGCGTCCCTCGCCCCGGTCGCGCTGGTCGGCCTATTCATCACCTTCGGCCTGCTCGCTGTGTTATTCCGCAAGGATCTGCGCGTCCCGCTCCTGCCCAACCCAGCACCGGCGCAAACAAGCCCTCTGCATCGCGGCCTGCTGGTCAAATCGCTGCTTCTCCTTGGCCTGTTCGTGGTCGCGAGCCTCGCCGGCATGCCGCCCAGCGAAGCCGCACTCATCGCCGCCGCCTTGCTGCTGCTCACCTCGGGCCTGCGCAGCGACATCCTGCTCGCTGGTGTCGATTGGTCCTTGCTCGTGATGTTCATCGGCCTGTTCATCGTCATCGCCGGCCTGCAAGAAGCTGTTATCACCCCAGATCTCATCAAAACCATCACTGCATGGCAGCCGGGCCGCCCGGCCATCCTGGTGCCGCTCACCGCCATCCTGTCCAATCTGGTCAATAACGTGCCCACCGTGCTGGTGCTCAAACCCTTCGTCGCCGCCTTGGCCAATCCCAAGCAAGCCTGGCTCCTGGTCGCCATGGCCGCGACTTTTGCGGGCAATTTGACGCTCCTCGGCTCGGTCGCCAATCTGATCGTCGCCGAAGCCGCCCGCGCCCGGGGCATTTCGCTCCGGTTCGCCGATTATCTCCGCCTTGGCATCCCGCTCACCCTCAGCACCTTGGTCATCGGCACGCTCTATTTGGTATGGGTGTCATAATAAATATGCGCCAGCGCATCGAGCATCGCCTGTCGGCCGAGCCCGACCGGCAAAGCCGGATGGATCGTAATATCAATCACCCCCGGTCGCTTGCGAAACGCATTGCGCGCCCAATACCGTCCCGAATCGGTCGATACCGGCACCACCGCCGCGCCGGTCGCCCGGGCCAGCGCTACAATTCCCGGCTGCAATGCCCCGCGCACCCCCGGCGCCACCCGCGTTCCTTCCGGGAAAATAATAATCTGCTTGCCCGCCGCGAGCGCCTCACTGACCTGCTTGACCAAATGCCGCAGCGCCGCCGACCCGCCCGCCCGATCAAGCGCAATCTGCCCAGCAGGCAGCAGCAGCGACCCGAAAATCGGCAAGCGCGTGAGTTCCTGCTTGAGAATATAACAAGGCCGATCCAGCAAAGTCAGCCAAACCAGCGTATCGAACGCCGATTGATGTTGCGCCGCCAAAATCACCCCACCGGGCGGCAAATTTTCCCGCCCCCGCAGCACAAACCCAACCCCGCAAAACGCCCGCAACGCCCCCAGCATCAGCCGCGCCCAACCCTGCCCAAAGCCAAGCAGCCGGTCCGGCGCAGATCGTCTGAGCCAATGCCCGTACAAGCCGGCAATCGCAGCACCGCCGAATAAAGTCAGATTGAACAAGGTGGAGCCGATCAAAAACATCACAAATGCCCTTCGATATGATGCGCAGCAAACCCACCCAGCCCGCATCGTACCAGCAAAAATTTGGTATATTCCGCCGCCACCAACCGCAATTGCCGCCCATCAAGCCCCCCGCCGCGCGGCAGCCGCCGCACCGGATCGGCAATCAGCCGTAACCCTGGCAAATGCCGGTGCAACTCAGCCAAGGCCCGCACCATGTGATAATCCGCCGTCACCACAATCACCGAATGCAAATGATGCCGCATCACCCATCGTGCGGTTTCGCGCGCATTGCCCCGCGTGGTGGTCGCCCGATGGCCGAGGCTGATCGCGGCGGCCTTGCTCACCGCATCAATCCCATCGCGGGGGGTAAAATCGCCCAAATGCGTCCCCGGCCCCGCCCCCGAAATCAACAGGCGCGGCGCGGCCCCCGCCATCAGCAATTCCAATCCCCGCTCCACCCGGCCGCGCCCGCCGGTCAGCACCACAATCCCATCCGCATGCGGCATCGGTAGCACCCGGCGTTCATGCTCGATATGATCATAGAACCATCCAAACCCTACCGCCCAAGCGAGCAAAGCAAGCCCAACCACCCCCAGCATCCAGCCGATCATCCGCCCCACCCAGCGTCGGCCCCGCGCACGGCGGCCAAATCGGGGGCGACGGTTGCGCGACCAGGCGTCCCTCATGCGAGATGCCGCAGCCAGCCCAGCACGGTGGTCCGCGCCACCCCCCAGCCGATCAGCGCCGCCACCAGCATCAGCACAACCGGCCCCGCCCACAGCAAGACCGGTACATCCATCAGCATCCCGGCAACCCCGCGATCGGCGGCATGCGGCACCAGCGCAAACCCCGCCGCCAAACGGCCAAGCCAGAGCAGCACCGGCAGCGCCGCCAGCCCGCCCAGCAATCCGCCAAGCCCAGCCTGCCGCGCAATTTCGCGGGCGAACGGGCTGGCAATATCGCTATCGCGTGCGCCCAACCCATGGATAATATCAACCGCCTCGCGTCGCTGTGCCAATCCCGCCCGGACCGATACACCCACCACTGAGGCAGCAACCGCCGCCACGATCAGCAAAATCGCCGCTGCCGAGGCTTGCAGCGATTCCGTCAGCGTGGTGAGCCGCGCCGCGAGCCCGCCGCCGGTTTCAATCAGCGTGCCGGGCGCAATCTGGTTCAAACCCGTGCTCAACCCCGCCACCGCCGATGCGCGCGCATCACCCTGGGCAATAATCACACCCGGTAGCGCAATCCCGGTACCCCCCGAAGAGCTGGCATCGCCAAGCCAGGGCTTGAGCAGACGCCCCAGTTCCGCCGGTGACAAGGCTCGCACCGCAGAAAGAGTGGGTCGTTGGCGCAGTGCTGCCAGCACCGCATCGATCCGGGTGACACTACTTGATGCCTGCACTGCCGCGGTTGGATCAGGTACTTCGATGGTCAGCATATTGCGCGCCCCACCCAACCAATGATCAGCGAGGCTGGTCGTCGCCAAATTCCCCGCCATCGCGAGCGCCGCGAGAAAACTCATCGCGGCGACAACGGCAATCAGCAACCTATCATGGCTCGCGGCACGCAGCCCGATCGGATCGGGCCTCGCGCGGCCGCTGGGCCGATCAGCCATGATACACGAGCCGCCCATGCTGCAATTCCAGCACCGGCGCACGATAGCGCTCAATCAGGCTGAGATTATGGCTGGCGATAATGACGGTGGTGCCGAGCTGATTGAGCGACATAAACAAATGCAGCAACCGCACTGCCTGCTCATCGTCAAGATTGCCGGTTGGCTCATCCGCCAGCAGCAGCGAGGGGCGACCAACCACCGCCCGGCAAATCGCCACACGCTGCTGTTCGCCGCCGGAAAGCTCTTCGGGGCGATGGGTGAGCCGATCCGCCAACCCCACCCAACGCAGCAATTCAGTGACATCCGCATGAATTTGGCTCTCTTTGCGCCGGGCGAGGCGCAGCGGCAAAGCAACATTATCGAACGTGTTGAGATGATCGAGGAGCCGGAAATCTTGGTACACCACCCCGATGCGTCGGCGCAGCAAAGCCCGCCCAGCCCGGTCAAGCCGCGACGGGTCCGAATCGAGCAGCTCGATTCGCCCACTCGTGGGTGGCAGGGCAAGATACATCAGCTTGAGCAAGGTGGTTTTTCCTGCACCGGATGCGCCGGTGAGCCACCGAAATCCACCTGATTCGATGGTGAATGACAGATCAGTCAGGCCGGGATGATCAACGTCACCGAGGGGGCGCCGTTCGCCTGCGAGGCGTTGATAGTCCAAGCCAGTGTTAAAGAATCGAATCATCTTGACCCTGTGTGCCGTGCCAGTTGAGGGACCACAAGCCGCCGACCAATCAAATACGATGCCAATCTCATTGCACGATCATGGTTGCACGAAACGCCCAATAATGTCATCGGTTGCCTATGCGCGTAACATGTCCGCATTGCGGTACCACCTATCGCCTGACCGAAGCGGTCGCAGCCCGGCTTCCAGCCACCTTGGCCTGCGTGCGCTGTAATGAATCTTGGTTGGCCCAGCCAGATCCGGCGCAGGTCACGGTCTCGCTAGCACCCGAACCAGCGCCGACTCCGGCTCTGCTCCCACCGCCACCATCACCGCCTCCGGCACCACCTCCGCCTCCGGCACCACCACCACCTCCTCCTCCTCCGCCGCCGCTGGCTACCATCGCCCCGGAACTACCACCGGTGCCGCCGCCAGAGCCGCCATTGCCGCCGCCCTTCATTACGCCGGTCGGGCCGATGACGATGCCGCCAATAGCTGAGCCGACTGCGGCGCCGACCTCGGAACGGTTAAGCGAGCAGCCGATCAAATTCGATCAAGCGGCTTTACTGCGCCAAGACCCGCCATCGCGCGGGCGCATTGCTTGGTTGGCTTCAATTTTGGTTCTCGCGGTGATTTTGCTGCTTGGCGTGATGTTCCGCAACGCGATCAGCGCGGCCTGGCCTCCAAGCCTTCGGCTGTATCAAGCGGTCGGTTTGATGCCCCAACCTGCGGTCAAGCCGATTGCCAAACCATCGGCCAAACCTGTGTCTAAGCCTGCGGCTCAACCAGGTCCTAATGCGGCGACCGCGCCGAGTGCATCTTCGGCCGCTGCGAAGCCCGCCACGAATGCCCCTTGATCGGGCGAGCATGGGGGGCACATTGCGGCTAGATTCGCATGTGGACATTCCATGGCCCAGCCGGGGGGATTTTCTGAGCGAATCGGCGCGTTGTGTTGATTTGCCGAAATTGCTGCGCGGCGGCGTCAATGCTGTCTGTTTCGCGGCTTATGTGCCGCAAGAGCGCCGTGATGCGGAGGGGCATCAGCGTGCTGCGGCGCGCAGCTTGGCAATGCTCGATGAAATTCGGGCGATGGGGACGGTTGCGGGCACCGCATTGGCTTGCTCGACCCATGAGATCCGCGCGACAGTGCAAAGCGGGAAAATTGCGGTGATCCCGGCGGTTGAAAATGGCACTGGCGTCGGCGGCGATCCGGCTTTGCTGGACGCATATGCGGCTCTGGGCGTGCGCTATATGACATTGACCCATAATGGCCATAATGATTTGGCGGATTCAGCGATTCCGCGCCGAGATTTGGGCGATGCCAGCAGCGAGCATGGTGGTTTATCAGCGCTCGGGCGCGCGGTGATCAAACGGATGAACCGGCTGGGCATTCTGGTTGATGTCAGCCATGCCTCCAAGCCCAGCATGATGCAGGCGGTTGCGCTCTCGGCGGCACCGATCGTCGCCACTCATTCATGTGCGCGGGCTTTATGTCAGCATCCGCGCAATCTCGATGATGAGCAATTGCTTGCGCTGCGCGATCATGGCGGTGTGGTGCAGGTGACGATGGTATCAGCTTTTTTGCGGGCGGGTGCGCGCACAGCGGATATCGGGGTCGAGGTTTTGGTCGATCATATCGATTACATCATTAATCTGATCGGCATTGACCATGTTGGTATCGGTACCGATTTTGACGGCGGCGGCATGCTGCGCGGCTGCAGCAATGCCGCTGAAGCGCCGGCGATCACCGCTGAGTTGGTGCGGCGCGGCTATGGTGAGGATGCGATTGAGAAAATTTGGGGTGGCAATTTTTTGCGCGCCCTAGCGGCGTCGGAACCGGCCGGAGCCGCGCCGGTCACCGCGTCGGCCAGTGGCATTGGCTGAGGCTGGCTTTCAGGGTTTGCCGGGCACGGTTGGCATCGGCGCCGAGTTGGATCAAGCCCGGCAGATGACCGGGATGACGCAGTAATGACCGGAGCACAAAGCCCAATCGGATTTTTCCGGAGGTATCCAGCGCGTTGAGCGCGAGGGTGGGCAGAGTGCGCCATGCCGGATCGGCAATGGCGCGCAGGGCGGCGAATTTGACGCCGTTTGCATGAGCCAGGGCAGCGACGGCCCCGGATTCCAGATCGATCGCAGCGGCGCCGGTGGCTACGAATAGGCTGGATTTTTCGGCACGGGTGGCTGCGATGACCTCATGGCCTAACAGCAGGTCGCCGGTGGTGCCGCCGAGGGCGCGGCATAAATCGGGATCGCAGGGATAGCGGGTTGATCCGGCGATGATGGCGTGCGGGATCAACAGGGTGCCCGGCGGGTAGGTCGGATTGAGCCCGCCCGCCAAGCCGAAGCTGATCAGCGTGGTCGCTCCTTGATCGAGCAGCGATTGTGCGGCGCGGACAGCACCGGCGGGAGTGCCGCCCCCGATCGCCACGCGTAACGGTGTTGCGGTGAGCAACGCCGCTTCGGCGGTGAGACCGGTAATGGCACCCCACATGATGGTATGGTCAGCAGAGAATTAACGTGGTGCGAGAACCATGACCATTTGGCGATTTTCCATGCGCGGCATTTGTTCGACCTTGGTGTCAGTTTCCATATCGACGCGCACGCGCTCGAGAACCTTCACGCCAAGCTCCTGATGGGCCATTTCGCGGCCACGGAAGCGCAACGTGACTTTCACCTTGTCACCCTCGCCGATGAAGCTCTTCATCGCGCGTAATTTAACTTGGTAATCATTTTCGTCGATATTGGGACGAACCTTGATTTCCTTGATTTCAACAATCTTTTGCTTCTTGCGCGCTTCGTTTTTCTTTTTTTGCTGCTCGTATTTGAATTTGCCGTAATCCAGTAATTTGCAGACCGGCGGCTCGGCATTCGGGCTGATCTCGACCAGGTCAAGCCCGACTTCAAAGGCGCGGCGCATGGCGTCTCGCGCACTCAGCACGCCGATCATTTCACCCTCGGCGCCAATCAGGCGCACTTGCGGGACGCGAATATCTTCATTGACGCGTGGCCCCTCACGGCTGGGTGGGGCGGGTGGTTGCGGTACTCTGGCGATGGTGCGCTCCTGTCGACGTTACAAACATTTTGGCTCGTGTTCTGTAGACGATAACTGGTTCGCCGCGCAACTAAGCCATCCGGAGGGCGTTTCCTATTCAGATGGGCGTGATCAGAAAAAGGGCGGTTGGTGGGTGATGTTCACCCGATAGCGTTTGAACCGATAGCGTCCATTGTTATATGAATAGAAAAACCGCGCTGGTGGCGATGCGGACTGCAACTGCGGCTGTGGATAAAGGAGGTGTCGGGATCGTGATGTGATAATTATCACATGGAAGTACGGAAGTGATGCCTGGCGTTATCCGAGCAGGTTTTTCAGCAAAATGGCGGCGCGGCGGACAGAATCGCGCACCGCCAGCAATTTTTCGGGCATGCGGGTCGGGTCGATCCGGTCGGTGATTTCGAGGCCGGCGAGCTGGGCGTTTTCGACGACCGCGCGGAGCAGGTTTTGGTAGCTGAGCCCGCTGGTCGTGGTGATCAGATCACCGGCTTCGCGATTCTGCTCAATCACGCCGTCCTGGAAATGGCGGCGTGCGGCGCTGGCAGCCTTCTGGTCGGTCAGGTCGGTGAGCATCAGCACATAGCCCAAGATCCGATCCGCGGCGGCGAAAATGGGGTCGGCGCGGATTTGCACCGGGGTGGTGCCGCTATTGGCCCGGCGCAGGGCGTTTTCGCTGCGCCAGCTCAAATGTAGTTTTTGCAGTGCTTGCAGCCGTTCAGCCAGAAGTTTGGGTTCAACAAACAGGCTCGGAAGATCCACGAGGCTGCCGAGCGGCTGGTTGGTCTCGCCGATCAGCCTCGCGCAGGCTTGGTTGATGAGTAGAATTTCACCGGCGATATCAGTGATGATCACCGGTTGATTCGAGGCGGCGACGTCCTGGCGGAGCCGATCGAGCTGGTCTTGGGCGATCAGGAGGCGCACCGAGCGCGATTGCAGCACCACATCGCTCACCATGTTGCCAATCAGCTTGGCCGCCGCGATATCGGCTTCGGTCCAAGGTTCGGACTGGCCGCGCATCACCTGATGCCATTGGGCGAAGGAGCGTCGAGGCGACAGGTCGGCGGGATGATCGCCCATGGTCACCGGCTTGGTCGGATCACCGCCCCAGGTGACGGTTCGGACTTCCTCGGGGCGAACCCAGATTAGATAGGCGCCGGGTGAGGCGCTGATCGGCATGGCGAGCACACCGCTCGCGATTTCGGCAATGCTGGCGAGAGCCTTACACGCCGTGCCCAGCCTATCGGTCATAATGGGTGCGTGGTCATCAGGTGCGGCGGTGCATTCGGCGTCGAGCCAAGCGGCGATGGCGCGGATATCTTGGGTCGCTGGGACATCACCGGCGGTGGTGACTTCGCCATCGAGCAGGAGTGCTGTGCCGCTGGCGCGGGTCGGGTGCAGCAGGGCTTTGGGATTGTCGAACAGGGCGTTTTTCCAGCGGCCTTCGCGCGCGAGGGTTTCGACCATGCGGCTCTCCAGGCGGCGGGCGGAAAGTTCAGCCTGGGCGGCGGTGAAGCTTTGCAGGGCGGCGATGCGCGTGGCGATGGCTTCGGCGAGGAGTTCGCAGGCGGCGCGGATTTTGAACGGGACGAAATAGGGCGCGTAATGATGGCAGGCGATCAGGCCCCAGAGTCGGCCTTCGACCATCAGTGACATAACCAACGTGGCGCGCACGCCCATATTTTGCAGATATTGATTATGGATGGGCGAGGAGGCGCGCAGCGCGCAGAGCGACATGTCCAGCGGGGCGTTGCTGATTGGCGAAACTGGCGGGATCAGTGTGATGGGTTGGAAATTCACATCGACGATCAGCCGCACGCGATGGCGTTCATAGAGGCGGCGGGCGATATGGGGAATGTCGGTCGCGGGATAGCGGTTACCGAGATAGGGTTCGAGGCCGCGTTCACATTGTTCGGCGAAGACTTGACCGTGGCCTTCCTGATCGAACTGATAGACCATCACCCGATCATAACCGGTGAGTTTTTTGACAAAGCGCGCGGCTTCATCAGCGAGGTTGGGCAGGGCGGCGCTGACCAGGATGGTTTGCAGAGCGGTTTCGAGCTGTGCGGCAATCGGGCGATCCTCGGCCTCATCTTGGCCGGGGGCTTCGAGCTCGATCAGCAGGCCGCCGCCGGCGGGGCGATGGATCAGGGCTTGCAGCGGATCGGGACGGGGCCCGAGGGTGGCGCGGAGCGATAATGGTTGGCTATCGAGCGGCTCGGTCAGGTGAGCCGCGAGGCTTCGCGCCAGCGTGCCGCCGAGCGATGCAATGGGTTGGCCGAGCGGCGATGTCGTAAGGCCCAGAAAGGCGGCGGCGTTGGCGCTGATTTGCACCATGGTGAGGTCTGGTTCGCTGAGCAAGAGCAGTGCGCCGTGCGGTTGGATGGCGCCCGCATAATGAATTTGTTCACGCTCGCAATTGGATAGATCGGCGGTGCCGAAGGCTGGGGCGGGCGGAAATTTGGATGTCATGATCGAAACCTCCCCAGGAATCGCCGAAATACAACGATGCTACGCCTGTTATGGGCGGCTGAGGCCAATGGTGGCGGCGGCGGCTTTGCGGTTGCCCGCCGCGTGGTCGAGCGCTTCGAGAATATAATGACGCTCGATGATGGCGGTGGCGGTATCGACCGCATCGGGCAGGTTGGGTTGATTGGTGGCCCAGCGGCGCGATTGCAGGGCGGCGCGGATGGAGTCTTCGATGGTGGCCGGGCTGGGGCTATTGAGGCGGCGGCTGACATCGCGGAGGATCATGCCGATCAGATTGCCTTCGGTCCCGGCCGAGATTTCGACGGCGGTGGCGGCACCATGCTCGCCATTCAGCGTGGCGGGCAGCATTTTCAAGCTGCCGTGGCTGCGGATCAGGTCAAGCAAGGTGGCGAGGCCGGTGCCTTCGCTCAACAACCAACGGTCAAGCCGGGCGCCGAGCACCATTTCGGCGCCGGCGGCTTCGATCAGGTCGAGAAAGGCGGTGTTGGCTTCGCGAATAGTGCCGTCGCGATCAATGATCACAAAGCCATCCGGTAATTTGCTGATTAACGGCGCGCAGACGGGGCGGTGGGGCGTTTCGGCAAGCCGGTCGATCGAGCCGACCTGGGTGAGATAGAGCAGGTAACTCGGCGCATCGACCGATTCGACGGTGGCGGTGCGCACGATCCAGGAGCGACGCTCCGCGCCCAAATGCACAATCACGCCGGGGGCTTGGCCGTATTCACGGGCGCGATCCATCATCGCCAGGAACGGCGCACGGTCGATCTCGGCGATTTCGGTGAGAAAATTCCAGTTCGGGCCGATGCCGAGTGTGCGATTGGCGGCGGGATTGGCATCGATGATGCGCAGCGTATCGACCTCGATCAGCAAGACCGGATCGATTGCGGCGTTGAAAATGACATTGTAGCGAGTTTCGACGTCGCGCAGCTTCCAGTGATTCTGCTCCATCGCCTTTTGGGTGGCGAGCAGCCGCGATTCGAGTTCGGACACGACATGATATTGTCGGCCAATGGCGATCAAGCCGCTATCGCCCCCGAGGCTCACGGCGGTGTATTCGAGCGGCATTTCCAAGCCGCTCGGAAAACGCTGGCCGATTGGGGTGAAGGCGGAGACGCCGGTGGTCAGCGCGTCTTGCACCATGCGACGGAGCTTATCGAGTGCCGATTGGGCAACGGTTTCGGCCCAGCGGCGACCATGCCAGGGGCGCAGCGTTTCGCTCGCGATCCGCTCGGATACGATCGTATCCTGGATGATGCCATCACGATCAAGTCTGATTGTGACGTCAGGCTGAGCTAGATTTACGCCGGTCATGGTTGGATCAATCAGTAATTTGAAATATATTAGCAGCTTATTGGAATTTTTCCAAGTACATTCTGGGGGGGTGAGCGATGGCGCAGGGCGCAGCGTTGGACAAGGCGGCCATGCGGTTGGCGGATCAGCTCAAAGACGCGACGGGGGATGTGCATCGGCAGGCTGAGCGGGGCGGGGCGGTGGCTTTGCTGCTGCGCGGGACGCTGACATTGCAGGCTTATGCGCGACTGTTGGCGAATTTGCGCCCAGCGTATCAGGCGCTTGAGGCGGGGTTGCTGCAATGGCGCGAGCATCCGGCGCTGCGCGCGGTGGTGCGGCCCGAATTATTTCGCGCCGCCGCGCTAGAGGCCGATCTGGTCGCGCTCGCCGGCGAGGATTGGGCCAGCCGGGTTGCGGTGCTGCCAGCGGGGCGCGCTTATGAAGAGCGCCTTGAGGCGTTGCGCCGGGATGATCCAATGTTGCTCCTCGCCCATGCCTATGTGCGCTATCTGGGCGATTTGAATGGCGGGCAGGTGCTGGCGCGGCGTCTGGCGAGCAGCTTGGGGTTGGGGGCCGCGGCGCTGGGGTTTTATCGGTTTGAGGCGATTGGCACGATCGAGACGTTTCGGGACGATTATCGGCGGGGTTTTGATCAGGCGGCGTTGACGCCAGCGCAGACGCAAGCCGTGCTGGCGGAGGCGCGGCGCGGTTTCATGTTGACTATGGCGATTTCGCAGGCGGTGGTGGCGGATGGGCCGGGCGAGGGGTGATGATCGTTACATAGATCGTTACATAGATCGCTACACAGGGGGCGGTGATTCAGGGATCAGATGGCGCGCCCAGGCGGGCAGGTGCTTGAAAAATATGTGGAAATTATCGCTGAGGCTGACATAGTTGAATTGCGCGCGGGCGGCGAGGCGCGCGAGGCTCTGGCGTGAAAACAGGCTGATATGCCCATTCCGCGGGGCAGCATACCACCAATCGAGCCGCTTGGTTGGGTGAATATGGCCATCGGACAGGGCGGTGGAAAAAAAGATCAAGCTATGATCGGTGGATAGCAGCGAGAGATTATCCATCAGCCCGGCAATGTCGGGCACATGCTCGAAAACCTCGAACGCGGTGATCAGATCGAAGCTGCCCAGCGTGTTGATCGACGGGGTTTGCTGGCTAAACGGGTCCCACGCCGTTGATGCCCAGCCATGGGCGCGCAGGCGTGATGATAATGATCCGTTGCCGCTGCCATAATCCAAATGGGTTCGGTGTGGTGCGATGTCCTGGAAATTGGTGAGCAGCAGATTGGCCTGGGCGTTCGGGCGAATTTCGCGATAATCGGGATCGAAAATGATGTACTCATCGTTATAAATATGGCGTTTGAAATCTTCGGGAGTCCATTGATGCATCGCCGGGGCAAAGCAAAAATGGCATGATCGGCAGAGTGCGTAATAGATCGCGAGGCCGATCGGCACATAATATTTGCCTCTCAATTCCTCGCAGGATTTGGTGAAATCAACAACGTCGAGCAGCCGCGTTGCGGACTGACAGACCGGGCAAGGCGGGGTGTGCATCCGTGGTTCATTCCTCATCGGCGTGATCGCTGTTGGCGGGCCAGGAGAGATTACAAAAGTTTTGAAGGCGAGTCGAAAAATTTATGGCGCGCGCAGGCGCAGAGTGCCAAATGATGATGCCTCAAGGCGCTCTAAGCACAACAATCGGATCAAGCGGCGGCGGGCCGGGTAAAGGAAGATCGTCTGGTTCACGGCGAATTTTTATCAGGGTAACCATCAGAAAGATTTCCATGCCGACAGCAAGCAGACAATAGACGCAAAAGAAACTCCAGATCACTAATAATTCTACGTGGCTGGCATGGTTGCGCCGCATTATGCGGATAAACAGTTCCAATGTCCGCACTACCCCAAATGAAGTCCCACCCAGCGCTGCAGCACAGGCACCGAGCGACGTCAGTCGTCGGCGCTTTGACGACTTCGGAAGGTTGGGGAATTTTTCGCCAGCGGCCATCCCACTAACATAGTGGATTCATCACTCAAAGACAATGATAAAACGCATTCACGGTTCAGCGTAGGTTGGCAAGGTTGTTGAACAGCGCGCGAAGCTGTTGCGCCCGCGCTCGGGTGAATGGATCGGGCTGGCCGGTGATCGTGGTTGGTGCGAACCGGCGCTGGAAGGCGGTGATGCGGGCGTCAAGCGGGGCGGCGGGATCATAGCCGATGGCGGTGAGGATTGGGTTGAGGTCCACTTCTCGGCCCGTGCTGAGATCGGGCGCGTCGGGCTGTGTGCTGGGATACAGGCCGATGCCGTGGGCGGCGAGGGTGGGCCAGGGGAATAGTTCGCCGGGGTCGGCTTTGCGGGTGGGGGCGATGTCCGAATGCGCGACGATGTTTTGCGCCGGGATCGGGTGGCGGGCGAGGATGGCTTGGCACAGGCCGATCAGGGCGGTGATTTGCTCAGCGGGGAACGGGCGGTAGCCGTGTTCATGGCCGGGATTGACGATTTCGATGCCGATGGAGCGATCATTCAGGTGCGATACGCCACGCCAATAGCTGAGGCCGGCGTGCCAGGCGCGGTTTTGCTCCGCGACCAGCGGTTCGATGATACCCGCCTCGTCAATCAGATAGTGGGCGGAGACTTTTGCGCAGGCGTCGCATAGGCGGGCGCGGGCGGCGTCGGCGCTGATCATGCCGGTGTAATGCAGGACCAGATGGTCGATGGGCGCATCGGCGGGGCGTTGGTCGAAATTCGGCGAGACCGGGTCAGCGCGGCAAAAATCACGGGGGGGCATGATCGCGTTTGATCCGGTCATAGGCGGCGTTAATCCGGGCGACGCGCTCGGTGGCGCGGGCGATGAATTCGCCGGGAACACCGCGTGATGCCAATTGGTCCGGGTGGTTTTCGCGCATGAGCTGCCTCCAACGCATGCGGATGTCTTCGAAGCTGGCATTCGGCTCGATGCCGAGGACGCTGTATGCGTCTTCCTCGTCCAAGGCGAAGCGCGAGGGGTTGGCGGCGCGGGCGCGTTCGGCCTCGTTCAGGCCGAACAACACGCCGATGCGGGTGAGCATGTCGGTTTCGCGGCCATTGATCGGCCCATCGGCACGGGCGATTGCATGGAGGGCGCCGAGCACCTGTTCGAGGGTCGCGCGATTATCGGCGAAGGTGGTGGCGAGTTGGCGGGCATAGGGCTCAAAGCCGGTGGCATCATTGCGGGCCTGATCGAAGAGCTGCCCGATGGTGGGCACCGCCGCGTCATCAATGCGGAATTGGCGACGGAACGCGTCGATTTCCGGGCGGGTGACGTTGCCGTCGCATTTGGCGAGTTTGGCGGCGAGCACGGTGACGGCGATGGCGAAAACCTGGTCCGGCCGGCCGATCAGTGCGGCGAAGCGCGCACTATCGAGCGGTAAAGCGCGACCGAGCCGGGCGCCAAGACTGCCCAGATCGCCCCGGTCCGCCGCGTGGCCGACAGCAACACCCGCCATCGCCCCCACCGGTCCGCCGACCATGAAGCCAGCAGCGCCGCAGATGATTTTACCCCATAAGGCCATAGAGCCTATATCGGGCGTGCGGAGCGCAACGTCAAAGGGGGCGTATCAATAGCGACGCAGCAGGCCGACCAGACGACCTTGAACCTTGACCCGTTCGGCCGGCACGATGCGGGTTTCATAGCGGGTATTGGCGGGTTCGAGCGCGATGGAATTGCCGCGTCGACGCAGGCGTTTGAGCGTCACTTCGCCGTCATCGATCAAGGCAACGACGATCTGGCCACCTTCGGCAGTGTCGCCTTTGCGAATGATCGCGGTGTCGCCATCGAAAATCCCGGCCTCGATCATAGAATCGCCCACCACTTCAAGCGCGTAATGCTCACCGGGGCCGATCAGCGCGGCGGGGACGGCGATTTCGGCATGAGCCTCGCGCAACGCTTCGATCGGCTGGCCTGCGGCGATGCGGCCATAGAGCGGCAAGGTGATGGCGGCGGCTTCGGCGGCGGCGTGCGCGCCGGTGAAGCGGGTGGAAAAATCGCCGCGAATTACGTTGGGGGCAAAGCGCGGCGGGGTGGGGCGCGTGATCGGCTCAACCTCGATCGGGCGCGATTGCGGCACCGCATCGGCGGGCAGGCGCACCACTTCGAGCGCGCGCGCACGGTGGCGGTGGCGGCGCAGAAAGCCGCGTTCTTCGAGGGCGCTGATCAGCCGGTGGATGCCGGATTTTGATTTCAGGCCAATCGCGTCTTTCATTTCCTCAAAACTCGGCGAGCAGCCGGTTTGGCGGAGATGCTGGTCGATGAATTCGAGCAGATCGTGCTGTTTGCGGGTGAGCATGGGCTACCTTGTCAGGGTGAACTTGGGTTGGGGTGAATTTGGGTTAGGGTGAATTTGGTTTGAGTGGATTTTGTATCGCCGATAAACCAGAACAAAAGGATAACGATGTTCTAGATATGTTTTCCGTGTCGCGTCAAATAGTTTCGAATGGCGCGGCGGCGAGAAAGATCAATCGGCGGAGGTGAGGCGGAATTCGATGCGGCGATTTTGCGCCATCGCGGTGGCTGAATTGCCTTGGGCAATCGGATGATTGGCGCCGAAACCAGCGGCAATGACCCGGTTTTTCGGCACGCCATCGTGAACCAGCACATGCAGCACGGCGAGGGCGCGGGCGGTCGAGAGGTCGAAATTATCTTTGTAGGGACCGCTGGTGATCGCTGCCTGATCGGCAAAACCATCGACGCTGAGGGCCCAATGCAGGCCGGGCGGGATTTTTTTGGCGATATCGTTAATCGCTTTGGCGACGAGGGCGATTTTTTTCTGCCCCTCTGGCGAGAGCTCGGCGGAATCGGAGGGAAACAGCACGGCGCTTTCAAACACGAAGCGATCGCCGACGATTTTGATGTCCTGTTGGCCCGCGAGGGCTTGGCGCAACTCGCCAAAGAAGTCGCTGCGATATTGCTGGAGTTTTTGCACTTGCCGGGCGAGGGCGGCGTTGAGCTGTTTGCCGAGATTGACGATTTGCACGTGCTGGGCTTGGTCTTTTTTGGCCGAGGCATCGAGGGCAGCGGCGAGGCCATCAAGTTGCAGACGCAGGGCGGCGATTTGCTCATCAAGATTGGTGACTTGACTCAATTCGGTGGCGTTGAGCTGTTCCTGACCTGCCACTTGCGCGCGTGCGCTGGCGAGGCTGGCTTGCAGGCCGGTTAATTTGGTCTCCAAAGCGGCGTTTTTGGTTTGTTCGAGTGAGAGGATATTGGCGAGTTGCGAAACATCGCCGCGCAGCGAATTGATGGTCTTGTTGCTGCCGGACAGGGCGGCGGAGAGAAACGCTTCGGCGAGTACGAAGACCAGCAAGACAAAAATGGTCACCATCAGCAGGGTGGACAGCGCATCCACATAGCCGGGCCAGATTTCGAGGCCGTTGCCGCCGCGCCGGCGTGAAAGGAGGGACATGTCAGCGCGCTTCGTCGAACCGGGCGGCGATGGTGCGGGTGAGGATTTTCAAATCCTGCCGCAAATCGCTGAGGCTTTGGGTGCGGCCTTGCTCACTTTCGGTGATCAGGCGAGCAAGCAGCAATTCGATATTGCGCAAATGGGCATTGGCGATTTCGTCATCCGGGCCGGTATTCGCGCGCGGCGCGCTGGCTTGTTCGGCCAGTTTGGTAAGGATTTGCTGGCTTTCACCGATTTTGAGCATGATCCGGTGGGAATTATGGATTGCATCGGTCAGGGTGGTGATGCGTTCGGTGAGGGTTTGGGTGCTTTGCGCGGTGACGGCGCGGGCTTCCTCGCCACGCGTCATCACCCGTTGCAGGGCTTCGAGATTTTCCGCACTTTGTTCGAGCAATGCCTGGACATAAGCGGGCATCGAGCCCTCGCCCTCGGCGCCGAGCACGCCGGAGGACACACGGGTGAGGCCGGCGAGCCATTCTTCCAGATCATTGAAAAACCGGCTCATCGCCTGGCCGGCGGTGAGATCGAGAAAGCCCAGGATCAGCGCGCCGGAGAGGCCGAAGAGCGAGGAGGAAAACGCCGTGCCCATGCCTTCGAGCGGACCGGCGAGACCGGCTTTGAGCTGGGTGAACATGGCGTTCACATCGCCGCCGGTGAGGCTCATGCCCTGGATCACGGCGGCGACCGCATGGACGGTTTTCAGCAGGCCCCAGAACGTGCCGAGCAGGCCCAGAAAAATCATCACACCGGTCACATAGCGCGAGGTTTCGCGGCTTTCATCGAGTCGGCTGGCGATCCCATCGAGCATGGTGCGCATACCCTGCACCGATAGCGAGACGCGGCCGGGATGATCGCCGCGCACGCCGAGCATGCGCGCCATCGGGAGCAGGAGTTTGGGCTTGTTGGCCTGTTCAATCGAGGCGCGCGAGCGCTGATAATGTTCGACCCAATCGACTTCGGGGGACAGGCGCAACACTTGGCGGAGGTTCCAGCCAACACCGAAAATTTCGACCAGCACGATGACGGTGTTGATCACCGGATTGGCGAGATAGAATTTTGAGAGGGTCGGCGCGAGCAAGGCAGCGAGGCCGTAGACCAGGACCAGAAAAATGATCATGCGGATCAGATAGGCGGTGGGGCGGGTCATGCGTTGGGCCTATGGGGTTAGGGTCAAGATCGCACGTTGGTCGGTGGCGGGGCTGCCGGGGCGCAAAATTTGGCTTTGCACGATGATGCGCGTCAGGGGAACACCGGCTTTGATTAAGCTGTCGCGAACGGCGTGGCCACGGGCGAAGGCGAGGCGGTAGGCATGGCCCGGATGTTGCGCGGTGCCAATGGCGGTGGCGGCGATGGTGATGCGCCGGGTTGCGGCGGTTTTTTGCCCGGCAAATTGGCGGATTTTCGCGATGTTAGCGGCGCTGAGGGTTGCGCTGTGGCTGGGGAAATTGAGCGCGAGCGGCGGCACGGGCGCAAGCCCGGGCGCAGGGGTGGGCGAGCGGGTTGGGTCGGGCGCACGGGTCGGCGCGGGAGCGGGCGGCAAGGGGAGGGCGATCGGATGGCGGAGCGGATGCGTCATCGGCTGATGGGGCGGCGGCGCTGGATGATGCGCGACCGGAGGTTGCGGCGTTGGCGGCAGCGCGGGTGGCGCCGCTTTGGGGGAAGCGAGCTGTTGCAGTGCGTTTTGATTGACGCTCACGCTGGGCCCGGCGCCAAAAGCCGGGCTGAACCATGCAAGGCTGGCGAGCAAGAGCGAACAACGATGGCGCATGATCATGGGCTGTTTTAGCCCAGATCGGCACCGATGCTCAATCGGCGGGATTGGTGTCGCGCGCCGCCTCGACCATTTCGCGCAGGCGGGCGTGAAAATGCGGGTTCGCCGCGACGATGTCACCCTCGATATGCTCATGGCCTGCCGGGTCCGTCACGAAGCCGCCCGCCTCGCGCACCAGCAACTCGCCCGCCGCGACATCCCATTTATTGATCCCGAGTTCCCAATAGCCATCATAGCGGCCAGCCGCCGTCCAAGCGAGATCGAGTGCTGCGGCGCCGAAGCGGCGCACACCGGCCACTTCGGGCATCATCGCGCCGAGCACCCGGGCAAAGGCCAAGCGGTTGCGCGGCGCGGTGCGGGCAAAGGGAATGCCGGTCGCGAACAAGCCGGTGGACCAGTCCCGCCGGGCGGAGACGCGCAGGCGCTTATCGTTCAAATAGGCACCAACGCCTTTTTCTGCCCAATAGAACTCATCGAGCGCCGGTGCATAAACCAACCCCGCGACAATTTCGCTCTGGCCTTCCGGCAGGCGCTTTTCCAGCGCGATTGAGATCGCCCAGTTGGGGATCGCGTGCAGGAAATTGGTGGTGCCGTCGAGCGGATCGACAATCCAACGCCACGCCCAGTTGGCCGAGCCGGAGACGCCACTTTCCTCCATCAGAAAGCCATAGCCGGGCCGTGCGCGATCCAGATCCTCGCGGATGCTTTGCTCGGCGCGTAAATCGGCCTGGCTGACGAAATCGGACGGTCCTTTGATCGAGACCTGCAAATGTTCGACTTCGTTGAAGTCACGGATCAGCCGCTTCGCCGCTTTTTGGGCGGCGGCGACCATGATGGTCATATGGGCAGAGCGGCGTGGGACCATGGGTGAATTAGCCTTTGGCGCGTTCGACGTAGCTCGCGTCTTCGGTGCGGACCACGACACGTTCGCCCGCTTCAACGAAGGGCGGCACCATGGTTTTCACGCCATTGGAGAGTTTCGCGGGCTTGTAGGAGGAGGAGGCGGTTTGGCCTTTGACCACCGGATCGGCCTCGACGATTTCGAGGGTGACGGTTGCGGGCAGGTGAATCCCCACCGCCTCGCCTTCGACCAGATCGACGATCACGGGCATGTTGTCTTGCAGGAACGGCGCCAGATCGCCGAGCAGATCAGATGGCACCATGAATTGCTCGAAGCTCTCGGCTTCCATCAGCACCAGATTATCGCCATCGGTGTAGCTATAGATGTAGTCTTTATTGTCGGTCATCAGCCGCTCGACCGTATCGGCGGTGCGCCACCGCTCGTTGGTCTTATTGCCGGTTTTCAGGTCGCGCATTTCCACCTGGATGAAGGCGCCGCCTTTGCCAGGGGTGATGATTTGTTGCTTGAGCACGGTCCAACGGCGGCCGTCATGCTCGATGACTTGCCCGGCGCGGATCAAATTCGCCTGCTGTTTCATGAAAGGTACCATCCAGATTGGCGTTGAGATGGCGCGGCATAGACCCTGGATCGCGTCTCGGCAAGGCTCGCAGGCCCGTGCGCGCTAGCGGCGCGCGCCAAGATGTGCCCGTGCGCGCTGGCGGCGCGCGCCAAGATGTGCCCGTGCGCGCTGGCGGCGCGCCCTAAGATGTGATTGAATTGCGGGACAATTGGATCAGGATTGGAATCGCGAGGGCTGGTAAAACCACATATTCCGATTAGACTATGAGCGATGGAAACGCCGATGACACAGGACTATCCGAACGAAGCACCGTTGAGCGGGATGGGTGAACCACCGCTGGAGATTGTACGGTCGAAATCTGGCGCATGGCTGCATCAATTCGCCAATCCGGGGCGGTTTCAACGATTCGTCCAGCCGATCATCCCTTGGCTGAGCGGCGTTGCACTGGTTTTGACGGTGGTGGGACTGGTCTGGGGGTTTTATTTTGCCCCGCCCGATTGGCAGCAAGGTGTTACGGCACGGATTATGGATGTGCATGTGCCGGCGGCTTGGGTGGCGATGAATGGCTATGCGGCCTTGGCTATTTGCTCGCTGCTGTCGATCGTGTGGCGCCATCCGTTGGCCGATATCGCGGCGCGTGAGATTGGGCCGGTCGGGGCGGGATTCACGGCTTTATGCCTGATTACCGGCTCGCTCTGGGGGCGGCCTGATTGGGGCACTTATTGGGTGTGGGATGCGCGGCTGACCTCGGTGTTGATTTTGCTATTTTTATATCTGGGGCATATCGCGCTGCTGCGGGCGTTTGATAATCCCCAGCATGGCTATCGGGCGGCGGCGATTTTGGGGTTGGTTGGGGCGATTAACCTGCCGATCATCGTGTTTTCGGTCTATTGGTGGAATTCGCTGCATCAGGGTAATTCAATCTCACTGACCGGGCCGTCGAAAATCTATATCACCATGTTGTTGCCGCTGCTGGTCTGCACGGTGGCGTTTTATCTCGCGTTTTTGGCGATGGTGCTGGCGCGGATTTCGAGTTTCATCATGGAAACCAAGGCGCGCAGCCTGTTACTGGCGGCGGCGGAGGGCGGGCGATCATGATCAAGGATGTGATGCCGTTTGTCGAAGCGGCGTATGGCGCGGCGGTGCTGATTTTGGGGTTTTTGGGGGTTGGTGCGTTTCTGCGCTACCGTGCGGCGCGCAAGCGTTTGGCGCAGGTCGAAGCGCAATATGGGCGGGTGCGGTCATGATGACGCGAAAAGCTCGGCGGTTATGGATTGTGGTGGTGTGTGGGATTTTTGCGTCCACCGCGACGGCGTTGATGCTGGTCGCGTTCCGCTCCAGCCTGTCATATTTTTTATCGCCGCAGGAAGTGCTGGTGAAGCATCCGCGTCCGGGTGAAATGTTTCGCCTCGGCGGGGTGGTGCAGGTTGGCACGGTGGTGATGTCGCATCGCGATGGCAAACCCTTCACCCGGTTTCGGATTACCGATGGACAGGCCTCGATCCCGGTGGTGTTTACCGGGATTTTGCCGGATTTGTTCCGCCAAGGGCAGGGGGTGGTGACCATTGGCAGCATGGCCCGCCAGGGCGGGGTGTTTCGTGCTGATACGGTGCTGGCCAAGCACGGGGCGAGCTATATGCCGGCGGATGTTGAGCAGGCGTTGCGCGCCTCGGGCAAATGGAACCCGAAATTTGGTCCCGCACCCAACGCCGCAACGTGGGACAACAAAACGCCGCAGCAAATTGCCGCGGCGAAAGGATAAGCCAGTATGATTCCGACATGGGGCCATTTCGCGCTGGCTTTGGGTTTCGCGATTGCGGTGGCGCAAGCGATGATCGGGCTGTTCGGGCCGAATTTGCGCAATCCGGCGGTGCTGCGTGCGGCACCCGCTTTGGCGATTGGGCAATTTGTCATGCTGGCGGCGAGTTTTGCCGCTTTGGTGTGGGCGGGGGTGGTGTCTGACTATACGGTGAAAAATGTCGCGCAATTTTCCTCCAGCACCACGCCGCTGCTGTATCGGATCACCGGAACCTGGGGCAATCACGCGGGCTCGATGCTGCTTTGGTGCTTGATTCTGGCGCTGTGCGGTGGCGTGGTTGGGGTGTTTGGCCGTTCCATTCCGACCAGTTTGCGCGCCCGGGTGTTGGGGGTGTTGGGGCTGGTGTCGGCTGGGTTTTTGCTGTTCACCTTGACTGTGTCGGACCCGTTCGTGCGGCTTTGGCCGCCGCCATTGCATGGGGCGGGCGTTAATCCGATTTTGCAGGACCCTGGCCTCGCGGTGCATCCGCCGATTCTCTACACCGGCTATGTCGGGTTTTCGATTGCGTTCGCTTTTGCCGTTGCCGCCCTGATCGAGGGGCGGGTGGATGCGGCTTGGGGGCGCTGGGTGCGGCCTTGGACCATTGTGTCCTGGTGCTTTCTGACCGCGGGAATTTGTTTTGGCTCGCTGTGGTCCTATTACACGCTGGGATGGGGTGGGTTTTGGTTTTGGGACCCGGTGGAGAACGTTGCACTCCTGCCCTGGCTGACCGGGACCGCGTTGATCCATTCAGCGATTGTGGTGGAAAAGCGCGAGGCGTTGAAAACCTGGTCGGTGCTGCTGGCGATTGCCACATTTTCGCTCAGCCTGTCCGGCACCTTCCTGGTGCGATCGGGGCTGCTGAATTCGGTGCATGCATTTGCCGTGTCGCCCAATCAGGGTTTGTTCATTCTGGTGCTGTTGGCGCTCACCGTCGGCGGGTCGTTGCTGCTATTTGCCATCCGGGCGCCGGTGCTCGCGGCATCGGGAATGTTTGCGCCGGTCTCGCGTGAGGGCGCATTGATTTTGAACAATGTGTTTTTATGCATGATCGCGGCCGTGGTGTTTACCGGCACGATGTATCCGCCCTTTGTCGATTTGTTGTTTGGCTTGCAGCTGTCGGTGGGGGCACCGTTTTACGATCAGGCGGCGCTGCCGTTGGTGGCGCCGTTGATCTTGGCGATGGCGGTGGGGCCGTTGCTGGCTTGGAAGCGGGCGGCGATCATGCCGGCTTTAATGAAACTTTGGGCCGTTGGCTTGATGTCGTTGCTGGTACTGGCGGTGGTTTTGCTCCGGGGCCACGCTATTGCCGCCCTCGCTCTGGCCGGCGGGGTTTGGGTGGTGCTTGGTGCGCTGGTGGATTTGGGCGAGCGAGTGCGGCTGTTTCGGGTGCCGTTGCGCCAATCATTCTCGCGTCTGTTCAGCGTGCCGCGCGCGGCCTATGGCGCGATGATGGGGCATTTGGGCTTTGGGGTGACGGTGCTGGGGATCGCCGGAATGGCGACGCAGGTGCATGTGATTACCGTGCTGCATCCGGGGCAGGGGGTTAATCTGGCAGGCTATCGCTGGACCTTGGAGCGGGTGCAGGACGCGCCGGGCACGCCAGCCTATGCGGCCCGGCAAGCGGTGATCGATGTGACGCGCGGTGGCAAGCATGTGATGACGATGTTGCCCGAGCGGCGGTTTTTCACGGCTCAGCACACCACCACCGAACATGCCGCGATTCGCACCAATATGCTGTGGGATATGTTCGCGACCTTTGCGGGCGAGGATAAAAGCGGTGGTGCGGAGTTTCGGTTCAATGTGCATCCGCTGGCGCCGGAGATTTGGCTGGGCGGGCTGATCATGGCGCTGGGGGGCGGGATTTCGCTCACCGATCGGCGGTTCAGGATTGGTGCGCCATCGCGCAAACGTACGCCGGTGCCAAAACCGGCAGGCACCGAGACGGCTTGAGGGTATCGGATGGATCGGTCTCTGTTATCCCGGCGCTTGCTGCTGGCGGCGCCGCTGGGCCTTGCGGTGGCGGGCGGTGTTGGGGCCTATGCGCTGATCGAGCGGGCCAAGCGCGGCACGTATAATCCGCAGGATTTCAATAATCCACTGGTTGGCCATCGGGTTCCTCATTTTGCCTTGAGCGGTCTGCCGGGCCAGCAAGGCTTTGATCGGGATGCGTTGGTCGCGATGCGGCGGCCCGTGCTGGTTAATTTTTTTGCCTCTTGGTGCGTGCCGTGCGTGCAGGAATCGCCGTTTTTGGATCGGTTGGCGAAGGCGGGACTGGATATTTGGGGCGTCGCCTACCAGGACAAGCCGGAAGCCACGGCGCTTTACTTGGCTGAGCATGGCAACCCCTATCGGCGTCTGGCGATGGACCCGACCGGGCGGACCGCGATTAATTGGGGTTTGTATGGCGTGCCGGAGAGTTTTTTGATCGCGCCGGGCGGGTTGGTGCGCTGGCATGTGGCGTCGCCGTTGTTTCCCGACGTGATTGAAACTCAATTGGAGCCCGCCTTGCGGAAAATCACATGAGGGCGGTTTGGCGCCGGGTGGCATTGGCCATTTTGTTCAGTTTGGCGCTGGGGTTTGGTTTGGCCCATGCCACAGGCATGGCTGCGCAAAATACCCCGACCATGATCCGGCGTGACGGGGTGAACCTGACCTTGCCGCAGGAGCGGCGCGCGGAGGCGATTGGCAATCATTTGCGCTGCTTGGTGTGCCAGAATGAGACGGTCGAAAATTCGCAAGCCGGCCTCGCCAAGCAGTTTCGCGGAATTATTCGCAGGCGCGTGGTGCGCGGGGAGAGCAACCAACACATCATCGCGTTCATGGTGCATCGCTATGGGATTTTCGTGCTGCTCAAACCGCCCTTGATCCCGCTGACGATGCTGCTGTGGGGGTCGCCGATTTTGGCGTTGTTGATCGGGCTTGGGGTGTTGGTGCTCGCACGGCGGCGGCGGGAAAAGCCGGTGGCGAGCCTCGATCCGGCGGAGCAGGCGCGGCTGAAGGAATTATTGCAGTGAATATTTGGCTTATTATCGGCATGGTGCTGTTGGCACTCGCCGGGCTCGCGCCGCTAGTCTTTGCGGCGATGCGGCCGGGGCTGGTGCGCTACCGGCGTGAGACCGCGATGGCGCTGCATCGGGCGCAGTTGCAGGAGATTGATCGTGATCGCGCCGAGGGGCGGCTGGCCGAGTCTGAATATGAGGGCGCAAAATTGGAGGTCGAGCGGCGGCTCTTGGCCGCTGACCGGCTGGCGGAACCCCCTGCGGATCGGCGCGCCAGTGCCTTGCTGATTGCAACGGCAGTGCTGGTGCCACTGGGTGCGGTCGCGCTGTTTTTGCCCGGCGTATTGCCCATCGTGCCCTCTGAGCCGCACGCGCAATTGCTGCGTCAGGTGGATCTTGCGGCCAAGCGCGATGATCAGTTGATCGCGCAGCTGGAGGCCAAGCTTGCCGTGATGAATCCCAAGAGCGAGCAGGCGCGTGAAGGCTATTTGCTGCTGGGGCAGGCTTTGGCCGCACGCGAAAATCCGGCAGGGGCGGCGAAGGCGTGGAATATTGCTTTGCAGGCCAAGTTCGACCCGACTTTGGCGGCGGAAACCGCAGAGGCCGAGACCGAGGCGGCGGGGCATGTGACGGCGCATGCGGAGCAATTATTTCAAGAGGCCCTGGCGCGTGGGCCGAAATCAGCGCCGTGGCGCAAATTGGCGCGCAAGCGCTTGCGCGAGGCCGCGATCACCTTGCCGAACCCACCAGCCAGTGCCACATCCACGCCATGACAGATAAAATTGCGGTTGATGATATGGTTGATGACACGGTTGCGAATGCCGAGGTGCTGGCGCCCAAGCCCGATCCGGCGCCACCGAGCGAAACTGCGCCGAAAGAGATTGGCGGACCTAAAGGGCCAGAGCCGACAAGGTTTGGCGATTGGGAACGCAATGGCCGCTGCATCGATTTTTGAATCTTAAGGGTTGCCGTAAGCGTTAATGAATGGTTTTATCATCCCTATAAAAATAGATGGGGGTGGTCATGGCCGAATTCGATTACATCATCGTGGGCGCAGGATCGGCGGGAGCGGTGCTGGCCAACCGGCTATCGGCGGACCCAGCCAACCGGGTTTGCCTGCTGGAGGCTGGCAAGCCGGATAATTCAGCGCTGATCAATACGCCGCTCGGCATTGTCGGGCTGCTCGGCACCAAGACGTATAATTGGTATTTCAACACCGAGCCGCAGCGCCATTTGAACAATCGCAGCCTGTATTGGCCGCGCGGCAAAACTTTGGGCGGCTCATCCTCGATCAATGCGATGATTTATATTCGCGGCGTGCCAACCGATTATGATCGGTGGGAGCAGGCGGGCAATCCGGGTTGGGGCTGGTCCAGCGTCGCGCCGATTTTCAAGGCCATGGAACATAATGAGCGCGGTGGCGATGCGCTGCATGGCGAGGCCGGCGAATTGAACGTGGCGGATGTGGTGCATCCGAACCCGCTCGGTGCGGTGTTTTTGCAGGCGGCGGCGGAGGCGGGACTAGCGGCCAATCCGGATTTCAACGGGCCGGTGCAAGAAGGGTCCGGCCCGTATCAGGTGACGCAAAAGGCGGGCAAGCGGTTTTCATCGGCGCGGGCCTTTCTGGATGCGATCAAAACCAGACCGAATTTGACCATCATGACCGAGACCCGCGCAAGGCGGGTATTGCTGGCGGAAAAGCGGGCGATCGGCGTTGAGGTGCAAAGCCCGCGCGGTATTGAGCGGATCATGGCGCGGGCGGAGGTGATTTTGGCCGGTGGTTCGATCAATTCGCCGCATTTATTGTTGCTCTCGGGCATTGGCCCGCGTGATGAGGTGGAGCGCGCCGGGATTCAATTGCGCCACGAATTGCCGGGGGTCGGGCGGAATGTGCAGGATCATTTGGATTATGCCATTTTGATCAAGGATCTCTCCAAGCAGGCGATTGGCATTGCACCCGGGATGGCGCCGCGCCTGATCAAGGCATTTATGGAATATCGGCGCGATAAAACCGGTCTGCTGGCCTCCAACGTTGCCGAGGTGGGCGGGTTTGCCCGGTTGACGCCGGAAAGCGCTGAGCCGGAGATCCAGTTTCATTTCCTGCCGTCATTCCTGCGCGATCATGGCCGCAAGCGAACGCTGGGGTATGGGATGACGCTGCATGTGTGCCAGTTACGACCGAAAAGCCGGGGGCGGATTGGCCTGAACAACGCCGATCCGATGGCCGATCCGCTGATCGATCCTGATTATCTGTCCGAACCGGATGATCTGGCGGAATTGATGGCGGGGGTAAAACTCGGGCGTCGCATTTTAGCCGCCCCCTCGATGGCGGCGATATCGGGCGGTGAAGTCGAACCGGGGGCCTCGATTACCGATGATGCAGCGCTGGAAGCGCGGATCAGGGCGCAGGCCGAGTCGATTTATCACCCGGTCGGCAGTTGCAAAATGGGCCAAGATCCGATGGCGGTGGTCGATGACCGCCTGCGCGTGCATGGGATCGCTGGGTTGCGGGTGGTCGATGCCTCGATCATGCCGACGCTGATTGGCGGCAACACCAATGCACCGACCATGGTGATTGGCGAGAAAGCCTCACGGATGATCCTCGCCGACCGGAATGCGCCGCCCACGGAGGCAGCGGCGTAACGCTAAGGCTGCGGCTCGGCGAACACCTCTTTGGCCATGCGAAAGGCGGCATTCGCTGCCGGCACGCCCGCATAGATGGCGGCGTGCATCAGGGCTTCGGCGACCTCGCTCTGGGTTGCGCCGGTATTGCGGGTGGCGCGCAGATGCAGCTTGAACTCTTCCTCGCGGCCGAGCGCGGCGGTGATGACTAAGGTGAGCAGTGAGCGGGTGCGGTGATCAAGGCCTGGGCGGGTCCAAACCTTGCCCCAGGCCATTTCAGTGATGAAATGCTGGAAATCCCGGTCAAAATCGGTGGCGTTGGCGAGTGAGCGGTTGACATGCGCGGCGCCGAGCACGCGCTTGCGGGTTGCCAGACCCGCTTCATAGGCATTGTCGGTGGGTGGCAGGAGAAAGTGGCGCATCGCGTCGCTGACGATGGCGGGGCGTTCGATGGTTGGGATATGGGCGGCATCATCGATGATGCTCAGGCTAGAGCCTGCAATGGCGTGGTGCAGGGCTTGCGCCGAGGCAACGGGGGTGGCGAGGTCTTCGCGCCCAACCAGAACCAGTGTTGGATGGCGTAGCCGATGGGTTGCTTCGGTCAGATCGGCCTTGGCGATGGCCGCGGCGGCTCCGGCATAACCCTCCGGGCTGGTGCGCATGAGCATCGCGCGCAGCGATTTGGCGCCTTGCGAACCGGCTTCCTTGGCGGTGAGCCAGCGGGCGAGCACGGCGTCAGCGATGCTGGCAATGCCCCCCGCACGCACGCTCGCGATGCGCTCTTGCCAGAGTGAAATTGGCGGGATCACCATGGCGGTATCGACCAGCATGAGCGATGCGACTCGCTCTGGATGGCGGGCGGCGAAATGCTGGGCAATCATGCCGCCGATGGAAATGCCGCCCAGATGCGCTTGGCCGAGGCCGAGCGCATCGAACAAGGCGGCAACATCATCAGCGAGTAAATCCATGCTGTAATCGCCCGGCGTCGCCTCGGTCAGCCCGTGGCCGCGCATATCGGGGCGAATCACCCGAAAGGATGTGGCGAGGCTGGCGGCTTGCGGGTCCCACACTTCGGCGCAGGTGCCGAGCGAGTGGAGCAACACCAGCGGCGGGGCGGCGGCGGGGCCATCAATGCGGACATGGATATTCAGTTGATTGGCGCTGATGAACATTTTTGCTCCTTCGATTTTGCGGCTGACATCTGGCGCGAAAGGCGAGCGACCGACTGTCAGTGCGGGGCAGGCGGCGGCATTATTAGCTTAGATCAATATTGGTTTAGGTGGAATCGAAAGATTCGACCTAAACCAATATTGATCGGCAAACAAAACCTAGTGTCCTGCCCCTGAAATTCATGAGATGAATTTCAGGGGCAGGACACTAAATTATTGAATTTTTCTAGGCGGCGAGGGCTGCAACGCCGGGCAGGGTTTTACCTTCCATCCATTCAAGAAAGGCGCCGCCTGCGGACGAAACATAGGTGAGCTGCTCGGTAATACCTGCTTGTTTGAGTGCAGCGACGGTATCGCCGCCCCCCGCGACCGAGATCAGCCCCGCTTTGGTGGCCGTGGCGACGGCGGCGGCGAGGCGCATGGTCGCAGTGTCAAACGGTTTGGTCTCGAAGGCGCCGAGCGGGCCATTCCAGATCAAGGTTTTTAACTTATGCACCGCCGCGATGATCGCATCGATGCTGGCGGGGCCGAGATCAAGCGCCATGCAATCGGTCGGAACCGCGTCGGCGGGCACGATGCGGGTGGGCGGGTTGGCGGCAAACACGGTGCTGACTACGAAATCGCTGGGCAATAGGATGGTGCAGCCGGCGGCTTGCGCGTCATGCATGATTTGGCGGGCGGTCGCGTGTAGGCTGGGCTCTTGCAGGGATTTGCCGAGTTCTGCGCCTTGCGCGGCGAGGAAGGTATTGGCCATTGCCCCGCCGATCACCAGCACGTCCACCTTTGTAATCAGGTTGGTCAGCAAATCGAGCTTGGTGGAGACTTTCGAACCACCAACGATCGCACCCACCGGGCGTTGAGGGGTGCCGAGGGCGGCGTTCAGCGCATCAAGCTCGGCCTGCATCAATCGCCCGGCATAAGAAGGCAGCAGCCGCGCCAGCGCCTCGGTGGTGGCATGGGCGCGGTGAGCGGCGGAGAACGCATCATTGACGAATAGATCACCCTGCAGAGCGATGAGCGCGGCGAGGGCACGATCATTGGCTTCTTCGCCGTCGTGAAACCGGGTGTTTTCCAGCACGATTACATCGCCATTAGCCATCGCGGCGACGGCGGCGGCGACATGATCGCCGATGCAATCATCGACAAACCCAACCGGCCGGGCGAGCACGGCGCCGAGCGCCTCGGCCACCGGGCGGAGCGACATGGCCGCGACCCGTTGGCCATTCGGACGGTCGAAATGCGAGAGAATAATGACCTTCGCACCTTTGCCGGCCAGCTCGGCGATGGTGGTCGAAAGCCGCTCCAGGCGGGTCAGATCGGTGATCCGCCCGTCGCGCAGCGGCACGTTGAGGTCAGCGCGCACCAAGACGCGCTTGCCCGCAACCGCTAACCCGTCAAGGGTGCGATAGGTCGTCACTTACAGGGATCCGAACAAGGCGACGGTGTCGCACATGCGGTTGGAGAAACCCCACTCATTATCATACCAGCCCATCACCCGGGCCAGCGCGTGATCGACCACGGTGGTTTGCGGTGCATCAAAGCTGCAGGAATAGGGCACATGGTTGAAATCAGCGCTGACCAATGACTCGGTTGAATAATCGAGGATGCCTTTCAGCTTGCCTTGGCTCGCCGCATGCATCGCGTGGTTGATCTCGTCCTTGGTTGCGTGTTTTTTCAGGTTCACATCCAGTGACACCAGCGAAACATTCGGGGTCGGCACGCGGATCGCGGTGCCATCGAGCTTGCCTTGCAGTTCGGGGAGCACGAGGCCGACGGCCTTGGCGGCGCCGGTTGACGTCGGGATCATCGAGAGAGCCGCCGCACGGGCGCGATGGCGGTCTTTATGCAGCGTATCAACGGTTTTTTGATCGCCGGTATAAGAATGGATGGTGACCATATAACCACGCTCGATGCCGAAGGCTTCGTGCAGCACCATCGCCATCGGCGCGAGACAGTTGGTGGTGCAGGAGGCATTGGAGATGATGGTCATGTCGCGGGTCAGCGTGTGATGGTTCACGCCATAGACGATGGTGGCATCCACCCCGTCAGCCGGAGCCGAAATCAGCACTTTGCGCGCGCCCGCCTCGATCAGCTTGGCAGCGGCCTCGCGCTTGGTGAACAGCCCGGTGCATTCCATCGCGACATCGACACCCTCGAGCGGCACTTTGGCCGGATCGCGCTCGGCGGACACGCGAATGGGGGCATAATGGCGGCCATGATGGGAAATCACCAGACTATCGCCTTTGACCTCGACATGGCCGGGGAAGCGGCCATGCACTGAGTCATAGCGCAGCAAATGGGCGTTATCCTCGACGCTGCCGAGATCATTAATGAGCACCGGCTCGATATCCGTGCGGCCACTTTCGATCATGGCGCGCAACAACAAACGTCCGATACGGCCAAAACCGTTGATCGCGACTTTAACAGCCATTGGAAACTCCCTGTCGTTGAATAATGAGGTGGTGCGGTGGCTTATAGCTTGGCTTTGACCGCGTTGACGATGGCGTCTGCGGTAATGCCGAATTGCTCGTACAGCTTTTGATAGGGCGCGCTGGCGCCGAAACTATGCATGCCGATGAAGGTGCCATGCTCGCCCAGCAGACTCTCCCAACCAAAGCCGACCGCCGCTTCAATGCCAATGCGCGGCACGCTGCCGAGCACCTCGGCGCGGTAGAGCGCATCTTGCTGAGCAAAGAGCTCAAAACTCGGCACCGATACCACGGCCACGCTGATGCCTTGGGCGGCGAGCCGCTCGCGCGCGGTGATCGCGAGGCTGACTTCCGAGCCGGTCGCGATCAGGGTGGCGCGGCGCGGCCCTTCGGACTCGGCCACCACATAGGCGCCACGGGCGGCGAGATTATCCGCGCCATGCGGGCGCGGCAGGGTTGGCATAGCCTGACGGCTGAGCACCAGCAGGCTCGGGCCGTCTTTGTGATGCAGCGCGATATCCCAGCATTCGGCGGTTTCCAGCGCATCGCCCGGGCGCAGCACCAGCACGTTGGGCATGGCGCGGAACGAGGCGAGATGCTCAACCGGTTGATGGGTTGGGCCGTCTTCACCGAGGCCGATCGAATCATGGGTGAGCACGAAAATTGGCCGTGATTTCATCAGCGCGGCGAGGCGGATCGCCGGGCGGCAATAATCGGAGAAAATAAAGAAAGTGCCTCCATAGGGGATCAGCCCGCCATGCAGCGCGAGCCCATTCAGGCAGGCCGCCATGCCATGCTCGCGCACGCCATAATGCATGTAGCGTCCAGCATAATCGCCGGGGACCGCCGTGCCCATTGATTTCACGAAAGTATTGTTCGAGGGCGTCAGATCAGCCGAGCCGCCAATCATCTCGGGGACCACCGGGACCACCGCATCGAGCGCCATTTGGCTGGCTTGGCGGGTGGCGATATTGGGTTTGTCGGCGGCAATTTTGGCACGCAGCGTGGCCATCGCGTCGGCATAGGCGACGGGGAGGTCACCGGCCAAAGCGCGGTCGAAATCGGCCTTATGCGGGCTCGCGGCATGGCGCTTGAGCCAGGCGCGGCGTGGCGCTTCGCCGCGCGCACCGGCGGCGCGCCAGGGTTTCACGATATCATCGGGCACGCTGAAGGGCGGTGCGGTCCAGCCCAGCAGTTTTTTTGCACCCGCCACCTCATCCTTGCCGAGCGGACTGCCATGGCTGGCTGCGGTGCCTGCCTTGTGGGGGGCGCCGAAGCCGATGATGGTGCGGCAGGCGATCAGGGTGGGTTTGCGGCTGCGCATGGCGAAGGAAAGGGCTTGGTCGATCGCTGCCGGGTCATGCCCGTCGATCCGTTTGGTGGCCCAGCCATAAGCGGCGAAGCGCTTGACCACATCTTCGGTCATCGCAATTTGAGTGCTGCCGTCAATCGAGATCGAATTATCATCATACAAAACGGTCAGCTTATTCAGCGCCATATGGCCAGCAATGGCGCAGGCCTCGTGGCTGATGCCCTCCATCATGTCGCCGTCCGAGGCGATCACCCAGGTGCGATGATCGACCAGGGATTTACCAAACCGTGCCGCCATCATCCGCTCAGCAAGGGCAAAGCCCACGGCGGTGGCAATGCCTTGGCCGAGCGGGCCGGTGGTCATTTCAATCGCGGGATGTTCGCCGCGCTCGGGGTGACCGGCGCAGACGGCGTGGAGTTGGCGGAAATTTTTCAAATCCTCGATGGTCATGCCGGCAAAGCCGGTCAGATGCAGCAGGGCGTAGAGCAGCATCGAGCCGTGGCCGGCGGAGAGGATGAAACGATCGCGATCCGGCCAATGCGGATCGGCGGCGTCATATTTAAGGGTGCGAGTCCAAAGGGCGGTTGCAACATCGGCCATGCCCATCGGCAGGCCCGGATGGCCAGAATTGGCCTTTTCCACCGCATCGATGGCTAGAGCGCGGATGGCGTTGGCCATCATGCGGGTCTCGGTCATCGGTTCGGCGAGGATTTGCGCCTGGCGCGCGAGGGCGTCGGCATTGCTTCCGAAATCGTGGGCTCCAGCCATAGACGGTCTCCTAGTGTTTCACCTCACATAAGAGGCCCCGCCCGAGGACACAAGAATTGGCGGATCGTCCACGATCAACCTTTCGCGCAAGGGGCGCGCTAGGCGGGTTAATTGTCGTTCGGAGAGAACGCACACTTAATCCGCCCAATGGCCGCCCAATGCTAGTGTCGCGATTCTGAAATCCGTTGGATTTCGGAATCAGAGTGGACACTAGAAAATTCAATGATTTAGTGGCCTGGTTATCCCTGAAATTCATCTCATGAATTTCAGGGGCAGGACACTAGTCGCCAGCCGCGGAGCGGGCGGCAAGATTTTGATGGGCGCGTTGGGCCGGAAGGCTGGCGAGCGATTTTACCGGCTTCGGCGCAGCGGCGGGCAGGGCTGCAATGATCGAAACGCCGACCGAGGCGAGATAGGGCAGGGACTGGGTGAACAGCACCGCGCACCAGAGCTTGGTTTCCGGTGTTGCCCAATGATGGCTGAAGCCCACGCCGAGCAAAGCGGCCCAGGTGAGAGCCAGCAGCACGAGTTCTTCGCGCGCCATCACCAAGCCTTGCACGAGCGCGGGCGCATCCTTCATTTTCGGCGTGCGCAGGAACGGCAGTGATTTGGTGAACAAGCCTTTCCACACGGCTTTGCCAATCGCGTGTGACAAAGCAAGGCCAGTGACCGCCGCGCCGACCCGGTCAGCCCATGAGCAGCGCACCCGTGCGCCATAGAGCGCCATGATTTGCACGATCTTGAAGCCGAACAGGCCGATTGAGGGCAGCATGAACAGGATGATCGGAAACTCAAAGCGCACCGGATCGATAATCAACGCCGCCGACCAAGCGAGGCCGAGCAACAGAAAGCCAAGGCCGAGCGCATCGCCGATCCAGGGCAGCCAGCCGGTGATGAAGTGCCAGCGTTGGCCGAGGGTGAGGCTGCGATCGAACGGCGAGAACAGGCTGCGCCAATGGGCACGGGTGATGCGCATCGCACCATAGGCCCAACGATAACGCTGCTTGCGGAAGGCGTTGAAATCATCGGGCATCACGCCACGACCAAAGCTGCGTTTGGAATAAACCGCCTGATAGCCGCGCTCGAACAGATTAATGCCCAGCTCACTATCCTCGGTGATGCACCATTCGGCCCAACCCCCTTCGGCGGTCAGCGCGTCCCGGCGGATCAGCGTCATGGTGCCGTGCTGGATGATCGCGTTACGCTCATTGCGATTGACCATGCCGATTACAAAGAGCCGTCATTGTCGCGATAATCCTGCGGGCTCTGGGTGAAGCCAACTTTCGGATCATCGAAGGCCGGCGCCATGCTGCGCAGCCAGTCGGGATCAACGATATAGTCACTATCGAGCACGCCGATAATATCGGCATCCGGGCTGGTTTCGCGCAGCGCAAAATTGAGCGCACCAGCCTTGAAGCCCGGATATTTGCCGAGGGTGAAGAAGCGGAATTTCGGCCCCAACCGGGCGCAATGCTCGGCCACCGGCTCCCACACGCGCGGGTCGGTGGTGTTGTTATCGATCACCAGCACTTCGAAATTGCTGTAATCAAGTGCTGCGAGCGCGTTCAAGGTGAGTTTCACCATCTCCGGCGGCTCATTGCAGATCGGCAGATGCAGCGAGACTTTCGGCAGGATCGCACCATGAGGCGCGGGCACCGGTTCGAAATGGCGCTTGCGCACCCGGCCGAACAAGGTTTCCACCAGCTCGAAACTATCGGCGATCAGCAGGAACAACAGTAAACCTTGGCCCGCAGCGAGCGTGCTCCACACCGCAGCGGCGGTCCAAGAGAGATAGGTCTCGCCCATCGTAAGCAGCAGCGCGCCGATGGCCGCGACGAAGCCTTGCATGAGTGCGGCGAAAATCAGCTTGCCGTGCCACCGCAAATCCGGGCGGCGTGAGAGGAGCGCCATGCTGATCAGGAAAGCGAGCGCGATGCTGCCCGCAGCCCAGGCACCCCAGGCGCGATTCGGCGTGACCGGGCCGGTCAGCGACCATTTCGCCTGGCGGGCGAGCGACCATAGGCCCCAATAGCCTGCGGCGCGGCCCTCGAAGCTAGTTTTCCAAGGCTGGTCGAACGCTTCCATCACGAAATAATGCAAATGCTGCTGGCGGGCGACATTAAAGAACTGGCGCATGAACTGGGCTTGCAGCACCCGCGAGGCGCGCGCGCCGCCAATATCGATGCCATCGGACGGCCAGCCAATTTCACCAATCACGATCCGCTTGCCCGGATAAGCGCGCTGGACCTGATGCAGCCGATGCAGCGCATAGGCCACGGCTTTGTCCTCCGGCACGCCCTCCCAATAAGGCAGCAAATGCACGGTGATGAAATCAACCGATTTCACCAAGGCCGGGTGATGCAGCCAGACATGCCAAGGCTCAGCGGTCGAGACCGGCACATGCACGCGGGTTTTCACATAACGGATGTCCGCAGCAAGCTGTGCGACGGTTAAGTTGCGGCGGAGAATAACCTCGTTGCCAACCATCACCGCTTTGACATCGGGATTGGCATTGGCGACCTGCACCACCTTGGTCAATTCGCGCTGATTGGCGCGCGGATGCTGATCGATCCAGGCGCCGAGCGTGACGTTCAAATGATAGGGGGCGGCCAGGGCGGGAATTTCGCCGAGATTATTCTGCACGGTGTAGGTGCGGATATTATGGGTTTTGGTCGCGACCAGTGCCAAGTCGGATTTGATTTGCGCAATGCTGGGATACACATTGCTTTGCGGGTTTTCGCCCGCATGGAACGGCGAGAACGCGAAACCACCAATCTCGCCACTATAAGGCGGAATGTTGGTGACTGGCCGGTCGATCCACGCCCAGATGCCAAGCGCCACCGTCGCAGTGGCCAGAGCCGCGAGCCATGAACCAGCGCTCAGCCAGCCGGACCGGGTCCGAACCGGGACGGGGCCGGTGGTGAACCGGCGCGGAGAGAGTGGACGCAATTTGGCGTGATAGGTCATTATCTCGAAACCCAGCTGATGGCGGCGTGATCACCGCGCCGGACTGTATTGACGGTGCAGTGCGGCATCGGGTGGACCGGATTGCGGCGGAACCATGGCAAAATCGCTGCATTCAAGGCAGGAGAAATCAGCTATACTGCTGGAGTAATGTTGGGTTTTTAGATCAAGATGGTTCTACAACTTATTCTGGATATTGGGCTTTTGGTCGGCTTGATTGTGCTGAATGCAGGCTTCGCCTTGGCCGAAATGGCCTTAGTTTCAGCGCGGCGGGCGGCTTTAGCCCTAATGGCCCGGCGCGGTGTGCCCGGGGCTGTGCGGGCGCGCGAGTTGGCCGAGGTGCCGGACCGGTTTTTGCCGACGGTCCAAATTGGCATCACCGTGATCAGCGTGATGGCTGGTGTGCTCGGCGGCGCGCGGCTCGCGGTGCTGCTGACGCCGGTACTGGCCAAAATTCCAGCGATTGCACCGGCGGCGGGAACCATTGCGCTGGCCCTGACGGTGCTTGGCGTAACATTTCTGACCCTGGTATTTGGTGAGCTGGTGCCCAAGCAGCTCGCTCTCCGCCATGCCGAGCGAATCGCCTGCGTGGTGGCCTGGCCCCTCGATATCTTCGCCCGCGTGGCGGCCCCCTTGGTCTGGCTGCTCGGGATTACCTCGGCGCTGGTGTTGCGCGCCTTTGGCCCGCCCGGCGCCGATCGGCGGGCGGTGAGCGAGGAGGAACTCAAGGCGATCCTCGCCGAAGGCACGGAATCCGGCATGCTGGAATTCGAGGAGCGCGACATGATGGAGCGGATCATGCGCCTCGCGGATAAGCCAGTGCGCGCGATCATGACGCCGCGCCAAGATATCGCCTGGCTTGACCGTTCGGCACCGCGCAGTGCGGTCATTGCGGCGCTGAAAGCCGCTCCCCATTCGCGCTTTGTGGTCTGCGAGCGTGACATCGATAATGTCGTGGGGATTGTCCAGGCGAAGGATATTCTGGATCGAATGCTCGATGGCAAGGAGATTTCGCTATCGGCGGCGCTGCGCCAGCCCTTGGCGGTGCCCGATACAATCACCGCGCTCGATGCGTTGGAACGGCTCAAGGCCGATCCGATGGGGGCGGCGTTTGTGCTCGATGAATATGGCAGTTTCGAGGGGCTGATTACGGTTGGTGATTTGCTCGAAGCGATCGTGGGCGATGCCGAGGATGCTTCCGATGCGCCCGAACAGCCGGGCGAGGGGCAGAGTTTGGAGTTGGACGGGCTGGAGCCGATTGATGATGTGGCGCATCGGTTGGGCTTGGAGCGATTGCCTGGCCAGGGGTCATATCACACGTTGGGCGGGTTTGTGCTGGCCTTGCTCAAGCGGGTCCCGCGCGCGGGCGACGTGATTGCCTTTGGCGGCTGGCGGTTTGAGGTGATGGCGATGAATGGTCGGCGTGTGGAGCGCGTGCGGATTATCCGCGATCCGGCGGTGGTGCTGTGACCACCGCCGTGACCGGCGCAGGCGGCGCGTGATGGCCGCTAATATCATCGCCAGCCTGAGGGGATAGCCGGGCGGAAATGGGCACCGCGATCGCGCCGATCAGGCTGACCAGGATGAAGGCGATGGAAAAATCACTGACCGTGGGGCTGGCATGGCCGGTGATGGCGCTGGCGGCATCGAGCGTGCCGGCCGCGAGCGAAATACCCAAGGTGAGGGTGATTTGCTGGAAGGTCGCATAGAAGCTGGTGGCCGCAGACATGCGCGCGCGCGGCACATCGGCATAGGCGATGGTGTTGAGCGCGGTGAATTGCAGTGAGCGGAACACGCCCCCGAACAGCAGCGCCAGATCAATCCAGATGATCGGTGAGTCAGGGCGAAACGCGGCGCAGGCCAGGGTAAAAATTACCGAGAGTGCGCCAAAACCGACCATTGAGGCGCGAAACCCAAACCGGCGCAAAATGGGCTGCGCCAGCGGCTTCATCGCGATGGCGCCCACGGCGGCGACGAAGGTGATGGTGCCACTTTTTGCCGCCGTATCGCCAAAGCCGAGTTGCAGCATCAGCGGCAGCAGAAAGGGAATCGCCCCCGCGAGAATGCGAAAGAAGCTGCCCGCGAGCGTGGAATTGGCAAAAGTATGGATGCGCAGCAGCGTCAGATCGAGCACCGGATGCGGATGATGGCGTGCATGGCGCCAATACGCATAGGCGGCGAGGCTACCAGCCACAAAACAGCCAAAACTCGCATCGAGCGGGATCAGACCGTTGCCGATGGTTTCAAAGCCGGTCATCAGCAGCGCCATCGCGCAGCCGCTCCAGAACAGGCCGAGCAGATCGAGTTTGCCCGCTTCCTCGGAGTCTTTGACCTCGGCGACGAACAGGCTGACCGCGATAATCCCGATAATGCCAATCGGCACGTTGATGCCAAAGGTCCAACGCCAGGAAATATAGGTCACGATAAAGCCGCCCACGGGCGGGCCGATAATCGGGCCGATCAATGCAGGCATGGTGAACCAGGAGGTCGCGGCGATCATGTCGGCGCGTCGCACTGATTTGAGCAACAGTAATCGGCCGACCGGAACCATCATCGCGCCGCCAATTCCTTGCACGATGCGAGCGCCGATCAGCATTCCGAGCGAGTCGGCGAGCCCGCAAAACACCGACCCGATGGTGAAAATCAGGATCGCGGCGCGAAACACCGTGCGGCTGCCGAAGCGATCAGCAAACCAGCCTGAGGCGGGGATGAAAATGGCGAGTGAGAGCAAATAAGAAGTAAGCGCCAAGCTCATATGGATCGGATCGGCGTGAAAACTTTTCGCCATCGCGGGCAGGGCGGTGGCAACGATCGTGCCGTCCAAATTCTGCATGAGCAAAGCGGTCGCCACGATCAGCGCGGTGACGCGCATGCGCCCGGTGCTTAGGCCCGACTCGTCAGGCTCGGCTTCGCTCATGATGCTGGTGCGCCTCCCATTCCTCGTATGATGGGGGCGAAAGCGGTGGCCGGAAACCACCGCTGCGTCATGGCTTCACTGCGCTCAGAGCATTATGCGCATGAGAGCAACATCCGATCAGATGGAACCATCTGGTCGGATAAAGTTGCTCGCCAAAACAATAAGCGACAGAATCGTCCGTGAGCCAATGCGAACGGATAATGCTTTAGTGTCCCGATTCTGAAATCCGTTGGATTTCGGAATCAAAGTGGACACTTGAAAATTCAATGATTTAATGTCCTGCCCCTGAAATTCATCTCATGAATTTCAGGGGCAGGACATTAGCGCGTTGCCGGCGCTGCGGGAGGCCAGTTGATTTCGGGCAGGGTCGCCGCCGGCTTGCCGTTGAGTGTGAGAGCGCGGTTTCTCAGCGCCAGTGCGATATCGAGTTTTTGATGCCCGTCCGGTCCCTTGACCATGAAAGGGGCGGCCGCCGCGGTGGCTCCCGCCAGGGCGTTGGCAAAGCGTGGCTGTGCGGTGCCGATCGCAGAGAGGAAAGCAGGGAGGCCGGTGGCGGTAACGGTGCCGGTGCCCTCGGGCTGCAGCGCCTGATCAAACTTGAACGCGCCGTGGAGATTGGCACCGAGCGGGCCGATGACGAGGCCCACCGCGAAAGTGCCATGGCCGCCATGGCTCGCCCAGGGGCGCAACCGGGCGCCAAGTTCGGCAAGTTGAGCGTTGAGTTGGGCGGTGGGATCAGAGGCGGGCATCGGCGGGGGCGTGCCCAAGCTGTCCAACGCCTGGCTGAAATCAGGACCAGTGAATTTGACCGCTATGGAATATTGGTTAATCCGCCCGTTGAAAGGCAAATGGACCAAGGTCACGAACAGTGGCGACACCGCGATGTTGCTGAAGGTTTCACGAACACTCATGCTGGTTGCGTTCGCATCGGCCTTCGGGTTGAACGTCAGCTGCGCATCAAGGGCGCCAATCGTCATGATCGGAAAATGGCTGCTGGCGATGCTGACCCGCAGGTTACTGACATGGGCGGTTCCCCCGCGGAATGGGAATTTTGTCCGGCGCAGAACGGCGTCGGGATCGAAGCGAAAATCATCCTTGATCACATCGGCATCGAGAGCGATTTCGTTGCCCTGTGCCGAGTGGATGGAAAAATGATGCGGTAACTCAACGTCACAGGTGAAAGGCGTCGTAATGTCGATATGGGCGCCGACCGTTGGGAAATCGATGGTTGGGCGCGCGCCCGGAGCCCCAGGCGGCGTCAGATCGAGGTTTGAGACACTCATACGCGCCACGAGCGGCGAATGACCCCGTTCAATCGCCCCATGGCTGACCGTCCAGCCAGCCTCGCGGAGTTTTGCCTCCTCACGATGGAAGCCGACCACCAACTGGCTTTGCGCATACCACCAAAAACCAAGCCAAATCAGTACGAGCAGCAGGAGAAAAGGTAGGATTAAGCGCAGCGCACGCATCGGATATCCTCTCAAATCGTTGAGGTGCAGATTATCCTGGAAAGGGCGAGTGCTGCAAATCTGCCGCAGCGAGTCTCACCGCATGGCGAGGCTTTCGCGCGCGGGGGCGATGACGAAGCACGATAAATGACGCCGGGCGAGCAGGCTGCAGGTTTGTTTGGCGGCCATGCGGTCAAGCCCAGCGAGTTGGGCGCGCCACATCCGCCTACCGCGCACAATCGCGGGCAGGATCAACACCCGGCCCCGATTACCGCGCAGGCGATGCACCGCCAGCGCTTCGCGGCGGGCGGCGGGGTAATTGTCATAGGAGCCCACTTGGGCGATCCATTGACCACCCCGCACCGGGCGGGCCCGCAGCTTGCCCACATCCGCCACCCGCAGCACCGGTGCCATGGGGTGAACGGTGCGGGTCGCGATGTGCGTAATGACCGGCACCGCGCTCGCCTTATTGGCGGCCAGGGTCAGTGGCGCGGTCCCAGCGCCATCGGCGGCAAAACCTTGATCGAGCAGTTGCGCCATGGTGGAATAGGCAACGCGCCAGGAATGGGCGTGCAATTCAACGCCGATCAACAAATGACCATTCCGCACGGCGGCGGTGACCAGATTGAACCGGGCCAAATTGGTGTAGCCGGTTTTCATGCCAATGGCGCCGGGATAACGCTTCAGCATCCCATCGATATTCGGAATCACCCGGCCTTCAAAGGTAAATTGCGGCACCGAAAACAAATAGCGGTATTGTGGGTAATCAAGGAGCAAGTGCCGCGCGAGAATCGCCATGTCATACGCATCGGTCACTTGGATGGGGTTGGGCAGGCCAGAAGGATTGGCGAATCGGGTGCGCCGCATGCCGAGTTGGTGGGCGCGCGCGGTCATCATACCGGCAAATCGGCTAATGCTGCCGCCGCCCAGATATTGGCCAAGGGCGGTCGCCGCATCATTGGCGGAGAGAGTCGTCATGCCAAGCACGGCTTGGTGCACCGTTACGGTTTGGCCAGGCACCAGATCAAGCTTGACCGGTTGTACATGGGCTGCCGCCGCGCTGACCGGTAAGTCAGTGGCAAAACTTAGCCGATGCGTGCGCAAGGCCGCGAAGGCTAAATCGAGGGTCATCAGTTTGGACAGGCTTGCCGGGTAGCGCAGCGTATAGGGTTGGTTTTGCCCCAGAATACGCCCGGTATTGGCGTCCATCACAATCCAGCTCATGCCAGGACTAGTCGGTTCGCTCGTCGCGCCAGCCCGCGCAAATTGGGGCATCGCCAAGGCGGCGGATGCCGCGAGAATCAAGCCGAGCGCCCGAGAATTCAAGCGCACCCCGAGCGTTCGCATAGGCGATTTCGTCAGAAATCGTTGACAAAACGCCGAGAAACGCATGGCAGCCCCGTGCATGACAACTCCAGAATAAAAATTATGTCAGATCGGTGATAAAGCAGACGATTCGCGCTGTCTAGCCAAAAACGATGAATTAATCAGAAAACCAACATGTTACAGGAATATCTTCCGAAAATTGTCCGTTTTGATCGCGCCGTTTGTCCGATGATGACCGCTTAAGGTTGATTGTGCGCTGCACAAAAAATACTTGACGCGCCGGTTTGGGCGGCTTAAACCAATTTTGCTGCACCGCACCATGACGGGTTCGCACGATCTGAAACGCTTTTGGCGCAGCGCGCCGGGGATTGTTGGTTGGATCACCGGACAAGGATTGGCGGTGTGTGGATTAACTGCTCGCGCTGCCATCGATCGGCGCGGTGCCTTTGATCCAACCACGACTGCCGGGCTGATCCGGACGACACTCATCACACTGGCTAAAAGCAGAGGAATAAACCGATGACCACCAAAGGCAAAATTGTTGACGTGACCACCGAAACCACCAAGGGCTTCGAGGCGACCCTCGAATCCATGAAGGAAAATATCGCGAAGGCAACCCACGGGTTTGAAGCCTCGCAGGCGAAAATGAAGGAACAGATGGCCAAAGCGATGAAGACCACTGAAGATTTCGTGGCGTTCAGCCAGGGCAATGTCGAGGCGATGATCAAAGCCTCGCAGATTTTCACCACCGGCATGCAGGATCTGAGCAAACATTTTGCTGCCAGCACCCAGGCCTCGGTTGAAGAGAGCATGGCGACCGCGAAGGCGCTTTCGGGCGTCAAGTCGGTCAAGGAAGCGGTTGAACTGCAAACCGGTTTCGCCCGCACCCTGGTCGAGAAAATGGTTGCCGAGACCAGCAAGCTTACCGATGCCTCGCTCAAAATCACCGAACAGGCGATTGCGCCGCTGACCGCACGGATGACCAAAGCGGTCGAGAACTTCAGCACGAAGATCTAATCCGCGTCATCTAACCGATTGACCCGGCGCACGCGCCGGGGCAAGGGGCGTTTTCCGGTAAAGCGGAAAGCGCCCCTTTTTGCATGGATGAGGCAATTGATGGTCGGCACGGCGACTGAAATTTTGCGTGGCGTGGCGGCAGCGCCGCCAGCTTGGGCTGTGTTTGATCCGGTTTGGTATTGCCAGACCTACCCCGAAGCCGCTGCTTCCGGCACTGACGCGAAAACCGAGGCGCTTGATTATTATCTGGCAGTCGGCGCTGCGGCGGGCCATAGCCCATCGCTCTATTTCGATGAAAATTTTTACCGACGCACCTATCCCGATGTCGCAGCTTTGATCGCGCAAGGTGACTATCGGTCCGGCTTTGATCATTATTGTCAGTGCGGCTATCGGCAATTTTCGCCGCATTTATTGTTCGATGATGGTCATTACGCGACGCTGTATGAAGACATGACCATCGAGAATTTGGAGCGGCATCAATGCTATGGCCGCTATGATCATTGGCTGAAATCAGGGCAATTCGAGAATCGCCAGGCCCATTTTCTGTTCGATCCCGCATTTTATCGGGCCCGTGCCGAAGAGGCGGGTGCCGACCCTGCCCAAATTCAGCGCTTAGGCGCTTACGGATTTTATCTGCACGCGTTAGCCGAAGGCTCGGTCTTTGCGCATCTGCCGCCGTCGATCTATTTTGATCCGGCTTGGTATGTCGAGACCTATCCGCCAGCACGCGAGGCGCTCGCGCAAGGCAGAGTTGGTTCGGCGCTGGAGCATTACCTTAGCTTGCCAATCGCGGGCGGTTATGACCCGGTGCCGGAATTCGCTGAGCATTTTTATCTGGAAACCTATCCGGATATCCGGCTTGCCGTTGAAGCCGGGCATTTGCGCTCCGGCTACCGGCATTTCATTCAGCACGGCGCCTTTGAGTTGCGCCGCCCGCGTGTCGATATCGATTTATTGTACTATCGTGATGTTAATCCACGGGTCGTGCATGATCTCACTAGTGGGCGGGTGCGCGATGCGTTTGCGCATTTGCGAAGCATCGGTTTGCCATTGCAGTTGGCCTACTGCCCGCCCGAGCGCGCACCGGAATTATCGGAGGCGACCGGAAAAACCTTGTTCTCGCTCCGGGCGCGCAATCAGATTGCTATTTTTGCCCGCAATATTCTTGATTTTTCGCTGAATAGGCAGGAACCGGTGGTCAGTGTGGTCATGGTCTTGTTCAATCAATTCGAGCTAACGATGCAAGCGCTGGCCTCGGTGCGCCAGAATTTTGCCGGCCCGATCGAATTGATCCTCGTTGATAACGCATCGACCGATGACACGGCACGGATCGCCACCTATGTGCAGGGCGCGATTTTATTGCGCAATGCACGGAATCTCGGCTTTGTGCTCGGCTGCAATCAGGCCTTTGCGCGGGTGCGCGCTCCGGCTGTGTTGTTGCTCAATAACGATGTCGAATTGGGCTATGGCGCCATCGCCAAGGCGTTAGCCAGGCTATCGAGCGATCCGAAAATTGCCTCGGTCGGCGGCAAAATCCTGCGCAGCCATGGGCGGTTGCAAGAGGCGGGGTCGATCATCTGGCAGGATGGCACCACCACCGGCTATTTGCGCGATGAGCCAGCGTTGCTGCCGGCGGCGAATTTTGTCCGGGATGTCGATTATTGTTCCGGGGTCTTTCTGCTCTGCCGCGCCGACATTTTACGCGATCTTGGCGGTTTTGATCCTGATTACGCGCCAGCCTATTACGAGGAGGTTGATTTATCGGTGCGGTTCCTGCGCGCTGGTTATCGTAACGTTTATGATCCCAGTGTCATTGTGCATCATCTGGAATTCGGCTCGGCCCGCAATGCGCAGGACTCGATGGCGATGATGCGGCAAAATCGGGCGCTGTTCCGCACCAAGCAGGCGGCGTTTTTGGCCGCTCAACCCCCGATGGTCAAGGGCGCTCGAGCAGCGGCTTCATTGCGCGCCCGCAGTCGGGGTGACGCGGGGCGGCGCCTTTTGTACCTTGAGGATACCGTGCCAGTGCGCCGCCTTGGCTCAGGTTTTGTCCGTGCGAATGACGCGCTCCATGCGATTGTTGCGGCGGGGTGGCAGGTGTCGGTGTTGCCGGTGAACGGCACGCGGCAGGATTTGATGAGCATTCTGGGTGATGCGCCTGATCATGTCGAAATTCTCTATGATCAGACAATCCTAACGCTGCCGCAGCTGCTCACCGAACGGGCAGGCTATTACGATGCGATCTGGATTTCACGCACGCATAATCTTGACCGAACATTGCCGATTTTCCGTGCGGCGGGCATCGATCCGACCACAACGCCGTTTATCCTCGATACCGAGGCGATCGAGGCGGCGCGAGCTGCCGAACACGCGGCCATGCGCGGCGAGGAATTTGATTTTGATACAGCTTTGGCAGCAGAATTCTCCAATGCCAGACTTTGTCGCGCCGTTACCGCGGTGAATCAGGCGGAGGCTGATCTGCTGAGCGCACGCGGTATCGCGCATGTCTCGGTGTTGGGCACCATCGGGCCGGTGCGCCCCACGCCGCGCAGTTTTGACCAACGGGCCGGGCTTTTGTTCGTTGCAAGTATGCACCAAGAAGACAGCCCCAACCTCGATGCGCTGCGCTGGTATGCCGAGCAAATCTTGCCGGCGTTAGAAACAATCATGGGGGATCAAACGCCAATCCTCTCCGTGGTGGGCTATCGCGCACCGGAGCTTGATTTGAGTGAATTTTCAGCGCGCCCGCATATCAAACTGCTCGGTGCCATCGATGATTTGCTGCCTGTTTACAATACGCATCGTCTGGTGGTCGCGCCGACCCGGTTTGCGGCAGGCACACCCTATAAAATTTACGAGGCGGCGGGTTTTGGGGTGCCGTGCGTGGTGACGGCTTTGCTGGCGCGTCAGTTGGGCTGGCAGGATGGCGTTGAACTGGTCGCCGTGAAGGTGGGTGACGCCGCAGAATTTGCCGCCCGCATCGCGATACTTTATCAATCCGCCGCGCAATGGTTTGCTCTGCGTGAGGCTGCTCTGGCGCGGCTTTCGGTGGAAAATAATGCAACACTCTTTCAACAAGCCGTGCGCCGCGTGCTGATGCATGCCAGCGCATCAAAACCAGGGGGAATCGGATGACATTGGAAACAGCGACGTCAAACGCCGGATCATTGCCAGCGTTGCTTGCCGCCCATCATGGCCTGCGCGCGATTGGCGCGCCGGGTGAAGCGTGGCTCGATGGCGCGGGATTGCAAATTTTAGCGGGTACGACCGCGACCGGGTTGAACGCCCATGGCATCGGCCGGGGGGATCGGGTCGCGCTGGTGCTCCCCAACGGCCCGTGCGCAGCAACAGCGTTTTTGGCAGTGGCGAGTTGTGCCTCGGCCGCGCCGCTGAACCCTGCCTATAAAGCAAGCGAGTTTGAATTCTACCTCGGTGATTTGCAGCCCCGCGCCATCATCATTTCCGAAGCTGAGGCGGGTCCGGTGCTGGATGTTGCGGCATCATTGGCGATCAAGCTGATTATACTCCGCCCGGTTAATGGCGGTTCAGCTGGACAATTCATCTTGGATTTCTCAGCGATCGCACCAGCGCAAGCGCGGTCGCCGGGTTTGGCGCAGGCGAGCGATGAGGCGCTGGTGCTGCACACATCCGGCACCACCGCACGCCCGAAAATCGTGCCTTTGAGCCAGGCCAATCTGGCCGCGTCAGCCCGCCATATCGCGACGAGTCTCGCGTTAGGGCCGGATGATATTTGTCTGAACGTCATGCCGTTATTTCATATTCATGGCTTGGTGGCGGCATGTTTGGCATCGCTCGCGGGGCAGGGCAGTGTGAGTTGCACGCCCGGTTTCAATGCGTTCAAATTTTTTGGTTGGCTCGATCAGGTCAAACCAAGCTGGTACACGGCGGTGCCGACCATGCATCAGGCGATTTTGCTGCGCGCCCGGGATGATGCACCTGCGCCCGTTGGCTTGCGCTTCATCCGCTCCTCCTCCGCCTCGCTCCCGCCGCAGGTGATGGCAGCGCTTGAGCAAAAATTTGCCTGCCCGGTGATCGAAGCCTATGGGATGACCGAGGCGGCGCATCAAATGGCGTCCAACCGCCTGCCGCCCGGTGCGCGCAAGCCCGGTTCGGTCGGGGTTGCGGCTGGACCAGAAATCGCCATTCGCGGCGCTGATGGATTTGTCGGCGTCGGCCAAACCGGCGAGGTGGTCATCCGTGGTCCAAATGTCACGGCTGGCTATGCCAATAACCCGACCGCGAATGACGGCGCGTTTATCGATGGTTGGTTCCGCACCGGCGATGAAGGCATGTTAGATGCCGATGGTTATTTGTTTCTCACCGGCCGGCTCAAGGAAATGATCAATCGGGGTGGCGAAAAAATCAGCCCGCTGGAAATTGATGTGCGATCGCCCATCCGGTGCTCGGCGAAGAGGTCGCGGCGGTGGTGGTGCTGCGCGAGGGCATGGCGGCGAGCCCGTTGGACTTGCGCGAATTTCTCGCGGGCAAGCTCGCACCGTTCAAAGTGCCCCGGCAAATCGTGATCAGCGCGGCGATCCCGAAAGGTGCCACCGGCAAGGTTCAGCGCATCGGCATGGCGCAACGCTTGGGCATGGAGGCCTAACATGCCCTCGATTTGCATTTTCGGAGCAGGTGCCATTGGCGGGATGATGGCGGCCCGGCTTGAACGGGCCGGCGTGCAAACCGCCATCGTCGCGCGCGGCCCGCATCGTGCGGCCATCGAGGCGCGCGGATTGGTGCTGCGCGACGCAACGGGCGAGCACGTCACCCATCCCCGCGTGGGGGACGCGGCGTCGTTCGGGGTGCAGGACTATGTGCTGATCACGCTCAAGGCCCAGGGGATTGAGCCAGCCTTGCCGCAACTGGCACCGCTGATCGGGCCGCACACCGTCATCGTTGCGGCGGTTAATGGCGTGCCCTGGTGGTATGGCTATGGGCTGCAAGCACCGTTTGCTGATCGCCGGGTCCATGCGGTCGATCCGACCGGCGCGGTATGGGCGGCCTTGCCGCCATCCCAGGTGCTTGGCTGTGTGGTGTATCCAGCGGCGGAAATCGCTGAACCCGGGGTGATCGCGCATAGCTATGGGGATCGGTTTGTGCTCGGCGAGCCGGATGGATCGCGCAGCGAACGCGCCGATATCTTGGCTAGATTGTTAGTCACCGCAGGACTGAAAGCGCCGGTGCGGCCACGCATTCGCGATGATATTTGGGTCAAGCTGTGGGGCAATATGGCGTTTAACCCGATCAGCGCACTAACTGGCGCCACGCTTGATGTGATCACCGGCGATGCGGGGACACGCGGTGTGGCGGCGGCGATGATGGCCGAAGGGCAAGCGGTGGCGGAGCGCTTGGGCGTGCGTTTCGCCATCGGCATCGACCAGCGCATCGCCGGCGCCGCTGAGGTGGGGGCGCATAAAACCTCGATGTTGCAAGATTTGGAACGCGGACGCCCGATTGAAATCGAAGCGTTGCTCGGCGCGGTGGTGGAAATGGCCGGTTGGGTCGATGTGCCAATGCCGATCAGCAGCGCGATATTAGCGCTGGTGCGCCAGCGTGCCAGCTAACCCAGCGTGCCAGCTAACCCAGCATGCCAGCTAACAAGGTGCAGCGTGCGCCGAACGCTGATTATGGTAGGATATAGATGTCGATAGGCGATAATTCTGATCAAATGCCGAACGCGGCAACCCTATCAGGGCCGGTTTTGGTCAGTGGCGCCGCGGGATTCGTCGGCCGGGCGGTCACTCAGGCGCTGGGTGCGGCGGGCTGTTCGGTGGTGGTGGCGCTGCGCCGGTCGGGTGCGGCTTTGCCGGGTGCAGCGCGGGCGATTGATGCGGGAGATTTGGCGGCGCCAGCGCCTGCTTTATCGGCGGCGATGCGCGGTGTCTCGGTCGTGGTGCATGCGGCGGGCTTGGCTCACCGCACCGGTGTTGATCCGGCGGCGTTGGCGGCGGCGAATGTGACGGCGGCGGCGCGGGTGGCGGAAATTGCCGCTGCACGCGGCGCCAAACGGTTCATTCTGGTCTCCTCGGCGGCGGTGCATGGCAAGGCGCCCGATGGCGTGGTGACCGAAGCCTCCGAGCCCGATCCGGATGATGCCTATGCGGCGAGCAAGCTCGAAGGCGAGCAGGCGGTTCAGCGTGTGTTGGCGGGCACCGGCACCGAATTGGTCATTATCCGCCCCTGCGCGGTGGTGGGGCCGGGCTGCGCGGGCAATATTCCCCGCCTAGTGCGCCTGATCGCACGGTCGCACCTCTTGCCGTTTGGCGCGATTGGTAATCAGCGGAGTTTTATCGCGATCGAGGATCTTGCCGCACTAATCGTCGCGGCGGCGCAGTCAAAACAACCCGTGCCGGAAATCGTCTTGGCGGCGCATCCCGAGCCAATCGCCACCCCGGATTTGATCCGGGCGTTGGCCCAAGGGCTGGAGCGACGCTTGTTTCTGGCGCCAGTGCCCGCCTCATGGCTGGGTCTTGCCGCACGCGCAGCAAACCAAGGGCCAGCTTGGCGCAGCTTTGCCGGCTCGTTCCGCGCTCATCCAATTTTGGCACAGCAACGCCTTGGTTTTACCGCACAAATTCCGCTGGAGGCGGCGTTCGCGGCGACCGCACGGACAATGGTATTATAATACCGCATCCCAGATCTCTTGACTATAGAAGCAGATTCACGCATAGCCCGACGCGAGACATAATCTGTTGATGAGGTTCCGATGTTAAAGACCACAATATCGCTGAAACCGTCCGAGGTTCAGCGAAACTGGGTGCTGATCGATGCCGAAGGGCTGGTGCTGGGCCGGTTGGCGGCACTGATCGCCACACGTCTGCGCGGCAAGCACAAGCCGCAATTCACCCCGCATGTCGATTGCGGCGACCATATCGTTGTGGTCAATGCCGAAAAAGTGCGCGTGACCGGCAAAAAGCTCGATCAAGACGTGTTTTATTACCACACCGGCTATCCGGGTGGCATTAAGGGCCGCACGCTGGGTCAGCGTCTGGCCGGCGCGCACCCTGAGCGGGTGATCGAAAAGGCGGTCGAGCGGATGATTACCCGCGGCCCGCTGCAGCGCCAGCAAATGAAGAATTTGCATATTTACGCTGGTGCCGCGCACCCGCATACCGCACAGCAGCCGGTGACGTTGGATGTCGGCGCGCTTAACCGCAAGAATCGGAGGGTTTGAGTATGTCGGGGACCGCAACGCTCGCCGATCTGAAATCGGTGGTCACCACTGAAACGACAGCCCCGGCAACCGGGCCGAAATATGAAGTCAAGCGCGACGCGCTCGGCCGCTCCTACGCCACTGGCCGCCGCAAGGATGCCGTCGCGCGGGTATGGATCAAGCCGGGCAAGGGCGAAATCATCATCAATGGCCGCAAAGCCGCGCAATATTTTGCGCGTCCGGTGCTGCGCATGTTGATCACCCAGCCCTTCCTGGTCGCGGACCGTTACAACCAGTTCGACGTGATGGCGACCGTCACCGGCGGTGGACTATCCGGCCAAGCCGGCGCTGTGCGGCACGGCATTTCGCGCGCGCTGACCTATTACGAGCCGGATTTGCGTGGCATTCTGAAAGTCGCCGGGTTCCTAACCCGCGATCCGCGCACCGTCGAGCGCAAAAAATACGGCAAGGCGAAAGCCCGCCGGAGCTTCCAGTTCAGCAAGCGCTGATTTGTTCAGCGATTGCGCAACACCAAGCAACCCCGGGCCTGAGGTCCGGGGTTTTTTGTTAGCCGCGCCGATTTCAATCCGAAATCACGCCGGTCACAGCGCGTCGTAATCAACCACAACGCCCGGACCATCAATGCGCGCCTGACATGATAAAACAAAGCCCGCTTTGATTTCCCAATCGGCGAGCGAATAATTCAACGCCATCGTCGCGTGACCCTCAAGAATGCGCGCACGGCAGGTAGCGCACATGCCGCCTTTGCAGGCATAGGGCAGGTCGAGCCCGGCGCGCAGTGCCGCGTCAAGGATGGTTTCCTCAGGGCCAATCGGAATCGTGTGCCGCTTGCCGTCGGCGATCAAAGCGACAATCGCATCGCCGGTTGCCGGTGCGGGCGAAAATACCGGTCTGGGGCGCGGGGTGCCGCCATGGCTCGCGATAAAGCGCTCGATATGAATAGCATCGGCGCCAACCCCATGCGCGTGGGCGGTCTGCGCCACAATATCGATCATCGGCTCCGGGCCGCAGATAAATAAATCATCGATCCGGCCGGGGACCGCGCGGGTCAGCAGGCTGGCGATCCGTTCGGCGTCCAGACGGCCATGCAAGATCGGAATATCCTGCTCCTCACGCGACAGGATATTTAACAATGAGAACCGGCCCAGATGTCGATTTTTCAGCGATTCCAGCGTTTCGCGGAACATGATCTCCTCGGTGGTGCGATTGGCATAAAACAAGGTGCAGCGACTCGCCGGCTCGCGGCCCAGCACACTGCGCAAAACCGAGAGCACCGGCGTGATGCCTGATCCCGCCACGAAAGCGACCAAATTGCGCGCCCGCGCCGGGTCCGGCGTGAGACCAAACCGGCCCGTGGGCGTCATCACCTCAATCACATCGCCGATTTGGGCTTGATCGCAAAGATAGCTCGACATCACGCCATCCGCGACCCGCTTCACCGCGATGCGCAATTCAGCATCCTCAGGCGCGGCACAAATCGAGTAAGCGCGCCTCTGTTCGGCGCCGTCAATCACCTGGCGCAGCGTCAAATATTGCCCCGGCGTGAATTGATAGCGGGCGCGCAGCGCGTCCGGCACGTCAAAGCGGAGCGAAACCGCATTTTTGGCCTCTGGTGTGATGGCGCTGATGGTGAGCGGATGAAAACGCGGCGAAGCCATCAGACGGCGATCAATGGCATTTGAAATGATCGAACGGTTCGCGGCAGGTGATGCAGCGCCAGAGCGACTTGCACGGCGTGGAGCCAAAAGCGGCGATCTGCTCAACCGCGCTGGACCCGCAGAGCGGGCAATGCGGGGCCTGCCCACGGTGCGGCGGCGCGATGCCTTCTGCGCGCAATTTCTCCAGCGTCGCGGCGCTGAGCGTATCGGTGGTCCAGGCGGGGCTGTGGATCAGGCGCACGGCCACGGCCGAAAATCCAGCATCGCGGAGAGCCGTTTCGATATCACCCTTGATCATTTCAGTCGCCGGACAGCCCGAATAGGTGGGCGTGATGCTCACGGTGATCACGCCCTCCATCAATTCCACGCTGCGCAGAATACCCAGCTCTGCGATGGTGAGTGCCGGGATTTCAGGATCGGGCAGGGCCGATGCGATGGCCCAGGCCGTTTCTTGCGCGGTGGTTTCATTCACCATGACGCCCCCGGATAGGCTCTGGGCAAAAACTGCAATTCCGCCAGCAAATGGCCGAGATGTTCGCCGTGCCGACCCTGCCGACCGCCACTTTGGTGCCAGCGCGGCCATGCGAGGCTCAACGTGGCTCGCGCGCAAATCTGCTCAATCCGGTGCCGATATGCGTCGCGCAGACGGGCTGGATCAATAATCGCGCCCGCTGCCATCAAGGGGAGCTGATCGGCCTCGGTTTCGAATAATTCATCGGCGAAGGCGAGCAAGCCATCGAGTGCGGATTGCGCCCGCCGACGGCTTTCGGCGGTGCCATCGCCCAAGCGGATCACCCAGTCAGCGGCGTGACGCTCATGATAAGCGATCTCCTTTTCGCTGCGCGCCGCAAACGCCGCGATCGCGGGGTCGCTCACCGCCAGGCTGGCCCGCCAATACAAATCAGCGAAGCTCGCATAAAGCATATGCCGCACCATGGTCGCCGCGAAATCGCCGTTCGGTTGCTCAACCAGGAGCGCGTTGCGAAATTGCGGGGCATCGCGCCGGTAGGCGTAATCATCCTCGCTGCGCTCGAGGGCTGGCTGTGCAGCGTTTTCAAGCGTTGCCGCATGGCTATAGAGAAATCGCGCCTGCCCTAACAAATCCAGCCCCAGATTGGCCAGCGCCATATCCTCTTCCATGCTCGGCGCACGGCTACACCATTCGGATAATCGATGACCCAAGATCAGCGCGTCATCGGCATAGGCGAGAACCCAGCGCAGCATCGGCGTCTCAGCGACGGCGATATTGCCGCCCGGCACCTCACATATGGCCGACATCGTCGGGCACCGTGTAAAAGCTGGGGTGGCGATAAATTTTGCTCTCAGCAGGCTCAAACAGCATGGCCTGATCATCCGGGTCCGACGCGATGATCGCATGCGAGGGCACCACCCAGATCGAAATCGCTTCGCCGCGCCGGGTAAATAAATCGCGCGCCGCAGCGAGGGCTAGGGTTGCATCCGGCGCGTGCAGCGATCCGGCATGTTTATGGGCAAGCCCATTGCGGCTGCGCAGGAACACTTCCCAAAGCGGATAATCAGGGGTTGCTTCAGCCATGACCGATCACGCTGCCTTGCGCTGATTTTGCTTGGCAGCATAGGCGCTGGCGGCCTCGCGCACCCATTCGCCCTCCGCATGCGCTGCATTGCGCCGCGCCAGCCGATCACGATTGCACGGGCCTTCGCCGCGCAGCACGGCGCGAAACTCCGCCCAATCAATCGCGCCATAGCGCCAATGGCCGGTCGCTTGATCAAGGTGCAAATCCGGGTCCGGCAGGGTCAAGCCAAGCCGATGCGCTTGCGGCACCGTGGCATCGATGAAAGTCTGCCTGAGTTCGTCATTGGAAAAACGCTTGATTTTCCAGCGTGTGGACTGATCCGAATGCTGGCTTTCAGTGTCTGGCGGGCCGAACATCATCAGGCACGGCCACCACCAGCGATTGAGCGCATCCTGCGCCATCGCCCGCTGTTCTGGCGTGCCGCCCGCCAAACTGCAGATGATCTCATAGCCTTGCCGCTGATGAAAGCTTTCCTCTTTGCACACGCGGATCATGGCCCGGGCATATGGCCCGTACGAACAGCGGCAGAGCGGAATTTGGTTCATAATCGCCGCGCCATCAACCAGCCAGCCAATCGCGCCAATATCCGCCCAACTCAGCGTCGGGTAATTGAAAATCGATGAATATTTCGCCGTGCCAGCCAATAGCTGATCGACCAGCGCCGCGCGCGACACGCCCAGCGTTTCGGCGGCGGCATATAAATATAACCCATGCCCGCACTCATCCTGCACCTTGGCGAGCAGTGCCACCTTGCGGCGGAGCGATGGAGCGCGGGTAATCCAATTTCCCTCAGGTTGCATACCAATGATTTCGGAATGGGCGTGCTGCGCGATCTGGCGGATCAATGTCCGCCGGTAAGCCTCGGGCATCCAATGATTGGGCTCGATTTTCTGCTCAGCATCAATCCGGGCCTGAAACGCGGCCAATCGTGCCGGATCATCGCCCTGCGCGGGGCGGGTGTCGGTTTGGTCGAGCGCCTGAGCATACATGATCTCACCCCGTTTGTCGCTCCGTTATATTACAAAAAAATCGATTGTCAATTATTTATGTAACATATCTTGTGTTCAAAGACGGTGCGCTGGATCGAGAATTACAATTTGTCATCGCATGACCCTGGTTTCGGCGCGGAATCGTGCATATCTCTTGATCAGACGCGTAGGGCGAGGGGACCGAAAATGACCTATCGATCAATGGTAGTTGCCGGGATTTTATCGCTCCTGATGATGGGGGCTATCCTCGCGCATGATGCCGGGGCGCTCACTGCGCCGCCCAATCAAGGGGCGATGCTGGCCGCGCTGCCATATGCGCCGACGCGCGGCATCGTTGCGGCGGGGTCGATCAATCGTCTGCGGGGCGGTGTGCAATTGGCGGCCCTGCCGATCATCAAGCAGCGCAATACCAAAATACCGGCACGCCCGATCATCTGGGCGGTGCCTGATGCCACCACCCAACATCATCTGATCCGCCCGGCGCCGGTGCGCGTGATGATCCTTTTGCCGGTACCGGCGGTTTCCTGATCGCCGCCGCGTCGCTGGGTTATCGGCTCCATTGGATTTTGGCGCGGCCATACCACATCGCTCTGGCCAAGCCTCTTGGCTCGGATCAAGCGGGGTGGTGCAGCGCGGCTGACGCGCTTGATCATCATGCGGGCGCGCTGGTGCGCGCAGGCTTTGGGGTTGCAGCGCTGCGCCGGGGCGTTTAGGTAAAACCTGACTTCGCGTGCAGTTATTCATTGTCGAGGTTACCCTAAACCCCAAGGATCAATCATGGTTCCCGCCGATCATCCCGCACAACCAATCGCCCCCCCGTCTGGGCAGCCCGTTCCCCTGTCCGCCAAGCGTGGCGCGGACCGGATTTCGGAGGCGTTGGCCTTTGATGATGTGCTGCTGGTGCCGGGCTATTCGCAGGTGCTCCCCGCGATGGCGGCCACCCGCACTCGCCTAACCCGCACCATCACGCTGAACATCCCGCTGATTTCCGCGGCCATGGATACCGTCACGGAAGCCGCGATGGCGATTGCGATGGCGCAGCAAGGCGGCATCGGGGTGATCCATAAAAACCTGACGATCGAGGAACAAGCAGCGCAGGTCCGGCGGGTCAAAAAATATGAGAGCGGCATGGTGGTCAATCCGTTGACCATCCACCCCGATCAAACCCTCGCCGAAGCGCAGGCATTAATGGCGCAATTTCGCATCTCCGGCGTGCCGGTGGTCGAGCGCGACACCCAGCGTCTGGTGGGTATTTTAACCCATCGTGATGTGCGTTTCGCCACCGACCCCACTGCCCGGGTCTATGAGCTGATGACGCGGGAAAATCTGGTCACGGCGTCGGCCGATGTCGGGCCGGAACAAGCGCGGCATTTGCTGCATAAGCATCGGATCGAGAAATTGCTGGTGGTCGATGAAGCCTATCGCTGCGTTGGGCTGATCACGGTGAAGGATATGGACAAGGCCGAGGCGCATCCGCTGGCGAACAAGGACGAATTAGGCCGCCTGCGCGTCGCGGCCGCGACCGGGGTGGGTGATGACGGGCTGGCGCGCGCCGAAGCGCTGATCGATGCCGGGGTCGATGTGATCGTAGTCGATACCGCGCATGGCCATTCGGACGGGGTGTTGCGTGCGGTCGAGCGGGTCAAGCGCGCGTCCAACGCGGTGCAGTTGATCGCGGGCAATGTCGCAACCCCGGAAGGTGCTGAGGCGCTCATCGCGGCGGGGGCGGATGCGGTGAAAATCGGCATCGGGCCTGGCAGTATTTGCACCACGCGGGTGGTCGCGGGCGTTGGCGTGCCGCAATTCTCGGCAGTGCTGGAAACCTCCGCCGCCTGCCGCGCCCATGACGTGCCGGCAATTGCCGATGGCGGTGTGCGCAACTCCGGCGACATCGTCAAAGCGATCGCCGCAGGCGCTGATTGCGTGATGGTCGGCTCGCTGCTCGCCGGCACCGATGAAGCGCCCGGCGAAGTATTTTTATATCAGGGTCGCTCCTACAAATCCTATCGCGGCATGGGCAGTCTCGGCGCCATGGCGCGGGGTTCGGCGGATCGGTATTTCCAGCAGGAAATCAAGGATCAACTGAAATTGGTGCCCGAGGGGATCGAAGGTCGGGTTGGCTATAAAGGCCCGATGAGTGCGGTCGTGCATCAAATGGTCGGCGGGCTGCGCGCTGGCATGGGCTATACCGGCAGTGCGACTATTGCGGCCCTGCAAACCGAGGCGCGGTTCCGCCGCATCACCGGCGCGGGCCTGCGCGAAAGCCATGTTCATGACGTCGCGATTACCCGCGAAGCGCCGAATTATCGTCAGGATTGATCCATGACCCCGGCGGGACGGCTAGATGCAGCGATTGAGCTGCTCGGCGCCATTGAGACGGATCGTCGCCCCGCCGATGCGGTGGCCAACGAGTTTTTGCGCACGCGGCGCTTTATCGGTGGCGGGGATCGGCGCGAGATCAGCGAAATCACCTGGTCGGTGCTGCGTGCGCGCAGACGTTTGGGTTGGTGGTTGGAGCGGATTGGCGCGCCGGTCACGCCGCGCTTGCTCTCGCTCGCGATGATGGTGCTCGGCGGCATGACCGCGCATCGCGCCGAATCCGCTTTTGGCGGCTCGCGTTTTGCCCCTGCACCGCTCGACGAGGCGGAAAAACGGGCGCTCACGCAACTTGCGACCCATACGCTCGATCATCCAGGCATGCCGGACGGGGTGCGGCTGGAAATCCCCGATTTCGTGGTCGAAAAATTTCGCACCCGCTTTGGCGCGCGGCTCGACGCCGAATGCGCCGCCATGCTCACCCAAGCACCGCTCGATTTGCGGGTGAATTTGCTCAAAACCTCGCGTGAGGCCGCAATCGAGGCCTTGGCGCGGGATGGTTTGCGCGCCGAACCCACCCGGCTGAGCCCTTGGGGTCTGCGCCTTCCCGCCCGCCAGAACGTGACCGCCAGTGCCGCGTTTCGCGATGGTTTGGTGGAAATACAGGATGAAGGCAGCCAGCTCGTGGCCCTGCTCGCCGATGCGCGGCCGGGCATGCGGGTGGTTGATTATTGCGCCGGTGCGGGCGGTAAAACCCTGGCGCTGGCGATGATGATGTCGAATAAAGGCCATCTGGTCGCCTGCGATGTTTCGGCGCCGCGTTTGGATGCGGCGATCAAGCGGTTGCGTCGGGCCGGGGTGCATAATGCCGAGCGGCATTTATTCGCGCCGGGTGATAAATGGGCCAAACGCCAGGAGCGCAAATGCGATGTGGTGCTGGTCGATGCCCCATGCACCGGCACCGGCACATGGCGGCGCAACCCCGATGCAAGGCTGCGCCTGACCGCCCAGGATTTGGCGGAATTGACGGTCAAGCAAGCCAATATCCTCGATGAGGCGCAGCGTTTGGTCAAACTGGGGGGGCATCTGATTTATGCCACCTGCTCGGTGTTGGACGAAGAAAATGACGCGCAGATCGACGGGTTTTTGGCCCGCCATGCCGGTTTTCGCGTGGTTCCGCTGGCCGAATCCTGGCCTGATTATCTGCGGGGTGCGGCCATGCGCCTCTCACCCGCCCGCGATCAGACCGATGGGTTCTTTGCCTGCAAGCTCGAGCGCGTGGGATGATCGCGTGCTGGCGCCTGCCGCGCACCTTCTATGTCTGGGATCGGCTGGATGCGCTGGTATGAGCGCGCCGATCCGCTGGTGCCGCACCGATAGTTTCAATTTTTTCTCGTTCGCGCTTGGCATGCTGGCCGAGGCCTATGCGTTTGGCGCCGCCTCGGTCGCGGCGGGCTGGTTCGTGATGCCGAAATTCATGGTGTCGCTCCTGCTGGTTTGGGCGCCGATCTGGCTCATGGCGGGCATTGCCATTGCCGGGCCGTTATCCGACCGGATCGGGCGGCGGCGGATGTTTTATTTGACGATGGCGGCTTATGCGCTTGGCGCGCTGGGGCTGGCTTTCAGCTTTGGCTACGCGGCTGTGCTCGCCGCCCTCGCGGTCATGCTGCTCGCGGCTGGGGGCGAGATGAACACGATACTCGTCGCTTCGCATGAATTGATGCCGCCCGCCCATCGCGGCAAAGCCACCATGGCGGCGGTCAATTTTGTCTCGCTGGGCGGGTTGGTGTTGGCCATCGCTGCTTTTTCCGCAGCCTACCAGCAGGTCGCGGTGCAGCGCGAAGTGGTCGGGCTGGTTGGGTTTGGCATTGTGGCGTCGTTGTTGGTGGTGCGGGGCCATACGCCGGAATCGTTGCGCTGGCTGCGCGTGCGCGACCCGGTTCGCGCCCAAGCCGAGGCGCTCACCTATTATGGCGCGCAAGCGCCCGCCCGCCTTGCGGTGATTGATGCCGAACATATCGCCCAGACCTCGTCGATCGCCTGGGGCGATCGGTTGGTTTGGCTCAAGCTGTTTTGCAGCATCGCGATGGCGTTTGGCGATGTCGCGGGGTTTGGCATGATTACCTATGTGGTCGGCCCGTATTTTTTTAAATCACTCACGGCGGGGATTTTGCTGGTGGCGAGCCTTGCGGCGGTGTTGTCGGGGTTGGCATTTTTGCTCGGTGATCGCGTTGGTCGGCGGTTTTTGTTGCTCGGCGGTTATGCGGGTTGCATGGCGATCAGCCTGGGGATCTGGTTCGCGCAGCCTTGGTGGCTGGGCCATGGAGGTCGATTTTTGGCGTTGGTGTTCGCGCTGAATATCGTGATCAATGTGGCCTATATGGCGGAAGACACGTTCAAGGCGGAGATTTGGCCGACCGCGTTGCGTGGGCGGATGACCGCTTTGGTGCGGTTTACCTCAATCGGCCTCTATGGTGCGATGGTGCTGCTGACCCAACATCTCGCGATTGCTGATTTTCTGGCGCTCAATACCGGCTTTTGGGGGGTGGGGTTGCTGGGTGCCCTCGTGTGGTTTGGCTTTGGCCGGGAGACCGGCGGTGGCGTGTCGCTCGGCGTTGCGTCGGGCGAGGTTAGCGATGCTGGTCTGCCGCATAGCGCACGCAGCGTTCAAAAATATCCAGCGCATTAAAGGCTCGATCTTGCCCATCGGTTGGGGTGAAGACCGGATGGCCGCTTTGCCAGACCGCGCCGGCGATCATTAAATTATCGGTCAGACCAAAGCTTTCATGGATCAGGCCCGCCAGCGGATCGGCGATGGCGGCGCATTGCGCTCGGCTCCGCTGATCGAACGGTGCGGCGCTATTGGAATAGCCGTAAATCGGTTTGTTGCGGCCGAGGAACCAGCCAAGCTCGACCAAGGTGCCCGCATCGGCGGAGGCGCCGCGAAACGGTGTCAGATTGGCGATGATGATGTCGCTGGCTTCCATCATCGCGACATCGGCGCGAAAAATTTTTTGCCAATCGGGGATCGCGCTCTCGTCATCGAGCGGGGCGAGGCCGATGAACCCGGCTTGGCTGCAAATCCGGCATTTGCGGGCGGCATGCGCGCGGGCATCGGGCAAGAATACATCGGGGCCGGCTAAATAAGCGGTGAGCGCCATGCGCGGTCCTTTGCCTTGTCATGCGGGGTTGCAAGACTCAATTTTATCGTGCGGGCGGCTGGGGTCAATCTGTCGCGGCGCGTGCGGATCGGGTAGGAGCTAACCATGTTGATCGATAGCCATTGCCATTTGGATTATTTTTCGCCCGAGGAGCGGCCCTTGGTGGTTGCGCGTGCCCATGCGGCGGGGGTTGCGGAAATGGTGACCATTGGCGTTACCCTCGCGCAATCGCAGCAAGCGATTGCGATGGCTGAGGCGCTTGAGCGGGTTTGGGCTTGCGTTGGGGTTCATCCGCATCATGCTGGTGCGGAGGGTCCGGTGCCGGCGCCGGAGGTGATTGCGGCGCTGACCGCGCATGAAAAAGTTATCGGCATTGGTGAATCCGGGCTTGATTATTTTTACGACAAGGCGCCGCGTGATGTGCAGGCGCAGAATTTTTCGGCCCATATCAAAGCGGCCCAAATGACCAATCTGCCGCTGGCGATTCATGCGCGCGACGCTGATGATGATGTCGCGACGATGCTGGAGGCGGCTTTCCAGGCGCATCCTTTTCGGTTTTTGCTGCATTGTTTTTCCTCCGGTCGCGGCCTTGCGGAGCGGGCGCTGGCGCTCGGGGGGTATGTGTCGTTTTCGGGTATCCTCACCTTCCCGCGTTCGGAGGAACTTCGCGCCATTGCGCGGGATGTGCCGATGGACCGGTTATTGGTGGAGACCGACTCGCCGTATTTGGCGCCGGTGCCGTTGCGGGGCAAGCGCAATGAGCCGGGCAATACGGTGTTGACCGCCCGGGTGCTGGCCGAGGTGAAGGGTGTGAGCGAGGCGCAGTTGGCCGCGCAAACCACGGCGAATTTCCGCACTTTATTCACCAAGGCCGCATGAATTTTTCGCTCACTGTGCTTGGCACCGGCGGTTCTGCCGGGTTGCCGCAGATTGGCGGCGCCGATGGTGCGGGCGATTGGGGTGCGTGCGATCCGGCTGAGCCGCGCAATCGGCGTTCGCGCGCGAGTGTGGTGATTGGTGCGCCGGAGGGGAATTTGCTGGTCGATACCGGGCCAGAAATACGGCTGCAACTGACGAGCCAGCGGATTGCCCGGATCGATGCGGTGTTGTTTACCCATGCCCATGCCGATCATATTGCCGGGTTTGATGAAATTCGCATTTTGAACCGGCTGCTCGGTGCGCCGATGCCCGCTTATGCCGATGCGGCTTGTTGGGCGGAGCTGCATCAGCGGTTTGATTATGCGTTCAAGCCGTGGAGCGGCAACGGATTTTTTCGCCCGGTGCTGGCCGAGCGGGTGGTGGCGGCGGGGCAGATTGTGCCGATTTTGGGCCTGCCGGTGCAGCTTTTGGATCAGGATCATGGTTTTATGCGTTCGCTGGGCTTGCGGATTGGCAATTTGGCGTATTGCACCGATGTGGTGCGGTTTGCGCCGGAGGCGTTTGCGGCGCTGCGCGGGGTGCAGACGCTGGTGATTGATTGTTTCACCCGGGGTGGGCCGCACCCGACCCATGCTCATTTGGCGCAAGTGCTGGAGTGGGTTGAGGCCTTGCGCCCGGCGCGGACGATTTTGACGCATATGGGGCCGGATATGGATTTTCGCAGTTTATGTGATGCGCTGCCCGCCGGCATCGAGCCGGGTTACGATGGCATGGTGATTGAAGGCGTTTGATTTTGCGCCTTTTTCGTTTCTATATCGTAATGATACAGGTGTGCGGGGGCTTGGCGGGTCAGGCGCGATTATTGCGGGGTCTGGCGGGCAGGTCATGCAGGCCCCAGAGCGGGCGGCATTCTGATGTGCTGCGGCTCGGGCGGTGCTGCGCGCGCGGTGGGCGGGCTGGTTTGGCGCGGGGTTTGCGCGGGGTGACTGGCGGTGGTTTGCGCGGCAAGGCGAGGTGGGGTGGTGGCGCGAGATGCAGCATGTGGCAGAGCGGGCGGAGCACGCGGCCGAGGCTGGGATGAGCGGTGATCAGGGCGATCATATCGGGTTCGGTGAGCAAATGGGCGAGTTGCGAGCGGGCGCCGGGGATTTGGTGGCCGGGGTAGAGGCGCAGCATCCAGCCATAGCGGGTGGGGAGTTTGGTGGCGTTGGTGGCGGGAGGGTGTGGCGCGACAAACAGGGTGAGAAAAACCGTCAATCAGCGTGATAAAAAACTGACCGCGATGTGCGACAGAATATCGTGTTTTATTTTGGTTGCAAGG